>JAVBUF010000076.1:0-16922 GCA_031555615.1 Lachnospiraceae bacterium | reverse complement strand
TTTACGATCAAGAAGAGAAGTTAAGTCAAGAATCTTAGCTGCTTCTTTAACCATTTTGTCGATTTCATCCTTCGGAACTTTTCTCAGTTTCAAACCAAAAGCCATATTGTCATATACTGACATATGAGGATACAATGCGTAGTTCTGGAATACCATCGCGATATCTCTGTCCTTAGGTTCTACATCGTTAACCAGTCTGTCCCCGATCTTCAATTCACCTGAAGAGATGTCTTCCAAACCTGCAATCATACGAAGGGTAGTAGACTTACCACATCCTGAAGGTCCTACGAAGATGATAAACTCCTGATCTGCAATTTCCAGATTGAAATCCTTTACTGCTTCAAATCCGTTGGGATATACTTTGCAGATATTTTTTAATGTTAAACTTGCCATTTAATTAGCCTCCTTAAAAATTATTTCACGTTTTAATCTGTGTTCAGTATAGCGGAAATAGAGAGATTATGCTATACCACTATTCCACAAAATTTTTACTGTACATTGTAGAAGTTGCTTATATTATTACAGTTTTTTCTTTTGTATTAACAAATTGTCTAATAAACCATACAAAACATATACACTTTGTACAAATCATCTGTTTTTAAGTTTACTTGTCGATGATCACCGCTTCTAACTCATCATGATAAAATGCAAGCTGATTTTTGCCTCGCTTCTTGGCCATGTAAAGAGCCTGGTCAGCAGCCTTATACAAGCTTTCAAAGTCCTTTCCATCTTTCGGGAAGACCGCCACACCGATACTGGCGGTAGCAGAGTATTTTACATATTCACCGGTTTTGAAATCATGGAAAAATCTTGCAACCTTCTCTGCTTCTTTTCTTAAAAGTGCATCCTCTTTGATACTCTTTAAGAAGATAATGAACTCATCACCACCGGTTCTTCCCACAATATCCGTAATTCGGAACATCGCTGTTATCTGCAGACCCAGAGAACGAAGCACCTCATCCCCAAAAGCATGACCCATGGTATCATTAATTTTCTTGAAATTATCAATATCCAAAACGAACATCATAGACTGTTCCATTGGATGACTTGCCATATATTCCTTGATCTTTCGCTCGGTTGCCAGCTTATTATTCAACCCTGTCAGCAGATCGGTATCGGCTTTTTCCTGTAAATGCTTGGTATTTTCTGTGTTTCGCATCTTGCTGATTACATTGATCAATACCAACAGCACCAAAAAGATACATACAACAACTACCAACTGGAATAAGGTCCTTCTGGTAAAATCCCATTCTTTTTCTTCCTGCCGGTCTACGTAATACTGATTCACACCCACAACTACAGTCCACTGATTTATACTGAAGGGGGAATATACCAACGTTCTTTGCTCACCGCCGACAATCGCTTCCATACTGCCGGAAACTCCGTTTTTCAAACGCACGCTCATCTTCCGGATACCATCTTCATATGCAGTCCCCAGCGCTTTGTAAATATTATCCCCTTCTAAAAAATTGCTTTCATATTCATTTTTTGCTAGAATATTACCTTCATTGTCAATCAGTGCATAAAAAATATCGGCATCAAAATCATCTTTTCGAATACTCTTTCCCAAATTACTGATGGGATAATATGTTAACAGCAGTTCCTGCTGATCATTGACGCTTACTGCATGAACAACTGCGTTTTGACCGGTAATATTGTCATCATTCACATAAATATATGTATTCTCACCGGAAGCCAGCAACTGAGAAAAATACGCTTCTTTAGATAAATCAACTGTGTCACCGACATGAGTGATGCCCTGCCCCCGGGAATCACAATATACTGCCATATAGGCCGGCGAGTAATTACACAACCCTTCCAATGTCCGTACCAGTTTTTCACCTGTTTGCGGCATCGTTGTGCTTACCGCTGCCGCAGTCCTGGCCATAACCGTCAAATCAGCGGATAGATCTGCGACATACCGCTCGGATATCACGATCATATCTTTCTCCACGGATGTTTCAGCCATTTCACTGCTCTTAGCGGTAAAATTAAACAGCATGCCGGCAATAACAGCTATCAGCGCAATTGTCGGAAACATCCACTGACTTATAATTTTCCTTTTTTCTTCTTGCATTTTTTCTCCCCAATCATTAAAATGATTCTCTTTACACACTAGTTATTTTGTTCTTCCGGCGGCGTTTCTTCAATCTCCTCAGATTCTTCTTCAATAAACCAATTATCCCCATTATCGGTTTCTACCTGTTCCGGTTCGAACTTTTTAAATATTGTACTGTATAGCATTGCGCAAAGATAGGCCGGTCCTGATATCCCAAACAAAAATGCGATGGGCACCATGCTGGTGGACACATAAACCAATAGGACAGGCAAGCAGCAAATCACTAACATGGCAATCGTTTTAGGCAAACTGAGTATTGCCATGATCATCGCATTTTTGAGAGTGCCTCTGATGGTATTCTCAAATCTTGCCAACAAGGGAAATATATAGATGATTGCCATCAATATAATGATCCCAACTGCAATCAGCGCAATCTTCATCCACTGCGCAAACTCTATCCCCGATCGATTAATAATCAGCATATCTCCTACAAAGATAACAATAAACAATAAAATTATCAGCCAACATATGGTGGCCTGCTTAAAATTCTCTTTAAATGATTTTACAAAAGATCTGAATATGTACCCATCTTCTTTTCTCACCATCTTCAGCAATACATAATGCATGGCTGTCAGCGATGCCCCCGCTGTAATGATCGGAATACAGGCAATGGATACGATAATGTTTAAAATCATCAGGTCTGCAACTTTTCCCAGAAAACTCATAACGGGACTGTCCAAGTTAAATATTCTACCCATATTATTCTTCTTTCCTTAGCATTTCTTTTTCAAATCGGATACTTATTTTAGAATAATTATCCATTATCTCTTTGGAACGGTTTATGATATAATCCACAATTTCGTCGTAATTCTCCAGAAAAACTTTGACAACAGCCTTGCTGAATGTTCCCTCTTCGGCTTGTATTCTGACAATCTCGATGATTTTTTCTTTTGGGGCTTCAGCTTTGGAACTGATTAAAATGCTTACGGCATCGGCAAACTGTAAAATCATCTGGGACATATTCATCTGTTTCTCAGTCAATTTCTGGGGGTAGCCACTGCCATCCGTACGTTCATGATGTGTTGCTACAATGGAGGTAATCTCCGTTTTCATCCTGTCCCGCAGCAAATGTACCGACAAAAGCACATGCTGCTTGATTTTTTCCGCTTCCTTTTTGCTTAACTTGCCTTGTCTTGCATCCATTTCCTTAGGAATCGCCAGCATCCCGATATCATGTACATATCCGGCATAGCGGAGTATCCTTAACTGTTCTTCATTTAACCCCATCAGCATGCCGATTTTCTCGCTTAAGGCAAGAGTTGTTACGGCATTGCTAATTGCCTCATCGCTTTTCAGAGCCTGAAAAAACATCAGAATCTCTGATAATTTTTCCTTATCTTCATTGGGTAAAATAAAGTATTCTGTCAATCCTTCCAGTTCTTTTTTATATTCTTTAGAGTTGATTTTATCAAATACACCGTATTTTGCATCGGCATTCCGGAAAAGTTCATAGGCCTCTCTGGAAATCCTGGTTCCCAGATGCTTTTCAAAAATCCCTATATTAAATTTCTCACCAAGAGACTCTTTGAAAATATCAATCCTCTCGGCAAGATTAACGTAAGACGCAATGTCCCGATACTCAAAATATATTTTTTCCAACTGGGCATAATCCATGTGGTGATATAAAATCACCTTAGCCATCTCACCCATTGATGTCAGATTTTCCATAAACAAGTACCCATAAAGGGTATGCGGCTTATATGCCTTCGTTTCAAACTTGATCATTTCATCGATATTGTCTGTCCGATATGCACCGATATCATGAAAGGTGACCAGAAAAACAATATCCGCCAGCTCGTACTCTTCATAACCGCCTTTGTACTGCAGCATCTTATATACATAATAAGCGACCTTGGAGCCATGATCCATTAAGCGCCGGTCAAATAATTTCAGCGTATCGCGCATCAGCATAAATATATCTTTACTATGAATGTATTGCATCATGACCTCCCTTAGAATCTTATTTCCATAGGTGTATATCGGATTCCATCCGCACAGGCCTCGGGGCCCAAATCACAAAACCCGATTTTATGATAAAATCCCAAACCATAAGGAGATGCATTGACCGTTACCCTGTTTTCGCCTTCTTCGTTCAAAAGATAATCACATAAATGCTCAACCAAAGCCCTTCCTACTCCTTGGCGATGGTATCTTTCATCGACAAATAAAAGCGAAATGTGGGTTCTGTCACGTAAAGAAATTATGCCAATCAGTTTTTTCTCATGCACTGCCACAAACATTTGATATGCACCCATCTCAAACATCCGTTTTAATGTAGAATCGGTAATAAAATCTTCAAAACTTCTAACCCCAATAGGGGTATAATCCGGTGCTTCAAAAACCAAAAATGTTTTCCAGGCTAAAGCCATCGCTTCCTCCCACTCATCTCGCACCGCAAATCTTATCTGATATGGAAGCATTTCACTCATTAATAATCCCTCAAAACTTCTATTCACTCAATATTTTAATATTATACTATATTTTTTCACTTCAGTCTATTACTAAAGTATCATTTTTTCTTATATTTATTTCAAACTAGACAAAAAAATCAGTCTTTAAAATAAATTGGTAAAAAAGTTCTTGACAGATTCACCCAACATCCTGAAAAATTCCATAATTGCATTCTTAATTATGGTTCCGATAGAATCTTTCACAGCTTCCACCACTAATTCCTGTGAATGATCCACAAAATCGGCACCATATTCCTGATACATGCTTTCTGCCTTTTCAATTAATTCCTGGCTGTCAAATCCCATTTCTTCCAGGGAATTTACCAGTCCCAGCATCTCTTCAATGTACTGATCGTCAATCTCAACACCGAGTTTTTCTTTTCCTTCTTCGATGGCCTGCTGCATATCCGCTTCGGTCAGTGACCCGCCTTCCGCCGCCTTTTCTTTCAAAAAGGAAAAAGCTTCGTTAATGTCACTTTCATCCATATCACTGATCATATCCTTGATCTTTTCCTGATACTCCTCCATCAGGCCGGTTATGTCCTGGCCTTCCGCCGCCGAAGCAGTTATCCCGCCAAATGTAAAAGTAATAACAGCCGCCGACACTATGAGCGTTTTTTTCATCCTTTTAATCCTCTTTTTCTTCTATCCACCGAAAAATCTCCGCAAAAACTTCCATTCGCTCTTTTTCATTTAATATTTCATGACGGGCTTTTTCATGAATAGATAAGGTTACATCCTGCATACCCACATTTTTAAAGCTTTGTGCCGCCCGCTTTACGCCTTCCCCATATTCACCCACCGGGTCCGCGCCGCCGGCAACAAAAAGAATCGGCAGATCATTCGGCATCCTCTTCAGGTTTTCGGGCTTATGAAGACGATAAATCAATTCAAATAATGTCTGAAAACCATTTACTGTAAACAAAAAACCACATAAAGGATCGGCTTTGTAAGCCTCTACATTTTCTTCATTAACACTTAACCAGTCATGGGAAGTCCTGGGATTGTCAATCTTTTTATTATAGCCGCCGAACGCAAGTTTATTCAGCATTTTCCCTGGATGCTGCCCGCCCAGAAAGAATCCCTGCAGCCTGGCCAGGCCTTTGGAAAAGCCTACCAGCGCTTTAGGCGGCATTCCGGTTCCGACGATAATGGCACCATCCACTCCGGTTCCATACCGGCACAAGTAATTGCGAACCACAAAAGAACCCATGCTGTGCCCCATAATAAAATAGGGAACGCCGGGATAATCCTGCTGCACCATTTTCTTTAATCTATGTACATCTCTGACCAAAACGGTTGCGGCATCCTGCTTACAAAAATATCCCGGTTTCCCGGTATCACCGATGGACTTACCATGCCCCAGATGACTGTTTCCGGCCACTAAAATACCCCGTTCAGCCATGTATGCGGCAAACTCATCATACCGTTCAATATACTCCGCCATTCCATGCACCAAAATCAGGACGGCCTGCACCTCTTTCTCAGGTATCCACTTGACGGCATGTACCTTGCTGACATTGTCCCGGGAATCATAGTATAATTCTTGTTTCGTAACCATTCACCGCACCTCCGCTTTCTTCCGTTTGGAACATTAACAAATTTCGGCACCTGCCGGCATGTCTTTTTCCGGCGTTAAAAGAGCCAGCTTGCCTTCCGCATCCTCCGCACAAAGCAGCATCCCTTCCGAAACCACTCCGGCCAGAGTGGCTGGTTTCAGGTTGACCAGCACCATTACTTTTTTCCCCACCATCTCTTCGGCAGTATAATGCTGCTTGATTCCCGATACAATCTGTTTTACCTGGCTGCCGATCCGCACCTGGGAGCAAAGCAGCTTCTTGGATTTGGGAACCTCCTCACAGGCAATGATCTCCCCTACCTGAAACTGCAGTTTGGCAAAATCATCGTAGGCAATCTCTGCTTTTCCTTCGATATCAATGACCGGTGCTTCCGGTTTTGCTTCTGACGGAGCATTTTCCGCAGTTCTGGAGGCAAACATCGCTTCAGCCTTTTCAATTACTTCCTTAGCATCCAGCCGGGCAAAAAGAATCTCCGGCTGACTGGTCACTTTATTTCCGCTTTCATACAGACCGAAATCGGACAGGGCCTCAAAACCTCTTAAGGAAGCATTCAACTGACCGGCAATCTTTTCAGCCGTTTTGGGCATAAAAGGTTCCAGCAGGGAAGCACCGATGATAATACCTTCCACCAGATTATAAAGCACTGTTGCCAGACGATCCTTCTTGGCATCATCCTTGGCCAGTACCCAGGGTTCTGTCTCATCAATATACTTATTACAACGTTTAAACAGCACAAATATCTCCGTCAGGGCATCGGCTACCCGTAACCCGTCCATTTTATCGCTTACTCTGGCATAGGTTCCGCTTATGGTTGCTTTTAAATCGGTATCCACGGCTTCCGCCGCACCCGTATCGGCAACCACACCCTCAAAATATTTATTGCTCATGGAAATGGTCCGGTTAACCAGATTCCCCAGGGTATTGGCCAGGTCGGAGTTGATCCGCTCCACCAGCAGATCCCAGGAAATGGTTCCATCATTTTCAAAAGGCATTTCATGAAGCACAAAATAGCGGACTGCATCCACTCCGAAAAACTCCGCCAGATCATCGGCATAAATCACATTGCCCTTGGATTTGCTCATCTTGCCGTCGCCCTGCAGCAGCCAGGGATGACCGAAAATCTGTTTCGGCAGCGGTTCCCCCAGAGCCATCAAAAAAATCGGCCAGTAAATGGTATGGAAACGGACAATATCCTTGCCGATCAGGTGCAGATCCGCCGGCCATAATTTCTGATATTGTTCGGCACTGCTGCCGTCACAGTCATAACCGATACCGGTAATATAATTGCTTAAAGCATCCAGCCACACATAGACCACATGGCGGGGATCAAAATCCACCGGAATTCCCCAGGTAAAGGAGGTTCTGGACACACATAAATCCTGCAGCCCCGGCAGCAGGAAATTATTCATCATTTCATTTTTACGGGAGACCGGCTGGATAAACTCCGGGTGGGTATTGATATGTTCGATGAGGCGGTCGGCATATTTGCTCATTTTAAAGAAATAAGCTTCTTCCTTTGCCGGTTTCACATCTCTTCCGCAGTCCGGGCACTTGCCCTCTTTTAGCTGGGACTCCGTCCAGAAAGACTCACAAGGGGTACAATACAAGCCTTCATAAGCTCCTTTATAAATATCACCCTGGTCATACAGCTTGCGAAAAATCTTCTGGATCTGCTTTTCATGATCCTTGTCGGTGGTTCTGATGAACTTGTCATAAGAGGTGTCCATCAAATCCCAGAGTCCTTTAATAGTACCGGCCACATCATCCACAAATTCCTGAGGGGTGATGCCGGCTTCCTGGGCTTTTAACTCAATCTTCTGACCATGCTCATCGGTTCCGGTCTGAAAAAACACATCGTAGCCGTCTTTTCGCTTATATCTGGCGATGCTGTCTCCCAAAACGATTTCATAGCTGTTTCCTATATGAGGCTTGCCTGAAGTATAGGCAATGGCCGTGGTAATATAATATTTTCCTTTATTCATAACATAATCACTCCAATCTTTCTGTTTCCAACTAAACCCTATTATATCAACTATTTTTTGTCAATGCTACCCTAAAAATGCAAAGGGGGCTTTTCCATCCGCATTCATGAAATTCATTAACAGCAGCGAAGCACGGAGGGATACCCGCTCCGTGGCCAAAATGCGTCTTGCCTCTTCTTTATCAGCCAGGATCACTTGAATGCTTTCCGTATCCTCCTGCCCCTGGCTGCTGATTTCACCCCTGGCATAACCGAATACCGTAGTGCTGGTTTCATCGGTAATTCCAGCCCCCAGGAAAAAAGGCCGCCGGAACGCTTTATCCCCGCCTTCATAGACGGAAAATTCCAGACCGGTCTCTTCTTTCATCTCCCGCACCGCCGCCTGGTCCGGCGTTTCTCCGGCATCCACCAGTCCTGCCGGCAGCTCGTACAGCCATGCATCCAAAGGATATCGATACTGCCTGATCAGCACAATAGTCTCCGGCCGGTCAGCATAAAGGGGATAAATGACGATTCCATTGGATTCCATCGATTGGGTGTAAAGTTTTAAATCTTCCTCTTTATTTCTGGAAGCAAAGTAATAGTGAAAAGGCTTCCCGCTATTGGTCAGAGCATCCATCTCATAAAGATTTAAAAAAGGATTATCTGTCAAACGTCGAAGATCGGTATATTTCTTAAGCATTCCACGTTTCCTTCCTTATGATTCCAAAAAGCTTCTGGTTTTTTCTATTTCCTCCGGAATCGGTAATCCGCTGCTGCGCAGCTTTGCATACAAATTATCATAATGACGGAGTTTTTGCTTTAAGCGGATTTCATACCGCTCCATAATCTCCGTATAGAGAGGATTGGTTCGGACTTTTTCACGAATCGGCCGGGCAAAGGGACAATAGGTAAAAAATATATTTCTGGCCACCTTATTCATCCGGGGAGAACCGTTACTTTCATACATAATCCAAATCAAGTAATCAAAAACAAACATTTCTTTGGTATTGTTTTTATTCTTTGACAAATCGGATTTGATTTTTTCCTTCATATCGCTGGATAGATCGATATTTCTCTTATAAGACTGAATATAATCGGAATATTCACTGGTCAGTGACCGTTCCGTCACATCATTCCAGCGGACACCCTGGATCCGCTTGCACATTTCCCAACGAAATTCACCGGTCAGACGGGTTAAAATGACCGCCAGTTCCTCCATCTGGAACAGGGAGCACATAAATCGGGCCGGAGTGGTACGCCGTTTGCCTTCGATTTCCTGCCACATGATTCCCCGGTTGCCGATATTGGGCATCAAAATCACATCCGGCAATATTTCAGTACTGATATATTCCTTGGCAATTCCTTTGTCCGGCTGGGAATAAACCGTCTCCCGGTAAAAGGCACCAAAATCTCGCTCCCGGATCTGATTAAATACCTGGTTCACCATATCTGCCGAAACCAACATTTTTTCCAGTGATTTTAAGATATTATGTTCCGAAAAAATGGGGCAGAAGGTGGTAATCCTTCCGTAAGTAATTTTATTTAAAACCGGAAAAACATTTTCCAGTTCAAACATGACCTTCTGTGCCCGGTCAGACAGCATGGCGGCTTCTTCAGCCGCTGTAATCTTATTCCCGCGTTTCAGTTCATGGACATAATCATTGTAATCGTTATCAAACTCATTGCGGCTGGGTTCTTTTTTGCCGTCATAGATTGCCTTCATCCACTCATAAATGGTATATACCCGATTTTCCGGATCGGAAGGAAGGTGATCCACTATGTCTATGAGATAAGAAGCATTTTCTACCCCTGCCAGCTCTTCGTCCACATATCCGAATTGAAAAAACATCCGGACAATGGGCGGAACATGTTCGTCCTGCAGGCTGATCTGAAATGCCGCGGTGTAGATCTGATAAAACAATCTGGTCAGTGTCATCCGCTGGCGGCGGTCCGCTTCGTCGCTTCCGTTTTTATTGATCACCTGCTTATAAGCACTGATTTCGCTGCGGAACTCTTCGGCTACCTCCTTGGGACAGCCGGAATATTCCAGGATCACACTGAGGGAATCGTTCACTGCTGCCGCTTTTTTCTGCATCAGGAATTCCTTTTGCTCCTGAGCCGGTTTCTCCTTGTCAACTGTCTGGAATTTATTTTTATAATCCGCTACCCGCTGTTTAAAAAACTCCAGCTCGGCATAGCCATATCCCTTTAACAGATTTATGGTCTCATCAATAAATGCCGGGTCGGGCTTATCCTGTTCAGTAAGATAATAAATACGGAAATATGCCCCAACGAACAGATCAAATAAATCCAGTTCCTTTTCATTCATAAACAGCTCCAACAGCTGATTCCGGTACTCCATCAGCGTCCTGTTAATAGACACTATAGTATGAATGCTTTGGCTGATTTTCAGCATCAGACCACAGTAAAACTCCGCTCCCAGCCGGTTCGGTTCAGCAGTGGTGCTGATCAAATCGTAGATTCCCTTATAGTAAACACCAAGCCATGGTTCGATATCCTCCTCGATGGTCAGAGGCTGAATTTCTTCCTGGCCGGGCAGGGTTCGGGGGGATACACGGTACTTTTCACACATTTCTTCATATCGTTTATAATTGCGCAAAAAATATCGATACAAATAAATGCTGTCGGCCTTTTTTTGCTTGTACTGATTAAAAATTTCCTGAAATTGACGAAAAACAGACGTGGTAAAATAGCGCACCGTATCCAGCTGGCTCCTTAGCAGCGTCATCAGCTCACCTGCCTGATAAGCATATACGGCAACGGTTACTTTTTCTTCGGCGGTATAAGTCATATAGTAAACATTGGAATGCACTTCGCTTAATCCCAATACATCACCTTTTTTCAGCCTGATGTCGCCTCCCGGACACTCCCCTTTAACTGTTCCTTCCAAAATAAGCAGCAATCCCTGGACCGGCTGCCCTTCCCGACATATAATACTGCCTGCTAAAAATTCTTTTCTTTCCATCTATTCCTCCGCCCATAACAATGCACATTTTACTGCCTTTTTCCAACCCTTTAACAGCTTGCTCCGATATCCTGCATCCATTTCGGGTATAAATTCCCGGTCCAATTGCCAGTTAGCCCGGATTTCTTCCCGGTCTTTCCAGAATCCCACAGTCAGTCCGGCCAAGTAAGCTGCCCCCAGGGCTGTTGTCTCGATACATTCCGGGCGGTCAACTTTTGTATTCAGAATATCCGCCTGGAACTGCAGCAGGAAATCATTGGCACTGGCACCGCCGTCTACTTTTAATTCACCCAGCACTACCCCTACATCCTCCTCCATGGCATGGAGAACCTCTACCGTCTGATAAGCAATGGATTCTAATGCCGCCCGGATAAAATGTTCCTTGGTACAGCCTCTGGTAATGCCCACGATGGTTCCTCTGGCATAGGGATTCCAGTAGGGAGCACCCATGCCGGCAAAAGCAGGGACCATATAGACCCCGCCGGTATCTTCAACTCTTTCGGCATAGTCTCTGGTCTGAGGTGCACTTTGAATCATCCGCATGCCGTCCCGCAGCCATTGAATGGCGGCACCGGCCACAAACACACTGCCTTCCAGGGCATATTCCACCGCTCCGGTACTGGCGGCAATGGTGGTCAGCAGGCCATGCCCGGAGGCTACTGCTTCCCTGCCGGTATTCATCAGCAAAAAGCACCCGGGTCCATAGGTGTTTTTTACCTGTCCTTTTTCAAAACAACACTGGCCGAATAAGGCGGCCTGCTGATCTCCGGCAATTCCGGCGATGGGAATCTCCCCGCCCAAAACGGAAATATCCGTATGTCCGTAAAGGAAACCCGAAGGCTTTACCTCCGGCAGCATACATTCCGGAATATTCAACACCTGCAGCAGCTTTTCTTCCCAACAGAGTTGATGAATATCGTAAATCATGGTTCGGGAAGCATTGGTATAATCAGTGACATGAGCCTTTCCTGCCGTCAGTTTCCACACCAGCCAGGAATCCACCGTTCCAAACAACAGCTCACCGGCCTGGGCTCTTTTTCTGGCTCCTTCCACATGATCCAGGATCCATGCCAGCTTGGTACCGCTGAAATAAGCATCGGGTATCAATCCTGTATGTTCGGTGATCCAGTCACTGAAACCCGCAGCAGTGAGCTCTTCAATTTTGTCCGCAGTCCGGCGGCATTGCCAGACGATGGCATTATAAACCGGCTCACCGGTATTTTTATCCCATACAATGGTGGTTTCCCGCTGATTGGTAATCCCGATGGCACTGATGTTTTCTGCTTTTACACTGGCCTTGGCCATGGCTTCGGTGGCCACTGCCAACTGGGAAGACCAGATTTCAACCGGATCATGTTCCACCCAGCCGGGCTGGGGATAAATCTGGGTAAACTCTTTTTGTGCCATACTGACGATATTGCCCTTTTTATCAAAAAGGATACACCTGGAACTGGTAGTTCCCTGATCCAATGCCATTACATATTTTTCCCTCATGCTGATACCTTATTCCTTTCTAAAAATGGAAGAATCTTCACACATTTATCTGGCTTCCATATTGGCTGTTGCCACGATATCCACTCCCGTTCCGGCCACATCGGCGATCAGAACATCCCCGGCTTTGACCGGTGCAAAAACAACTGTTTTACTGATTGCTTCCATACATGCCCTGATTTTACCCTTGGGAATATGGTTAGCGGTCTTGGCCGCAACTACCGTTCCCGTGCCACCGGTAACCTGAACCAATGAGGTAACAATACGGGTGGGCGCAGTGATTTCCTTACGGGCATATTCCTCACCCACCTGACAGGAATTACCGGTAACTGTGAGGCTTTCGTCCGCCTCTTTGTTAACCGTGATAAGACAACCCGCCGGACAGCCGATGCAAATTAACTGGTTGCTCATATCCCGCTCTTTCGGCGGGGTAAATTTGCTCTTGGGAGGAATCTTGGGCCGTACTGCCTCTCCCCAGTCCGTTCTTCCCTGCAAAATAAATTCCGCGGCGGCTTTTCCTGCTGCCAGGGCCTCCTTGGAGACATTATCCACCAAATCATGAACATGAAGGACATTGCCGCAGGCAAAAACCCCTCTTACGGTGGTTTCCAGTTTTGCATTGACTACCGGTCCCTGAGTCACTTCATCCATTTTTGCTCCGGCTTCTTTGGAAAGCTCATTTTCCGGGATCAAACCGCAGGAAAGCAATAAGGTATCACAGGCTACATATTCTTCCGTCCCGGCCACCGGCTTCCCTGTTTCGTCCACCTGGGCCACCACCACTCCCTGAACCCGGTCTTTGCCATGGATATCGATTACCGTATGGCTCAGTTTCAAGGGAATATCAAAATCCTCCAGGCATTGCACAATATTTCTTTTTAATCCACCGGAATAAGGCATGATCTCCACTACCATTTTCACATCCGCACCCTGCAGCTTCATCCGGCGGGCCATAATCAGCCCGATATCTCCCGACCCCAGCACTACCACCTGCCGGCCGGGCATCAAGCCTTCCATATTTACATAACGCTGGGCACAACCGGCGGAAAAAATTCCGGCCGGACGGTAACCGGGAATGTTCAGCGCTCCCCTTGCCCGTTCTCTGCAGCCCATAGCCAGAACCACTGCCCCGGCCTGAATCTCAAATATGCCTTTGTCACTATTAACAGCGGTTACCCTGGGAGTTTCACCGCCTTCCACATTCACCGCCATGGTATGGAGCAAATAGGGAATCTTTCTTTCCTTCACCATCCCGATATAGCGCAAGGCATATTCCGGTCCGGTTAACTCCTCTTTAAAGGTATGGAGGCCAAAACCATTATGAATGCACTGGTTCAAAATCCCACCCAATTCTTTATCACGTTCCAGGATCAGAATATCCTTGATACCATCATCATAAGCCGCTGCTGCTGCCGCCAGACCCGCCGGTCCGCCGCCAACAATCACCAGATCAACCTTCATGCCTCTCCCTCCTGACCGTCATAGACAGTGCCTGTGAGGATTTCCGAACCACTTCCCGCTTTGGTAATTTCCGATTTTTCTTTTCCCAACTCTTTGGCCAGGATCTCCACTACCCTGGGGGAGCAGAATCCCGACTGACATCTGCCCATACCGGCTCTTGCCCGCCGTTTCACACCATCCAGGCTGACTGCCCCTGGAACCCGGCGGATGGCTTCAATAATCTCCTCCTCCGTAACCATTTCACATCGGCAGATCACCTCTCCCTTCCCTGGTTGTATCCCTTTCCGACTGCCCCTAAAGTCTTTTTTAAGCTCTGCCGGCAGGATTTTCCCAACCAGCCCGGCCACATATTCACCGATTGCCGGAGCACTGGTGAGTCCCGGCGAATCAATCCCGGCCACATCGATAAAACCGGGAGCATCTGCCGCTTCCCTGATAATAAAATCACCCTTGCCGCTGTTGGCCCGTAAACCGGCAAAGGAAGTGATCACCTCCCTGGCCGGAACCTTCCGGATACTCTTCCCGGCTTTTTCCAGAACCACCTTCATCCCCGTTTCCGTGGTATTGATCCCCTCTTTATCAGGAATATCCTCCGCCGTGGGTCCCATCAACAGATTGCCATGTACCGTAGGGGTAATCAAAACACCTTTTCCATACACCGTCGGCAATTGAAACAACGTATGGGAAATCATCTTTCCCACATTTTTATCAAACAACAGATATTCACCCTTACGGGGAATGATCTCCAACATTTCCGTACTGACCATATTATGAATCTCATCCGCATACACCCCTGCGGCATTAATCACAATCCTGCTCTCAAAAAAATTTTGTTTACAAACAACCCGATAAAAACCATCTTCTTTTTCCAAACCTGTAACTTCCATATCCCTGTAAAATTCCACCCCATTAACAGCCGCATTTTCAGCCATGGCCACAGTCAATCCAAAAGGACATACAATTCCCCCTGTAGGTGCATACAAAGCATATGCCACCCCCTCACTGACCTCCGGCTCCAGCTTCCGCACCTCGTCCCCAGTCAGAATCTGCAAACCCTCGACACCATTCTCCATTCCCCTTTCCAACAACTCTTCCAAACCTGTCTTATCCTTCTCATCAAAGCACAACACCAACGACCCATTATTCTCATAAGGAAAATCCAGCTCCGCCGCCAACTCCTTCATCCTCCTGTTCCCCCTGACATTCAGCAAAGCCTTCAACGTCCCCGGAACCGCATCATGCCCCCCATGCACAATCCCACTATTCGCCTTCGACGCCCCCTCCCCAATATCCGAAGCCTTCTCCAAAACCCCAATCCGCAGTTCTTTTCTAGACAATTCCCTGGCTATACAACATCCAACCACCCCACCGCCAACAATAATCACGTCATACACCTTCGCTTTACCTCCTGTCTATTCTCTCAGGCTTCACAGAAAACCTTGCTGCCCAGTCTCGCAGCCTTCCGCAAGGACTTGACGCAATGGGTTCTGCGATTTTTGAAATTTGTATTGATTTCTTAGCGCCGGAATGAATTGTGTTAATCCCAAACCAGCAATTGTTTACGAGCAAAGCGAGTAGTTTTGCTGGTTTGGGATTGTCCTTAACAATTCCTTCCGACGCTTAGAAATCAAACAAATTGAAACATGAGCAGAACCCATTGCGTCAAGTCCCTGCCGAACCCCGCCAGACTGGGCTCACAACCTCCCGCGCAGCCACCTTCCACCCCCATAAACCAAAAAGCCAAACAAAACCTCCTTTGCCTGACTTTCCTTTTGTACCGTATTCAATTATATCAGATGTTCTCATATTCAGCAAAAATTTTTTGAATGCTTTTTATATTTTCGGTAATATTACCAGAAAAAATGGCCGACCCCGCCACCAGTACATTAGCTCCTGCTTCGATTATGTCCCTGATGTTGTCCCGATACAGGCCGCCATCCACTTGAATATCCGTTTCCAGGCCTTTATCTTCAATGTAATTTCTGATCTGCCGGATTCGCGTTAACGCTTCGGGCATAAATTCCTGTCCGCCGAAGCCGGGATGGACGCTCATAACCAGCACCATGTCCGCTTGCTCCAAATAATCAAACACTGCCTCTACGGGAGTTTCCGGTTTAATGGAAATTCCGGCTTTAATACCCATTCCATGAATTTCAGCAATCAATGCCTGGGGATCTGTGACTGCTTCCAGATGAAAAGTGATAATATCGGCTCCGCATTCTTTGAATTCCTTCACATACCGTTCCGGCTCCATGATCATCAAATGTACATCAAAAATCTTATCCGTAGCCTTACGGATTGAAGAAATCACCGGCATCCCAAATGAAATGGAGGGGACAAAAGCCCCATCCATAACATCAACATGTATATATGGTACACCTGCTTCATCAGCTTCTTTGATTTGCTGCCCTAAAATGGTAAAATCTGCTGCCAAAATAGAGGGTGATAGCTTTAACATCTTCCGTTCTCCCACTTTCCATATTATAAAAAGGCTTTTACCTGTTCGTATACACCCTTGCCGTCCAGCTTGTATTTTTCCACTAATGCCTGGGCACTTCCCGATTCTCCGAAGACATCCCGGATGCCGATCTTGTATACCGGGGCGATAGCGCCCTCGCTTAAGGCATCACACACTGCGCTGCCAAGACCGCCGATGATGGAATGCTCCTCTGCTGTTACGACCTTGCCGGTCTTCCGGGCACTGGCCTTGATCAGCTCCTCATCTAAAGGCTTAATAGTACAGATATTGATAACCTCTGCCTCTATTCCCTCCTGGGCTAACATCTCTGCTGCCTCCAAAGCAGAACCTACACAGATTCCGGTGGCCACGATGGTGACATCCTTTCCGGCTCTCACCACTTCACCCTTACCG
>JAVBUF010000118.1:0-31089 GCA_031555615.1 Lachnospiraceae bacterium | reverse complement strand
AGTTTGAAGCCCGATTCATTCGCATTATTTCTCTACAGGATATACGGAAGCTTGTTTTTTGTCTCTTCCTTTTCTCTCAAATCTGAGAACACCGTCAACCAGTGCAAACAAAGTATCATCATTACCGCGGCCTACATTGATGCCGGGATGAATCTTGGTTCCACGCTGTCTGTATAAAATATTACCTGCATTTACGAATTGTCCGTCAGCTCTTTTTGCTCCCAATCTTTTGGATTCGGAATCTCTACCGTTCTTGGTAGAACCAACACCCTTTTTATGAGCAAAAAATTGAAGGTTCATATTCAACATGGTATTACACCTCCTTAAATTCTAATTCTACATACTTGTTACCGTAACTTTGAAAAACCCCTTGGCATCCTAACACATAGGAATCCACTAAAAGCTTGCTTTCATCTGAAATACTGCCTTTAAAACTGCAGGATATGATTCCGGCCTTTTCATCTTCTTCCACCTCCATCTTCTCATGGGTTAATTTCTCTAATGAGTTAATGGTATTGATGGTCAAAATAGAAAGGGCGGCACAGACAATATCTTTTCCCTTGCGGGCAAATTCGGCATGTCCTTGACAGTTGAAACCTGCGTATTCACCGTTTGTGGTCTTTCTTATAATAATTCTTGTCATAATTAGCCGTTAATCTTATCGATCTTTACCTGAGTGTATGCTTGTCTATGACCATTTTTCTTGTGATAACCGGTTTTTCTCTTGTATTTATATACAATCACTTTACGATATCTGCCCTGCTCCATAACCGTTCCGGTTACAGTTGCACTGGCCACATCACCAGCTACCTTCAGCTCTTTATCGCTGATTGCGATAACCTGATCAAAGGTTACAGAATTCCCGGGTTCTACATCAAGCTTTTCAACTTTGATCACATCACCTTCGGAAACTTTGTACTGCTTTCCACCTGTTGCAATAATTGCGTACATATATGGTACCTCCTATCCTAACCGATCTGCATCGGTTTTACTCGCTAACTGCGGTGGTGTCCGGTTAATGGGCACACTTCTACCTCGTTATGCGGCATACTCATAAAGAATAACACCTGAATTTCCATGTGTCAAGCATAAATTACTTGGAAATCCGTTCAAAAAGCATTTTACTTTCTTTTTTCCGGGTAATTTCCACCAGACCAAGGGGAGTCATATCAATGACCGTAGTTTTTACCGAATCTTTCTTTACCAATTCCCGCAGATAAGCCATCAATTCATCCTGTTCTGCCGGCGAATCCATATTGATAAAATCTACGATAATAATTCCGGAAAGATTACGGATCCGCATCTGGCGGGCAATCTCTTCCGCCGCCTGCTTATTAATAGGAAGAAAAGAATGAATTTTTTTATTATCATACTTTCCGGTATTCACATCGATTACTGTCAGTGCTTCGGTAGGTTCGATGACCAGAAAACCACCAAGATCCAGCCACACTTTTTTGACCAGTCCGTTTTGCAAATGGGTTTCCACGCTGTAAAGCTTGCTTAAGGAAAGCATTTCATCCTGATAGAAACGGACCTTTTCGCCGTAAAGGGCTTTCAGAGTATCATGTACTTCAGGAAGGTCGGTGACGATTTCATCATAATCGCATTCCCGGATATCACGAACCGCCTTGACATAGCCTTCCGTTTCTTTTCGCAAAAGACTGAAACAGGTACGATGGACAGCATTTTCCAAAAGATCGGTCAACTCTTTTGTCAGACAATGGATTTCCTCCCGTAAAGGAGTGATTTCGGCAAGTTCCCCGGCATTGGTACGGATGACTACATGGTACCTGGTCCAAAGATCGGCCATATCATCTAATTCGGCCTTCAGTCTTTTTTTCTTGATCACCGGAAGCTTGCTGGAAAAGGATAAGCCCGGTTTTCCATAAGCCACCACACAATATTGTCCCTGAAGGGTCAGCTCACAACTGGCGGTTGGCTGTTTGGTTTTACTGGCTTCGGCAATAATCTGAACGGGAATCTCATCATTGCCTTTTAAATGAGAAAAATCCGCTTTTTGCAAAAAACAGGAACAGCCGTTGGAGATATCAACAAAAGCCGCCTTTAATCCAGGAAGTATTTTCTGCACCTTGCCCAGATAAATATTGCCCAGCAGACTTTCTGATTCGGTTACCTGCAAGGACTGCAGTTTGTTATTATGGATGAACAAAACCAGTATTTTTTCTTCTCTTTTAACAACAATTACTTTCATGATAAATACCAACTTGACTAGTTCAATTTTGACAGCGGAACAAAAATGGGGTTCTCTTCCGTTCCCCTGTTGCCGTAAGTTTCTTCCCGGGAAATATGAAGGGCAAATTCCGGCAGGGTAAAACCGATACTGTCAAAAAAAGCTTCCAGCACAAAGCTTGGCTTAATATTGCCGGAGCTGCTGGCATTTACCATCAGATAAACCGAATCTCCCCGAATCTGCAAGTCATAGATCAATGGTTTCAGATCCAATTCCCTGGTGACCTTTTTGGTTTGCTTGATATAAGGAATGGTGGGCTGCAAATAAAAGGTTATCAACTGACTGACCCAGTCGTTCGGTAATTCGACTCCTTCCGCGAAGTTTATTATATAAGATGCTGCCGCCACACTGGCCATGGCATTGCCGGCAGTTTCCGAAAGCTCCGTTACTTCTAATATGGAGATACCTTCTACCATGGCATTTTCCAAACGCTCTTTAATATCTTCTGCCGAAGTAAAGGTTCGCAGTTCGATATCAAAATACTCTCCCATGCTGGTCAGTCCCACGCCCAGGGGGGCTGCAAAAGACATAATCTGATGAGGGCTGAAGCCGCCGGAATAGGCAATATCAATACCGGCCCGGCGAATGGCTTTTTGAAAATAGCGCATCATATCCAGGTGGCCGATAAATTTCATTACTCCAGTTTTGGAGAATTTAATCCTTACTTTCATAGACCATCCTCCTTGGGGGCATTATTCATGCATACGCCGGTACCAAACCGGGCCGCACCACAGCCTTGACACTGGATCCGGCAATTGGGGGTAACCGTTTCGGCTTTGGCTTTATGCCACTCCCGCAATAAAAATTCTTTGGTGACACCGCAATCGATAAAGTCCCAGGGGAAAACTTCTTCATCTCCCCGTTCTCTGGTGGTATAAAAGGAAAGGTCTACGCCTTTTTCGGCAAATACCTCCATCCAGACTTCGTTTTTATAATATTCACTCCAGGCATCATAGATACAGCCGCGTTTATAAATTTCCAGAATACTTTCGGTCAAACGCCGGTCACCTCTGGCCAATACACACTCCAGCACACTGGCGTCGGTTTCATGCCAATTGTATTTAATACTTTTTTGATTTAACTGCTCCGAAATAGATTTTCTGGTGAGGTAAGCCTTGTCCAAAAACTCCTCCTTAGTGGCCTGGGGAGCCCATTGAAAAGGGGTAAAGGGTTTGGGAATGAAGAAGGATGTGCTTGCCACAATCTGCACCTTACCGTTCCGCTGTTCTTTGGGTACTGTTTCATAATAAACCGCGGCGATGCGATTGGCCAATTCTCCGATGCCTTGGATATCTTCCTCGGTCTCTGTGGGAAGGCCCAGCATAAAGTATAGCTTGACCCGGTTCCAGCCGCCGGCAAAAGCTTTGGCGGCACCTTCCAGAATCATTTCCTCTGTCAACCCTTTATTAATGACATTCCGGAGCCGTTGACTGCCGGCTTCGGGGGCAAAGGTCAGGCTGCTCTTTTTGACATCCTGTACTTTACTCATAACATCCAGGGAAAAGGAATCGATCCGCAGGGAAGGCAGGGATATATTGGTGTTTTTATGTTTACATTCGGTAATCAAAAAGTCAATTAATTCCGGCAGCCCGGAATAATCGCTGGAGCTTAAGGAACTCAAAGAAATCTCTTCGTGTCCGGTATTGTTAAGCATCTGCAAGGCGTACCCTTTCAATACCTCCACATCCCGTTCCCGGACCGGCCGGTAAAGCTGTCCGGCCTGGCAGAAGCGGCATCCTCTAATGCATCCGCGTTGAATCTCCAGCACCACCCGGTCCTGGGTTACCTTAATAAACGGCACCACCGGTTTCAATGGATAATAAGTATGGGATACATCCGCCACCATTTCTTTCCTTACTTTAGCCGGCACATCCTGATGGGTGGGAATCATGGCCTGAATGGTCCCGTCTTCATGATAGGTAACCTGATAATAACGAGGCACATACATCCCCGGTATTTTGGCGGCTGCCAGCAGGAATTCTTCCCGGCTGCCACCGGCCTGCTGATTGGTTTTGTAACAGTCTAATAATTCCCGGTATCTGGTTTCTCCTTCGCCAATATAAAAAATATCAAAAAATTCGGCAATGGGTTCGGGATTATAAACGCAGGGACCGCCGCCGATGACAATGGGGTCTTCTCCGGTTCGGTCCGCAGCCATAAAAGGAATTCCCGCCAGATCAAGAATCTGCAGAATATTGGTATAACACATTTCATATTGAATAGTGATACCCAGGAAATCAAATCCGCGGATTGGGTCCTGAGATTCCAATGCAAAAAGAGGGATGTTTTCGTCCCTCATAATGCGATCCAGGTCTACCCAGGGCGAATAAACTCTCTCACACCAGGTATCCTCCCAGCTATTCAGCATATCATAGATAATCTGGATGCCCAAATGAGACATACCGATTTCATATACGTCCGGAAAACACATGGCAAACCGGATACTAATTTCTTCTTTGTTTTTTTGGATGGCATTTACTTCATTGCCAATATATCTGGCCGGTTTCTCAACCTTCAGTAAAATATCATCTCTCAGCGCTAATTTTCTCATGTTTAAAAGTATAGCGGAAATCTTAAAATAAATCAAACAATTTAGAAGCGAAATCATAAACTTCTTTACTCTCGGTCACAATCGCTTCGCTGACCTGATCGGTGGTGACACCCAGAATGCTTTGCCCGGTGCGATCCAGAAAAACAAATGCCGCAAAGATCACGACGGCAATCAGCAGTCTAATCTTAAATGATTTCAAAGTACTGCCGGTATCACCAGCCGCATCCTCCGGAACCGAACCGGCTAAAGCGGCTGATTCCAGACCATATAATTCCCCTTTAGCCACCAGCGGGCGGGTGTTCCCGTAAATAAGCTGCTGACGATTATTAAGTACAACTCGATTGTTTTGCTGGTTCATCCGAATCGAACGAACCAGCTCTAACTTTTTATCGGTATCAATCTGTCCCATTTAAATACATGTCCTTGTACACTCTTACAACAAAATATGTATCTTACGGAAAAAATATACCTGCTTAAGCATCTATATAAACATAGGTATCCTGAATCATATGGTGTGAAACGGAATTTACCTGAATCTTCAGTTTGTCAATGACCATTTCAAAACTGCTTCCGTCCTCCGGCACCCTGCCGATATCTCCGCACAAAAAGCCGTTGAAGGTATCATATTGTTCCACCGGCAAGTCTATTTTTAAGGCTTTGGAGACGTCCTCCAGAGAAGCCCATCCCTGAATCCGCCATTTATTTTCAGCAATTTTTTCAATGTCGTTTTCAATTCCCTGCTCTCCCGGTTCATGTAAATCACCAAATAACGTTTCCACAATATCATGAAGGGTCACAATCCCGCACATACCGCCGTATTCATCCAATACCACGGCAAAATAAATCCGCTTGCTTTTCATATTTTCAAATAACGTATCCGCTTTCATGCAGTCAGGTATATAATAAGCCTTATCTACCGCATGCTCCAATACGGATTCCTTTGACCGGTCAGCCAGACGAAAATAGTCTTTGGTATCCAAAACACCAATCACATCATCCCGGTTTTTACCGCAAACCGGATAATAGGTATGCCGGTTATCATGAATGATCTTTTCCCAATCGGTCATTTCGCTTTCAACGGACAACACCACCACTTCCCGGCGTCGGGTACAGATCTGAGCTACCGATAAGTCATCAAATCTAAAAATATTATGAATCATTTCCCGTTCCTGCTCATCAATGGTGCCGCTTTCACTTCCGGCATCCAGCATCATGCAGATTTCTTCTTCCGATATGGTTTCATCATCTTCTTCCGGATTTATTTTTATCAACCGCAGAATGGCATTGGTGGATACTGTCAGAAGCCAAACCAAAGGAGCGAACATCTTCGATACAAAACTAAGCATTCGTGCCATACCCAAAGCAAGGGTTTCGGCTTTTTTCATGGCAATCCGTTTGGGCACCAGTTCACCCAGAACGAGATTAAAATAAGCCAATATCAAAGTAATCACTACTACCGCAGCGGCTTTCAGAACACCCGCCGAAATAGTTACTCCCGATGCTAACATGAAATCAACCAGTGGATCGGCAAAATTTTCAGCCGCAAAAGCACTACCCAACTGTCCGGCTAAAGTAATAGCCACCTGAATGGTTGCCAAAAATTTGGCCGGCTGTTTTGTCAGATCCGAAAGCTTAACCGCTCTGGCATCACCGTTTGCCGCCAATTTCTTTAATTTTGTTTCGTTCATCGAAATAACCGCAATTTCCGCACTGGCAAATACGGCATTTAAGGCAATCAAGATAATCAATAATAAAATAGGTCCAAAGTTCATTTAATTTTTTCCTCCATTTTTAAGGTAAATAATATGTTCAGAAACACAAAAAGGTATAGTCTATATCCAAATTTGAATATAGCCTATACCGTTATCAGTTCATATTATTTACATGGCCGGGATTCGCCGCAGGCTCACCGTCATCTTCCATGCTGTGTTCACACTCCTTACAATTAATTTTGATAAAATTCTATCATAATCATTGTGAATGTCAATAAATATATAATCGATTTAACAAAAATTAAACGTTTTGATAATTCTTCTGTAATTTCTTCCCAGGACACGCCCTTCTCCACCATCAACACCATCATATGATAAAGGAAATCCGATATTTCATACTTTATTTCATTAGGATTGGGATTTTTGGCAGCAATAACGATTTCGGTTGCTTCCTCTCCTAACTTCTTTAATATTTTATCCACCCCTTTATCAAAAAGGTAATTGGTGTAAGAGCCTTCTTTAGGGTGTACTTTCCGATCCTTGATCACCCCAAGCACATTTTCAAAAACCAGGAAGGGGTTGGGATCTGTTTCATCTTCTTTATGTAAAATTTCATTGAAGAAACAACTGTAATTTCCGGTGTGGCATGCCGCACCCACCTGTGAGACCTTGGCCAATATGGTATCCATATCACAATCAGCCGTTAAGGATTTTACATATTGGTAATGACCGCTGGTATCACCCTTAATCCACAGTTCTTCCCGGCTGCGGCTGTAATAAGTCATTTTTCCGGTTTTCAAGGTGGTTAGATAAGCGGTTTCATCCATATAAGCAACCATCAAAACCTCGGCTGTCCGATAATCCTGTACCACCACCGGTACCATACCTTCACTGTTCTTTTTAAATTCATTCCACCCGATAGCTGGTTCGAAGGCATTGACGGTGATTCCGTTATCTTTGCAAAGATCCTTAATTGCAATCAGTTCCTTAGTATTTTCATTAACAGCGTTACCGGTAATGCCCATAATCATGGGATTGGCGAACAGCTCAATGATTTTATCCAGAGAAACCTTAGGAACCGATACCAGCAAAGGTAGCTTACTTTTTTCTGCTGCGGCCCGGATACAATTTTCCCGGACAACAATAATTTCATCCACAAAGGAAACAAGTAATTCTTCATGATCGGTGATTTCGGCAACATCGCCTATACAGGCGGCAATCTTTTCCTTGCCGAATTTCAGAGAAACTTCTTCGGTAATGGCAACGTTATCTGCTTTGGAATAATTCAAGGCCGCTTTTTTACAGCCGGCATAGATCAGCTTCTTGATATCCTCCATACGGTGTACATTTCCGGCCCCGATAACCGGAACCTCCACCTTGGTACAAATCTCCTTAATGATGTCCAAAGCTTCCTGATGGTCATCATCTCCCACCGACTGGTCAAACACCAGCAGTTCGTCAGCATGATTCTCACAGTAAAAAACAGCCAGTTCCACCGGATTCAGATCAATTATGGTGTTATCGGTAAGGCTTGTTACCGCATTCCCTTTATTTAAATAAATACAAGGTATAAATTTTTTATAACTCATAAAGTCAGCCTTTCTTTTACAGTTTTCCTTTTGTACTTAAGACCCCTTCTATTCTGTCATCAAACGTAACCGCATCATCCAGAGCCTTGGCAAAGGCTTTAAAGGCGGCTTCGATCATATGATGGCTGTTGTATCCCGAAAGCATTTTAATATGCAGGTTCATCCCAGCCGAATAAGATACAGCGTAAAAAAACTCTTTCACCAGTTCGGTATCGAGATAGCCCACCCGTTCGGTGTGAAAAGGACATTCAAAGCTCAAATAAGGTCTTCCGCATAGATCAACGGCACATAAAGCCAAGGCATCATCCATGGGCAGAATAAAGTAGCCATAACGTTTGATTCCAATCTTATCACCAACGGCTTCTCTGATGGCATTGCCCAAAACAATTCCAACATCTTCCACAGTATGATGTCCGTCCACCTGCAAGTCTCCCTGCACCACGCAATCCAGATCGAAGAACCCATGCCTGGCAAAGCCCTCCAGCATATGGTCAAAAAAACCGATTCCGGTGTTGATCTTGGCGCTTCCGCTGCCATCAAGATTTAATGAAAGGGTAATATCTGTTTCTTTTGTTTTTCGCTCTATTCTGGCTGTTCTATCCATAATGATCCCTTTCCGCATTTATTCTTCAAATCTTACTTTAATCGAATTGGCGTGAGCCGTCAATCCTTCTTTTTCAGCAAATAACTCAATATCTTTATGTACCTTTCTTAGTGCTTCCTCAGAATAAGAAATAATACTGGTTTTTTTCATAAAATCATCTACATTTAAGGGTGAGAAAAAACGTGCCGTACCATTGGTGGGTAAAATGTGATTGGGTCCGGCAAAATAATCTCCCAAAGGCTCGGAAGAATATTCTCCCAGGAAAATGGCTCCGGCATTGTGTATCTTGGGCATGATTTCAAAAGGTGCTTTGGTTAAAATCTCCACGTGCTCGGAAGCGATGGCATTGGCTGTTTCAATAGCCTCAGTCATATTATCAGCCACTAAAATATAGCCATAGTTATCCAAAGACTTCTGCATAATTTCGGTTCGGGAAAGTTCCTGGACAAAAGCATCCACTTCCCTGGATACCTGTGCCGCCAGTTCCTCGCTGGTAGTAATTAAAATCGAACTGGCTAATTCATCATGTTCCGCCTGAGACAGTAAGTCGGCGGCCACATAACGGGGATTGGCTGTTTCATCAGCTAATATCAGTATCTCACTGGGACCGGCAATAGAATCAATGCTCACATAGCCGAAGCAGGCTTTTTTGGCAAGAGCTACATAAATGTTGCCGGGACCGGTGATCTTATCAACTTTGGGAATACTTTCGGTGCCGAAGGCCATGGCGGCAATTGCCTGGGCACCGCCGGCTCTATAAATTTCATCCACACCGGCAATATCTGCCGCAACTAAGGTGCCTGGATTGATCTTCCCTTCACCATTAGGAGGAGTGGTCATGATAATTCGTGAAACTCCGGCCACCTTGGCGGGGATAACATTCATTAATACACTGGAAGGATAAGCTGCTTTGCCTCCCGGAACATAAACACCGGAGATTTCAATGGGTGAAATCCGCAGCCCCAAGAGGGAGCCGTCGGCCGCGCTGTCAAACCAGCTGTTGGGGACTTGCTTTTTGTGAAAAGCCACAATATTGGCAGCGGCCCGTTTCATAACAGCCACAAAATCTTCATCAACAAGATTATATGCTTCTTCAATTTCTCTTCTGGTTACTCGGATGGTGTCACGATTGACAATACACCGGTCAAATTCAAGGGTATAGCGGAATAATCCTTCATCGCGCTGTAATTTAACATTTTCAATTATCTGATTTACGGCCTTTTCATATTGTCCATAATTATTTGGACTTCGCTTCAGCAAATCTTCCATGACATTTCGTCTGGTTTCGGGTGTTAACTTTATAATCTTCATTACGATTTTTTCTCACTTTCTTTCAATACAAATCTTCAGGTCATTAATAATTTTTCGGATTCGTTCAAAATCCATCTGCATACTGACCTGATTTACAATCATCCGGGCGGAAAGAGGACAGATTTCTTCCAAAACCTCCAACCCATTTTCCCGTAAGGTGGAACCGGTTTCCACAATATCAACGATGACATCGCTGAGTTCCACGATAGGCCCCAGCTCTACCGAACCGTTTAATTTGATAATATCAACGGTCTGATGCTTTTTGTTATAAAAATAATCCTTGGCGATATTCGGATATTTACTGGCCACCCGGATCATTTCATGATGTTTCAGCAGTTCTTTGGCCGATTCCGGTCCGCATACGCACATCCGGCATTTTCCAAAATCCAGATCCAGAACTTCATATACCCGGCGATTTTCTTCCATCAGAGTATCTTTTCCCACTACGCCGATATCGGCAGCGCCATATTCCACATAAGTGGGAACATCGGGACCTTTGGCCAGAAAAAATTTTAATTTTAATTCTTCATTTATAAAAATCAGCTTTCGAGAATCTTTATCCTTGATTTCTTCACAGGTAATGCCAATTTGCTCTAACAATTCCAATGTTTTATAAGCAAGTCTTCCCTTGCCCAGAGCAAAAGTAAGATAACGGTCTTCGCTCATCTCATACCTCCTTCAGGCAGCAATGCCACTTTTTTGCCCTCAAGACGATAGGCCTTGGCTTTTTCCAGTGCGTCTTTATAGGTTTCCGGAGAATAGGTTATGTTGACGGCCTGATGGATGTTAATTTCCGTTTTCTGCCTGGTCAGCGCAGCCATCAAATCATCGATGACAATGACAAAGCCAATTGCCGGTGCCTGTTTGCCAAATTTGCCAAGTAAGGTATCATAGCGTCCGCCTTTGGCAATTACACCGCCCACACCATAGGCATAGGCCTTAAAGATTACACCGGTGTAATAATTGTATTTGCTCAACATTCCCAGATCAAAGGAAATGTATTTTTCCACACCATAGGCACAAAGTACTTCATAAAGCTTCTTAAGACGTTCAATAGCGGCGGCAGAACGTTGATTATCAGCCTGCTCCCCGGCCAATGTTAAGACCTCTACCGAACCGAACAAATCGGTAATTTTCAGCAAGGCACTGCGATGGACCTCATCCACCCCTTTGGAAATCAGTAAATCTTCGGCTCCAAAGATATTTTTGCCGGAAATGAAATCCCGCAGTTCCAGTTCGGTTTCTTCATCCAGACCGGCTTGGGCACACATTCCCTTGAAATATTCCACCTGACCGATGCTGATCTGGAACTCCTTCAGACCAACCCTTAAGAGGGATTCGATCATTAAGGCGATCATTTCGCCATCCGCCTCAACTCCGGCATCATTGATCAATTCCGTACCCATTTCGGTCATTTCTTTTAATTTACCCTGTAAACTGGAGGTATTGGTAAAGGTATTTCCCTGATAGCAAAACCGCAGGGGCTGCTTTCCTTCCATAAAATATTTGGCCGCACATCTGGCCATGGATGGGGTAAAGTCGGGGCGAAGCACCAGGGTGTTGCCTTCATTGTCAAAAAATTTATATAAATCTCTGGATGGTGTGGTTCCTACTTCTTTTGAAAATACATCAAAAAATTCAAATGTGGGAGTATGAATATCTTCATAACCGTATAAACCGAATTGTTTATGAAGCAGTTCCTCTACCACAAGCTTTTTCGCATATTCGGCACCATAGATATCCCTTACGCCTTCGGGCGTGTGCAATAAGTTCTTGCTCATTCTTAGTCCTCCAAAATATAACATTTCAATATTACTCTAGATTAAAGATTATCCCCCAAATACTTCATCACTTTAAAGTGATAGCGTTGTAACGAATTATCACAACAAATTGTAGTATACAACAAATAATTTTAGTTGTCAAACAATTCCGCCTTAATCCCGGTCACTTAAATCCTTTTGGATCATGTCCAGATAAGGCACCAGAATGCCGTGTTTTCGCGGCAATACATACTCTGGATTCAACTCCTCATAACGAAAGCTTTTGCGGCCTCCCCCTACAGCCCGATCCCAAAAGAAACGAAGCATCTCATAAGGCAGGTAGTAAAATTCATCCTTGTGAGTATAATAAATCAGGAAAAAAGCTACCCCGCCCTGCTGTTCAAACTGTTCCATAAATGTCACCTGATGTTCATGGATATTCTGAAGGGAATAGGTATCCGTGCCGCACTCTTTGGCGTCAAAACAAACCGGAATCCCCTGGACGGCACCGATATAATCCACGGTACTCTTCTGCTCAAAGTAGGCTAAGGTAATATGCCGGCTTTCTTTATCAATATTAATCGGTGTAATGGGGGTTGGAATCTTCTGAATCAGAGCCAAACCGTTCTCCGCATATCTTTCGTTGGTACGGTTAATCAGCTCCTCTAAGGTTGATCCCCGTAACCCTCGGGAATTCCAGGTTGCCATGTGTTTCAAAACCTTTCTTATTGTTAAAGCTGTAAATTTCAGGGATATTGCTCCATGATACGAAATATTTCCGGTGGTTCGGCAGTTAATGTTAAATGGTCTAACTCCTGAAAAAGACCGCTCATATGCGGAAATTCCAGCCGGTAAGCATGGAGCAGCTGGTTTTCCACCTGACAACGTTTCTTATAGGTCTCATTAACGGATTTATCACCATATTTATAGTCCCCGATCAAGGGGTGCCCGATACTGGCCAGATGGGCACGGATCTGATGGGTTTTTCCGGTGATCAGTTCCACCTCCAGCAAAGTCCGGTCAGACCATATCTTAAGGGGCTGGTATCTGGTAATAATCCGACTGCCCTCTGAACCCACCTGAACCTTATTGATCTTACTGTCCTTGGTTAAGCTGTTATTTAACTCACCGGCCTCCTGAATCCTGCCTTTGACAAAAAGACGGTAGAATTTCCGGACCTCTCTATCCTTAATAATGCGGCTCATTTCCTGACTGCCGGCCAGGGTTTTGGCACAGATCACCATACCACTGGTATTGCGGTCCAGACGGTTACAAACAGACGGTTTATAGGTGGTCAGTTCTTCTGCGGTGATTTTCCCCTGTTTCAGAAGATAACCGATAAGCCATTCATTCAGGGAGTGATCATTTGCTTCGGCCTTTTGACTGAGGATTCCGGCAGGTTTATTGGCAATCAAAATCTGTTTGTTTTCATATAGAATCTCAATGGGTTCTAAGGTGTTAAAGGCTTCAGAATAATTCTCAACCCCCTGGGATATTCCCTTGAAATTGGCAATGGTCTCTTCAGCCAGAAAAAAACGTACCACATCGCCCATGACCAGCTGCTCCTTGCCCTGGGCTTTCTTTCCGTTTAAGGTGATATTTTTTTTGCGAAGCATCTTATACAGAAAACCACTGCCGGCGGCGGGCAAATATTTATGCAGAAATTTATCCAGCCGCTGAGCTTCTTCATTTTCTTTTATTATATATTCAAGCATCTTCTCATCCTATAAAGATATCGCTTTTAAGACAGCAAGCACCTTTTCTTCCCGGTCAGGACTGTTAGCCGTATCTGATAAGGGATCATATTCATAATGCAGCTGGGCCAGCCGTTCACAATATTCATCCAGATCGGAATAGATCTTCACGGCGATTTCCTTGAATCCATCCTGCTTCAGATGATTCTTCAGATGTTTTTCGCCCTCTTTGGTATCACATTTATCCCATTCCGTTACACCAATCAGGATCTGGTTTAAAAGAATCATATGACTGACCGGATAGTTTTTATCATAGGATGTAAAATAAAAATCATAATAATGATGAAAGTTTTTACCGCTTTCATAAATGCGGGTTCGTGCCTCTTCCGAGCAGCCGTTTGCTTTGATAAACATAATGGCATTGACCAGGCTCTTTGAAGCCGGTAATAGCCCCAGCACCGCCACAATGGTAAGGACATTTTTAATATCCCGGCCATGATAGAAATAACCCACAAGGAAAATACCAAAAGAGATACCCAACATGATGATGGTTCGCAATATGGTAAGTTTTCGTTGATAAAGGATATAACCAAAATCTCCTTTTCTTATTTTTGCCTTTCTTTTCATAGCGTTCCTTCTTTCTGCTGCTTTGCTTATTTTTTCTTATGGGTGTTCCTGATGGTCTTCTTTTTTTTCTTCTTTTGCAAATTTTGTGCGTTCCCTTTTGGAATGGCCTTCTTACCGTTTGCTCCTTCATGTTTTAATTTTCGTGGTCTGATCAGACAATGCTTCTCAAAACCGATCAAATCCTCCCGGCCGGCTTTATGAAGGGCCTCCAGAACCAACTCATAGTTTTTGGGATTGCGGTACTGGATCAGCGCCCGCTGCATGGCTTTTTCGTGAGGATTGCGGCATACATAAACCGGCTTTTTATCCCTTGGATCAAGGCCGGTATAATACATTACCGTGGATATGGTGGAGGGTGTCGGATAAAAGTCCTGGACCTGTTCCGGCATATATCCCAAATCCCTGAGATATTCGGCCAGTGCCACTGCTTCCTTCAAGGTAGAACCGGGATGGGAGGACATCAGATAAGGAACCACAAACTGCTTTTTATCCATTTGTGTATTTAATTTCTTATATTTTTCAATAAAACGTTCATATACCTGATTTGCCGGCTTGCCCATTTTGGACAGGACGGCATCGGCGATATGCTCGGGAGCTACTTTCAACTGTCCGCTGATATGATGCTCCACCAGTTCCCGGAAAAAGGTATCATCGGCATCCGCCAATAAATAATCAAAGCGGATTCCCGAGCGGACAAAAACCTTTTTGACGCTGGGAAGCTCCCGCAGTTTGCGAAGCAGACTTAAATAATCCTGATGATCGGCCTTAAGGCTTTTACATGGGGAAGGGAACAGGCATTGCTGGTTTTTGCAGACACCCTTGGTAAGCTGTTTGGTGCAGGAAGGATGACGGAAATTAGCCGTGGGTCCGCCCACATCATGAATATAGCCTTTAAAGTCCTTATCGACAATGATTTTTTCGGCTTCAGCAAGGATGGATTCATGGCTTCTTACCTGAAGGGTCCGGCCCTGATGAAAGGTCAGGGCACAAAAACTGCAGCCGCCAAAGCATCCGCGGTTGCTGGTAAGGGAAAATTTAATCTCCGTAATGGCCGGTACCCCTCCGGCCTGTTCATAAGAGGGATGATAGGTGCGCATATAAGGAAGAGCATATACACTATCCATTTCCTCAGTTGACAAAGGTGTGGAAGGGGGATTCTGCACCACATAAATACCGCCCGGATAGGCTTCGATCAAGGTCTTGCCGGTTATGGCATCCGTGTTCTCATATTGCACGTGAAAGCTTTCGGCATAGAGTTCCCGATGATCTTTCATATCGGTATAATCCGGCAGGCGGATACTGTCATAGATGCCTGAAAGATCTTTTGTTTTATATACACATCCTTTAATAAAACCGATATCCTTAACCGAAATACCGCTGTTCAGGGCATCGGCAATTTCAACGATAGAACGTTCCCCCATACCGTAGGAAAGAATATCTGCCTGACTATCCAGTAAAATAGAACGTTTAAAGGAATCACTCCAGTAATCATAATGAGCCAGTCTGCGCAAACTTGCTTCAATACCGCCGATAATAATGGGGACATCCCGATAGGCTCTCCGCACCAGATTACCATATACTGTGGTGGCATGATCGGGACGTTTCCCCATGACACCACCGGGAGAATAGGCATCCGTCTCCCGCTTTTTACGGGAAACATAATAATGGTTTACCATGGAATCCATGTTGCCGGAAGAAATCAGAAAGGCCAGCCGGGGTTTTCCTAAAATACAAACACTTTGTTCATCCTTCCAGTCCGGTTGGGAAATAATTCCTACGGAATAGCCATGAGCCTGCAAAACACGGCTGATCACGGCATGGCCAAAAGAAGGATGATCCACATAGGCATCCCCTGTTATATATACGAAATCTAACTGTTCAATATGATCTTGCAGCATATCCTCTCGGGATATGGGTAAAAATCCGGTCATACACACCTCGGTATCTCATCATAGTGATAAATGTAATAGTCACATAATTTTATTTTTTCTTCCCGCTGGGGAACAGAATAAGCATCCTCCACCCCGCAAACCTTCATGCCGGCCGCTTTTCCAGCCTGAATACCGGGAATAATATCCTCAAATACCAGGCAATTTTCCGGTGCCACCTGGAGTTCACTGGCAGCCAGCAGATAAATATCCGGGGCCGGTTTTCCTTTTTTGGCATCGCAGGAGGTTTTGATAACCGAAAAATAGTCATGGAGGCCGTGGACATCCGCAATTTGCCGCACCAACTCAACCGAATTGCTGGTGGCAATGCCCATTTTTATCCCCTTTTCCTTGGCAAAATGTAATAACTTCGCTACTCCGGGCTTCATGGGTACCTGGGTGGTATATTTTTCCCAGGCTAATTTATTCCAATCCTGTTTGATGGTTTCAATGTCATCTTCCAGTTCAAAACGTTCTTTAAAGTACATGGCCGTTTCGGTAAAGCCTTTTCCCTCGATAGTGGCAGACAGATCGGGTGGGGGAAGGATTCCAAAACGCCCTAAGTATTCTCGGTCTATTTCTTCCCAGATCCACATGGAATCCACCAGTGTTCCATCCAAATCAAACAATAATGCCTGTATGTTCTCTAACATCTTCCTATTCCTTCTTTCAACTTCTGCAATTCCGCTGCATGCAGTCTGCGAAACTGCCCTTTTTCTAATGTTTCGTCTAAAACCAAAGTCCCCATGGATAACCGTTTCAGATACAGCACTTGATTGTCAACAGCACGAAGCATACGCTTTACCTGATGGAATTTCCCTTCGGTAATGGTCAGCCGGATTTCCCGTTCTGACAGCACCGAAACCCGGGCCGGCAGTGTATACTGATCTTCGCCAATATCAACTCCCGCTTCCAGGGCCTGAAGGTCTTCCGGTGATAATTCTTTTTCTATTTGTACATAGTAAGTCTTTTCCACATGCTTTCTTGGTGACAATAGGCGATGAGCCAAATCCCCATCATTGGTCAAAAGCAATAACCCTTCGGTATCTTTATCCAGCCGGCCAACAGGAAAAATATCATTGACTAAATTAGTCACCAACTCTTCCCGCAACAGATCGATAACCGTCCTGTCATGGTTATCTTCGGTTGCCGAAACCACTCCTGCCGGCTTGTTGAGCATATAATATACAAACTCCTCATAAAAAAGGACCTCGCCCCGATAGGTGACCTGGTCCACTGTTGTATTGATCTGCAGATCGGGTTTGACCGCTGTTTGTCCATTAACACTCACCAGTCCCTGTTTCAGTAATGCTTTTACCTGACTTCTGGTACCGATATTCATTTCACATAAAAATTTATCCAGTCTCATTATTTTATTATATACACATCCCAGACATCTGACAACAGAGTTTTATTTCCGTATTTACCTGCATACATATAACTAACAAGGTTGAAAGAGACATGGCAATGTTAAATAAAAACATGAAAAGGATCGCTTATACAACCTTGCTTATTATCTTATTTTTAATGCTGACAGCCTGTCTGCTGATCTATCCTTCCCTTTGTCTTACTTTTGCCCTGACGGGATTAAATCTTTGGTTTCAAAAAATGGTTCCAACCTTGCTTCCGTTTATGATTCTTTCCGGGATCATGATCCGCATGAATCTGACCGAAAAAATAGTTTTCCTGGTCCGGCCGCTGCTGCAGCCATTTTTTCGCCTCCGGCCGGCTCCCCTGTATGCCATTATAGTGGGCTTTTTATGCGGTTTCCCAATGGGGGCAAGAGTGGTTGCTGATTTATATTCCCGTCATAAAATTACCAAAGCGGAAGCTTCTTATTTATTGGCCTTTTGCAATAATATCGGTCCCATTTATTTCACCGGTTTCGTTCTGACCACTCTTTCGCTGAAAGAGACCGCACCGTATCTGTTGGGAATGTATGGCTTGCCGCTGCTTTATGGCATCTTTCTGCGCCATACCTTTTATGCCCGCAAGCTGAATGAACAAAGCCTTCCCGCTGATGCAAAAACACCAGCTTCGGGATTGCTGGAAGCCCTGGACGATTCCATTACTGCCGGCATGGAGGGGATTACCAAGCTGGGAGGCTATATGATCTTTTTTAACTTGCTGAATATTATTCCATTATTGCTTTTGGGTGAAAACCACTTGTCCGGAATTTTTAACTGTTTTCTGGAAATCACCAGCGGCATTCAGTTCCTGGGCAACAGCAACCCGGCGGCTGTCCTGATTCTTGTATCTTTTGGCGGTCTGTCCTGTCTGGCCCAAACCAATAGCTGTATCCGGCATACCGACTTATCTATTAAAAGCTATATCCTGCATAAATTGATGCTTACCGTGTTGGCTTCACTTTATTATGGTATACTCTTTTTTTGATTTTTTTATAAAGATTTTTTAACCAATCATTCATATTTTCTTTGTCTCTTTCTGAACAAAATGATTCTGGAAACCAGTATTGCCATTACCAAAACCATCAAACTGACAACAATAATCATAATAATCTGATAGGTTTGAAAGCCTTGCCGGGCATTTTCCTGATTGCTTTCCAGCTCCTGGGCCAGCTCCGTTAAGGATATTTCATCCATGACTTCCGGTTCTTCCGGTTTTTCCTCGACCTCCGGTGGTTTCGGAATGGCCGGGATTTCGATGGTATCACTTTCCGTTATGCGGTCATATGCATTGAAGGCAGCGCCGCTGAAGGTAATATCTTTTTCGAAAGGTAAATCAACGGTAAAGGTGACTTCTGTTACACCCTGGGGAAAAGGCTCCAGGTCCGCATAGCTTGCCCCCCCGTCCAGGCTATAGGTGTAATACAGGACATTGCTTTCATAATCCTGCGCCGTCAGGGTGAATACTGCCTTGCCTGTGGTTTCCTCCAGGGAATCCATTTCCGATATACAGACATCCGGCGGGGTCAGATCGGGTTTCACCACCTGGGTGGGTACAGCTATCTCAGGAACCGGATAGTCACTGTAATCAACGCCTAATATTGAAGATTGAAGCCGAAAATATTTGGCGGCGGCCGTGGCATCCAATCGTCCCAAAGCTTCTAATTGCGAATCGCCCTGGGTATAAAACACCTGATCTCTTGCCTGATCCAGATGGCAATGTTCAATCAGGACAGTATCCAAATCTAATTTCAGGCTTTCCCGGATGATGCCGTAATAGTCCTCACCCTTATCATTTAGCCGGGTTTTGATTCCGCGGGAATACAATCCCATATCACTGAGCATATTCATTTCTATTTCCGCAAAGGCATATCCTCTGGCATAAAAGTTGTCAAATGCAGATACCCAGACCTCTGCTCCGAATAAATTATGGTCAAGGGACATATTAAAATGCAGGCAGTATAAGAAGTCGGCATTTTTGTCTTTGGCAAATTCCGCCCTTTCCTTCAAACTCATATCGGTATCAGTGGATTCATGGGTTAAGTAAACAGTAACACCATCATATTTTTCCAATTCTTCCTTCATTGCTTTGGCAACTACCATGGTCATTTCTTTTTCGGTATAACTGCCATATTCCGCACCCAGATTTTCACCGCCATGTCCGGGATCGATCACAATAATAACCGATTCTTCAGCCTGTACGGAAACAAAATCCATCATCAGAAAAAAAATAAAAAGTAGAATAATAATTATTCTTTTGTTTTTTATTAACCTATAATGCATATATTTAAAACCCTGTCCTAAATGAAATACCGGTTGCAGAACAACCGGTATTTTTATTTTTCTCTTCAATTACAATATATCCAGTGATACTGCTTCCGCATCGTCATCGTCATCAGGTATGGCCGCCATGGATGCTTCGTCTAATAATTCCACCTCAGGAGGATTCAGCTCCATACGATTGGTTCTGACCACGTCCGCAAAATTATTCAGGTTATTCATAAAGCTGTCATAATGTGACATGGTACTGTTCATCGTCTGATTCAGCAGGGTTTCCAGATTGGCCAGAATCTCGTCGGTATATTGTATTGCCGCCGCTCTGACATTATTGGCTTCGATAACAGCAGCATCCAAAATCTCCTGTCCCTGCCGGCTGGCCAGTGTTACCACTTCATTACCTTTGGCATAAGCCTGCTGCATAATTTCATGTTCGTTGATCAGTTCATTGGTGTGGATGGTAGCTTCATTGATCAAAGCTTCGGCCTTCATCCGGGCATCATTTAAAATAGCTTCTTTATTGGTAATGATTTTCTGGTATCGTTTGATTTCATCAGGGGTCTTCATCCGAAGCTCACGAATCAGTTCATCAATTTCCTCTTTATTTACGATAATCTTTGTATTGGACAAAGGCTGGTATTTACAACCTTCAATATATTCTTCAATTTCATCAATTAATTGTTCGATTCTACTGCTCATTTCATTCCTCCAGCTTTTCTATTTCTCCTGCCGCAAGCCGTATTTCTGATATACTGCGTCTGCCACAAAAGGGGGAACACACATCGAAATATCCCCATTAAAACTCGCAATTTCCCTTACACTGGAAGAACTTAAATAAGCATACTCCAGGCTGGTGGTTAAAAATACGGTGTCGATTTCACCGTTAGATAAAACGCGATTGGTCTGTGCAATCTGTAATTCGTATTCAAAATCGGTAATTGCACGCAGCCCTCTGATAATTACATGAACATCATTTTTCTTAGCATAATTTATCAACAAACCACTAAAGGAACCGATCCTAACATTAGGCATATCCTTGGTTGCTTCCTCTAATATATTAACACGTTCTTCCACGGAAAACAATGGACTCTTTTCCTTATTATTCAAAACACTGACAATTAATTCATCAAACATATTAGCCGCGCGATGGATCACATCCATGTGCCCTAAGGTCAGTGGATCAAAGCTGCCGGGGTAAATTGCAATCTTCATAATTTTTAATTCCCTTTCCTTCTTTTGATAAAAAAATGCTTATTGGTTTTATAAATTTTTTCTTTCATCACAATAAACTCCGGCGGTAAAAAATCAGTACCGTCAGTCTCCAAAGAGACTTCCAGAACAATCAGGGTATTGGCTGTAACAGCTTCCGACTGCGCCAGCAGCTGCAGCACTTTTTCTTCATAACCTTTTTGATAAGGAGGGTCCATTAAAATCAGGTCCATTTCTTTTTCATTGATAAAACTTAATGCACTTAGGACATCCTGTTTTAATAATGTGGCCCGGTCTTCCAGTTTGGTAAAACGCACATTTTCCTGAATGCACCGAAAGGCCGCATTGTTATTTTCCACAAAATAGGCATGCTTTGCCCCTCGGCTTAAAGCTTCGATGCCCAGACCGCCGCTGCCGGCAAACAAATCCAGAACGATGCTTCCGGGAATATCCGGCTGCAGCATATTAAAAAGGGTTTCCTTGATCCGGTCGGTGGTGGGACGAGTGTCAATACCCTCCGGGGTAACTAGTTTTAGGCTTCTTGCACTTCCTGCTATTACTCTCATTATTTACGCACCTTAACACCTTTGGTATCACGTTTTCCCAGCTTCAGTTTACCAAGGTCCATCTCTTTTCCGTTATATTCGATCACTGTTTCGGATGTGTTCTGGGTATAATATACCGCTTCCACTGTATCCGAGGCATTCAGCTTCATCCCCCTGACGCCTACGGCCCCTTTTTTCTTTTCCGGTATTTCTTCAATGGGGAACCGCAGGAAAAATCCTTCGGCTGTCTGTAATACAATATTCCGCTGTCCGTCCAGAATGGTCACGCTGATGACTTCATCGCCTTCTGACAGTTTGGTTGCCGCAACCGTTCGCTTGGCCACATCAAATTCACCGCCATCCACCACCTTCAGCATGGATTGTCTGGTGGCAAAAATCACCCGATAGAGATTCAGATGGGTCTGACTGGTAATGCAGACCATATTTTCCTTTTCCGAATTATAATTGCTGACATTATCAATGGGAATTCCTTTGTCCCGGAATTTACCGAAAGGTAAATCCATCACTTTAACGGTATGCAATTGACCGGTATTGGTAAAAATACAAACACGGCCGGTGTTCTTACAGGGAAATACATATTTGTTCTCGGCATCAGCGGCTTCTTTGTTTCGTTCATAAGTAGGTACATCTACTGTTTTGGCATAGCCAAAACGATCCATCAGGAAGATGATTTCCATCTCTTCCATTTTTTTCTCTTCGTATACCGCTTCGGCCATATTTTCAATGGCGGTTCTTCTGGGGCGCCCATATTTTCGTTTGATATCATCCAGCTCATTCATAATGACCTGAGCCATGGAATCTTTTCGTTCCAAAATATCTTCATAACGGTAAATATTGGCCATGGTTTCCTCATGATCATTGATTAAAGCTTCTATTTCCAGACCGATCAACCGGTATAAACGCATTTCCAGAATGGCATTAGCCTGCTTTTCGCTGAAATTAAGCTGAGCAGCCATTATTTTGGATTCCTTGGAACGGAATTTGATACCATCAATCTTGCCTTCCACCAGACAGGCTTTGGCCATGGAACGGTCTTTGGAACCACGCAGAATCTCGATGATCAGGTCGATGACATTACAGGCCTTGATCAAACCTTCCTGGATCTCTTTTTTATCCAGCTCTTTTTCCAGTAAGGTGGTATATTTTCGGCGGGCAACTTCAAATTGAAAGTCCACATTTTCCTTGATAATCCGCTTTAACCCCATGGTTTCCGGGCGATTATGGGAAATTGCCAGCATATTGACACCAAAGGTATCTTCCAGCCGGGTTTTTTTGTATAGCAGATTGGTGAAGTTCTCAATATCGGCATCCTTGCGCAGCTCGATAACGATACGGATGCCTTCTTTGGAGATCTGGTTGGAAATATCCACGATATCCTGTGTCTTTTTGGATTCATAAAGGGCTGCTACATCGGATAAAAACTTGGAGATATTGGCTCCAATCATGGGATAGGGAATTTCGGTGATGACCAGATTGGTTTTACCGGCTTTTCCCCGTTCGATTTCAACCTTTCCCCGGACCTTAATCTTACCGGTACCGGTAGTATAAATGTCTTCCAGCTCATCTTTATTAATAACGATGCCGCCGGTAGGAAAGTCCGGTCCTTTGATATATTTCATCAATTCCCTGGTGGTAATATTTTCATTCTGCATATAAGCCTTAGTGGCTTCGGCGACTTCGCCAAGATTATGAGGAGGGATACTGGTAGCCATACCCACGGCGATACCTTCCGAACCATTTACCAGCAAATTGGGGATTTTAACCGGTAAAACGGAAGGTTCTTTTTCCGTTTCGTCAAAGTTGGGCACGAAATCCACCACGTCTTTGTCCAGATCGGCTAAAAATGCCTCCTGAGTAATCTGTTCTAAACGGGCTTCGGTATAACGCATTGCCGCCGCACCATCGCCTTCGATGTTGCCGAAATTACCGTGGCCATCTACCAGTGGCAGACCTTTTTTAAACTCCTGAGTCATTACGACTAATGATTCATAGATAGAACTGTCGCCATGGGGATGATATTTACCCATAGTGTCACCGACGATACGGGCACTTTTGCGGTAAGGTTTATCATACTTGATGCCCAGTTCATGCATATCATAAAGGGTTCGGCGCTGTACCGGTTTTAAGCCGTCTCTGACATCAGGCAGGGCCCTGGCCACAATAACGCTCATGGCATAATCAATAAAAGACTTCTGCATAACCTCGGAATATTCTGTTTTGATGATTCTGTCATCCATATTTGACTACTCTCCTGCTAACAATTCTTAAATATCCAGTTCCGCATCAACCGCATGGTCATAAATAAAAGCCTTTCTGGGGGGCACCTCTGTTCCCATCAGCATCTCGGTAACCTCTGAGGCCATGCGGGCATCTTCGATTTCTACCTGCTTTAACATTCTGGTTTCCGGATTCAGTGTGGTTTCCCACAATTGAATGGCATCCATTTCCCCCAATCCTTTATAACGCTGCAGGGTAAAAGGACCTTTGTGCCTTTTCCGGTATTTCTCCAGAGCCTTGTCATCGTACAGATATTCTTCTTCCCCTTTGGACGGCATGGCCTTATAAAGCGGGGGCATGGCAATATAAACATGCCCTTCAAAAATCAATTCCGGCATAAACCGGTAAAACAGTGTCAGCAAAAGATTGGATATATGGGCACCATCCACATCGGCATCGGCCATGATAATAATTTTATCATAACGAAGCTTGGCAATATCAAAGTCATTGCCATAGCCTTCCGAAAACCCGCAGCCAAAGGCATTGATCATGGTCTTGATCTCGGCATTGGCAAGAACCTTATCAATACTGGCTTTTTCCACATTCAAGATTTTTCCCCTAATGGGCAGAATGGCCTGAAAAGCACGATTCCGGGCCGTTTTGGCACTGCCTCCCGCGGAATCACCTTCCACAATAAAAATTTCACATTTAGAAGCATCCCTGGATTCACAGTTGGCCAGCTTACCATTGGAATCAAAGGAAAATTTCTGTTTGGTGAGCATGTTGGTCTTGGCTTTTTCCTCAGTTTTACGGATTTTGGCGGCTTTTTCGGCACACCCGATAACATTTTTGAGGGTTTCCACATTACGGTCAAAATACCGGCTGATCTCATCGTTGGTGATCTTGCCCACCGCTTTGGCGGCATCCTGATTATCCAGCTTGGTTTTGGTCTGTCCCTCAAAACGGGGATCAGGATGTTTGATGGATACCACCGCAGTCATACCGTTCCGCACATCGGCACCGGTAAAATTGGCATCCTTTTCCTTCAGAATATTCAATTCCCGGGCGTAGCTGTTGATAATGTTAGTAAAGTTGGCCTTGAAGCCGGTAAGGTGTGTCCCGCCCTCGGCGTTATAGATATTATTACAAAATCCCAATACATTTTCATGGAACTCATTTACATACTGCATGGCAATTTCTACGGATATTCCTTCACTTTCACCGCTGAAATAAATGATATCGTGAATGGTTTCCTTGGATTTGTTCATATCCTTGATAAATCCGGTAATCCCCTCCGGTTCATGAAATTCGATGATTTCCGGTTCTTCTTTCCGTCTGTCTTCAAAAATAATGGTTAATGCCGGATTCAAATAAGCGGTTTCATGAAGCCTGCTCTTAACATCTTCTTCTTTGAACCTTGTTTTATCAAAAATGGTGTCATCGGGCAAAAAATTAATGGTCGTACCGGTTTCCCGGGTTTTTCCGATAACCGGCAATAAGCCGTCTTTTAACTCAACAGCCGGATTGCCTCTTTCATAGCGGTCTTCATAAATAAAGCCGCCATTTTTTACTTTAACGATTAAATACGTCGATAACGCATTGACCACCGAGGAACCCACACCATGGAGACCGCCGCTGGTTTTATAGGCTGAGTTATCAAATTTACCGCCTGCATGAAGGGTGGTGAACACCAGTCGTTCCGCACTTACTCCTTTTTCATGCATTCCTACCGGAATACCGCGTCCGTTATCCTCAATGGTGGCCGAACCGTCGGCTTCCAATACAACACGGATTCTGGAACAGAAACCGGCCAGATGTTCGTCTACCGCATTGTCAACGATTTCATAGATCAGGTGATTCAAGCCTTTGGTAGAAACACTTCCGATATACATACCGGGACGTTTCCGCACTGCCTCCAATCCTTCCAGCACGGTAATACTGGAAGCATCATAGGTATTGGTGGGTGAAGCCATGGTTAAAAACCTCTCTTTTACTTAGTATGATTCGATTATTCGTGTAAATTCTGCGTACAGGCAATGGCCAGCGCCCCCGGTCCGATATGACAGGCAACACTGAGTGACAGCTTGTCTATATAAATTTCAATTCCCGGGAATATTTCCATTAACTCTTCTTTTAATTGTTCGGCGGCAGCTTCGTTTTGACTGTGGGCAATCTGCATCCTTACATGCCCGGCATCAGTTCCGCCGAAACGGCTTGTCATATCATTCTTAACGGCATTGATCATTAAAGTCTTTCCTTGATTACTGGTGCGGGCCTTGGCAAAGGCATCCAGCTTATCCCCCTGAATCTGTAAAACCGGTTTGATTTTCAGAACCGTTCCCAGCATTGCCGCTGCTGGTGTGATACGGCCGCCTTTCTTTAAATAATATAAGGTATCCAGCATAATATAGATGCTGCAATTGTGTTTATCCTGTTCCAGAATTTCTTTGATTTCCAAAGCGTTTTTTCCCTGGTTGGCCAGATTCAAAGCATCCAGGACCGACTGTCTTTGTACCACCGAAATCCGCAGGTTGTTTACCACCTGAACCTTCCCTTTGTACTCTTCGGCCAGCATCAGGGCGCTTTGGCAGGAACCTGAAAGCCCGCTGCTCATGGGGATATGTACAATCTCATCATATTCGGTCAGCAGATTGTCCCACAACTTCATGACACTTTCCGGTGACGGCTGACTGGTGACTACGGTGGCACCGGTTTCCAGTTTTATATAAAATTCTTCCTGTGAAAGGGAGATATCCTCAAAAAAAGTCTCTTCATTGATCATAAAAGGCATGGGAAGTACTGCTACCCCCAATTTTTTAGCTTGTTTTTGTGTAATCCCACTGTTACTGTCTGTTACAATTGCGACCTTCGTCATAGATATATTCCTTTCTGGTATTTGAACAATTTTCCAATTTATATCTTACTGTCAGATGGTTCTAAAGTCAACAAATTTCAACATGCCTTCCTGGATATATTTCTTCAGATACCGATTACCGGCCTGTTCCAAACAATCATCTTCCTGCAATACCTGTTCCGCCGCTTCGCTGGCTTCTTTCAAAATCCCGGCATCCTGATAGATATCACCGATCTTAAAATCCATAATCCCGCTTTGCCTGATTCCGAACAAATCACCCGGCCCCCGCAGCCGTAAATCTTCACCGGCGATAAAAAAACCATCATTGGATTGATTCAGGATCTCTAAACGTTTCAGGGTGTCCTTACTTTCAGAGCCGCTGACAAAAATACAATAGGACTGATGTTTGCCCCGGCCCACCCGGCCTCTCAGCTGATGAAGCTGGGCCAGGCCGAAACGTTCCGCATTTTCAACCATCATCACGGTTGCATTGGGGACGTTGATTCCCACTTCAATTACCGTAGTGGAAACAATAATATCAATATTATGTGCCGCAAACTCTTCCATGATACGTTTTTTTTCAGCCGGCCGCATTTTTCCGTGCAAAGCAGCAATCCGGATCTGTTCCGGCAGATGCTGCTTTAACCTTTCGGTATAGTCGGTTACATTTTCAACGCCTTCCAGTTCGCCTTCCTCCACCATCGGACAGATTACATAAACCTGCCTGCCGCTGTCTGCTTCCCTGGCCATAAATTTGTATGCGGTTTCCCGGTAAGAAGTATTTACCACACAATTTTTAATAGGCACCCGATTGGCCGGCAATTCATCAATTACCGATAAATGCAGATCACCATAAAGGATAATGGCAAGGGTTCTGGGAATGGGTGTGGCACTCATCACCAGCACATGAACATTTTCTCCTTTGCCGGCCAGATGCTCTCTTTGCCGGACACCAAAACGGTGCTGTTCGTCGGTAATGACCAGGGCCAGATTCTGATATTCCACCTTTTCCTGGATCAGGGCATGGGTGCCAAGGATGACATTGGCTTCTCCCTTTCGGATCTGCTCATAAGCGCGCCTTTTTTCGGCCGCACTCATAGAGCCGGTGAGCAGTACCGGTGTAAAAGGCAGCCGGTATGCGTCCGTCATCTCATTAAGGGCAGTAAAATGCTGCAATGCCAGCACTTCGGTAGGAGCCATCATGGCTCCCTGATAACCGTTGGAAACACACATCAGTAGTGACAAAAAAGCCAAAATGGTCTTTCCGGAACCCACATCTCCCTGGATTAGCCGATTCATAACATAAGGACCGGATAAGTCACTCCTGATCTCATCCCACACTTTTAATTGGGCTTTGGTCAATTCATATGGAAGAACTTCCAATAGCCGGATGGTATCAGCCGTTTCCATCAATACTGCCGTATTTTCCAAAACCTGTGTCTGTTCCCGCATCCTTCGCACGGCAATAATAAAAAGAAAAAACTCATCAAATACCAAACGTCTTCGGGCTGGATATAAATTTTCCGGATTTTGGGGGAAATGGATGGTTTCCACGGCCTGGCGATATTCCATCAAATCATATCTTTCCCTAATAAGTTCAGGAATATGGTCCGGCTGAAAGGGAAACAGAGAAAGTACCTGCTTTACGGCTTTGATAACGGCGTTATTGGTAAGTCCTGCTGTTAACGCATATCTGGGCTGCAGGCTGCCGCAGACAGCCTGATATTCCTCAGGGGTAAAGATCTTCGCCTGTTCCATCACCAGTTCTGTTCCTTTTCTTTGAACGATTCCCCGAAAAATAAAGCGCATCCCGGGTTTTAAGGTATTGATCAGATATGGCATATTAAAAAAAGTCAGCAAAACCATCCCGCTCTCGTCTTGGATATGGGTATTTAAAATAACCAGATTCCTGATCTTCTTTTTCTGGACAATTCCTGATACCGTGCCATAAAAGGAATTGATCTCTCCCACTCCGGCATCTGCTATCCGGACAGGTTCTTTATAGGTGTCATAATCTCTGGGGTAAAAGGTTAACAGATCATGGGCACAAAAAAGGGACAGCTTATGAAACAATGCCGCTGTCTTATCGCCGATTCCTTTCAGTTCTTTAAGGTCCGTATCCCGTGTCATTTGTTATCCTTTCAAATCAAGAACATTTGTTCTGTATAAGAATATCATTTTCTCCCTGAAAAGTCAAGGGACGGTATGTTTTTACACACCGTCCGCCTAAGCTGCTATTCAACTGATACGATATAATAATAAATGGGCTGGCCGCCATATTGCAGTTCCACATCATGCCCCGGAAAGCTGTCAGCCACCCGCTGCTGCATTTGTTCGGCATCTTCTTCGGAAATTTCCTCGCCATAGTAGATGCTGATCAGTTCATTGGAATCATCGGCCATATTTTGAATCATCTGGTAAGTCACCTCAGCCACCTCACTGCCTACCGCAACAATTCCGGCATCGCCGATCCCCATATAATCGCCCTGCTTGATTTCTTTATCATCAATCACTGTATCACGCACGGCATATGTCACCTGACCGGTCTTTACTTTACCCAATTCCTCGTTCATGGTGGAAGTGTTTTCATCAACGCCCAAATCCGGAACATAATTGATCACGGCGGTAATACCCTGGGGTACTGTTTTGGTCGGCAAAACAATGATGTTTTTGTCTTTCACCAGCATCTGGGCCTGATTAGCGGCTAAAATAATGTTCTTATTATTGGGCAATATATAGATATTGTCGGCATTTACACAGGAAATGGCGTTCAACATATCTTCGGTACTGGGATTCATGGTCTGACCGCCTTCAATCAGATAATCAACACCAAGACCGGTAAAAATTTCATTAATACCGGCACCCACCGATACGGCAATGAAGCCTACCTCTTTATGAGGCTGGGGTGCTGCCTGGGCTGGAACATTTTCGGCCGTTTTTTCAGCTTCTTTAAATAATTTTTCCTGATGCTCCAATCGCATATTGTCAATTTTCATATTAGACAGGGCGCCGTATTTCAATGCTTTCTGGATAGCCAGGCCCGGATCATTGGTGTGAACATGTACTTTTACCACATCATCGTCAGCCACGACTACAATGGAATCGCCGATAGATTCTAAAAATGCTTTAAAATCCATTTCCTGTTTAATATTAAAGTTTCTGGTGAGCATAATAATAAATTCCGTACAATAACCAAACTTAATATCCATATCAGCCTGGGCATTCAGATTTGGGGCAGCGGCACTTGCCGGTCTTGCCTCGGATATGGTTAAATCCAGTTCTTTGCCCAAAAAGATATCATAGGCCCCTTTCAGCACTTCCATCAATCCCTGGCCGCCGGAATCCACAACCCCAGCCTGCTTTAGAACCGGAAGCATATCCGGAGTTTTACTTAAAACTTCATCAGCATATTTAATCACTTCATCGATAAAATAGGCCATATCTTCGACGCCTTCGTCAGCCAAAGCCCGAGCCTTTTCCGCGCCGCCCTTGGCGACTGTCAGAATGGTCCCTTCCTTGGGTTTCATTACGGCTTTATATGCGGTCTCGACAGCCTTTTCCAAGGCATCGGCCATAATCGGAATGGTGATCTCGTCATATTCTCTCACCACTTTGGTAAATCCACGAAACAACTGGGACAGGATAACACCCGAATTTCCTCTTGCGCCTCTCAGGGAACCTGACGAAATAGCTTTACAGACAGTAAGCATATCGGCACCTTCCATGGCAGCAACCTCTTTGGCGGCTGACATGATGGTCAGCGTCATATTGGTTCCGGTATCGCCGTCGGGAACGGGAAATACATTTAATTCATTAATCCACTCTTTGCCGGCTTCTAATTTTTTTGCACCTGCCAGAAACATCTTTGAAAGCAGCTGTGCATCGATTGTATTGTTACTCACAACACTCATTCCTCCTTAATCAATCACTCGTACACCTTCAACAAAGATGTTTATTCTTTCTACTGCTATTCCGGTAAACTCTTCCACCTTGTATTTCACGTTGCTGACCAGGTTATCGGAAACGGCAAGAATGCTCACGCCATAAGAAACAATTACATGAAAATCAAGAATTAATCTGTTGTTCTCTATTGTTACCGTAATTCCTCTTGTCATGCTGTCCATTTTTAAAAGCTTAACCAATCCATCTTTCACATTGATACCAGCCATCCCTACAATGCCAAAGCACTCGGTTGCTACCGACCCGGCATACTGGGCGATTACTTCATTATCAATTTCAATGTTTCCCATATGTGTATTCATAGAAGAAGTTTTCATAGGTGACCTCCTTTTTCATTTTCGCAAAACTTGACAACCTATATTATAACCTTAATACCAAAAAAATGAAATACTAAATTATAGCATTATCATTTTTTATTATAAATAAATTTTTTGCTTGCATTATATTTTATTTTCTGATATCATACTACTGTTGTTAATTAAGCATTGTTAGGAGGTGCAAAGATGGCTAAATGTGATATTTGTGGTAAAGGTGTTCATTTTGGTAACAACGTAAGCCATTCTCATAAAAGAT
>JAVBUF010000001.1:0-60824 GCA_031555615.1 Lachnospiraceae bacterium | reverse complement strand
AAAAGTAGCGGCAATACACTCCAGTTAAGTAGTCAAGCTACAGGATAAAAATTAAAAGTCCACAGTATCTGAATGTATTATAACCACGATATTAAAAAGAAAGGAAGTTATGGTGTTTTGTACCTATAAACATCATACAAGCTTAATATGAATATAAAATTTTTAAAAAAAGAAATACTTAAAACATTTGCATTATTACCTGTTTATTCTAAAAAATATACTTGTTCAATATGTAAAAATGATGTTAATTTTTTCCTTAATTATGGAATTAAAACGGAACTTTTCGTTAGTCAAAAAATAATTGGAGGAGGTTATCGAAAGCATGTTAGATGCCCAATATGTCAAAGTAATGATAGAATTAGATGGATTGACTGGGTAATTGAAAATAAAACTTATATATATACAGGAGCGTTCTCAATTTTACATATTGCGCCTGAACCATGTATTGAAAAAAAAATTAGAAAAAATATGGAGGTGAAATATACCACGGGAGATATTCAATGCGGAGTTGCAGAGGAAGTAGTTGATATAACAAAAATGAAATTTGAAAATAATAGTTTTGACTATATTATCCTAAATCATGTTCTAGAGCATGTTGAAGATGAGAAAAATGCACTTCAGGAAATAAGAAGAACTCTAAAAGTAGGGGGAAAAGTTTTATTTTCTATGCCTATTTGTGAAAACAGAAAAACATATGAGCATAAGGGAATATTGAGTAAAAGAGATAGATTACAATATTATGGTCAAGAGGATCATGTTCGTTTGTATGGAATGGATGTTGTAGAGCGTTTTGAAGGGTATGGGTTTAAAGTAAAGGAATATATAGTATCCGATTACCTTAGTGAAAAGCAAATAAATATTATGAAATTAATAAAAAAAGACAGGGTATATATAGGAGAAGCAATAAAGGGGGAGCATGAGTGCAGAAAATAACGATGTGCGAATGGAAATGAGTATGTAAACATTAAAAATACGATTATTACTGAATTAGGATATAAAACCTTATGTGAAAAAGAAGTATTTAATAGAAAATACTGGAGCGAAAAAATGAATATTGCCAATTTAGGCTGGTTTGAGAATATTGATTCGAAAAATATTTAGCTTATATTAAAGTGTGCAAAATTTTTTTTATTTATTTTCTTATATATAAAAAAAGTAAAATTATAATTACAGTGCATCTGATCATAATAATAAATATAAGAAATTAACATTGCTTCTATTAAAAAAACGTGTATAAATTCTGATTCAATTATAATATTGTATAACAAAACTAAATTATATTTTAAAGAAATTTTTACTGATAAAATATATAAAGAAAATATTGAAAAATGTTATTATATACCGCATCCTAATTATATTGGAATATATGATGAAACACTAAAGAAGAAAAGATTATTTATACCTAAAGATGAAAAAATAAATCTATTATTTTTAGGATATATAAAACCTTGTAAAATATTGGATTGTTAATTGAACTTGCTAAAAAAATGTCTAATAAAAATATTCGTTTTATTATTGCCGGAAGTATTGAAGCTAGCTATTTTGTAAAAAATAAAAAAAAATAGAAAAAGTGAAAATATTATTTTATATCCTTATATGATACCAAAGGAGCAAATAACGAACATCTATTAGTGAAAAAACTGCCGGTGAGAATATAATTACGGGTTAGTAATAAAAATTATTTGGAGAAATTATGACAACATCCCAAAATCAAATCAATTTATTCGTCCCCGGCCGCCTCTGTCTTTTCGGTGAGCACAGCGACTGGGCCGGACTTAACAAAAGTATGAATGCCGATATCGTTTCCGGTTGCGCCATCGTAACAGGGATTGAACAGGGTATTTATGGAACCGCCCAAAAGAGCGAACGATTTTCTGTGACCAGTAATCTTTCAGAATATCAATCTTCTTCCTTTATCTGTGAGATGGACATGGGTAAGCTTCGAGCAGCCGCAAGAGAAGGTGGATTTTTTTCTTATGTAGCAGGAGTAGCTTCCTATATATGCGAATGGTACCATGTAGGCGGTATTCATCTGGAGATTACAGAGATGACCCTTCCCATGAAAAGCGGTCTCTCCTCCTCGGCAGCTATCTGCGTTATGGTTGCCCGGGCATTTAACCAGTTGTACGACTTACACATGAATACTTTAGGCGTAATGAACATCGCCTATTGGGGTGAGCAGCGGACGCCCTCCCGGTGCGGAAGGCTGGATCAGGCATGTGCTTTTGGTATCAATCCGGTATCCATGACTTTTGACGGCAATGAACTAGATGTGGAACGGATCACGGTACGCAAACCTCTTTACTATGTTTTTGCAGATTTAATGGCAGGTAAGGATACCGTAAAGATTCTGGCGGATTTGAACCGCGCCTATCCTTTTGCCCGTGATGAAATGGAAGAGGCACTGCATGAAGCGTTAGGCAGTGATAATCAGATTATAACAAGCCGCGCCATTGCTTATATATCTCATGGAGAAGTAGAAAAATTAGGTGCATTGATGATCGAAGCCCAGAAGCTTTTTGATGAAAAAGTAGCTCCTATGTGTCCCCAAGAACTGACGGCCCCGGCACTTCACCGTGTCCTGGCGGACGAGAACGTGAAGCGCCTGACTTACGGAGCCAAGGGTGTGGGTTCTCAGGGGGATGGAACGGTGCAGTTTCTTGCGAAAGATAGGAAAACACAGCAGCAACTAATGGATTATCTGCAGAATGAACTGGGAATGACGGCATATTCATTAACCTTGAAACCCAATACTTCAGTTCGCAAGGCCGTTATTCCGGTAGCTGGTTTTGGGACAAGGCTGTATCCGGAGACCAGAGGTGTGAAGAAAGAGTTTTGCCCGGTAATTGATCAAGATGGTTTAGTGAAACCGGCTATCCTGGTGCTTTTGGAGGAGCTGGATAAGATAGAGATCGAAGAGATTTGTTTAATATTAAATAAGGAAGAAAAAACCTATTATGAAGATTTTTTCATGAAACCATTACAGGCTCAGCATTATGAGAAACTTTCCAAACAAATGAAGGAATATGAAGATAAGATCAGGCGTATCGGGAAAAAGTTGCGCTTTGTTTATCAGGAAGAGCAAAAGGGTTTTGGACATGCTGTATACCAGTCCCGAAACTTTGCCGCCGGTGAGCCGGTGCTTCTGCTGCTGGGTGATACGATTTATCACAGTAATACAAATTTACCATGTACCAAGCAGCTTTTGAATGCTTATGAACAGTACGGTCAGGCAATGGTTGCCGTACATAACGTCGATCTGGAGGAAGTGAGTAATTATGGTATTTTTGGCGGGGTTTGGGAAAACAAAGATGAGACGGTATTGAAGCTTACAGCTATCGCCGAAAAACCTGATTGTGAGAAAGCTAGAGATTTTCTGGCTGTTTCATCGAGAAAAAGACCGGATAATTATTTTGCGGCCTTCGGAGCCTATGTCATTACCAAGGATGTATACAGTCGGTTAGCGTATGCGGTAAGTCACAAGGTAGTTAATTCCCAAGGGGAGGTGGAACTTACTGATGCCCTTGACTACGTACGTCATAATAAGGGAATGATGGCTTTTGTACCGGATGGTAAGTCCTATGATATTGGGAATGCATCGGCTTACCGGAAAACAGTGTCAGAGTTTGGCAGATAGATGAAAAGGAGAAATAAATGGAACGAAAGAAGATTTTGGTTACCGGTGGTGCTGGCTTTCTCGGATCGCATTTATGTGAGAGGCTATTGGAGCAAGGCCATGACGTAATCTGCATGGACAACTTATTTACCGGTAATAAAGAAAATATCAGACATCTGATAAAGGATCCATACTTTGAGTTTGTCCGCCACGATGTTACCATGCCGGTGTATGCGGAAGTAGACCAGATATACAATCTGGCTTGTCCGGCCAGTCCGATACACTATCAATATGACCCCATCAAGACAGGAAAGACCAGTGTCGATGGCGCATTACATACCTTAGGGCTTGCCAAGCGTGTCCGTGCCCGGATTTTACAGGCCAGCACCAGCGAAGTCTATGGAGACCCGGAGATCCATCCCCAGCCGGAGACCTATCGCGGTTGTGTGAATCCTATCGGGGTGCGCTCCTGCTATGATGAAGGAAAACGGATGGCAGAGACACTGTTTTTTGACTATCACAGGCAGCATCATGTGGATATTAAGGTCATCAGGATTTTCAATACCTATGGTCCCCGGATGCATAAGAATGATGGCCGGGTGGTCTCTAATTTTATCGTACAAGCTCTGCAAAATAAGGATATTACCATCTATGGCGACGGCAAACAAACCAGAAGCTTTTGCTATGTGGATGATTTGATTGAAGGCATGATCCGGATGATGAATAGCCGGGATGGTTTTACCGGACCGGTGAATCTGGGTAATCCGGATGAATTCACGATGTTGGAACTGGCTCAGAAAGTTATTCAGCTGACCGGAAGCCACTCGCAAATCGTCTATCAGCCGTTGCCGCAGGATGACCCCATGCAGCGCCAGCCGGTTATTGAAGTTGCCAAGGCGGAACTGGATTGGGAGCCCACGGTGTGCCTGGAGGAAGGGCTGAAAAAAACTATTGATTATTTCAAATCAGTGATTTAAACGAAAGGCTATTTAGCATAAGTATAATTCTTACGCAAGGGCAAGTTATCATGCCGGTCCTTGCGTAAGAGTTAAGTTGGTACCTTGTGAGTATGTTTACGTCAAGTAATTAAATTTTTCCAAACTGCAGTTATTTTTTTTAAGTGTGCTCTCAACTATCGCAATAAATTCCATAATATAATCTTTTTGTATATCGGTCATGTTATATGCAAAGTTATCAATCTGAGGAGCTGCCAATTCCAGTATTTCATTAATTTTGGATGCTCTATAGTAAGTGGAATATCTTCCGGATTCTCGATAAGCTTCCTCCCATTTTTGCATTTGTGAACTATCTTGCCACATATGATTTTTAACAAAATCAATTAATTGCGCATTGATATCACTCTTTATCTCATTAATAAGCATTACTCGAATGTCTTCAGCTGTTGCTTCCGGAATAATCTTTAAAGGTTTGTTCAAAAACAAGTTTAATTGTGAACTGAGTTCTTGTCTGAAATCCGCCAATGGCATTAATTCATTGTGATAATGATCCTGACCAAAATAAGCCAAACGCCTTGTTAACGCTTTTACGCGGGACCAATGCGTTGTTTTTTCTGTTTTAACAGGATAGCCGATGATCTGTGACCAGATATCTCTGTATTTGCGAATTCCCGCCTGCACATGAGAATACAGTGTCATAGCATCGTATTTAAGCATTACATCTTCAATGGTAATTCCTGCGGAGTATAAGTTTTCTATTTGTTTTAGTAATGACTGGGTGTAGTGTTGCGTCATTTTGCTGGGCTCATCTTTATCCAAATCAGAGAAGAAATGACAAGAGTTTATAATTGACTTAGCTTCTGCATCACTAAAGGTATCTTCATTTTGCCGTTTCATTTCATGCAGATATGAATTTAAAGCGGCTAAAATATGACGCCTTTTGTCATCAAACTTATGAAAATTGTCTCCCTTCATCATATCAACATGCGTAAAGGCAAACAAAATCTTGCTGGCATATCCATATTCAATAACGGCTTTTAGTGCCATTTTTACGTTATCCAGTACCGGCGCCTGGGCATTGTCTACTAAGATAATCGCATCGGATAAACGGAAATATTCTACAATTCTGTTTGGCAGAGATGTTGCTGTCGTTTTATGGCCTAAACCAAGACCGTCAAATAATACAATTTTAGGTGACTGATCCATGGCGGCTGGTCTAAAATCCCCCTTAACGCGCATTGTTTTTACTATGGGCGTCAATAATCCCCCCCATGATCCTTTTGAATTACTGGAAAATAATTTTGCCATTTTTAAAAATTCTTTTCTGTCAGAGGTCTTAAAGTACCATGCATTTACCCATTTACCTTTAGAATTTAGTCTCTCTCCATTTGTCAGCAAGTCAAATCTTTTTGCAATTTCATTGACCATTTCATCGCGGAGGGCTAAAATCGGTATATTATCTTCGGGGTTAAAACTTTCATCTTCAACGTCAACATCGCCTGATTTCAAAGTGTCACATATTTTTATTAGTTCATCAATAAAGTAATTTACTTTCTGAAGCAGCATATTTGAATCTTGGCTATAAATGGTATCCTCTTTTTCTGTATTATTTATAATATCTTCATCAAAATCGTCTTCGAAATCCTCATTTCCCGTTTCAGGAGTTAGCGTGAGATCTCCAAGCAAATAGGATAGGCGGACGACAAGATCCCGATGAATAAATAAACTCTCTGAAATTGCCTGGCGAGATTGTTCCCCATCGGTATGCATACAGACATCGATGGCAGCTTCGATGCATTCCTGAACATACATTTCGACTAAATGGCGTGACATGAAAGTGATTACCATTTCATAATCCCTTTCATCAGACATTATGATCTCCATGTTGCATGTGGTAGTTCGTCCTGTTGATGTTGTGGGAAATTTTTCTTTTACGGTTCCGGCCATAATTCTGAGAAGTGAAGTTTTTCCAACACCGCTTGGCCCTAAAAGCAAGCCTCTTTTATAGCCTTCTGCTTTACCGGGAAGCATTATTTTATCCAATAATGCACATTCATCCTGAAGAGTATCCATGGGATCAAAGAAAGCATCTACTACTATGGTATCGAAATGATTATACGCTTCGTTTCTCTTAGAACGATTCCACCAATATTCATCAGCAATCATATTTTCCAGTTGTGCGACTAAAATATTTGCTTTTTTTTCATCCGCTGTACTTAGGCCTCTATGAACCTTTAAGCCATATTTACCACTTTTATCTTTTTCCACTGGATGCCTGAAGTTTATTGTGTATCCTTTTTTTCCTTTTGGGGGGGTGCAAGTTACTTTTGTGGCCATAGTTCTACCTCCTTGTTGTTCCAAAGTTGTTCCGAAGTTACAATTTCATTATAGCATTGTGCCGGCTTTTGTCAAGTGTAAATTGCCACAACTTTGCCACAACAATTGACGGTGAAAAAATTTAAAAATCATAGGAATAGTCTTGCTTTTTTCTGTTCCATATAGTACCATTTAAGGTAACAAACATCATTATAAGCATAATTCAAATAATCTTCTTTGAGCAATAGCTCATCATGAATTCTTATTCATTTCAAAATCTATGCTTATTATCCAAAGAAAAAATAGGCAGGAGATTTTGAAGGCCTCCTGCATAACACAGGAGGAAGAATGGAGAACACACTAAGCGGATGCACTGCACAAGTCGTAGATGGGGCGCAGTACGACAGCTATGCCAAGAATATGCTGAGCAATCGATATATTTTGGCATGGATTCTGAAGGAAACAGCGGCGGAGTTTTCGGAGCTGCCGATTGAGCAGATTGCACTGGAATGTATTGACCCGGAGATAGCTGTTTCCGAAAGAGAATTCCGGCCCGAAAATATTATCGGCGACGATACAGAAAACAATATCTCGGGAGAGGGGAAGATTATCTGCGACCTTCGATTTCATGCCTATACACCACAGGAAAGCGGTCGTAAAAAGTATTTCTTTGATGTGGAAGCGCAGAAGAACTTCTACCCCGGTTATGAGATTGTAACAAGAGGCATTTTCTACGGGGCCCGGATGATTTCAATCCAGGCTAAAACAGAGTTTGATTTTAGAAATTATGATGGTATCAAGAAGGTTTACTCGATCTGGATATGCATGAATGCACCAGATAAAGTTGGCAGTGCGATTTCCAGGTTTGCTATTGCTAAAACAGACGTTAGGGCAGGGATACCGGACAATCCGCCCAGCTATGATAAGCTTACGGTGATTCAGATTACACTGGGCAGAAAAGTTGAGCTTGGTGCGAAAAGCATTACCGGATTATTGAGCATAATGTTTACGGAAGGAATACCGGCGTCTGAGAGAGAAAGGATAATGGAAGAAGAGTTCGGCGTCATACTGAACGATAAACAAAGGGAGGGGTTTGATAAGATGTGTAATTTTAGTGAAGGAATTTTTGAAAGAGGAATTGAGCAGGGAGAGGCCAGACGGCTTACTAAAAATGTTGAAAGTGTGATGCGAAGTTTAAAGGTTTCACTTGAAAAAGCCTGCGAAGTTCTGGAAGTAACAATGGAGCAATATCAGGAAGCACAGGGGCATTTGTTCTAATATGGCGGGGTCTCCTCTTCTTTAACTTAGGAATACATTTTCTAGTTTTGCATCCCGCCAGTTGATTGGAGGTGTGTGTATGGGCAGTGCAGCTAAAAATATACCTTTCCGGAATGTGAATAAGTCACCGGAAAGAGGAGATGTGTTTTATGCCGATCTATCCGGAATCGAACAATCAATAGGTAGTGAACAAAAGGGTAAGCGACCGGTTATAATAATTCAGAATAACGTAGGTAATGCATATTCTACAACAACGATTATAGCTGTTATGACTACGAATACAAAGAAAAATTTACCAACTCATGTTATTATCCGTAATAAGAATGTGTTACAAAAAGAAAGTGCAATTTGCCTGGAACAGATAAAGACAATTGATAAATCACGATTAGAAGGATATTGCGGGAATGTTGGCAAAGCGGTGTTGAAAAATGTAGACAAAGCGATTGCAATTAGTCTTGGAATATGTGGAGAAAAACAACTTGAGGAGAAAGGCGATGACGTATTGATAAATATAGTTAAAAAGGAAACTGTATATGACGGTCATCCAAATGATTGGATGCTATTAGCTGAAAGGCAGCTGGAGTTTTTTACTAATATTAAACAGTACATAATTAACTTGAAGTGCGAGAAAGAGCAAATTGATAAGGAAATAGAAGATATTTTAGAATATATGGAGTCAACACATTGCAATGCAGTCCGGGGGTATAAGGTCTATAAGATGTTACGTGACAGGCGTATGATTCGGAAGAAAAAAATAAAGGAAATGGGAATGCTGGAAGCACTACTGGAAAATTTTGATTGTGAAGCCATGCGCAAGGCCTATCAAAGTAGTGTGGCTAAAATGCATAATGTGGTTCAAAGTCTGGAGACATCAAAAACTTTTAAAGAGTTGGCGGATTTTGTGGGGTAGATTTAGCCAACATTCCACACTGTAATAATCTGTATCAATATCTGAAAATAGAGCTTCTTTCATCTTGCCGTGAAAGTTTACAATAGGAATCGTGCTTTTTTATAACTATTTCACAATAAGACAACCGTTTGCGCAAAAATGCGCAAAAAAATCAAAATATACAAGTTTTTTTATAGAAAACCGCTAATTTTTTCATTACGAAATTAGCGGTTTTTACGAATTGTTTTTTCAATAAAGAAATGATAATGTAAAAAAAGAACAACCGATTGTCCAAGCGGATTAATACGGTTTGTGGGACGTCAATGATAGTTAATGATGGAGGTAGTGTATGCAGATGGGACGCAAAATCAAAGGCACATGTAAAAGAGCATGGACGGCTTTAATAGCCGTAAGCATGATGGTAACCCAATTACTTGGGAGTGGTACCGCATTAATGAAAGTTCATGCGGAAGAAGAAACAAATTTGCTTATTAATGGCAGCTTTGAAACTTCAATTTGGGAAGCCGGTAACGGATGGAGTTTTAGCGGTAACTGGGATTATGTGAGTGATGTAACACAAATCGGGGGAAATGCATCGCTTTCCATTCCGGATGGCACTTATGCCCACAAAGCCTGGGTAAAAGATACGGCACCGGAAGCCCAGGGAATGAAATATGTTCAAACCGTTACCTTTCTGGAAGCAGGCGATTATCATCTGACAGGCAAAGCTTGTGGAGGCGGCAGCATAAATTTCTATACAAGTGATGAAAGCGGTGAAGCTGTGTCCTTAGCTGGTTGGAACAACTGGGCTGATTTCTCTATGGATTTTTGCCTGGACAGTGAGGTTTCAGATTATGAAATCGGAATTTACATTGAAGCTGATGCGGATACAACCGTAGTGATAGATAATATTTCCCTGACCGGAACAGGCGATGGGGAAGATGAAAACGATGGAAATGACGAAAATGATGGAAATGATGGCGAAGAAGGTGATGGGGATGAGGATCCTTATGAAATCACCATCACTAACGGTGATTTTGAATCAGGCGATACAACCGGCTGGAACATTGTGCTGGAGGAAATAGACAGCAGTGATTATGGGTATACAGTAAAAACAAATCAGTGGGCCAGTAACAAGACCTTCTTCCTTAATGTATGGAATGATCTGTCCCAAACCGCGGAAATTTCTTTCAGCAACACCGTATCAGATCTGGAAGCGGGCAGATACAAGGTGACTTTCGAGTGTGCCGGGAAAGAAGAACGTTCGGGGTTATCTTTGGAAGTGGGTGGTACTTCGCTGGATATCACCACCACCGGTTGGAATAGCTGGACAACATTGTCATCGGAGGAATTTACCCTTAGTGAAGCGGGCAGTCTGACCATTGAGATAACCGGTAATCTGCCGGCAGGATATTATGGCGACTTTGATAATTTTAAATTGTATAAACTGGATGGTGCTCCGGAAAATGTAGTGGATCCCGTAGATGCAGGTATTTATGTGCAGCAGGTCACGGGAATGTGTGATGGTTTTATTAAAGGGGTTGATATTGCATCTTACGTCAGCCTGATGGACAGTGGAGTTACCTTTAAGGGCTGGGAGGGTGAAGAACTGACGCAGCCGCAGTTTTTTGAACTATTGGCCGATTCCGGTATCAATTATGTCCGCGTGCGTGTCTGGAATGACCCCTATAATGCAGCCGGAAAAGGCTATGGCGGCGGGAATAACGATGTTGCAAAAGCCATTACCATGGGACAATTGGCAACGCAGGCAGGGCTGAAGGTTTTGGTGGACTTCCACTATTCTGATTTCTGGGCTGATCCCGGAAAGCAAAAAGCGCCCAAGGCATGGAGCGGATATACGGTATCTCAAAAGGCGGATGCCATTAATCAATTCACCCAGGATGCATTGACACAGATGATCAATGCCGGCGTAAACGTAAAAATGGTTCAGGTAGGTAATGAAACCAATAATGGTATTGCCGGGGTAACCAACTGGACCGATATGTGCACTTTATTTAATGCCGGCAGCAGTGCGGTTCGCAGTGTTGCTGACGAGCAGGGAAAAAGTATTTTGGTAGCCCTGCATTTTACCAATCCGGAAACGGCAGGAAGATATACCGGTTATGCCGGTACATTAAGCAGTAATAATGTAGATTACGATGTTTTTGCCACGTCTTATTACCCCTTCTGGCATGGTTCCCTGAGCAACCTGACCAGCGTATTGTCCCAGGTGGCAGCCACATACGGTAAAAAGGTCATGGTTGCGGAAACCTCTTATGCATATACCTATGCCGATGGTGACGGTCATGGCAATACCATTGCCCAGGGAAAAGCCGGAATTGACTTGCCATATCCCGTGTCGGTACAGGGACAGGCAACTTCCGTGCGGGATGTTATGCAGGCTGTTGCCAATGTCGGAACCAACGGAATCGGTGTGTTCTATTGGGAACCGGCCTGGATTCCGGTAGCCATATATGATCAGACAGCAGCAAATGCATCATCCGTCCTGGCCGATAATAAAGCCAAATGGGAGGCTTACGGTTCGGGCTGGGCGTCCAGCTATGCGGCTGATTATGACCCGGAAGATGCAGGCGCCTGGTATGGCGGTTCCTCCTGGGATAATCAGGCAATGTTTGATTTTGCCGGTAACCCCCTGGAATCTTTGAAGGTGTTTAAATATGTGGGAACAGGAGCCAATGCCCCACTGGCAGTTGAAGAAGTTGCTGCCGCCAAGGTAAGCGTGGAGGTTGGAAACACAGTTATACTTCCTGCGACTGTAACAGTAACCTATAATACTGGAAGCAAAGAAGCAATGGCAGTGACCTGGAATGAAGCTGAGCTTACCCAGGCAATTGCAGGCGGAATCGGGACCTATACCATCCATGGAACATTACAGGGCTTCAGTGCTGCGGCCGTATGTACCCTTATTATATTGCCGCCCAACCTGGTGATCAATCCGGGATTTGAGGACAGCGATATGTCCATGTGGTCAATATCAGCAGACTATGTAACCAGAAAAAATGATACCAACAATGTTAGAAGCGGCAATTATTGTCTTCATTTTTATTCCGCCGATGAATTGGACTATACAGTTGAGCAGACCATTACGGGTCTGCCTGCCGGGTACTATACTTACAGTGCTTATGTACAGGGAGGAGATACAGGAGATGATGCAGAAATTAAGATATATGCAAAATGTGGAGGAGCAACAACCGAAACCCCGGTAACGTTAACCGGATGGCAAAACTGGAAAAACCCTGCAGTGGAGAATATCCTGGTTACACAGGATGGCGGTTCTATCACAATCGGCGCCTCTGCCAAAGCTGCAGCCGGTGCTTGGGGTTCATGGGAGGACTTCTATCTATATAAGACAGCAGACTACAATCCCAATACAGGCGGAAACAACAATAACAACAGCAATAATAACAATAATAATAACGATAATAACAGTAATAATAGTAATAATAGTAGTGGAAATACGAATAGTGGGGACAGTGTAGAGTCAAGCAGCAGTACACAATCAAGCAGCAGCAAAGCAAAACCCCGATCAGATGAAAATAGTCCGGCAGCCATCCAGCCTCTTTCGTCGGAGACTGTAAAAGGGCAGGAAATCCCTGCTGCAACAGTACAAGGAAATAAACATGCGGCAGATGATATCGCAGCTATCGAATTCAACCAGAATAATACTGTATCGCCCAACACTATTGAAATTAGTGGCGACAGTAAAGCAGCGTGGGATGCCGCCCGGGAGTTGCTGCAAAAAGAGGATGCAGCGGTACTGAATATAAGCGGAACCACAATAATCCCTGAAGATATTCTGCAAAGTGCGAAGGGAAAGCCCGTAGAGATGATATTCCGGATGGATGATGGTATATACTGGACGATAAAAGGAACCGATATCACCGGAGATTCCTTTGCCGATATTGATCTGCGGGTAATGAAGGAGGTTTCGGTAATACCGGATACGGTGGACAGTACATTTGCGGAAGGCCTGTACCAGATGCAGTTTGAGATTGCTCATAACGGAGAATTTGGATTAACAGCCACCCTGACCATCGACATGAAAAAGGAAAATGCCGGTAAGTACGCGAACTTGTTCTATTATAATGAAGAAACAGGCGAATTGGAGTTCATGGAAAGTACCGTTATCCATGAAGATGGAACGGCAGATTTGACATTTACCCACGCTTCTGCGTATCTGATCGTAGCAAGTGAAGAAAAAATGATGGCCGATGTATTGACAAAGCCGGCTATTGAACCTCAGAAAGCGGCTCAGGTAAGTGATCTTGAAAAAGCATTGCCGGCAGCAGATAAGGGCATCAAGGGAGGAACGGTGGCGGTGATCATCATTATGGTCCTTCTGCTTACAGGTGGAATATGGTTTATGTACAGGAGAAATGCCTATAAATGATGATTAACTATATTGCTTTCTATCACTTATTCTGTTAGAATTTGCTGCGTACAGACGAACGAGATTATCCCGAAGATGCTGTTCGGGAAGCATTGCTGAATGCGATTGTCCATAGGGACTATTCTTTTAGTGGGAATACAATTATCAATCTTTATTCTGACCGCCTGGAATTTATTTCTTTAGGCGGATTGGTCCCTGGATTGTCCCTGGAAGCTGCTATGATCGGTGCATCTCAACCAAGAAATGAAAAATTAGCGAACCTGTTTTACAGAATGAGATTAATAGAGGCATATGGTACAGGCATTAGTAAGATAATCAGTTGCTATAAAGGGTTGCCAATGCAGCCTAAATTTGAAAATGTTGAAGGTGCATTCGTGGTTGTTCTTCCTAATATACATGCTCAGGCTTTAAGCCGAGGTGATGAGAAATATATACCGATACTCAGACTGTTTGAAAATAAAAAAGAGATTATCCGGTCAGATGTGGAAGAAGCTTTAGGAAGTGGCCCTACCTATGCGATTAATACACTTAAAGAAATGTTGGAGAAAGGGTTGCTTGTAAAAGTCGGAACTGGAAGACTGACAAAATATGTGATGAAGTAAAATGTAGTACATTTTGAAGAACATAATATGATACATGAGGCCTGCTGCCAAGCGATTGCTTGCAGCAGGCCTTGCTATGTGCAGAAACTCTCCCTGTTTTACTGATAAATCTCCCGTCTGATATTTTGCCTGTAACAAAGCGGCGTTACACCATTATATCTCTTAAACAGAAGAATAAAATGATTGGTATTCTCCATCCCGATCATCGTCCCGATCTCATGAATCTTTATGTCGGTAGTCTCCAGGTAATGCATGGCGGTATCGATTCTTACCTTATTTAAATACTGTATCGGCGAAACACCCAGATGTTCTTTAAATTCCCGGCATAAGCGATACTTGCTGACCGAAAAACGTTGTTCCAGTTGGTCCAGGGAAAATTCCTGTGCAAAAGCCTCCTCCAGCAAGTCCTTCATTTCCTTGATATAACGTGGTACGGGGCGGTTTTTTCTTTCATCATTATCAAAGGCCAGAATGCATTCCGTCATTATACTGTAAAGCAGTGCTGAAATATGCAGCTGTACGCGGGCCGAATTATGAAGCAGGCAGTTACTTATTTTTTCAATATTATGGACAATTTCAGAATGTGGATGAAGGTCGATCCGGGGGGAGCCGGTGATATGAGGCTCCTGCAAGAGGCCATTGAAAAACGGAAGAGCTTCTCCGGTAATAAAAAAGATGGTATGCTCCCACGGCTCGGTAAGAATATTAATCTGAAAACGTTTATGACACGGAAACAGCACCAAGGTACCGGTCTCCAAACCAAAACAGTCACTGCGAAAGGAAAGCTTTCCCGAGCCGCTTTTGGTGTATATCAATAAGATACAATCAAAAGGCAGGATGATGTCGAAGGAATACGGTGCATATGCAGCAGTACTCTCTCCGGATAAAAGACAGAGAGGAAAGGAAGCGGCAGTATCATAAAAAGGATTTTTTTGATCTTCAAAAATAGTATTCATAATAAAGGCCCTCAGACAATTGATAATGTAATTATAATACAGATTATTTAATTTAACAATATTTAATTAAGTTAAAAGAGATTAAAAACAGAATATAAATATACAAAATAACCAAAATAAATAAAGATAATTTGTATAAAAAGAAGAATTGAATAAAAATAACAATAAAAAGATATAAAAATCAATAATAATAGATGATTAAATTAAATTAATATTTATAATTATAATTAGTTATTAATTAACTAAATTACCTAAAAACAAGTTAATTAGAAGGAGGATCCATTATTATGAAGTTAAGAAAAGTGATAGCCCTTAGCTTGGCAGCAGTTCTTACATTCTCATTGGCAGGATGTGGGGCAAAGGAAGCAGCAGGCACAGCCGAAACACAGACAGAAACCAAAACCGAAGCCAAAACAGAAACAGCAGCTACTACTGAAGCAGCAGATACAACAGCACCGGCAGAGGACGGTGCATTGGCATATGCCAACATTGTTGTAGGGGAAACTTACACAGACGTAACCGCCAGTATCAAATGGCTGACCCACAGAACCGACCTCATCGAGAATGGCGCAATCGACAGCTACATAGCAAGCTTCAACAAGGAATATCCCAATATTACCGTAACAGTTGAAGGTGTTACCGATTATGCACAGGACGCTTTGCTGCGTTTGTCCGCTGGGGACTGGGGTGATATCATGATGATTCCGCAGGTAGACAAGAACCTGTTAGGTGAATATTTTGTCTCTTATGGTGATTTAAGTACCATGCAGACATTAATCAATTTTGCATCGGCATGGCAGTTTGACAATCAGGTATATGGTGTTCCCTCTACCGCTAATGCCCAGGGTATCGTATACAACAAAGCGGTCTTCGAGGCAGCAGGGATTACCAGCCTGCCCAAGACTCCCGATGAATTTATTGCCGCTTTGCAGGCGATTAAAGATAAAACCGATGCCATTCCGCTGTACACCAACTATGCGGCCGGCTGGACCATGGGTGCATGGGATGCTTACATCGGCGGTTCCGCAACCGGTGACCTTAATTACGAAAACCAGATTATGATCCATGAGGCAGCCCCCTTTACAGATAAAGGCAATGGTTCTTACCCTTATGCCGTATACAAAATTCTTTATGACGCAGCCGCTAACGGCCTGATTGAAGATGACTATACCACCACCGACTGGGAAGGCTGTAAAGGCATGATCAATGGCGGTGAAATCGGAACCATGGTACTTGGATCATGGGCATTCTCCCAGATGGTAGAGGCCGGCCCCAAAGGCGATGATATCGGATATATGTCCTTCCCCATTACCGTAAACGGCAAGCAGTATGCATCGGCCGGCGCAGACTATAGCTACGGTATCAACGTAAATGCTTCCCAGGACAATCAGAAAGCCGCAATGGCATTTGTAAAATGGATGACCGAAAAATCAGGCTTTGCCTTTAATGAAGGTGGTATCCCCATTGATATTAAGGGCGAATATCCCGGTTTGTATGAAGCCTTTGCAGGTGTTGAGTTTATTGAAAGTGCTCCCGCACTGGCAGGCGAAGAAACCTTTAAAGATGATCTCAACGCGGAATCCGAATTGAATATCAATGCCGGCGGAAATACCAAGATTCAGGCAATCATTGAGCATGCCGACAAGGGCGATAAGGAATTCGACGCAATCATGGATGAATGGAATCAGGCTTGGGCAGATGCACAGGCAAGTCTTGGAATTGAAGCTAAATAATCAGTACAGGTAATCAATAAGGAGCCAAGGTGACGTTACTGTTTACTGGCTTGCCGGTAAACAGTAACAGGTTTCTCCCTGGCTCAAATTCTCACAATTTGGAAAAACAGGCAATAAAGGAGAGTTAAGATGGAAGTTAAAAAAAATTTTAACCTGTTAAAATGGATCAAAAGCCGAAAGGGGCAGCAGGCAATTATTATTGTTGCATTCATGCTTATTCCATTACTATTATTATTTACCTTCACTTATTTTCCTTTTGGGGAGATGTTCAAATTTAGCTTTTACAAGATGAAATATATCGGTCCCAGAACCTTTGTGGGCTGGAAGAACTATATAGATGTGTTCAGAAGAGAAGATATTTTCGGAGCATTGAAGCTTAGCTTTTATTACATGGGCGGATCGGTGGTGCAGTTAGTCATTGCATTATACCTGGCAACCATGCTGAGCTTCAGGGTAAAAGGCGGTAACTTTTTTAAAGGGCTGATGTTCTTTCCCTTTTTGATCAATGGTATTGCAATCGGCTTTATTTTTAAATTCTTCTACACCAGGGGCTTTGTGTTTGATACGGTGCTGCAATGGTGTGGTTTTTCCCTTGAAAATCTTCCGTACTGGTTAAAGGATCAGCGGATCAATAATATTTCGTTGGTGGCCACCTCGGTCTGGCGCTATTTCGGACAGAATATGGTTCTGTTTATCGGCGCGATTATGTCTGTGGACGGGGAATTATATGAGGCGGCGGACCTGGACGGTGCAAATAAATTTCAGCAGTTTTTGTATATTATATTACCCAGTATTAAGACCATCGTTACCCTAAACGTGATATTATCCATTACCGGTTCCTTAAGTGCTTTTGAGCCTCCCTATGTCATCACCAGCGGTGCCAACGGAACCGGTACCTACTTCGTGATCATGAACGAGGTGGCTCATGTCAGCGGAAAGGTGGGTCTGGCATCGGCCATGGCAATTGTTCTTTTATTGATTATCTTTGGGGCAACGATCCTGCAGAAACTGTTCTTTAAGTACGTATTCAAGAGCGCTGAGGATGAAGATAAAGGTGCAGGTATCCGCAGGGATAAGAGATTGGCCAGGCTAAAAGTGAAAAAGGAGGGGAAATAAGATGAAAGCATATAGAGTAAAGCACTATATTCTTGTTTTTCTGCAATATGTATCATTGCTGTTTTTCTCCTTTGCAGCAGTATTGCCGGTGGTATCCTGTGTAATCACATCATTTAAAACGAAGGAAGAGTATCAAAGTACCAACGTCATGGTATTACCGGACAGCTGGCTGAACCTTCAGAACTTCGTGGATGCGTTTACCCGGGCCAATATGGGTACGGCTTTTAAGAACTCGATTATTATATTGGTATGCGTATTGCTGGGATCCATCATAATCGGTACACAATTGGCGTATGTGTTGAACCGTTTTCGCTTTCCCGGTAACGGCTTGATCCGCAGTCTGTTTTTGTTTGCCACATTGCTTCCGGGTATCGCCATGCAGGTATCGGTTTATGAGACCATGCACAATCTGGGCTTTATCAATCATTTGTATGGTTACATTATTTTAATGATGGGGACAGATGTCATTTCCATATATATTTTTATTCAGTTTTTTGAAAATATATCGGTTTCTCTGGACGAATCGGCGATTATGGACGGCGCATCGTATTTTACCATCTATGCCAAAATTCTCCTGCCATTGTTGAAGCCGGCGATTGTAACCTGCATGGTGTTAAAAGGAGTGGGGACCTATAATGAATATTATATGGCGCAGCTGTATCTGCAGAATAAGCAGAAACTGGCTACTGTGGCAACTTCTCTTTATGTCTTTACAGGTCCTTTGGGAAGCCAGTATAATCTAATCTGTGCGGGTGTCATCATTTCTTTGCTGCCGGCATTAATTGTTTTCATTTTATGTCAAAAGCAGATTTACAGCGGTCTTACCATGGGCGCTGTAAAAGGTTAACGGAGGCGGATTATAATGGTAAATGCAGTAAAAGAACACCTGACAAATGTTATCATTCCTTTTTGGCAGGGAATGCGGGATGACCGCTGCGGCGGATACTTTGGATGGATGGATTATGATTTGAAAATAGACCGGGAGGCAGTAAAGGGTTGTATCCTGAACAGCAGGATCATGTGGTTCTTTGCCAATGCTTATACCCTATTAAAGGAAGAAAGTCTGTTGGCCGAAGCCCGCCATGGCTTTGCTTTTATGAAAGAACATTGTATGGATCGGGATCATGGTGGAATTTATTGGTCCATTGCCTATGACGGAACCCCGGAGGACACTGCCAAGCATACCTATAATCAGGCTTTTGCAATCTATGCCCTGTCCTCTTACTATGAGGCTGCGGGGGATCAGGAAGCATTACGGATGGCACTGGATTTATTCCGGCTGATTGAAGAAAAGTGCACCGATGAGGTGGGCTACAAGGAAGCTTTTAATCAGGAATTTCAAGAGGTCAGCAATGACAAGCTTTCGGAGAATGGTGTCATTGCGGAAAAGACCATGAACACCCTGCTCCATGTCTTTGAAGCGTATACAGAGCTTTACCGGGTGCATCCGCTGCCAGAGGTGAAGGACAGACTGGAATGGATCATGGATACTTTTGCGGATAAGGTATATAACCGGAAGCTGCGCCGCCAGGAAGTGTTTTTTGATGCCCGGATGAATTCCATTCTGGATCTGCATTCTTACGGTCACGATATTGAGACGGCATGGCTTATTGACCGGGGGGTGGAAATTCTGGGAGAACAGAAATATTATGACAAAATGACCCCCATTACAAAGGCTCTGACGGCACAGATATACCAGGTGGCTTATGACGGTCACTCCCTTCATAATGAATGTGAAAAGGGTGTTGTGAATACCAACCGCATCTGGTGGGTACAGGCCGAGACAGTGGTGGGCTTCTTAAAGGGATATCAAACGGACCGGGAAAAGAAGGAGTATTTGGCAGCAGCCCGAAGTACCTGGGAGTACATCAGGCAACACATGGTGGATTCCAGAGCCGGTTCGGAGTGGTTTTGGGAAGTAGATATAAATGGCAATCCCATAACCGGCCGGCCCATTGTGGAGCCGTGGAAATGTCCTTACCACAACGGCAGAATGTGTTTTGAAGTAATAAAGTCAAAAATAGAAGAACTTTAATCAGAAAGGGCTGTTAATATGATGTTACATCAAAACTACTATATACAGCAGGCGAAATATCTGAAGCTGGTGGAACGTAAGAATCAAAAAAGTGACTTTTACAACGGTATTTTTGACCGTTATATTTATCCGGTCTTAACCAGAGAACATATTCCCCTTTATTGGAAGTATGATTTGAATCCGGAAACCAACCCCTTTTTCATGGAACGTCTGGGTGTAAATGCGGTGATGAACTCCGGCGCCATTGAATTAAACGGAAAATATTATCTGGTTGCCCGGATTGAGGGCAATGACCGGAAATCCTTTTTCGGTGTGGCGGAAAGTGACAATGGAATCGATGGCTTTCGCTTTTGGGATTATCCGGTTTTGCTGGAGGATACCTGCCCGGAAGAAACCAATGTCTACGATATGCGGCTGACAAAGCATGAGGACGGTTATATTTACGGCGTGTTCTGCTCGGAAAGCAAAGATACCGGTTCCGGTGACCTGTCGGCCGCCGTGGCGGCAGCCGGGATTGTCAGAACCAGGGATTTAAAGACCTGGGAGCGTTTGGATAATGTAAGGACCTTAAACTCCCCGCAGCAGCGGAATGTGGTGCTGCATCCGGAGTTTGTAGACGGAAAATATGCTTTTTATACCCGGCCCATGGATGATTTTATTGATACCGGTTCCGGCGGCGGGATTGGTTTTGGCCTTTGCGATGACATCGAACATGCGGTTATCGGTGAAGAAATCATTACCAGCCGGCGGAAGTATCATACCATCACCGAGGCCAAGAACGGTGCCGGGGCAGTCCCTATTAAGACCGAAAAGGGCTGGCTGCATATCGCCCACGGGGTGCGGAATACCGCGGCAGGATTACGCTATGTATTGTATGCTTTTGCCACCGCTCTGGAAGATCCCGCCAAAGTGATTGCCGAGCCTTCCGGGATGCTGTTAGGACCCCTTGGGGGAGAGCGGGCAGGGGATGTTTCCAATGTGGTTTTTACCAATGGTGCCATTGCCGGAGAGAATGGGGAGGTTTTCCTGTACTATGCCTCCAGTGATACCAGAATGCATGTTGCCACCACCACCATAGCCCGGCTTTTGGATTATGTGTTTGCAACCCCGGGGGACCCCCTTCGTTCGGTGGAGTGTGTGGCCCAAAGATGTGAATTAATAAAAAAAAATATAGAATATATGCAGGAGAATTGTGATGAGTAAAATGAAAATGATCAGCCCTTCGGTTAAAAATGTGCCCTGGCAGGAGAAGCCGGCGGGATGCAGGGAGATTCCCATCTGGAGATATTCGGAAAATCCCATTATCGGACGGAATCCGGTGAAAGGGGTAGCCAGAATATTTAACAGTGCGGTTATGCCCTATGGTAATGGGTTTATCGGTGTGTTCCGCGGTGAACAGACCAATGGCGTTCCTTATATTTATATGGGCCGAAGTGAAGACGCCATCCATTGGAACATCGATGAAGAAAAAATCCCTTTTGTAGATGAGAGCGGCCAGTCCTTTATGCCGCCATACGCATATGACCCCCGTTTGGTCAAGGTAGAGGATACCTATTACATAATCTGGTGCCAGGATTTTTACGGTGCTTCCATCGGAATGGCTAAAACAACCGATTTTAAGACCTTTGTAAGATTGGAAAATCCTTTTATTCCCTATAATCGCAATGCAGTATTGTTTCCCCGTAAAATCAACGGCAATTTCTGTATGCTGAGCCGTCCCAGTGACACCGGTCATACACCCTTCGGGGATATTTTCTTAAGTGAAAGCCCGGATCTGGTTTATTGGGGCAAACACCGCCATGTCATGGGCAAGGGAAAAGCATGGTGGGAGTCGGTGAAGATCGGCGGCGGAGCAGCCCCCATTGAAACTTCGGAAGGCTGGCTGTTGTTCTATCACGGGGTCAGCGGAACCTGTAACGGACTGGTTTATTCCATTGGCGGAGCAATACTTGACTTGGAGAACCCTTCGATTGTAAAATATCGTTGTGAAACCTTCTTGCTGACACCGGAAGAATGGTATGAAGAAAGAGGATTTGTTCCCAATGTATGCTTTCCCTGTGCCACCATTCAGGATCCGGACAGCGGCAGGATTGCCATTTATTATGGTGCGGCAGACAGTTATGTGGGCCTGGCATTTACCAACTTTGATGAGATTATGGAATATATTATGACCAACAGTGTGGTATCCGCAGAAGATACCGAGATCGGGAGAAGATAGGATGTTTCGTGAAGATTTTGTCTGGGGCGTTGCCGCCAGTGCATATCAGATAGAAGGAAGAGAAGCGGGAGACGGCAGCGGTGCGGGTATCTGGGATACCTTTACGGCCAACGGCGGGATTGCGGATGGTTCCACAGCAGATGTGTCCTGTGATCATATACATCGGTATCGGGAGGATTATGCCCTGATGCGGCTGCTGGGTATCAAGGCCTATCGGTTTTCCTTAAGCTGGTCGCGTATTTTGCCGGAGGGAACCGGCAGGGTGAATGAAAAAGCCATTGGGCTGTATCGGGATATGATCATGGAAATGCGCCGCAACGACATTGAGCCTTATATTACCCTATATCATTGGGAATTTCCCCAGGCCTTGCAGGACCGGGGGGGATGGCTGAATGAAGAGGTTATGGACTGGTTTGCCCAGTATGCCAAAGTGGTGGCCGAAAACTTCGGCGATTTATGTGAATACTTGAGTACCCTGAATGAGCCTCAGTGCTTCGTGGGTTTGGGACATCTTTCCGGTGTGCATGCACCGGGGCAGCAGTTGGAATACAGCAAGGTTTTCCAAATTGCTCATAATGCTTTGCGGGCCCACGGGAAAGCCGTCATGGCCCTGCGGAAATATGCCGGACGCCCCATAAAGATAGGATATGCCCCCACCTGCGGGATGGCCTATCCGGCCACTGACAGCAGTGCGGATATGGCCGCCGCCAAAGAGGTGCTATTCGGTTTTTACGGACCCATGGATAACTGGACCTGGAATGTGTCGTGGTTCAGTGATCCGGTGTTTTTAGGCCGATATCCGGAAGCAGGCTTAAAAAAGTTTGCCGAATATTTGCCGGAAATCACTCCCGAGGATATGGAATTGATCTCCCAACCCCTTGACTTTATGGGCCAGAACATTTATAACGGATATAGGATTAAAATGGGAGCAGATGGGAAACCGGAATTTGTGGATCGCCCGGCTGGGTTTCCCAGAACGGCTGCCGGCTGGCCGGTAACACCGGAATGCTTCTATTGGGGAATCCGCTTTTTGTATGAGCGGTATCGGCATCCCATTTATATTACCGAGAACGGAATGTCCTGTCACGATACGGTATCGGTGGATGGCAGAGTCCATGATCCCAACCGGATTGATTTTCTGGACCGTTATTTATCGGCATTGCAGCAGGCATCAGATGACGGGGCAGATATCAGAGGTTATTTTTTATGGACTTTTATGGATAATTTTGAGTGGGATAAAGGCTATACCGAACGATTCGGCATTGTCCACGTAGATTTTGCAACACAAAAGAGAACAGTAAAGGATTCGGCATTTTGGTATCAGAATGTAATAGAATCGGGCGGAAAGGAATTAGCCATTAATAAAGCAAAGCGAGAAATAATTTATTTGGAACCGGTAGATAAACCGATGATTTGGGGCAGCGAAAGCTGGACGGTCAGTGCTCATGCCCAAGGCGACTGTAAGGTGAAAGAGGGCAGTTACGCCGGCAAATTTTTATCAGACTTATGGCAGGAGCAGCGGTCATTATTCGGTAACCTCAGGCGGAGCCAGTTTCCTTTACTGGTAAAAATAATTGAAGCCAGGGAGGACTTGAGTATTCAGGTACATCCGGATAATGAGTATGCCGGAAAAAATGAAAAGGGTTCCCTGGGAAAAGCGGAAAGCTGGTATATTTTAGATTGCGGGGAAGATGCCAGTCTGGTTATCGGACATAACGCCGCCAGTAAGAAGCAGCTGGAAGAGATGATGGCTGATGGAAATTGGAAAGAATTGTTTCGGGAAATCCCGGTAAAAAAAGGCGATTTTATTCAGATCCATCCGGGTACGGTGCATAGTATAAGAGGCGGAATTAAATTGCTGGAGGTTCAGCAAAGCAGTGATATTACCTACCGGATATATGATTATGAACGGTTGTCGCAAGGAGTTCCCAGGCCGCTGCACCTGAAGCAGGCCCTGGATGTGATTAACGTTCCGGCAGCAGCGGTGGAAAGCTGCGTGGTGGCAGCCGCAGACAGACCCCAAAATCAAATGAACCCATTGGTTGCCTGTGATTATTATCAGGTATGGAAAATGGAAATTGCCGGAGGGGCAGTTATCCGGCAGGACTATCCGTTCCTGACGGTGAGTGTAATTGCCGGTGAAGGTTTGGTGGAGGGACAGCAAGTGCGGGAAGGGGATCATTTTATCCTGCCTTATGGTTATGGAGAGGCGGCCTTACAGGGAAATATGGAATTGATATTGTCCACAGTTCCGGTAAATAAATAAAAACGGTGTCGCCGGCAGGCGGCACTTTTTTTGAGAGTCCTCATTGAGCATTTGATTATAGTGTGTTACAATAATTAAAATTTAAGCCAAATAATCGGAGGTTATGATATGATAGCACAACAATATAAAAAAATGCTGGAAGGGAAGTCGGTGATCCGTCAGTTGTCGGAGTTTGCCACTGAAAGAGGCAAAGAAATCGGCTATGAAAATGTTTTTGATTACAGTCTGGGCAACCCCTCTGTACCGGCTCCCCAGAAGTTTACCGATGTTCTCATCGATCTGCTGCAGAACAAAAGCCCCATGGAGCTTCACGGCTACAGCCCCAGTCTGGGGATTCCTTCCGTGAAGGAAAAGATTGCCGGGTCATTAAATGAACGCTTTGGGATGCATTATACAGGTAATCACATTTTCATGACCACCGGAGCCGCCGGAGCGGTAGCCCACGCAGTGCGCTGTGTTACGGTACCCGGTGATGAAGTGCTGACCTTCGCCCCCTTTTTCCCGGAATACCATCCTTACATAGATCTGTCCGGTGCGGTTCTGAAGGTGGTTCCGCCCAATACCGAAGACTTTCAGATTAATTTTGAAGTTTTCGCTGAAATGTTAAATGAAAAGGTAATGGCTGTGTTGATCAATACGCCTAATAATCCTTCCGGTGTGGTGTATTCCACGGAGACCATCAAGAGGCTGGCCCAGCTGTTAAAAGCTAAAGAAGAAGAATACGGACATGATATTTTCCTGATTTCGGACGAACCCTACCGGGAAATCGTTTTTGCGGGAGTGGAAGCCCCCTATGTGTCCAAGTTTTACGATAATTCATTATCCTGCTACTCCTATTCCAAATCTTTGTCTTTGCCGGGTGAGCGAATCGGATATATTGCCGTGAATCCAGCCTGTACCGATGCCGAATTGATCTCGGCTATGTGCGGACAGATTTCCCGCGGAACAGGACATAACTGTCCCCCTTCCCTGATTCAGTTAGCAGTAGCCGAAGTGCTGGATCTGACGGCGGATATGTCGGTTTATGAAACCAACATGAATCTAATCTATAATGAACTGATGGATCTTGGCTTTACCTGTGTGAAGCCCGGCGGCACCTTCTACATTTTCCCCAAGGCTCTGGAGGAGGATGCGGCAGCTTTTTGTCAGAAGGCACTGAAATATGACCTAGTGCTGGTACCGGCCGACAGCTTTGGCTGTCCCGGCTATTTCCGAATGGCTTATTGCATTGATACCGAAAAGGTCAGACGGTCTCTTCCGGCATTGCGCAGATTTGTTGAGGAAAACTACAGGTAAGTTTCGTTCTATATTTGAAAGGGGTAAGGAATATGTATCAGGCAGGATTGGTTTTGGAAGGCGGAGCTATGACCGGAATCTATACAGCCGGGGTGCTGGATTTTTTTCTGGATAAAAATATGGAGTTTTCGTCCTGTTACGGTGTTTCGGCCGGTGCATGCAATATGTGCAGCTATCTGTCAAAGCAAAGGAAACGGGCTTTTGATGTGATTGTGGATTATCTGGATGACAAGCATTACTGCAGTCCCTATAATCTCCTTACCACCGGGGATCTTTTCGGGGTGGAGATGTGTTACCACAAAATTCCCGAAGAGCTGAATCCTTATGATTATGAAGCTTTTCAGGCCTATCAGGGAAAAGCATACGCGGTAGTGACCAATATCGTTACCGGCAAACCGGAATATATCCGGATTAAAGATATGAAAAAAGATATCGATGCCATCCGCGCCTCTTCCTCGATGCCTCTGGTTTCCAGAAATGTTCTTTACAATGGAAACTTTTATCTGGATGGCGGAACTTCCGATGCGATCCCCATTAAGCGGTCGATTTTGGGCGGCAACAGCAAAAATGTCGTGGTCATGACCAAAGAGGAAGGCTATATCCGGAAACCGGCTTCCATGCTGGCTTTAATGAAAGCACGATACATAAAATATCCCCAGGTTTATCAATTAATGAAAAACCGGCATCTGATGTATAATGATACCCTTGCTTACCTGGAAGAGCAGGTGAAAGCCGGAAAGGCTTTTGTCATCCGTCCCCGGGAAAAGAGCGGCGTGGGGCGGGTTGAAAAGGATAAAATTAAGCTTCAGGCCTTATATGATTCGGGATATCGTGATGCCGAAGCAAAATATGAACAATTATTGGCATATTTGGAAGCATAGCTTCATAAATAAAGATAGTGGAAACGGAGAAAATTATGATAGAAATTTTAAAAGCGGTACTTTTTGGTGTGATCGAAGGAATTACCGAATGGCTGCCCATCAGCAGCACCGGTCATATGATCCTGGTGGAAGAATTTGTCAAGCTGAAGGACGTCAGTGAAGGCTTCTGGGATATGTTCCTGGTGGTGATACAGTTTGGTGCCATATTGGCGGTAGTACTGCTGTTCTGGAATAAGATTTTTCCTTTCGGCAAAAAAAACAATCACCAGCCGTTGCGGAAAATCGGTGTTCTTTCTTATATAAAAGCAGATATTTTTATCCTGTGGTTCAAGATTCTGGTGGCCTGTATACCGGCAGCCATCGTGGGACTTTTCTTTGATGATTTTTTTGAAGCGCATTTTTATAATCCGGTGAGTGTTGCCATTGTCCTGATTGTATTTGGTGTTGGCTTTATTTTAATCGAAAACCGAAATAAAACGGCGGTGACAAAAATTAGTTCCCTGGCAGAAATCACCTATCAGACAGCGGTGATAATCGGCGTATTTCAATTGATCGCAGCGATATTTCCCGGGACATCCCGTTCCGGAGCAACTATTTTGGGGGCGCTACTGATTGGCGTATCCCGGACAGTGGCAGCGGAATTCACCTTTTTCCTGGCTATTCCGGTAATGGCCGGAGCCAGCTTGTTAAAAATCGTCAAATTCGGATTTGATTTTACGGGAACTGAAGCAACAATTCTGGTGGTGGGAATGATCAGTGCCTTTGTGGTTTCGGTAATTGTCATTAGATTTTTGCTGGGATATATCAAAAAGCATGATTTTAAAGTATTTGGATGGTACCGGATTATACTGGGATTGCTAGTGCTGGCATATTTTTTTATATTTAAGGGTTGAATTGCATAAAAAAACGATTTTAATGCATTTTTTCGAAAACAAAGGTTGACAATTCCTTGGAAGAAGAGTAGACTTATGCCGAGAAACAGGGGCAATTTTGGCTTTTTGATCTTATGATTACTATTAATAATGAGGACACGGAAAAAACTGTGTGGAAGGAGTCTTGAAATGGCAGAAACAAAAAAAGCAACAGTAAAGGCAACAGTGGCTAAGGCAGAAGTAAAAGCACCTGAAACAAAAGCAGCAGAGGTAAAACCTGCTGAAGCTAAAGCGACTGCAGCCAAGAAGGAAGCAGCAAAGAAACCGGCGGCAGCTAAGAAGCCCGCAGCAGCCAAAAAAACGGCAGCAGCTAAGACCACCGCTGCAAAGGCCGCAGTAACGGAAATCGTGAATTTTCAGTTCAGCGGTAAATCATATACCCAGGAGGATCTTGTTAATATCGCAAAGGATGTTTGGAAATATGATTTAAAAATGAAAGCAGCTGATTTTAAATCAGTTGAACTTTATGTAAAACCGGAAGAAAACCTTGCATATTATGTAATCAATGGTGATGTAACCGGAAGTTTCCTTATTTAATGAGGCTGCTACATAAATATTAACCAGAGACTTGTGAGAAGCTATCAGTTAACGATAGCTTCTTTTTTCATTTAATAATTATTTTATAATTTATTTTGAAGATATTTATTGACTTATGAGTAGGATGATGATATTTTATGGTAAGAAGGTGTTAGCACTCCAATCGAATGAGTGCTAATAAACTCAAATGAGGGGTAGTGCGATGCAGTTGGATGAAAGAAAAGTTAAAATATTGCAGGCCATCATTCGTAATTATTTGGAAACAGGTGAACCGGTAGGAAGCCGGACCATTTCCAAATTTACTGATTTGAATTTAAGCTCTGCCACTATCCGTAATGAAATGGCTGATCTGGAGGAGCTGGGCTATATCCTGCAGCCCCATACTTCCGCCGGCCGGATTCCTTCCGATAAGGGCTACAGATTATATGTAGATACCATGATGGAAGAACGGACCAGAGAAGTAGAAGAGCTGAAGGAAATGCTTTTGGAAAAAGAGGATAAGATGGATCATCTGCTGAAGCAGGTGGCTAAGGTACTGGCGGTGAATACCAACTATGCAACCATGATCACGGCACCTACTTATCATCGGAATAAGCTGAAATTTATCCAATTGTCAAGAGTGGACCGGAATCAACTGCTGGCAGTCATCGTTGTGGAAGGTAATGTCATCAAGAATAACATCGTACAGGTTACCGACGAACTGGATGACGAAACCCTGTTAAAACTGAATATCCTTTTAAACACCCATTTGAACGGGCTGTCCATAGAAGAGATCAATCTGGGGATGATATCGGCTCTGAAGCAGCAGGCCGGATCTCACAGCAGCATTGTTGCAGAAGTGATTGAAGCGGTTGGGGAAGCCATTCAGGCGGATGAAGATTTGGAAATCTACACCAGCGGTGCCAATAATATTTTTAAATATCCGGAGCTGGCCGATCATCAGAAGGCAAGTGAGCTGATCACCGCTTTTGAGGAAAAACGGATGCTGACCCAATTGGTACAGGAAAATCTTGCAGATGAAAACAGTACCGGCATCCAGGTCTATATCGGTGATGAAACCCCTATCCAGTCCATGAAGGATTGCAGCGTGGTAACGGCAACCTATGAATTGGAAGAAGGGATGAGAGGAACAATCGGAATCATCGGGCCCAAGCGTATGGATTATGATAAAGTGATAGGTACTCTCAGACAACTGCAGAATCAGTTGGAAGAGTTATATAAGAAAAAGTGAAAGAAAGGATGACAAAGCCGTGATGGAAGAAATAAAGGATGAAAATACTCCGGAGGATATTCTCCCCGATGTGGATGCAGAAGAGGTAGTGGCAGAAGAGATATTGGAAGATGAGACATCTGCGGAGGAACTGAACAAGGAAGATTCTGAAAACATAGAAGCCGGGCAGGCTGATAGAAAAGGCTTTAAAAAGAAAGCTAAACCGGATAAGAAGCAGGATGCTTTAAAAGAAAAAGTCGGTGAACTGGAAGATCGTGTGATCCGGCAAATGGCTGAATTCGAGAATTTCAGAAAGCGAACCGAAAAGGAAAAGTCCCAGATGTTTGAAACCGGAGCCAAAAGTGTGATTGAAAAGATGCTTCCGGTAGTAGATAATTTTGAACGCGGTCTGGCCGCCATACCCGAGGAAGAAAAGGGTTCGCCCTTTGCAGAAGGTATGAATATGATCTACAAGCAGTTAATGACCGAACTGGAAAGCCTTGATGTTAAAGTAATCCAGGCTGTGGGGCAGGAATTTAATCCCGATCTGCACAATGCGGTGATGCAGATGGAAAGCGATGAATATGAATCGGGAATCATTGCCCAGGAAATGCAAAAAGGTTATACCTACCGGGATACGGTAGTCAGATATAGTATGGTAGCAGTAGTAAATTAACAATCGACAGTAAACAATTCAAAATTTTTGGAGGAAATTAAAATGGGTAAAATAATAGGTATCGATTTAGGAACAACCAATAGCTGTGTAGCAGTTATGGAAGGTGGAAAGCCCACCGTTATCGCTAATACGGAAGGAGCAAGAACAACCCCCTCTGTTGTGGCATTTACCAAAACAGGAGAGCGTCTGGTGGGAGAACCGGCCAAGCGTCAGGCAGTAACCAACTCGGAGAAAACAATTTCTTCTATAAAAAGAGAAATGGGAACCGACAGAGGCCGTACCATTGATGATAAAAAATACTCTCCTCAGCAGATTTCGGCGATGATCTTACAGAAATTAAAAGCTGATGCAGAAAACTATCTTGGTGAAAAGGTAACCGAAGCGGTTATTACCGTTCCTGCTTACTTCAATGACGCACAGCGTCAGGCTACCAAGGATGCCGGTAAGATTGCCGGACTGGATGTAAAACGAATTATTAATGAGCCTACCGCAGCAGCTCTTGCTTATGGTCTGGATAATGAAAAAGAACAGAAAATCATGGTATATGACCTGGGCGGCGGTACCTTCGACGTATCCATTATTGAAATCGGCGACGGCGTTATCGAAGTACTGGCAACCAGCGGTGACAATAAGCTGGGCGGCGATGACTTTGACACCAAGATTACCGATTATATGCTGGCTGAATTCAAGAAATCCGAAGGTGTTGATCTGTCTAATGACAAGATGGCCCTGCAGAGACTTCGCGAAGCCGCAGAGAAGGCCAAAAAAGAGCTTTCTTCCGCAACTACTACAAATATTAACCTGCCTTTCATTACAGCCACCAATGAGGGCCCTAAGCACTTTGATATGAACCTCACCAGAGCCAAGTTTGATGAATTGACTCATGACCTGGTGGAAAGAACAGCTATTCCGGTTCAGAATGCCATGAAGGATGCCGGCATTACTTCCAGCGAGCTGGGTAAGGTATTGCTGGTAGGTGGTTCTACCCGTGTTCCGGCTGTACAGGAAAAAGTAAAACAGTTAACCGGACATGAGCCCAGTAAGACTCTGAATCCCGATGAATGTGTAGCCCTTGGTGCTTCTATCCAGGGCGGTAAGCTGGCCGGTGATGCCGGTGCAGGCGAAATCCTGCTGCTGGATGTTACCCCTCTTTCCCTTTCTATCGAGACCATGGGCGGTGTGGCAACCAGACTGATTGAAAGAAATACCACCATCCCTACCAAGAAGAGCCAGGTATTCTCTACCGCAGCAGACAACCAGACAGCAGTGGATATCAACGTGGTACAGGGTGAGCGTCAGTTTGCCAAAGACAACAAGTCTCTGGGACAATTCCGTCTGGATGGTATCCCTCCGGCAATGCGTGGAGTACCGCAGATCGAAGTTACCTTTGATATTGATGCCAACGGTATTGTAAATGTATCCGCTAAGGATTTGGGAACCGGTAAGGAACAGCATATTACCATTACCGCAGGTTCCAATATGTCGGATTCCGATATTGATAAAGCGATTAAAGAAGCAGCCGAATTCGAGGCTCAGGACAAGAAACGGAAGGAAGTAATCGATACCAGAAATGATGCGGATTCCTTCGTGTTCCAGACCGAGAAGGCATTAAATGAAGTAGGCGATAAGATCAGTGCCGATGAAAAAGCCGGCGTAGAGGCTGATGTAGCCGCTGTTAAGGCAATTTTGGAAAGAACCAATGATCAGGAAATGTCCGACAGTGATCTGGATGAGCTGAAAGCAGCAAAAGAAAAACTGACAGGCAGTGCCCAGGCACTTTTCACCAAGATGTATGAAAATATGCAGGGAGCACAAGGCGCAGGTCCTGATATGAGCAACATGGGCGGCGCTGATATGGGCGGAGAAGCTCCCGCTGATGATGTAGTGGACGGAGATTACAGAGAGGTCTAAAAGACGAGTAAACGGAGCGAGATGGGTATTCCTGTCTCGCTACCGGATTGTTAAGAGGAGTGTATCATGGCAGAGCAAAAGAGAGACTATTATGAAGTCCTTGGAATAGAAAAAAATGCGGACGATGCGGAGATCAAGAAGGCCTATCGTGTCCTGGCCAAAAAATATCATCCGGATATGAATCCCGGGGATGAAACCGCAGAGAAAAAATTTAAAGAAGCGTCGGAAGCCTATGCAATTTTAAGTGACCCGGAAAAAAAGAGACAGTACGATCAGTTTGGTCATGCTGCTTTTGAAGGCGGGGCCGGGGGCTTTGGCGGTTTTGATTTTAACGGTGCGGATTTCGGTGATATTTTCGGCGATATCTTCGGTGATTTCTTTGGCGGCGGTTCCAGAAGAAGAGCCAACAATGGCCCCATGAAGGGCGCCAACCTCCGGACCAGTGTCAGAATTACCTTTGAAGAGGCTGTATTCGGCGTGGATAAGGAAATTGAACTGACCTTGAAAGATGATTGCCATACCTGTCACGGCAGTGGTGCCAAGCCCGGAACCAGTCCTGAAACCTGTACCAAATGCGGCGGTAAGGGTCAGGTGGTATTTACCCAGCAGTCCTTCTTCGGAACGGTGAGAAATGTCCAGACCTGTCCCGATTGTCACGGAACCGGTAAGGTCATCAAGGAAAAATGTGCAGATTGTAGCGGAACAGGCTATATTGCCAGCCGGAAAACTATCCAGGTATCCATTCCCGCAGGTATTGACAATGGCCAGAGCGTCCGCATCAGAGATAAGGGTGAACCGGGCAGCAACGGCGGTTCCAGAGGTGATTTGCTGGTAGAGGTAGTAGTGGGACGTCATCCGATTTTCCAGCGTCAGGACTATAATATCTATTCCACAGTGCCCATGTCCTTTGCTGTAGCGGCACTGGGCGGCGAAGTGGTGGTAGACACCGTGGACGGTAAAGTGATCTATGATGTCAAAGCCGGTACCCAGACCGAAACCAAGGTGCGCTTAAAGGGTAAGGGTGTGCCCTCTCTTCGGAATAAAGAAGTACGTGGCGATCACTATGTAACGCTGGTGATTCAGACCCCGGATAAATTATCCAACGAAGCCAGGGATTTGTTAAAGAAATTTGATGAAATGACCGGTGACAGCCTAAATGCCGCGAAAGGAATAGAAGCTGAAAAAAGTGAGACCAAGGATCCTAAAAAGAAAAAATTCTGGAAATAAATATGGAGATTACCTATGTATACAGCGAATGAAGCAAGATACGAAAAAATGATTTATAACAAATGCGGCAGCAGCGGATTGAAATTGTCAGCCTTATCTTTAGGCATGTGGCATAACTTCGGCTCAGTGAATCAGGAAGAAAATATGAAGCAGATTCTTTTTACCGCTTTTGACAACGGTATCACCCATTTTGATCTGGCCAATAACTACGGGCCGGTATACGGCAGTGCCGAAACCAATATGGGCAGAATCCTGAAATCCGACCTGATGCCTTACCGCAATGAGATGGTTATCTCTTCCAAGGCCGGATATGATATGTGGAAAGGTCCTTACGGTAACGGCGGTTCCCGCAAATACCTGATGGCCAGTCTGGACGAAAGTCTGATGCGGCTGGGACTGGATTATGTGGATATCTTTTATCATCACCGTCCCGACCCGGATACACCGCTGGAAGAAACCATGTTAGCTTTAGATCAGATGGTACGTCAGGGAAAAGCCCTTTATGTGGGTATTTCCAATTATAAGCGGGAAGATACAGCGAAGGCTCATGCCATCTTAAAAGAGCTGAAAACGCCCTTTATCATCCACCAGCCCTCTTATTCCATGTTGAACCGCTGGATCGAGACTGACGGATTAAAGGATTATCTGGCCGATAACGGTCTGGGCTGCATCGCCTTCAGTCCCCTGGCACAGGGCGTACTGACCGGCAAATACTTAAACGGAGTGCCCCAGGATTCCCGGATCGGCGGCGGAAAGAGTAAGTTCCTGCAGGAAAAGGATCTGGATCAGGCCAAGATGGAAAAGGTAAAAGCACTAAATGAGATAGCTAAAGAAAGAGGCCAGAGCATGACCCAGATGGCTTTGTCCTGGATCTTGCGGGATGGTAAGGTAACTTCGGTACTGATCGGTGCCAGCAAGCCGGAACAGATCCTGGAGAATATCAAAGCCCTGGAGAACATTAGTTATAGTGAAGAAGAAATAAAGAAAATCGAACAGATTTTAGGATAATAGCCTAAATTAAAAGAATACTGTAAAACGATCTCAAATCAAGCCCATGGGCATAATTAAACAGAAAAATAACCCAAAATAACCGTCAGCTCTTTGCTAAGGGCAGACGGTTATTTTTCACATTATTCAGCGGTAATGGAGCCTTCCCGCATAGTCAGAACCCGGTCAGCGATATGATAATAGCGGTCATCGTGAGAGATGACAAAGAGGGTTCGTCCTTCCCGTTTCAGTTCCGGCAGTATTTCGTTATAGTATACTTCCCGGAAATGCGGGTCAAAGTCTGCCGCTACTTCGTCCAGCAGCAAAATCTGCCGGTTTTCCATAATGGCGGCAAGCAAAGCCATTCGCTTTTTCTGACCGGAAGATAAATCAACAGTGGGCAGTTCCTTCCCTTCAAAGACCTTGCTTTGCAGCCCGAGCTTACCCACCCACTTGTGAAGCTGCTCCTGATTCATATTTTCATACCCGTAAAAATCATCAAATAAATGAAAATCGGTCATTATCAGAGAAAAGAGGGCCCGGTATTGGGCAGCACCGATTTGGGCCTGGTCAGTATTGTTTACGGTAATACAGCCGCCTGCCGGCTGGGCAAGACCGGCCAGAAGCCGCATAAAAGTACTTTTGCCGCTGCCATTGCCGCCCCGCATAATAACCAGTTCGCCTTTGGTTAGGTGGAAGCTGTTCACCTGAAGGGCAAAAGCTTTTTCGTCACCCTTCCGTTTGGGATAGAGATAATCAATTTCTGTAAAGCGAAGATTATCAAAATCCGGTGCTATGGGATAGGCAGTTTCTGCTTCGATGATGGGTTCCAGGTCAGCTTCTTCCAGTTGCTTTTCCAGGGCAGTCAGCCGTGCGATAATACCTGCCGCCGCGGTGGAAACCGGACCGAATTGCACTAACGTATAAGCGGGCCAGATGACCACAAGGGTTACCGAAACGATTTTCACCAGATCGGCTGTTGCGGTTTGAAAAAAGGAAGGGAGCAAAAACAAAGTCAGCCCCAGGGGCAAAAACAATGTTGCCTGTTCCAATACGATGGAATTCATCTGGTAAAGCTCGGTTCCCAGCAGCCGCTCATTTTTGGCCTGACTGGCTGACCGGATTTTACGGTTAAACAGAGCATCCGATTTTTTGCGGTTCATCTTTAATTCATTAAAGCCGCTGACGATATCCTTAAGGGATACGGTAAACCGGTCAGTAGCATCAGCATCCAGTTTTTTTCGCTGTCCGATATTTTTATCCAGTTCCTTTCGGATGCGGATAATGGCAAAGAGAGTAGCAGCTACCAGAAGAGCCCCGGGAACCGACACCGTACATAGATATAAACCGGTCAATACCACGACGATAACAGCGGACATGGTGGGAATCAGAAATCTTGCGGCCATCACCGCCCCGTATTTATCCCCCCCTACAGCTGCATAGATCAGTTCGGTATTCATATTGCAGAAACCGGCATAATCCACTCGGCGCAGTTTGTCCATAACCCGCAGTTCAATGTCCCCAAGTCCTTTTAAGACTGCAGTGGAGACAATCTTTCCCCCCAGCTTCTGGCTGAAATAGTAAGCCCCAAGGGAAAAGGCGAACAGGGCAAAGGCCCGGGGCGACACGGTGGAGTTGGCAGCATAATCTTCCAATCCCATGGAAAGGGAATACATCAAAACCGCCATACATATTCCGTTAAAAAAGGTGGCAATATAAATGGTTCTTTTTTTACCCTGGGAATTGGATAATATAAATTCTAAGAATTCTTTATTAATAATCATAGGTCAGAACCGTCCTCGAAAAGTCGGCGTTGGTAGCCCAGGCATTGAAAACCGTTTTCATTAACAATGGGAATCATTTCTTCTGAAATTTTCAACTCATTTCGTACCCAATAACAAATAGAAGTGGAAATGCCGTATTCTTTGGCATCCTTCATTAAGTCGCCAATACATTCCAGGCACCATTTCCGGTTAGGTGCGGTACGTCCTCTTTGTTTTTTGTGGTCCTTATTTTCCGGTTCCAGATAAAACTCATACATGGCCCGTTCCAGTTGGGGATCGATGTGCCCCAGCATCTGTCCGATCCAGGCCAAATTTTCCATACATACCGTTAAAAATTCCGGCTTGAAATTGACAATATGATGATCTTTCAGCATCTGGAAAAACTCCCGGGTCCGCTCTTTGCTCAGGAAGGAAGGGAAAATCGGCTGAACCAGGGCAGAATTAGCCAATATACCGTTTTCCTGGCAAAGTCTGACGGCTGCCATCCGTTCCTCGGTAGGGGCTGAATAGGGCTCCAGAATAGTCCGCAGCTGGGCAGGCATAATAGACAGACTGGTATTGAACTGCATTTTACCTTTCAGTTTTTTAAAGAGGTCCAGAATGGATTCCCCTTCATGCTCCACCAGCAGATGTTTGACTCCGGCCTTGGAAGCAATAAAAAGACGGGCCTTGGAATCCGGATATTTTTCAAAATGAGCAACAAAAGTCCGTAAAATATTATGAGCGATACCGGTCTGCAGGGTGGCTTCCTGAAAAGCTTCTGTCTTAGCTGAATAGTAGTAGTAATGTTCCTGATCCTTATGGGTTTCCATAAAACGCAGCAGCAGTTCCTGATAGTTGTCATATGCCACCAGCGGCTGTTCATGAACACCGTCGGTAACCAGACAGTACAGGCACCCCACCATACATCCCTTAACGGGACTTACCTCATAAGTAAGGGTAGGGCAGCGCTGGGTATAGTTATGAATCTCCAGATCGGAATTCAGGTCGATTTTTTCAATTGTGACTTCCGCATGAGGAATCACCGATTTGTTTTCCAGACGTTTGATAAACGACTGGGAGCCTCGAATCAGTCCCTCTATGGTATCGTCATCGGGAATAGTGGCAACCCCCAGTTTGGTAAGATAATCCCGGTCAATAATATGAGGTTCAAATCCCGGAATGTTGTAAACATCGGGCTCGTGATAGTAAATTGGTTTTAATTTCATGGTTTTCATCTCCGCTTTTCAGTAGTATTTTCTTGCATATTTGCCTTATTTTTATCAGATACAATAACCAGTAGAATGCCGATAAATGGGGTGAGAAACAAGGAGGCAAAAAAGTAGCCCCAAAATCCCATTTTCTTATTTCTGCCAAAATATCCGATAAAGAAACTAAGTAATACGCATATCAGTGATAATTCCAACATGACGATCATTCCTCCTCTCCGCCGGTCTCCGGTATGCTTGCCTTGGGCACCTTGTTTTCCTGCGGCAGCAGGGAATCACCGATGTTCTCGTCGGCCTCCGGGAACCGGTCCACCAGCTCATTTGAGACTTGATCGATTTTGTCAAGCATCTCCTGAATTTGATCATAGGTATAAACAAATGTATCTGTCCGCGCCCCTTCTTCGGCAATATATTCATCACTGCCAATACCTTCCGGCAGGGTTTCGGATTGGGTCAGGTTATCGGCATTCAGCAAGAGCGGAAGCCCATCCTTGTCGCCGATAATAACAATTTTGGCATTACTGGAGGCAGCCAGCTCTTTAGTGGCCTGAATCCCCATATAACGCAGATAAGCTTCACTCATACCATCATTAATAATGCTTTGGGAAAGCCGGGTAGCTTCCGAATCCACGTAGCTTCGCTTGTAACGTTCCACCGATTCCAGGACCCGGTACCGCTCGGTCAGGACCTTTTGCTCGGCAACGAACTTATCGGAGATGGCCTGCGCCATATCTTCCGGTAACTTTACCTGCCGCACCAGTATGACATGAAGAGTAAAAGGGGCATCGCTTAAGGTTTCATTCAGCAGGGCCAGAACATCCTCCTGAAGCTGGATTGGATTTCCGGCATACAGGGTACTCTGCTCATAACCGCCAATAATACTTCTGACTGCCGATACTACGGCCGGATCAATGATTTTCATGGCATAATCGGGTCCCATATCCTTATGTAAGGTTCCAACCTTTTCCCGCTTAATTGACCAGATGACGGACATATCTACATTGACATTAAGGCCGCCCTTGGTCAGGGCCGTAACGGCATAATCCTTTGACTGCGTACGGCTGTCATAGGTGATGATCTTATCCCAGGGAAAAACAAAATGAATGCCTTCCCCATAAGATTTATCTTCAAGCGTACCGCCTAAGAATCGGCTGTAATAGGCCCCTACAAAACCGCCTTCGATGGTGGTTGTAAAGAAGGGCCAGAGCAGCAGTATTACGACTCCCATAAATAGGAAATAAACCAACAGTTCCAATCGCTTTGCTTCCAGCTTCTTCTTTAGTGTGCCACATTTTTTCTCTTTATTTTTTTCCATTAGTTGTTTACCGCCGTAAGTGTTTTCATAGATTTTTATGCTTCTGCGCCTTCCGCATCTGCTGCTTCTTCCATGTCCTTCTTGCCGCTGATGGCATTACCCAGCCATTCACGGGAATTTTTCAAGGCAGCTCCAAAATCCTCTTTCATGGCTTCCAAATTGGCACTTAAGAAGTTACCGCCTTTTTCAAAATGGGTAACGAACATCTGGCCCACAGCATAAGTTCCGGTACCGTTTAGAAGCGGCTTGGTTCCAACGGCAAGAGGAAGTCCTACAACGGGGATGCCGATTACGGCGGATTCTACCAGGGGAGAAGCTAAAACGCCGGCACCGGCACCGATTACGGCAGTAATTATTTTTTTGGCGAGATTTTCTTTAAACGCAATTCCGTAAAGGCCTGATAACTGTCGTACCATATCAAGCTGGATCCCGGTTACGGCAGCAACATTCAGGATAGGCATGGGAACGATACCAATCCCCATAGCTCCGTAAACGTGTTTGCGAATCACCTTATCCACCTGATTCGGGTCAACAACACTGGCATTTTCTACTGTGGCATCCACAGTTTCTTCGGTACTTTCTGTTGCATTGATTGTTTCATCCATAGCTTCTGCTCCTTCCGTTAAAACATCTTTTTTTGTTTCTGTTTTCATGGTTCATCCTCCTTTAAAAGAAATGCAATATATTTGGCGGTCACAGGTGACCACTGAAAGCCAAGCCGCTTTAGTAGCAGCAGTGTGGCGTCCATTCTTAGTTGACCGGCGATAATATCAGCATCCCGGCTTTCCCGAATGCGCTGGGAAAGCCAGCCCAGATATTCCGAAGCCGACCGGCTGATGTGGGGATTTGCCGAATGGGTCAGCCGGCCCAGTGCGGCGGACAATTCCCCGGCCGTCAGGATGATCCCTTCCCGGCCGGCAAGGTCAAATAATTCACTGAATCTTACCTTGTGAGGATTGTCAATATGAAAAGTTCTTCCGGTCAGGCTCACCGGCTGAGACAGCAGCCGAATAGCTCGGGCTGTTTCATTCACAAAAGCGTAGCCCACGGCATCGTCAGTCTCCGGTAAGAGACCGGTTCGGAACATATTTCGGGTCATCCGCAGCAGGGAGTTTCCTTCCCAGCTTCTGGCGGCCCGACCGGTTTCCAGATTAGGAGCGATATTGCCCACCCGGAAAATGGAGATGGGCGCACCCTTTCGGATCCTGTCACGGATCAATTGTTCTCCGGCTTGCTTGGTCCGCTGGTAATTGTTGTTGAAAGGCGGTCCCAGAGCCTCCTCATTTTCACAGATTAAGGGAATATTGGCAGCTCCGGTGGTGGAAACATGGACAAGCAGAGCATCAGCCTGTCGGTCAGTCAGCTCCAGCATATGACCGGTAGCGGTGACATTGGCCCGGTAACTCTCTTCGTCTGGTGCATAATGGCGGACATCCGCGGCTGTGTGGAAAATAGCATCCAGGGGGATGTCGCAGTTGGGTACTTCCTTTGAGATATCCAGGGTGTAAGTGTGCAGCCGCTTGGAAGCAGCAATCCGCCCCCCTTCTTCGCCGAAATAATAAAGCAGAGAATCCCCAATCCGGGTACCTGCCCCGCGGCAGGGCAAATAAATATCAGCATCGGTCTCCTTAAAAAATTCATAGATCAGGTGGCAGCCAAGAAATCCGGTACCGCCGGTAATCATAATATTTTGAAAGGTCCGCCGGATGTCAAGCTTTAGCCCCTTCATTTCATTGATGTATTGTTGATATTTCGTATTTTTTTCTGCTTTCTGCATTTTCTTAGCAGAAGGCTCTTTCGTCTGGGAACACAAAACTTCCTTAGCCAGATCCCTGAGAACCGGATGTTCGATCAACTTCCGAATGTCCAGATGGATTCCGGCAGCGGTGAGTAAACCGGTAACCCGAAACAGCAGCAGGGAATGCCCGCCTAACCGGAAAAAATCATCTCCGGGACGGATAACAAAATCGGGAGCCAGAGGCAGAACGGTTTTCCAGATGTCTGCAATCACCTTCTCCGTTTCAGTTAAGGCTTCCGTCACAGCGTCCCTGTCGTTGTCTTCAATGGAGTCCGGAAGCGGGAAGGCTGCATAATCCAGCTTGCCGTTTTCGGTCAGTGGAAAGGCCGAAAGGGCGGTAAAGGAAGCCGGAATCAAATAAGATGGCAGCCATTTGGCCAGCATTTCTCTGATTTGTTCCGAAGGCAGTGAGACATCCTGATTCTGCCGGATCAGATAAGCGTGCAGGAGATCCTCCCGAAGAATGACCCTGGCATCGATGATTCCCGGTATCCGGCATAAATGTGCCTCGATTTCTCCCAGCTCGATCCGATAACCACGGATTTTGACCTGCCGGTCAAGGCGTCCCAGAAATTCCAGTGTTCCGTCTTCCTGCCAGAATACGGAATCCCCGGTTCGGTAAAGTCTGCCGAATAAAGGATGGATCACAAAGGCCCGGAGGTTTTCTTCCTGGCGGTTTAAATAACCATGGGCAAGCTGGGCGCCGCCAATCCATAATTCCCCCGGAATGCCTGTGGGGCAGGGGCGGTTATGAGCATCCAGCACATAGCAGGAGGTGTTGGCGATGGGGACACCGATATTGCAGGTCTCCTGCTCCTGTGGACTCATTCTTCGAAAAGCAGCATTGATACAGGTTTCGGTAGGCCCGTAGGAATTGACGATTTCCAGGCCAGTGGTTCTGATGGGCAGATTTTTAGGGGATTCTCCGCCTAAAAAGGCCATTCGCAGACAGGAATCTGCGGTCCCTCCCAGGACCTCCCCGCCTATCGCCGCCGGTAAGGTACATAAGGTTACAGCATGTTCTTTGATGTAAGCAGCTACAGAACCGGGATCCAGCCGCAAATCTTCCGGCAGCAGGGATAAAGCTGCTCCGGATGCCAGGGTGGTAAAAATGGTCCAGACCGAGGGGTCAAAGGTAAAAGCAATATAATGAAGCATCTTATCGGTATGCTGAAAATCAAACTCGTTCAAAGCCCATGCAATCTGGTTAAGCAGGGCGGCATGAGGCAGGATAACCCCCTTGGGCTTTCCGGTGGTGCCGGAGGTATAGATCAGATAAATGCTGTCCGGTGGAACCTGACCTTTCCGCCCGGTCATTTCAATAACCAATCCGTTACCGATGACAGCCTTAGCTCCGGCATCACGGATAATCTCTTCTCTTCTTTCCGCCGGCCAGGCCGGGTCTAACGGCAGAAAAGCAGCGCCGGATAAGACAATCCCTAAGGGTGCCAGAATCCCCTCCTGATTACGAGGCAGGCAGAAAGCAACAATATCACCGGGACCAATATCTTTTTTACGTAAGGCTTCGGCCAATTCCCCGGCCAGCTCATAAAGCTCCCGGTAGGTCCAGCAGCTTGTGCCGAATTCCAAGGCTGTTTGGCCGGCATATTTTTGGGCCGCCATGATCAATACCTGGCTGACAGTTTGATTCTGCAGCGGTATCTTACGGCCATGGGGGAAAACGTCGGTAACCAGCTGATATTCCCCCGGGAAAAATACCGAGATGCGGTTTTCCAGAGCTTCTGTAAGAGTGGCCTGAAGCCGTCTGGCAATCCGGTCAATCCAGGTTCCGGATATTCGTGTCCGGTTGTACAGGATACTGCCCCGACCCGTAAATTGAACCACCAAATCATAATCCTGATCACCCTGAGCGGTTTGATTGTCCTCACCATCATCAAAAACAAACAGATAACGGGGCAGCCGGGTAAGGATTTCCGGCGGGATGAACAGGTGCCGGATACTATCCAGCATGGTCAGCTGGACTTCCTCGGCCAAGTCATTAAATTCTTTGCCGGTACCGGAAAAACGCAGCGGACAGGTTGCGGCACACATGCCCATTAATCGGTCATCAGTACGGCAGGTAGCCACAAAAGGTATCAGAATTGCTCCATTTTCCGAATCCATAGCTTTGATCAATGTGCCCCATGCTGCCAGCAAAAAGGCGGCCGGGGTAACATGAGCCTGTTTGGCCGCACAGATACACTGTTCCAGTAATTGCGGAGAACAAAATTCTGTTTTGGCAAGCACAGACTTCCCCTCTGCTGCAGGAGGCAGAAGCAAAACGGTATGTGTGTCCAGGCAATGATGCTTCCACCAGGCTTCATCCGCTGATTTTCGGTGGTGGCTGGCCCACAGCCGGTTGGCAAAGTCGGCAAAAGAGGGAGCGGACGATGGGAAATCGCCTTGCACCAGTTCCTTCAAAAGCAGGCGGATACTCCAACCGTCCAACCCAATATGATGGTAACGAAGGATCAGCTCTTTATCCAGCAGCGTCAGGTCTAACAGCGGGTCCTTTAAGGGATCAATCCCTTCCCCCGGTGAAAGGACATTGGTATGCAGCGGTATCCGGTGGTGAGGGTAAACCCTTCCAATGATTTCGCCCTGTTCATTTACTTCAAAGCCAACCCGCAAGATATCATGCAGTTTGGCTGCCCGGTCCACTCGGTTCTGCAGCTCTGCCAAAGCAACGCCCTGGATTGGTATTCTGAGGGTAACTGTATAAGAAGCGATTCCTCTGGTCCGGGCCAGAAAAATCATTCCCTGCTGGGTCGGCAAAGGCCGAAAAGTGGTGGCAGAGCCGCAAGCCTCCTTTGCCGGCGGTATTGCCGGAATCATTTTTTGGGCCAATTCCATCAAACTTTCCGAAGTAATGATTTCACCGGCAGTAACAGTATAGCCTGCTTTTTCCAGGCGGAAGGCGATTTGCATGGCCTTGATGGAATTGCCCCCCAGTTCCAGATAATTATGGGTGATACCGATGCCGGTTACCTTGAGAACTTCGGCAACCACCGGCAGCAGTACTTTTTCCGCCTCGGTGGCAGGCGGAATGAAGGGCCGGGTTTCCTCCGTTTCCGGCAAGGGAAGACGGCCAAAGTCAATCTTACCGCTGGCATTGAGAGGGATTTCCGGCACCGATAAGAGGACCGGCCGCATGAAGGACGGCAGCTTCTTTTTCAGGAAGGTGTAAATTTCGGCAGGTGTAATCTCTGTTTTTGGTACCATATAAGCGCAAAGGATCTTTTCCCGACGAGAATTTTCCCGTATTGCCGCCGTGACGGCAGCGATGGCCGGGTGTGCTTGCAGGACATGCTCCAACTCCTCCAGTTCTATCCGGTATCCGTTGATCTTGATCTGACGGTCGGTCCGGCCCATGAAAAACAATTGACGGCCCGTAGCAGCTTGCTGCCATTTCATCAAATCGCCGGTGCGGTAAAGGATACGATGGTTTTGATTCTCCCCTCCATACGGGTTGGCGATAAAACGCTGTCTGGTCAGATCCGGAGAACGATAATAGCCGCGGGAAACCTGAACACCGGAAAAATAAGCTTCACCTGTGACCCCTTCCGGACAGAGCCGGCCCCAGTCATCCAGGATGTAAGCGTGCATATTTGGGGGCGGTGTTCCCATGGAGATGGGACCCTCCCCATCCAACCAGCCCCGGCTGCAGCAGATGGTACATTCCGTTGGGCCGTATTCATTGGATAAGGGGTAGGGTGCAGAGACAAACTTGCGTACTTCTTCGCCTCCCACAACCATAACCCGCAAATCAGGAAGAGCATTTTCCCCCTGGTAAATCTCTCGGAAGCTTTCGGCCATCGCTACCGGCAGGTCAATATGGGTAATCTGCCGGGAGCGGCAATAATGGCCCAAGGCACTCATATTCAAGCGTATCTTATCGTCTAAGATATGCAAGGTCCCCCCGGAAATCAGGGGCAGCCAGATATCCCAAAGAGAGCCGTCAAAACCAAACCCCAGTACCATTGCACAGGAATCACCGGCTTTCCATCCGTAATGTGCCTTTGCCCACAGGCAAAAGCCGGCAAGGTTTCGATGGGTGACCACCACACCTTTGGGAATGCCGGTGGTCCCGGAAGTCATAATCATATAAGCAGCCTCAGCAGGCTTTGGCAAAACCGGAGAAATCAAAACAGATTCCACGGACAGCAGCTGTTCATAAAGAGCTTCATCCAGAACCAGAAGCGGTTGGGTTTCCCGAATAATGGCTTCCATACGTTCTTTTGGCCATTCCATATCCAGCGGAAGGAAAAATCCACCGGTTTTCAGTATCGCCAGTTCGCTGATGACATAACGCTGGGACCGGTTTAAACGGATGGCCACACAGGTTTCAGCGGTTACACCAAGGGCCCCCAGACCGGCGGCCAGGCGGTTGGAAAGCTCCTCCAAATGAGTATAAGTATATTCCTCATCCTGATAAACCAGAGCCGGATGCTCTCCGTAAAGCAGGACACTATCCTGCCAGAAATTAATAATGGTTTTCTGCTCAATCTTTTTCAGTATTTCCGTATCTTCGGAAAAGGCGGTTAACTCATTCATTTCCTGATCTGCCAGAAGCGGAATGGCTTCCAAAGGAATCTCAGGCCCCTCCAGTATGGCTTTCAGGATATTTATAAAATAGCTTTTTATTTTTTCAGCTGTTTCATGGGAATAGATGCAGCCGTTATAAGCAAACTCCACCAGAATCTCTTCATTTAACGTAATGGTAGTATCAAAATCAGTAACCAGCTCAGCGGTACTGTCCATGAACCGGTATCTTTCCCCCGAGGGAGCGGGATTAATGGTCAAAAGATGGGGCAGAGGCCCTTTTACTAAATCACTGAGACGACAAAAGCCATGGCGTTCGGCTTCTGCCGCCTGGTGACACCATTCCACCACCCAGGCAGCAAAAGAGATGCTTTCGGGAGGACCGGGAAGTTTTGCAGCCAGGGGCAGGGTATTGATACACATCCCCATCATTCCGATAAGCCCCGGAACCGGCGCGGACCGGCCGGATACCACACAGCCCACAACCGAACTGCCGCCGTTTAACCGGGCCATCAGCAGACACCAGACGGCCTGCAGAAAATGGCCGGTGGTGAGCTGCAAACTCCCGGCACAATCCCGGAGAAGAGCGGAATCCGGCAGGCAAAAGGAGAGTTCTCTCCGTAGATAGGCCGTGCTGTTATTGCGTTTTGGTAATTCCGAAAAAAAGCATTCATCATCAAGGTAGGTTTTCCACCAAAGCAAATCGGCAAATTGGTCACGCAGGGTCAGCCATTTTATGTAGTAACCGAAAGGAGAAGCTTTTTTTGCAGGCAAAGCGGAAGCGGTTAATTCCGCCATAAATATGCCTATGCTCCATCCATCTAACAGAGCATGATGAAACACTACGATCAATTCATTTCCCATCAGCACCAGCCTGAAAAGGTGAGAATCAAAAGGGGAGATTTCCATCTGTTCCGGTGAGAAGGAATCGGTAACCTGAAGAATGATAGATATTTCCTCAGCCACGACTTGCCAGAGAACCCCTTCTTCATCCCGGTAAAAAGAGGTTCGCAGCATTTCATGCCGGGCAGTAAGTTCATCAATCCGCATCTGTAGTTGTTGGCTGTCCATATTTTCCGGCAATTGATAACGGATAGCGGAAACATATCGGGAGGCCGATACCATTCCATCATAAAGCATGGCTTCCTGCATGGGGGTTAAGCGAAATTTTTTCAATTTAGTAGTCCTCCCAATCAATATCATCAGCAGGAGACAGGCAGCCCGCCATATCTGTTAATTTGGGGTGCCGGAAAATATCCGTGGCACTCAATAGCCAGCCCCGCTCAAATAAAGCTGCTTCCATACGAATCGCCGCAAGAGAAGTTCCGCCGGACAAAAAGAAGTCATCGGAGGGAGAAACCTCGTTTTTCTCCAAAGTTTCTTTCCAAACATCCATCAATTCCTTCAGCGCCAGAGGATCGCAGTTTTGCTTATTTTCATGGGTTTCTTCCTGTACCGGAGATATGTCACAGGAAGGCACTATAATCCATTCATGAGACAATAATAATTCTTTAAAAGCGGTTCCCCATTGCTCTATCATTGCCCCGGAAAATAACTGGTCAGCGTAAGTGAACACAGCGGAAATACCATTTTCTTCTTCCCGCAGATCCAGAACCAGATCAAAAAGTGCTCCGGGATAGGTACCCCGCACGATTTGCGGATGAAGTCCGGGAACATCCGGCAGCGGCTGAGGCAGGGGAATATAATTGATCATCACATCATAAAAAAGCTTTCCGGATGAAAGTCGTGGCGGTTTTATCAATTCGGACAAATACTCCAGGGACGTTTCCTGATGTTCCCAGAGGGCGGTGAAGCGTTCACCGGTATCATTCAGAAATGACTCAAAGTCCCGGCCGGAAATATCCAGCATTAAGGGCAGGGTTTTGACGAACATCCCAATGGTCCGGACCATATCCGGATGATTCCGGCCAAAGAAGGGTACTCCCACCACGACCTTTTCCGTATCTGCCAGTTTGGCCAGCATAAAACCGTATGCGGCCAAAAATAACTGAAACAGTGTAACATTATGCCGGGCAGCATAGGCGGCCAAATGTTTATGCTCCTGATCATTAAAAAATACGGTATGTACTGCAGAGGCAGCCCGTCTGACAGGTGGTTTTTCCAAAGCAGGAAGGGTCAAAACCGGAACGCCGTCACGGAACATGTGCTGCCAGAAGCTGTCATTGCTGACAGCGGGATTATTTATTTGCCACAGAGTAATATCGTGAACCTGGGCACTTGTGGCCGGAACAGATCCATTGTAAAGGGTCCAGAAATCTTCCATCAGTATCCCCAGACCCACAGCGTCGGCGATAATATGATGGGTGGTGAAAATCAGTTCCCGGGGCCGGAGCGTAATATCAAACAAAGGGGCAGCCGTTAAATCAAATTTTAAACGCGGGCTGGGGGCCAAAAGAACCTCGATTTTCTCTTTTATTACTTGAAAAATTTCTCCCGACTGTTGGATAAAACAGGATCTTAAAATGCTGTTTCGCTGCAGCAGCTGCTGAAAAGCTGCGGTTAATTTGGGGCGGTCGAGTTCTCCCGAAAAAGTACATTTAATGGAAACAGTATAGCGGCCCTCATCCTGTCCGGTTCGCCACAACAGCCACATTTGGCGCATGGAAGGGGAGAGGGGATACATTTGCTGCCATTGGGATATGGGAATCGGACTTTCTCCAGGGCTTTCCTGATTTCGAACCAAACCGGCCAGCATGCTGGGAGTTGGATTGGCAAACAAAGCCGAATAAGGGATGGACAACGATAACTTCCGGGCGGTTTCGGCCTGCAGCTGCATCAGTTTCAGGGAGTTGCCTCCCAGCCGGAAGAAATTGTCATCCCCTTTCACCGCCTTGGGAAGGCGAAGGATATCCCGGAAAAGAACAGCAAATTTTTCTTCCCATTGATCCGCATATGCAGGGCAGTTGTATTCCGGAATCCCTTCCGGCGCAGACTCCTGATAGATAAGCTTGCTGCGGTCAACCTTACCGTTCAGGTTGCGAGGCAGATGGTCAAGAGCCATAAAAATCGATGGAATCATATATTCGGGTAAATAAAATCCCAGGAAGGCCTGCAGGGATGCACCCAAATCGGTAAGAGGGTCTGTTGGCTGAGGGCTGACAATCCAGGCCATCAGAGTGGTTTCACCGTTAATGGACTGCGCAGTCACACAACATTCCACAATCTCTTCGTTCCGGGCCAGGGCGGCTTCCACCTGCTGGAGATTGACTTTCATATCTCGAATTTTAACCGTCCAGTCATTGCGGCCCATATGGATGAATTCACCGTTTTCATTTTCCCAGGCAAGATCTCCGGATAAATACATTTTTTCATACCCTGGCTCAACAGAGTAGGGGTTTGTAACCAGTCTGGCCATAGTTTCTTCTTTGCGGGCCAGATATCCCCGGAACAGGGAAGGACCCGATACAGCCATTTCCCCTTGGTCTCCCTCCAGATAAATGCGGGTCCGGTGCCATGCCCGGCCGATGGGAATATCCTTGACAATTTCCCGGTCAATGGGATAAAAAGTTACACAGCCGCCATTTTCAGACATACCCAGACTATAAAGGATTTTATACCGTCCCCGGGGATCACCGCAGGAATGTAAACGCCCCCCTGCTACCCTTAAAAATTTCAAAGCATTGCCCTGATAGGTCCGGGTAAAAACCTCCGCCACATTTGGCGGCAAAAATAAAAAGGATATCTGATTGTCTTCGATATATTGTGCCAGTGCCGACAGGTCATGCCGAAGATCTTCCGTCAGGATGTGTAAAGTGTGTCCACCCGCAAGGGGCCAGAAAAGTTCCCACAGGGAAGCAATAAAACTAAAAGGGGCATAGGCAGCTGCAGCAGTATGGCCGGCCGGTTTCATATATTCGGTCTGCCATGTAATCATCTGATTGAGGGTTCGATGTTCCAGTACCGCCCCTTTGGGACGTCCGGTTGATCCGGAGGTGAAAACGGCACAGGCAATCTGTGTTTCGGTGGGCATGATATCGGGCTGGAAAGCGGAATTTTCAACATCCAAATCAAAAAAATCCGCGTTACGAAGGACAATCGCTGCCGCCGTATCTTCCAAAATATAATTTATGTAAGCCTCCGGGGCATCTTCGCCAATCAGCACGAAAGCACCGCCGGCCATAAAAGTGGCAATGGCACCAATTACGGCATCTGCGGAACGTTTGGAAATCAGAATAACCCAGGGGGGATGTTCTGCTGCCTGGGGTTCAAAGATATCGTAATACTCCGGCTCGGTTGAGGTCAGTCCGATTCCCCGGGAACGAAGTTTTGCGGCAAGTGCCTGGCAGCGTTGGTATAACTGCGCATAAGAAAGGGAAATATCTCCACATATTAAGGCTGTTTCAGGGGATTCTTTATACTGCATAAACTGTTCCAAAAATGTAACTTGCATATGCTTTTCTCCTACGGTAATAATTTGGTGAAGCTTTCAATTAAGACAGTTTCAAGACCGCCGCATATTCCGGCTGCGCAGCCGCAATATCCTTTAGGAGATTGAAACATTATTTTTTGGGGAATGCTTTCGGCAGACAATTGATTTAAAGGGCCTTCAATTCCCCGGCCGCTTTTCTTTAAAAAACTTTCTTTAGCAGTCCAAAAGTTAAAAAACAAAAAATCAGGTTCAGCAGATGCCTGCCAGTCGGCCAATTCCGCTTCTGTAAGGACGAAGCCGGCCAGATGATCCGGTACGGATATAATTTTTTCCACATCAACCCCCACCGGCGTATCGGAAAAAATGCAGGCAACAGCAGCAGCACAATGGCTCAGATTAAAGCAGATATGGGGATAGTCGCGTAAAAAGGGTTTTCCCATCTCCTGATAAGTAAAAATCACCGGTTCATCAATGCCATAAAGTTCTTTCAGTCCGAAACGTAACAATAAGTAACCCGTGGCCGCCAGTTTCCGATCCAGGGGAAAATAATAATCCAGAACCTTCTCCAGTCTTTCTGCTGAAAGACAGGGAAAACTGCGCTCCAAGTCCTGTTCACTTATTTCTGATATGGCATCGAAGAGATATAACCGATTCATCTGAAAATATCCTTAAAAATAATAGTTTTTGTTTGAAATATTAACATAAAAATAAGCATGGAAACTTTTTGCCACGTGGAATTTGGGGAAAAGAACGTAGAAAAAAATGAGAGGACCTTGCTATTTGTCCGCTGAAAACATACTATATAAATGTAGTGTTCAGTTTCGTCATTTGATCAGGGGTAAAATATGATTCGGATTATGATATGCGATGATAATACAGAAGAGCTCAATGAGATAAAAAAACATGTTGCTGCCTGCTTTTCAAAGGAAGAATGCCATGTTACGGAATTTGTCAATCCGCTGGAAGCCGTGGCATTTATCACCCAGGGCAATGGTGTGGATATTGCCATTCTGGACATTGTCATGCCAGGGTTGAATGGCATCCAGCTGGCGGTCGAAATGCGGACGTTAGGATTTAAAGGATTGCTGGTGTTTTTGACCAATGCCAATGATTATGCAGCACAGTCCTATAAAGTCAAAGCATATGCTTATTTGCTGAAACCGGTAAATGAAGCGGATATCAGGGAACTGTTCAGGAAAATTGAAGAAAATCAGGATATTGTTGATGGTGCCGGATTTAAAGTGATGCGCCGGTCGGGAGTAAGGTTTGTATTGTTCTCTGAATTGATTTACGTGGAAGTGATTGATCACAGTTTATATTTTCATTTAAAGGATGGAGAGGTTTTATCCACCTATGCTACGTTACGGGAATATTCGGAGGTTTTATTGAAGGACCCCAGAATGGTCCAAAATAACCGGAGTTTTATCATCAATATGGATTACATCAGTGCCTGTGAAAACAGAAGTGTGATCATGCGTGACGGCAGACGGATTTCGGTTCCGAAGGGGTATGAAGATTTCCAGAAAAAATGTCTGGATTGGATATTTGGGAGGTAGGGTTGATGGTTAATGCAGCTTCGATAGTTCTGATGGGTGTATCTCTGATCATGAATATTTATGTGCTTTGCACCTGCTTTGTATTTCGTCTTAAAATGAAATATATGGTGTTGATTTATCTGCTGATAGCAGTCCTGGCCAATCCAATCCGAATTTTTATTGATAATTTGTCCTTGCCCTATTTTACATTGCTTGCACCGTATACCTTTATTCATCTGGTTCCGGTGATGATCTGGGCCGAGGGGACCTTTTTGGGTAAAATGTTTGCCTATTATACAGGGCTAAGTATCTCGTTTTTCTTAACATGGCTGGGCAGTTTGCTGGCCCAGTTGATTTTTCCCTATGAGAGCGACGCTTATAAGGTTCTTTGGGCTTTAATCAGCGTTCTGTTTTATATCGGATACAGCATTTTTATATGGAAGTTCGGCAAAAAACTTTGCGGCAGCCTTCTCCAATACATAAATACTCCTGTCTGGTGGCTGTTTACCATTCTTCCCTTTGCTTCCTTTTTGGTTATGAAAAACCTTTTTTTTGATATGCAGACAGTGATTCCGCTTTTCATTCGGTATGAAGCAGAAGTTCTTCTGCTCCCCTTCTTTATTATTATCGGTTTGATCATGCTGACCTCTTCCATTGTTGTGGCGCAGGCCAGGATTCAGACGGAAAGCGATTTAAAGCTTGCCCAGAGTGTGATCTCTTCCGGTCATGATTATTATGAGAAGCTGGCGGCGTTGTCAGAAAATCTGCGGGTTCTCCGGCATGACAGCAAACATCATCTCAGCACCATTCAACGGCTGCTGGAAGCCGGGGATGAAGAAAATGCCAAAAGCTATTTAATGACCCTGAAGGCTCATAACGAAGAAATTCCCATTCCCGATTACTGTGAAAGCCGGGTTATGAATGCTTTTTTGGACAGTTTTTCTGAACGCTGCAAGGAAGCCGAAATTAATTTCGGGTGTAAAATCAGTATGGAACCCCGCCTTGCCGTTGACGAATATGAGCTATGCATTATTTTAGGCAATTTACTGGAAAATGCTTTTACCGCTTGCCTGAGAACACCAAAACCCCGGGAAGCCTTTATTCATCTGATCATCAAACCCCACGGTGAGCAGTTTGGCATCAGTGTAAAAAACAGTTTCGATGGCAAGATCATGCAAAACAGTGAGGGTCTGGTGAGCCAGAAGCAGGATGGCGGAATCGGGATTAACAGTATAAAAGCCATTATCAGGAAATACAATGGAGAATATATTCCCCAATGGGATGGGGAAGTGTTCAGCGCCTATGTGATAATGCGAATTTAGTTTATGCCTCCGGCAAAGCAGTTAAATCTACTTTGCCGGTTCTTTTGTCTAACGGCATGCTGCTGAGCATGATAAAAGTTCTGGGGATCATGTATGGAGGTAATGTTTCAGCCAAAAAGCTTTTCAGTTCCTGAGCGGTAAGTTCTTTCGTTCCGGGAACACAGTAAGCTGCCAAAAAGCTTTCGCCCTTTGGAGTATGTTTTACGGTAATACAACCGGTCAGCAAACCCGGATGCTTTACCAAAGCGGCTTCTACTTCTTCCGGTTCGATGCGGTAGCCGCTGATTTTGATCTGGTTATCCCGACGGCCCCGATAGAGCAGTTCGCCCCTTTCGTTCCACCCCGCCAAATCACCGGTCCGGTAGAGCAGGGAATAACAGGGGTCATCTGACGAAGGGTCATAATACGGATTTTCAGTAAATTTTTCAGCCGTTTCCGACGGTCGGTTCAGATAGCCCAAAGCCAGTTGCGGTCCGGATACGCACAGCTCTCCATCCAGAAGATAAATACGGTTTTGCCCGGCCGGTGCTCCAATGGGAATATTTCCTTCCTCTTCCGGCAGCAGCCGGTGCGCACTGACATAGACGGTACATTCCGTAGGTCCGTAAAGATTATATACTTGATAGCTGCGGGGAGTATAATTATGAAGTGCCTCGCCCCCGGTGAGCAGGGTCCGGAGATATATATTATCAAAACTTCTCATATATTCCACGGCCAGCTGAGTGGTGAAAAAAACGGTTTCTATTTTATTTTTTAACAGAAAACGATGTATTCCCACCAGCGATTCCCGCTCCTGCCGATTCATCAGATAAAGGGTCCCGCCCACATAAAGAATGGGAAGCGTGGAAAGCAAAAAGGAGTCAAAGCCCACATTTGCCTGCACCCCGGCCCTGATTCCGGGAAAAAGACCGCAAAGAGTCAGGTGCATTTCACAAAGTGCCTGGATTCCCCGGTGGGAAAGGACGACTCCCTTTGGGGTGCCGGTACTGCCGGAAGTATAATAGATGGCAGCGGCGCCGGCCATCTGCAGAGTGCCTTTGATATCCTGCCGGATATATTCCAGTCGTCCCGGCGGGGTGTCGGAACTGATGGGAACGTAGGCGGCGCCGGCTTTCATAATGCCCAGCGCATAGATAAGCCACTCATCGCTGCATTCGCCGGTAACCGGAACCATATGTCCGGGCCCGATTTCCTGCTTTTTTAATTCAGAAGAGATTTCCTCTAAACGCTGCTCCAGCTCCTGATAGGTTACAATTTTATCCTGCCAGACAATAGCCGGATTGTCTGGATAGTGCCTGGCATTTTCTTTTAGTTTTTCAAGAAACAATGGTTCCACCTCTTTCTTATGCAGTTAATAAATATAGTACACTTTGGTGATTTCCATTTCAAGATTAGGGCCGGACAATCCAAGGGGTTAGCATTGGTTTCTGCGTGATTTATGTTTTCGGTCCAAATTTCGTGGTAGTATTTAAATTACATAACATTTAGCTACATAAAAAGGAGCGAAAAAAATGAAAAAAAACATTAAAACAATGGCTTTCATAATAACATTGAGTATGTGCTGGACGTCATTCATTCCGGTATCTTATGTCCAGGGAAAAGAAAGCGAAAAGGAAATGTACACGGTGAAGGAAGCGGATACCCTGACTAAAATTGCCACGAAATTCGGCAATTCCTATCAGCAGCTGGCGCTTCAGAATAAAATCGAAAACCCCAATTACATCTATCCCGGGCAGCAATTGGATGTTTCCATCACACCTACCGATTATTCCGATCCTAATAATTGGTTTATGATTTCGGCCGGCAGTAAGCCGGTGGATATTTTCTATATATACCCTTCTGTTTATGCCAGGCAAACTGCGGATGAACCGACGATAACTTCGATCCAGTCGGGAAAGATGATTCCCGGAGTGATCAGGATGGTGGAAGAACAAGCCAGTGCTTTTGCATCAGAAGGTAATCTGTATGTTCCCTATTACCGGCAGGCTGATCCGGCATTTGCCCTTTCCCTTCCGGCTGCAGAGCAGAGTCGCTTTACCGGCGGTGTTCCGGCCAGGGATACGATAGCAGCCTTTGACTATTACATTAAAAATTATAACAATGGCCGTCCCTTTATCCTGGCGGGACATTCCCAGGGCTCCCAGACCATGTTGTTTCTTTTATCGGAATATATGAAGGAAAATCCGGATGTACAGGACCGGATGATTGCCGCCTATGCCATCGGCTATTCTGTGACCCAACAGTATCTGGCGGATAATTCACACTTGAAATTTGCAGAATCGGCAGTAGATACCGGTGTCATCATTTCCTATAACACGGAAGCCCCGAACATGACGGTTAAAAATCCGGTAGTGACAGAAGGCAGTATCGCCATCAATCCATTGACCTGGACCCGGAGTGAAGAAAGGGCCGGAACCGAGGCCAATCTGGGGGCGGTTTTGCTAAGCCCGGAGGGAAAGGTGCAGAAAGTAAACGGTTTTGCTGATGCAGCGGTAAATCTTTCCCGGGGTACCGTAACCGTGAGTACGGTAAATCCGGCGGATTACCTGCTTCCCAGTGGGATATTCCCGGCAGGGTGTTACCATGGCAGCGATTATGCGTTCTTTTACGATAACCTCCGGCAAAATGCCAAAGATCGGATTGCTTCATTTAATAATAAATAGAAAAGGACTACGGGGCTGTCGCCCAACTAATTTGTTTTTAGCCAGTGCGACAGCCCCGTAATTATTTTTATTCATAAAGTACGAACTCGCCGTACTCCTTCCAGACATTACATATCCAAGTTTTACCCTGATTCACAACGATTTCATTGCCGTCTTTGTCAAAATATTTGGCAGGTGTGCCGTCACCGTCGTAACGGGACCAGGTACCTTCGATTACTTTACCGTTGGTAAAGATTAAGGCATCTCCTTCACCATGAACGCCGAAAGCCAGATAATCATGATCATCCCGGACTTCACCGTGGCAATACTGCAATACCACATTGGAAACGGCATATTGTTCACCATTCAGCTCATCAATCTGCTTCTTGCCGGATTGATAGCGATAGTATAAGTGGTCATCCTCGTGGTATTCAAAATAGGGATTATAGGCGCCATAACCACCTTTGTTGCCGTCTTCTTTTCCGCCGGGATAAATCATCGAAGCATCTTTTTGATCAGTGTATTCTACCCGGGTATCGTCAGCCGCAAAAATAAACTGCGGGACATAGTTTTCGGAATAATCCCAGTCATAACCGAGACGCTCCACGTCTTTCTTCAGGCCGTCAATAAAAAGGTAGCCGGTAAATTCACTGGAATAGCCGCTCCGGGTAATACGGTCGAAGGTTTTTCCGCTGGCCGGGTTATGAATACCTTTAACAGCAGCGCTGACATTATCAATTACATCACTGTTGATCAATTCTTCCACATAAGGTATTGCCAGTCCCCAGTTACAATAAATGGCTTCATATCCGGCAGCAACATAGATATAATAATCCCGGCTGCTTCTGATGGGTCCGATATGATCCAGGTCGTCAAAGTCTTCGAAAATAGGCATCAACCGGGTGATTCTTCCTTCTACCGGTGCTTCGTAAATGATGCTGGCCTGCGAGAGGCCATACTGGGGAAGAGCCGGTGTATTATTGGGAACCATAACCGCGATGGGCCGTCTGGTAACAACAGCTTCCTCTTTCCATTCACCGGTAAGATAGCTTTGCATTTTACCGTTTACCACTTCCCGTTCGCCGATGATGGGAATGCCGTTCAGCATATTTGCATCGGGAACCGGGGTTGCGGAAGGTTCCGGGGCAGGAGTGGCGGTTGCTATTGGGACAGCGGTAGCTTCCGGAACAACTTCGACTTCTTCCTTTTGTCCGCAGCCGGTCATAACAATGGCAAAAGTGCTTAATGCCAGAAAAAGAGTTAACGGTTTCTTTATTTTGATGATTGAATTCATTGGTATAATAGTCCTCCATTGGCCTGTGAGAGCAGGCAAAATAAGTTACATATACGACCATTATATATGAGAGATAAGAGTTTTGCAAATATTTTGCATTTGTGATAATATTAATTTTTATATAAGAGATATGAGGAGAACGGTATGAAATGGATAAAATTTGAAATTAAAACCATCACCGAGGCCGAGGATATGATTATCAGCAGCCTTTATGATATTGGGCTGGAAGGTGCTCAGATAGAGGATAAAGTGCCTTTGACAGCATTGGAAAAAGAGCAGATGTTCGTAGATATCCTGCCGGATAATCTGGAAGATGATGGAATTGCCTATTTAAGCTTTTTTGTTGAAAAAACAGCAGAAAATCCGGTAGATATATCAGCGTTAGTGAGGAACATTGAGGAAGAATTAGGTAATATCAGGCAGTTTATGGATATTGGTGAAGGTTCGGTTTCCGTATCCGAGACAGAGGATTTGGACTGGATCAATAACTGGAAACAGTATTTTCATCAATTTTATATCGATGATATTCTGGTGATACCTTCCTGGGAGGAAGTGAAGGATGAAGATGCCAAAAAGACCGTTCTGCATATTGATCCGGGAACAGCGTTTGGCACCGGTATGCATGAAACCACCCAGTTGTGTATCCGTCAGCTGCGTAAGCATATTACGGAAGAGACAGTGCTTTTGGACGTGGGAACCGGCAGCGGTATCCTGTCAATTTTGTCGCTGATGTTTGGTGCCAGGAAGGCTGTAGGAACCGATTTGGATCCCTGTGCGGAAGAAGCGGTCAAAGAGAATATGAAAGCAAACGGTATTTCACCGGAGCAGTTTGAAATGATGATCGGCAATATTATCACCGAAAAAAGCGTGCAGGATGCGGTGGGTTACGAATGCTTCGATATCGTGGTGGCCAACATTCTGGCTGACGTACTGGTTCCCCTGACCCCGGTGATTGCCGGGCAGCTGAAAAAAGGCGGAATCTATATTACTTCAGGAATTATCGACGATAAAGAGCAGACCGTAGTTTCTGCTGTAAAAAATGCAGGAATGGAAGTTCTGGAGGTAACTTATCAGGGGGAATGGGTATCGGTAACAGCCAGGAAGTAATGTGGCGCCAGGAGGTAATGTGGCCGCGGAAGGTAGGAGAGATTATGCATCATTTTTTTGTGGAGCCCAGTCAGATACAGGAACATAATGTGAGAATAACCGGAAAGGATGTAAAGCACATCCGGAATGTACTGCGCATGAAATGCGGCGAAGAGCTTTCGGTAAGTGACGGAATCACGCCGAAGGAGTACCGGTGTATCATCGAGGAAATAACCGAAGGAGAGATTCTATGCAAGCTGATATTTATTAAGGAAGAAGAATTGGAACTTTCTGCCCGGGTTTATCTGTTTCAGGGATTGCCTAAAGCAGATAAAATGGAAATGATCATACAGAAGGCCGTTGAATTAGGTGCTTATGAAATCATTCCGGTAGCCGCCAAGCGCTCGGTGGTAAAGCTGGATGCTAAGAAAAGCCAGTCTAAAACATCCAGATGGCAGGGGATTGCGGTCGCGGCCGCCAAGCAAAGCAAGCGCAAGGTCATTCCGGCGGTAAAAGAGGTGATGAGCTTTGCCGATGCAGTGGCCTTTGCAAAGGGAATGGATGTCAGGATGATTCCCTATGAGATGGCTGAGGGAATGGCCCGGACAAAGGAATTGCTTGGCAGCCTTAAGGCAGGTCAGGAAATTGCGGTTTTTATCGGACCGGAAGGGGGCTTTGATGAAAAAGAAATCGAAAAGGCAGTACAAGCCGGTATCGTGCCGGTTACCATGGGAAAGAGAATCCTGCGGACAGAGACTGCCGGGCTTACCATGCTGGGGTGGATAATGTACCAATTGGAATGCTAAGCATATTATTATTTTATATAATACAATTTTCCCCGTGACCGTGTAATCATAAGATGCAGATAGGAGTTTTTATGGAAGTATATTTGGACAATTCGGCAACCACCAGGTGTTTTCCGGAGGTAGCAGAACTAATGACAAGGATTATGTGTGAGGATTACGGGAATCCTTCCAGTATGCACAGAAAAGGCATACAGGCAGAGCAGTATGTCAGATATGCAAAAGAAGTGATTGCCCAAAATTTAAAAGTAAACGAAAAAGAAATATTTTTTACATCCGGCGGAACAGAATCGGATAACCTGGCCCTGATCGGCGCAGCTATGGCCAATGCCCGGGCGGGACGCCATATCATAACCACCCGGATCGAGCATCCGGCAGTGATTCAAACCATGAAGTATCTGGAGCAGGAAGGGTTCCGGGTGAGCTATCTCCCGGTGGATAAAAGCGGACGTATTCGTCTGGAGGATCTGCGGCGGGCCATAACCCAGGACACGATATTGGTTTCTATTATGCACACCAATAATGAAATCGGCTCCATACAACCCATCATGGAAGCAGGTGATTTGATCAAGCAGATAAATCCGCACATTATTTTCCATGTGGATGCCGTACAGGGCTATGGTAAATTTCGGATTTTTCCCAAACGGATGAAAATCGATCTGCTCTCGGTGAGCAGCCATAAGATTCATGGCCCCAAAGGGGTAGGCTTCCTGTACGCAGATGAAAAAATAAAAATGCGTCCCATTATTTTTGGCGGCAGCCAGCAGCGGGGGATGCGTTCCGGTACGGAGGATGTACCGGGAATCGCGGGTATGGCCAAAGCCATTGAGATGATTTATGAAAATGTTGAACGGGAAACAGAAAGGATGTATATCCTGAAGGAGGCTTTTATTGAAGGTGTGGAAAGAATTCCGGATGTAAAAGTCAACAGCATTCGCGGCAGAGAAGGCGCCCCCCATGTGGTCAGTGTTTCCTTCCGGGGCGTTCGAAGTGAAGTCCTGCTGCATGCGTTGGAGGAAAAGGAAGTTTATGTGTCTGCCGGCAGTGCCTGCGCATCAAACAAAGCCCATCAAAACTCAGCCACTCTAATGGCAGTCGGCGTGGAAAAAGAACTTTTGGATTCCACTGTCCGCTTCAGCTTTTCGACATTTACCACAATGGAAGAAATAAATTACACATTGCAGGTAATGTATGATATAATTCCCATGTTACGAAAATACACACGTCATTAATCAGGCATTTACGAAACGCAGAACCGGCGGCGGACAGCATCGTTTATTCCCTTCGCCGGGCGTTTCACAAGTGTCTGCAGATAAAGAATAAGATAGAGGAGCACGGATGAACGCAGGATTTTATAAAGCCTTTCTAATTAAATATGCCGAGATTGGAATCAAAGGCAAAAACCGCCATCTTTTTGAAGAGGCGCTGGTGCGCCAGATTAAATATGCATTGAAAAAAGGGGAAGGAGAATTTCAGGTAACCCGTACCAGCGGGCGGATTTATGTGGAAGCCCTGAGTGACTTTGACTTTGACGAGACGGTAGCCAATCTCCAGACAGTTTTCGGGATATCCGGCATCTGCCCCATGGTCTATGTGGAGGATGAAGGGTTTGAGAAGCTGTGTGATTTTGTGGTAAAATATGTGGATCAACGGTATCCGGACAAGCATTGCACTTTTAAAATGGCAGCCAGACGTTCCCGTAAAAATTACCCTTTGGATTCCATGGAAATGAACGCTGAACTGGGTGGAATCCTATTGGATGCTTTTCCGGAGATGAAGGTGGATGTACACAATCCCGATATTATGATTCATGTGGAAGTCCGGGAAAAAATCTTTTTGTATTCGGAGATTCTCCCCGGCCCCGGCGGTATGCCGGTAGGTACCAACGGTAAAGCCATGCTGCTGTTATCGGGGGGCATTGACTCTCCGGTGGCCGGTTATATGATTGCCAAACGCGGCGTCAAGATTGATGCGGTTTATTTTCATGCGCCGCCCTATACCAGCGACCGTGCCAAACAAAAGGTCGTGGATTTGGCCCGGCTGGTGTCCCGCTATACCGGCCCTATTTACCTGCATGTGATTAATTTCACCGATATACAGCTATATATTTATGAAAAATGTCCTCATGAAGAGCTCACCATCATTATGCGCCGCTATATGATGAAGATTGCCCAGCACATTGCCAAGGAGACCGATTGTCTGGGACTGATTACCGGCGAAAGCATCGGCCAGGTGGCTTCCCAGACTCTGCAGTCCCTTGCGGCTACCAATGAAGTATGCGAACTGCCGGTATACCGGCCGCTGATCGGGTTTGATAAAATGGAAATCGTGAAGATTTCAGAACAGATCAATACTTATGAAACCTCGATTCAGCCTTTTGAGGACTGCTGTACCATTTTTGTGGCCAAGCATCCGGTTACTAAGCCGAACTTAAATATAATTAAGAAGCATGAAAGAAATCTGGAAGAAAAGATCGATGAACTGGTGCGGACGGCATTGGAAACGGATGAAGTCATTATCGTTCATTAGAGAACTTCACGGATATGGAATCCCGCCGCGGCGGGTAAAACAAAAAATCGTCACCTGACGGTGACGATTTGTGTTTCGATTCTACTATGTTCGGATTACAGCGTGTAAGGTTTCAATGCTGTTAAAACGTCTTCAGCGCTATCTTCTGCATGAATATTCAAATCGATAGGCTTGGATAAGTCTAAACTGAAGATACCCATGATAGATTTGGCATCAATTACATATCTTCCGGATACTAAATCAAAGTCATAATCGAATTTTGTAATATCATTTACAAAAGATTTAACCTTATCAATAGAATTTAAAGAAATTTGAATTGTTTTCATTGTATATTACCTCCTTGATGTTTTCATACCTTCTGTTTATTATAGTAAAGGTTGAAGGAAGAAAAGTCAATAATAAAACAATACAAAAAAAGTGGTGAATAATATGAAAAGTGTAGCATTACATAACTTAGGATGTAAGGTGAACGGTTATGAAATGGACGTTATGCAACAAATGTTACAAGAAAAGGGATATAAAATTGT
>JAVBUF010000098.1:0-24013 GCA_031555615.1 Lachnospiraceae bacterium | reverse complement strand
TACAAAAGGGGGAGCGATGGTATCAAGTAAGGATTATTACATGGATTTTTGATATTTTTCGCACCATTTGAATACCTTCAGACAATGCGGTTATACTATTAAACAGAATTGAATGAAGGGTGTGTGAAACATGTGGAAATGAAACGCGGAGATATATATTATGCAGATTTAAGACCGGTGGTGGGTTCGGAACAGGGCGGTATCAGACCGGTATTGATTATCCAGAACGATATCGGGAACAAACATAGTCCGACGGTTATCTGTGCAGCAATAACATCAAAAATGAATAAAGCAAAATTACCTACTCATATTGAATTAAATGCCAGACAAAATGATATGGTCAAGGATTCGGTTATCTTATTGGAGCAGTTGCGGACGATTGACAAGAAGCGCCTGAAAGACAGGGTATGCCATCTGGACAATGATATCATGGAAAGGGTTAACAAGGGATTGCTTATCAGTCTGGAACTGAATACATAAGTAATATACAGTGACAGAGGCAAGAAATCTTGACGTAATACCCTGGGGATGGTATAGTTTAGAGTGAAATTTTGCGAAAGAAAATCTGATTTAAAGGAGAAAAAGATGGACGACGGTGGTGTCACGGTCAGTTACGTGTTTTTTGGAGTACTTTTATTAACTGAATTATTTTTTTTCGGTTTTGATTCTGCTTTACACAGTTTAAGCTTTAAAGAGGTCTCGGCCAGGGCAGAGGAAGACAAGAGAGCAAAGAAGCTGGTTGAGATGCTGCTGAAACCGCAGATATACAACAATACCTTTCAATTGGTGGTTACTTTGATTCATTTGATCATGGGAGGGTTTTTCCTGATCAGGCTGATTACCTTCGGCCATCGGTTTATTCATTTGCAGTTCAGGGCTATTACGATAGTTGCGGCTACAGCAGTGATGATGTACATATTACTAACATTCGGGATGCTGATTCCCCGGAAGCTGGCAGCCAAGCATCCGGAAAAGTGGGCTTACGCCGGAGTGAATGTTGTTTATTTTATGATGGTTCTGCTAAGGCCCCTGACAGGATTGATTTGGGCCACAGCCAAAGGGATACTATGGCTTTTTGGAATCCGGGCTGAGAAGGAAAATGAAGATGTGACAGAAGAAGAAATCATTTCCATGGTTAACGAAGGGCATGAGCAAGGGGTGCTGCTGGCAACCGAAGCAGAGATGATTACCAATATATTTGAATTTGGGGATAAGGTGGCCAAGGATATTATGACCCACCGTAAAAATATCCTTGCCATAGACAAGCAGGTGACCCTGGCAGAAGCGGTAGAGTATATGCTGGGAGAGAGCAAGAGCCGTTTTCCTGTATATGAGGACAATATTGATCATATTATCGGAATCCTGCATTTGCGGGATGCCATGCGGGCTCATGCCAATGAAGGCTTAAGACATATGCCTATTTCAGAAATCAGCGGTCCCATCAGGGAAGCGGTATTCATACCGGAAACAAAGAAAATTGCCGGATTGTTTCAATATATGCAGCAGGCCAAAACCCAGATGGTTATTGTGGTTGATGAATATGGTCAAACGGTAGGCCTGATTGCCATGGAGGATATTCTGGAAGAAATCGTCGGCAATATAATGGATGAATATGATGAAGATGAGGAATACATAGAAGCAACAGAAAATCAGGATGAGTATATTATTGAAGGTAAAACCCCGCTGGAAGACCTGGAAGAGCGGTTTGAGATTTCCTTTCAGGAGGAAGAGTTTGAAACCCTCAACGGCTTCCTGATTTCCAAGATGGATAAGATTCCGGATGAAAATGAGGAATTTGATATTGATGTGGGCAGTTATAATTTCCGGATTTTAACTGTTGAAAATAAAATGATAACCAGCGTTTTGGTAACGAAAAAGGAGTAAAGTATGTCAGGACATTCAAAATTTGCGAATATTAAGCACAAGAAAGAAAAAAACGATGCGGCTAAGGGTAAAATTTTTACCATTATCGGCAGGGAGATTGCCGTAGCAGTGAAGGAAGGGGGACCTGATCCGGCCAATAACAGCAAGCTGGCTCAGGTAATCGCCAAAGCCAAGGCCAATAATGTACCCAATGATACCGTGGACCGAGGGATCAAGAAGGCGGCCGGAGATGTTAACAGTGTCAACTATAAGGTAATCACTTATGAAGGATACGGACCTAATGGAATCGCCATTATTGTCGATGCCCTCACCGATAATCAAAATCGTACGGCAGCCAACGTCAGAAGCGCTTTTTCCAAAGGCAGCGGCAGCATCGGAACCCCCGGCTGTGTATCCTTTATGTTTGACCGCAAAGGACAGATTATTATTGATAAAGAAGAATGCGACATGGAAGCCGATGATTTGATGATGGTGGCTTTAGATGCCGGTGCCGAGGATTTTTCGGAAGAGGAGGATTGCTACGAAGTCCTGACTGACCCGGATGCCTTTGATGAAGTACATAAAGCATTGGAAGCGGCAGGAATTTCCATGGCAGCTGCAGAGGTTACCATGATTCCTCAGAATTATGTAACACTCACCGATGAAACAGCCATTAAAAATCTGAATAAAACGCTGGATTTACTGGATGAAGATGATGATGTACAGGCAGTATACCACAACTGGGAAGAATAAATCGAATGCTGAATAAGGAGTAGAATAATGATGAAGAAAGAAACGATCTGTATCCAGTCAGGCTGGAAACCGGGAAATGGGGAGCCCAGAGTGCTGCCCATTTATCAGAGCACAACCTTTAAGTATGAAAGTTCAGAAGAGATGGGAAAACTGTTCGATCTGGAAGCTTCCGGGTATTTTTATTCCCGATTGCAGAATCCCACCAATGATTTTGTGGCACAGAAGATTTGCGAGCTGGAGGGTGGTGTGGCAGCCATGCTGACGGCCTCCGGACAGGCAGCCAATTATTATGCGATTTTTAATATCTGTGAAGCAGGTGATCATGTGGTGCTGTCCAGCACCGTTTATGGCGGAACCTTTAACCTGATTACCGTAACGATGCAGAAAATGGGCATATCCTGCACTATCGTAGATCCGGATGCATCTGCCGAAGAAATCGGTAAGGCTTTTCAGGAGAATACCAAATGTGTGATGGCCGAAACCGTTGCCAATCCGGCATTGGTGGTAATTGACATTGAAAAATTTGCCAAGGTGGCCCATGAACATCAGGTGCCGCTGATTGTAGATAATACTTTTGCAACCCCCATTAACTGCAATCCCTTTTTATGGGGAGCGGATATTGTAACCCATTCCACTTCCAAATATATGGATGGACATGCCATCAGTCTGGGTGGTGCGATTGTGGATTCGGGAAATTTTGATTTCGGTAAATACCCGGATAAATTTCCGGGATTGTGCACACCGGATGATTCCTATCACGGAATCATTTATTCTGAGAAATTTGGCAAGGGTGCTTACATAACCAAAGCAACGGTACAGTTGATGAGAGATCTGGGATCGATGCAGTCACCCCAGAATGCATTTTTACTTAATGTTGGTCTGGAAACATTGCCTCTGAGGATGGAGCGTCATTGTGCTAATGCCCAGGCTGTAGCTGAATATTTGGAAAAACATGAAAAGGTAGCCTGGGTAAATTATCCCGGATTGCCGGGAAACCGTTATTATTCGCTGGCCCGGAAATATATGCCAAAGGGAAGCTGCGGTGTAATCTCTTTTGGTTTAAAATCCGGCAGGGAAGGCGCGGAGCAGATGATGGACCGCTTAAAACTGGCCGCAATTGTAACCCATGTTGCCGATGCCCGGACCAGTGTCCTGCATCCGGCCAGCCATACCCACCGCCAGATGAATGACCAACAGTTGAAGGAAGCCGGTGTGGCTCCCGACTTGATTCGGTTTTCTGTAGGGATTGAACATATTGAAGATATTATAGCGGATTTGGAGCAGGCCCTTGCATTTGCCTAGCGTGAGTTAATGATATGAAACTCACGCCGGAAAAACAAAAGAAAAAAGTGAAAAGGAAGGCTTATGAGGATGGAAATTAAAAAATCGTGGATTAGCTATGTGTGGTGGTTTCTTTTTGCCGTATATACGATTTTTCTGATGGCGCAGGCCGCCGGTCAGGTAAGTGATTATCTGCCTGTTAATAAGGTGGTGCTGATCCGAACCGGTCTCATTGGTCTTTCTTTGATTATAGCCGTTATCTGCGGGGGGATGGTCTATGCAATCAGCCGAAGCTGTGGAAAAAAACAGTTCGGAAAGGGTTTTTTTGTAGGGGCGGAAATAGGCTTTTGGGTTTTAGCGGTTGCGCTATTTGTGCTTCGTTTTTTATACCGGATGGTGCCGGCAGAGGGCGGACGGGCTCCGCTGTTAGGGAATGCCCTTGTTCAAAGTGGTGAAACGGGACGAGGTATGCTGTCGGGTGTATCGTCTTTATATGTAGATACCCTTTCCGTTTTTTTTTCATTTTTAGGTAATAAGGCAGAAATTGTTTTTTATTTGCAGTTCATATTACAAATTTTAACCATAGTAATGATCTATTTTGCATTGCGGATGTTATGTGGCAGAATCGTGGCTTTTAGTGCCGGGCTGTTGCTGATTTGCTCCGACGAGTGGATAAAAGCGGTAATGATGTTTGAACCGGAAGTGTTTTTTATGTTTCTGTGGAGTCTGTTGTTGCTGATTTTATCAATATTCTATAGCAAAACAAGGGCTGGGAAATGGCAGTCAAAAAAAATACAAATAATAGGATCACTGCTTATCGGAGGGATGTGCGGTATTTTACTTTATTACGATATATTGGGAATACTATTGCCGGTGATAGCTATTTATTTGTTTTATATCGCAGAAAAAACGCAAAAAATCATATCAGTGTGGGCAAAAGCAGCAATTTTTTTAGGCGGATTTATTGCCGGAAGCTTTATTATGCTTTTTCGGGAAGCAATTGTTAAAAGCAGCACAGTGGTTGAGAATCTGCAAAGGTGGTGCTCACAGTACCCGCTGAGGATTCAGTTTTCCGTCGTCTGGCCCATGGAAAATATGGGGGTATTGGCGGTAATATTGATATTTTCTGTATTTTTAATCGCAGCCTTTTGGCTGAATGTTAAGCCGGAAATGTCAGTTTGGGCAATAATCATGCTGGTATTATGTGTGGTTGGTCCGATATTTGGTATGACTGCTTTGAACCAGCAAATGTGGGTTACCCTGGTATGGAGCGTCCTGGCCGGCAGCGGCCTGCAGGGATTGGTCAGAGCCGGCCTCAATGCAGGCAGTAAAGTTGACAGTAAAGTCAGTATGGAAGCCGGAGATACGGAAAAAGCCGGCGGGAAAGGTTGGGAAAAAGTGGAAAAGGCAGGAGAAACCGCCGCAGTTGCAGCAGTGTCCGAAGAGACCTCACGCTATGATACTTCCACCGGAATTAAATATATTGAAAATCCGTTGCCGCTGCCGCCAAAACCGGTTAAAAAAGGAATGGATTTTCCTTTTAAAGTTCCTGTGGAAAAAATGTATTACGACGTAAATGTTGCGGATGATGCGGATTATGATTTGAAGGTATAGTTTGGCAACAATAGTAAATAATAAAAAAGAACTGGGTACAGTTCTTTTTTTTGTGAAAATAAAGGAGGGTTAATAACATGGGAAGTAAAAAACAAGAAGATGAAAAACTGAAGGATGAAAAGCTTAAAGATGAGAGGATTGAACAAACCGGGCAATCCATGCTGGACAAGAATGAACAGGCGCATAAAATACATTTGATTACAATTATCGGGGAAATCGAAGGACATGAAAATCTCAGCAGTAATTCCAAAACCACCAAATATGAACACATTTTGCCCAAGCTGGCCTCCATCGAAGACAGCAATGAAATAGACGGTGTTTTGATTTTGTTGAATACCATGGGCGGAGACGTGGAAGCCGGTCTTGCTATTGCGGAAATGATCGCCTCCTTAAGCAAACCCACCGTATCCTTAGTATTGGGCGGCAGCCATTCTATTGGTGTGCCCATTGCAGTGAGTACCGATTATTCCTTTGTGGTACCTACCGGAACCATGGTTATACATCCGGTCCGGTTGAATGGGATGGTGATCGGTGTGCCCCAGACCTTTGAGTACTTTAAGCAGATACAGGACCGGATAACCGGATTTGTGTGTACGCATTGCGGAATCAACCGGGAACGGCTGGAGCAGCTGATGATGGAGACCGGGTTTCTGACCAAAGATGTGGGAAGTATCCTGGTGGGAGAAGAAGCGGTAAAAGAAGGGATCATCAATGAAACAGGGGGAATTAGGGAGGCGATTGCTAAATTACATGAAATGATTGAAGAAAAGAAAATTTGATGATATAATATTACGAATGAAAATAGATAAGTATGTACTTTTGAGGTAGAGGTAAATGGCAGCGGGCAATACAAGGAAAACAAGTGCATCAAGGAAAAAGACTTCTGCCGGCGGCAGAAAACCGAACCGGTCGGTGAGCCAAAGTAAACCGATGGATAGTGCAATAAAAAACGAAATAATAATCATTGCAATGCTGGCAGCGGCAGTGTTTTTATTTTTATGTAATTTCAGTATAATGGGAGTTGTAGGTAATACCGTAAGTGATATTATGTTTGGTATTTTTGGTTTGCCGGCATATATTACGCCGATTTTTTTGTTTTTACTTACCGCTTTCGGAATTTCCAACAGGGGAAGCTTTATAGCCGGCCGCAAGATTGCTGCCGGAGTAGTTTTGTATCTGTTGGCAGGCATTGTATGTGATCTGGTATCGGCTAAGATGACGGCGGACACCATATATGAAATAAAAGAAATCTATAGCAGATGTGCGGAGAATCATAATGGCGGGGGAGTGATTGCAGGTTCCCTTGCTTACTTATGTTATCACTTTTTAGGGATTGTTGGTTCTGTTCTGGCCATTGTGGTACTGGGCATTATTTCGGTGGTAATCATTACCGAACGCTCTTTTGTGTCCGGAATGAAGACAAGCGGAAAGAAAATGGTTGAACGGTCTATCGAGGATGTGGCCATCAGAAAAGAACGCAACAGAATAAAAAGAGAAGAATGGGAAGAAGAAAAGAAACGCCGGGCCGAAGAGGCGGAAAATGAAAAGATTCTCCGCATGGATAAAAAAGTCGCAGGAGTAATGATGAATACGGCCTTAGGCAAAGAGGACGGCACGCCGGAGAAGGTCAGAGATGATATCCACGAGATTACATTGGAAGACTTCGAAGAGCAGATCGCCGGCAATTTGGATTTTCACCAAATCAGAATTAACGGAGTGCCTGCCGAAGAATACGAAGAAGAACATCAGGAAATACATGAGCTGAAAGCCCCGGTCAAAGAGCCGGAGAAAACCGAATATCCGGAGCCGGTGAAGCGGGAGGGTTCAAGAGAGACAGTACAGGTGCCAACCCCAAAGACGGAATCGGATATTGTTAAGGAAATCAATAAAGCGGAACAGCGGACGCCTAAGAAATACATATTCCCGCCATTATCCAAGCTAAAGCCGGGAAGCAGCAAGGGCAAAGGGGATCAAACCAGAGAACTGAAAGAAACCGCCCAGAAATTACAGCAGACCCTGCAAACCTTTGGAGTGAGAGTGACTATTACCGATATTAGTCAGGGACCGGCGGTGACCAGATATGAGCTGCAGCCGGAACAGGGGGTTAAGGTCAGTAAAGTCGTGGGACTTGCCGATGACATTAAATTAAATCTGGCCGCTACTGATATTCGGATTGAAGCTCCTATTCCAGGTAAGGCAGCTATCGGTATTGAGGTGCCAAACAAAGAAAATTCGGCAGTATCCTTCAGGGATTTGATCGATACCAAAGAGTTTAAAGAATTCCCCTCGGATATCGCTTTTGCAGTGGGGAAGGATATTGCCGGCAAGACGGTGATTTCCGATATTGCCAAGATGCCTCACATGCTGATCGCAGGTGCCACCGGTTCCGGTAAATCAGTATGTATCAATACCCTGATCATGAGTATTTTGTATAAAGCCCATCCGGATGATGTGAAGCTGATCATGATCGATCCCAAGGTGGTGGAGCTGAGTGTTTATAACGGAATTCCCCACTTGCTGATACCAGTGGTGACCGACCCCAAGAAGGCTTCGTCGGCCTTGCACTGGGGGGTGGCGGAAATGGAAGACCGTTACCAGAAATTTGCCGATTATAATGTCCGGGATTTAAAAGGTTATAACAAGAAAGTAATAGGGATGAAGGATAATGGGGATCCTGAAGCACCCGCGAAGATGCCACAGGTCGTCATCATAGTGGATGAGCTGGCGGATCTGATGATGGTTTCCCCGGGGGAAGTGGAGCAATCCATCTGCCGTCTGGCCCAATTGGCCCGGGCTGCCGGCATTCATCTGATCATCGCTACCCAGCGTCCTTCGGTGGATGTCATTACCGGATTGATCAAAGCCAATATGCCCAGCCGTGTGGCATTCAGCGTTTCCAGCGGCGTAGATTCCCGGACTATCCTGGATATGAACGGTGCGGAGAAACTACTGGGAAAAGGAGATATGCTGTTTTATCCTCAGGGATATACCAAACCGGCCAGGGTACAGGGTGCTTTTATTTCCGACAAAGAAGTTTCGGATGTTGTGGAATTTTTAAAAAATCAAACACTGGGCAATATATATAATGAGGATATCGAAGAAAAGATTATGAATATTGGAAACACGGTGGCTGGCGGACAAGCAGGAGATGCCGGCATCGAAAAGGACCAATATTTTATTGAAGCGGCTAAATTTATTATTGATAAGGATAAAGCCTCTATAGGCATGCTGCAGCGGGTATTTAAGATCGGATTTAACCGGGCGGCCAGAATTATGGATCAATTGTGTGAAGCAGGAGTAGTGGGGGAAGAAGAAGGAACCAAGCCGAGAAAAGTAATGATGAGCATGGAAGAATTCGAGCAGTACATAGAAGAATATTATTAGGAGAAAGGCAAGGTGTCTATGAGCGGTTTCAAAACGGATATTCAGATTGCACAGGAAGCGAAGATGCTGCCCATCAAGCAGATTGCGGCAGGATTGGGAATCGATGAGGAGGAATTGGAACTTTTCGGGAAGTACAAAGCAAAGATTACCGATTCTTATTTGAAAAGAATTGAGAATAATCCCCAGGGAAAATTGATTTTAGTAACAGCCATAAATCCCACTCCGGCAGGAGAAGGAAAGACCACTACCACCGTAGGGCTGGGGCAGGCCTTTGAAAAAATCGGTAAAAAAGCAATTATCGCTTTGCGGGAACCGTCTTTAGGTCCTTGTTTTGGGGTGAAAGGCGGGGCTGCCGGCGGCGGATATGCCCAGGTGGTGCCTATGGAAGAATTGAATCTGCATTTTACGGGTGATTTTCACGCCATAACGTCAGCCAATAATTTATTGGCAGCATTGCTGGATAATCATATTCAGCAAGGGAATGAACTTGGAATCGATACCAGACAGGTTGCCTGGAAAAGATGCCTGGATATGAATGACCGGGTTTTGCGAAATACAGTAGTAGGGCTTGGGACTAAAACAGATGGAACGGTCAGAGAAGATCATTTTGTTATAACTGTAGCATCGGAAATTATGGCAGTGCTTTGCCTGGCTGAAGATATGGCTGATTTAAAAGCACGGTTGGGAAGAATGGTGGTGGCTTACAATTTTGCCGGGGAGCCGGTAACAGCCAGTGATCTGCAGGCGGTAGGTGCCATGACAGCTTTGCTGAAGGATGCCATGAAGCCAAACTTGATTCAAACCCTGGAACACACCCCGGCTTTAATTCATGGCGGTCCTTTTGCCAATATAGCCCATGGCTGTAATTCCGTGAGAGCTACTAAGGCGGCGCTGAAGATGGCCGATTATTGTATTACAGAAGCAGGGTTTGGTGCTGATCTGGGCGCTGAAAAGTTTTTTGATATTAAATGCAGAAATGCCGGACTAAAGCCGGATGTGGTGGTTTTGGTAGCAACCGTCAGAGCATTGAAGTACAACGGCGGAATCCCCAAAGCCGATTTAAACCAGGAGAATCTGGAAGCTCTGGGACGGGGCATTGTGAATCTGGAAAAACATATTGAAAATCTGCAGAAATACGGTGTTCCGGTAGTGGTAACTTTAAACAGTTTTATTTCTGATACGGAGGCCGAGGTTGCATATGTGAAAACCTTCTGTCAGGAAAGGAATTGTGAGTTTGCACTGTCGCAGGTTTGGGAAAAAGGAGGAGAAGGGGGAATAGCGCTTGCCCGGAAGATCCTCCACACATTGGAGACAAAGGAAAGTAATTTCCACTGTATTTATGATGAGAATGAAAGTATTAAAGAGAAGATCAATAAAATTGCAACAGAAATTTATGGCGCAGAGGGAGTTGATTTTTCGGAAACAGCAAAAAATCAAATGAAAAAATTAGAGCAACTGGGATTTGGGAATTTACCCATCTGTATGGCTAAAAACCAATATTCCCTGTCTGATAATCCGCAATTGCTGGGCCGGCCGAAAGGTTTCCGAATTAACATCCGGGAAATGTATGTCTCTGCCGGTGCCGGGTTCATTGTTGTGTTAACAGGCGCAACCATAACCATGCCGGGATTGCCCAAACAGCCGGCGGCATTTAATATTGATGTAAATGAAGATGGTGTGATAACCGGATTATTTTAGAAAGGAAATAGAAAATGGCCAAGATAATTGATGGAAAAGTAATTTCCGCACAGATTAAAGATGAATGCCGGGAAACCGCCGGCCGGTTAAAGGAACAGGGAATTGAAGTTACCCTTGCGGTGATTCAGGTGGGAAGCGATCCTGCTTCCAGCGTGTATGTGGGAAACAAGAAAAAGGGATGTGAATATATCGGGATTCATTCTTTGGCTTATGAACTGCCGGAAGATACCACCCAGGAAGAATTGTTGGGGTTAATAGAAAAATTAAATGCCGATGATGCTGTCAATGGTATTCTGGTACAGCTGCCGTTACCCGGACATATTGATGAAGACTATGTGATCAAGTCCATCGATCCCCGTAAAGATGTTGACGGATTCCATCCTGCCAGTGTGGGAGCGCTCTGTATCGGACAGCCGGGATTTGTATCCTGTACGCCAGCCGGCATTATTCAGCTTCTGAAACGCTCAGGAATAGAAATTGCCGGAAAAGAATGTGTTGTGATCGGAAGAAGTAATATTGTGGGAAAACCCATGGCGCTGCTTTTGCTCAGAGAGAACGCCACGGTGACCATCGCTCATTCCAAAACCAAAGATCTAAAAGCGGTTGCCCGCCGGGCGGATATTTTGATTGTGGCGGTAGGCCGGCCGGAGATGATCACCCGTGAGTATGTAAAAGAAGGAGCAGTGGTTATTGATGTGGGGATTCACCGGAATGCTGATAATAAACTATGCGGTGACGTGAATTTTAAAGATGTGGAGCCCGTTTGCAGTGCAATTACACCGGTACCCGGCGGAGTCGGACCGATGACTATTGCCATGCTCATGCATAATTGTGTGGAATCAGCCTTGTTGTATCAATAGATTGCAGTTAGAGAAAGGATACAATATGAAATGTCCAAATTGTGGATTTGAACTAACCGCTGATCAGCTTTATTGTGAGAGTTGTGGTGAAGAAATTCAAATAGTGCCGGACTTTGAACCGGAAATAGAAAACAGTATTATCGAAACATTATCGACGGTGGCAGAGGAAATCGAACTGCAGCAGGGAGTACGTGCTGCCAGGGAAGAAAAAAAGCCGGAAAGCTATAAAAGCAATAATAAATTACATAAGGAAAAACGGCAGGTCAAGTGGAATGTAATAATCAGCATTGGCAGTTTCATTGGTGTTGTCATTATTTCGCTGGTGGTTGGTATCCAAATGTATCATGTATATTCGCTGCCATATCAAGTGGAGCAGGCGAAGGAAAATGCCGGCCGGGGAAATTACCTGAAGGCGGCGGAATTTATGGAAAAAGCCAATGAATTATCGCCGGACAATGCGGAAATCAGAAATACCATGGCCACTTACTATTATCTGAATGGTGATTCGGATAAAGCAGTGGGCATATTGGTATTGATGACCCAAAGTGATCGATATACCATCGAAGAAAAAGAAAAATGTTATGAAAAAGCCATTGCCATATTGGATGAACAGGAGAATTATCAAAAAATCAGTGATTTACTGAAAAACTGTGATGATGAAATGCTGGTGACACAGTTTCAGCATTATCTGGCAATGGAACCGGAATTCAGTGTGCCATCGGGAAATTATGGAGAAGTAATTCCTTTAAAATTAAGTTCCAATACCGCAGGGAAAATCTATTATACCCTAAATGGTTCAAAGCCAACGACAGAAAGTCAGGTTTATATGGCGCCGGTTTTTCTGGAGACAGGTGATTATGTAGTATCAGCCATGTTTGTAAATGATTACGGCATTGAAAGCGAGATTATACGAAACACTTACCATATTGATCTTATGGTTCCGGATCCGCCGGAAATTGCCTTATATAGCGGCTTATATGTAGAACCCACGATGATTGAAGTGACATTGCCGCCGGGCGGACAAATCTATTATACCACTAATGGAAATACACCTACTATTGACAGTAATCATTATACCGGGCCGATATCAATGCCCCTTGGAAGAACCGAATTTAAGTTTGTTACTATCAGTGAGGAGGGAGTTTCCAGTGAGGTCGTCAGCAGAAACTTTGAATTTCGTCTGATGACAAGTGTGACCACCAATGTTGCGGAAAAAAATATCCTGCAGGCGCTGATGAAACGGCGGGTGATTACAGATATGAGCGGAAAGGCTCTTGGGCTGGCCGGATATTATGAATATATCTTCAACTCATTTATTGAAATTCCGGATAAAGGTTATTATTATATGTTTGACGAGTTTTATAAAGAAAATGAGGGCGTAAAAACAAAAACCGAGCATTTGTATGCTGTGGAAGTATACGAAGGAACTCCCAATCGCTTGATTTATAATGAATTGGGTGAGATGGATTTAATTTCATTAGAATAATAACTAAATCATAAAAATTTATATATATAAAATGGAGGAAAAGAGGATGTATGAAATTTTAAAAGCACAGGAATTGGCCGCCAATATCTTTTTGATGGAAGTGGAAGCAAAAAGAATCGCCAAGACTTGTCAGCCCGGTCAATTTGTGATTGTAAGAACAGATGAAGATGGAGAGCGTATTCCCCTGACAATCTGTGATTATGATAGAGAGAAGGGAACAATTACCATTGTTTTTCAAATTGTCGGAGCGGGAACGCAAATGATGTCAGCGTTAAAAGCAGGAGATGCTTTTCAGGATTTCGTCGGTCCGTTAGGCTGTCCGTCGGAGTTCGTGACGGAGGATTTGGAGGAACTGAAGCAAAAAAATATTCTGTTTGTTGCCGGCGGAGTAGGGACTGCACCGGTTTACCCGCAGGTCAAGTGGCTTCATGAAAACGGTGTTGCGGCTGATGTCATTGTGGGAGCCAAAACAAAAGAACTGCTGATATTGGAAAAAGAGATGGAAGCAGTAGCCGGAAATTTATATGTCACCACTGATGATGGGTCTTATGGCAGAAGCGGAATGGTAACCAATACCATCAAAGACTTAGTTGGTGAGGGAAAGAAATATGATGTGTGCATTGCCATCGGTCCCATGATCATGATGAAATTTGTCTGCTTACTGACCAGGGAATTGGAAATTCCCACCATTGTCAGCCTGAATCCCATTATGGTAGATGGAACCGGTATGTGCGGCGCGTGTCGGGTAACGGTTGGAAAAGAAGTGAAATTTGCATGTGTGGACGGTCCGGAATTTGATGGTCATCTGGTTGATTTTGATGAGGCCATGAAACGGCAGCAAATATATAAAACAGAGGAAGGCCGTGCTTTCTTAAAGGCAAAAGAAGGGGAAACCCATCACGGCGGATGTGGAAACTGCGGAGGTGATAAATAATGGATGTATTAAAAAAAATACCGGTACGTGAACAGGATGCAAAGGTGCGGGCAACTAATTTCGGTGAAGTTTGCCTGGGATATAACCAGGAAGAAGCAGTCGATGAAGCGGCCAGATGTATTAACTGTAAGAACGCCCAGTGTATCAAAGGCTGTCCTGTTGCAATAGATATTCCGGCTTTTATCGAAAAAGTGAAAGTGGGGAATATTGCCGACGCTTATCAGGTGATCAGTGAATCATCAGCGCTTCCGGCAGTCTGCGGACGAGTGTGTCCCCAGGAAAGCCAGTGTGAAGGTAAATGCATCAGAGGTATTAAGGGGGAACCGGTATCCATCGGAAAACTGGAGCGTTTTGTGGCCGACTGGGCCATGCAGAATGAAGTAAAACCGGTAGGTGCAGAAAGTAAAAACGGAAAAAAAGTAGCCGTAATCGGATCCGGTCCGGCGGGTTTGACCTGTGCCGGTGATTTGGCAAAAATGGGATACGAGGTGACTATTTTCGAAGCTCTCCATGAAGCCGGCGGGGTGTTGGTTTATGGTATTCCGGAGTTCCGTCTGCCCAAAGCAGACGTGGTTGCCAAGGAAATTGAGAATGTAAAATCTTTAGGTGTTGTGATCGAAACGGATGTTGTGGTGGGAAAATCAGTAACCATTGATGAATTGCTTGGTGAAGAAGGCTTTGATGCTGTATTTATCGGTTCGGGAGCGGGTTTGCCGAAGTTTATGGGAATACCGGGAGAGCAAGCCAACGGTGTGTTCTCGGCCAATGAATATCTCACCAGAAGCAATCTGATGAAGGCTTTTGACGAGAATTCCAACACACCCATTATGCGGGGCAAAAAGGTTGCCGTGGTAGGTGGCGGTAATGTTGCTATGGATGCTGCAAGAACGGCATTGCGTCTGGGTGCCGAAGTCCATGTAGTGTACCGCAGAAGTGAAGAAGAACTTCCTGCCAGAGTAGAAGAAGTTCATCATGCCAAGGAAGAAGGGATTATTTTTGATTTACTCAGTAATCCTACGGAAATTTTAACCGATGAAAACGGCTGGGTCAGCGGAATCAAATGTGTCAAAATGGAACTGGGGGAGCCGGATGAATCAGGAAGAAGAAGACCGGTGGTGAAACCGGATTCGGAATTCACTATCCAGGTAGATACTGTGATCATGTCTCTGGGGACTTCGCCGAATCCATTGATTTCTTCCACAACCAAAGGACTTGAGATTAATAAGTGGCAGTGTATCGTGGCCGATGAAGAATATGGAAAGACCTCAAAAGAAGGTGTTTATGCAGGCGGTGATGCAGTAACCGGAGCCGCTACCGTCATTCTGGCGATGGGAGCCGGTCGTGCGGGAGCAAAGGGAATTCATGATTTTTTAAGTAAGAAAGCATGAGAGGTAAATGATTGGATAAGAAAAAATTAATGACTTATATTGTTCCCATCGGATTGATTGTATTGATTTTGATTTTTTCGCTGATTGCAGCGGCGGTGAAAAAGAACGGCAGCGCAGGTAAGACGGAAGCGGAAATCGACCAATTGCAGGAATCCATTATGGATTACACGGATGATCAGATTGGAATTACCAAGGAAACAGGGGATAGCAGTCAAGCGGAAATGCTCATAACATCACCTGAACCCACAGAAGCGGCAATGCCCACAGCAACACCGGCATCCGCAGCATCGCCGATACCCACTGCAACGGCAGTCCAGGAGAAGCTATACCAGAATGTGGAATACGAGATTGAGAACCAATTGGGTGAGATGATGGCTTACTGGGCGGGTAATAATCAAAAAGCCTTGGATGATCTGGCTTTTTTAGAACGGTTTAAAGCGATGTCTTATTCTTTGATCGGAACAAATGATTATTACTACTACGGGGAAGAAGATGCCGCCGGGACACCCAATGGAACAGGAATAGCAGTTTACGCGGATAATAAATATTATTATGGAACATGGACTGGTGGTAAAAGGAGCGGAGAAGGGATCTTTTTACATTATCATATCCACGAGGAAGCCGGAAGCAAGGATGTGTACAGTTACCATTTCTACAGTGGTGAATGGAAAAATGATTTGCCGGAAGGAAAAGGTACAGAACATTATGAATTTAATATGCATAATCTGCAAAAAGGTATCGGTTATAACAGCAATTTAATCGGAGCCTATAAAGAAGGGCTGTACAATGGGGACTTTTATATTACCAATGTTTATAGTGACGGAAATGTAAAAGAATGGGATGCAACCGCCGAGACAGGTGTCTTTGTCTATCAAAATGCCAATAAAGATAAAGTGGGAAGAAGAACCGTGCAGGTTGACCGTACAGATGCCAATAACTATATTTGGATGAGTCCCAAAGATAACAAGAACCTGGGTGTGCAGTGTATGAATGTAAGCGGGAAGCGAAACTAATATTAGTGTATCGTTATCGGTACACGTAAAAATGGAGGGTTACAAATGGGATGGTGTCCGGAATGCAAAAGTGAGTATGTGGAAGGTATTGTGACTTGTGTGGACTGCGGATGTGCGCTGGTAGAAGAATTACCGGCAAAGCAGCCGGAGGAGCAGCCGGAAGCGAAACTTGGGTTAGCGGATTTGGACGAAGAATACATATCAGAAGAAGAGGTGCGGGAAAAGGTCCGCCAGGCCAAAGAGCAAAAGATGGCGGCACAGATGCGTTCTCAGGCAGCGGTAGTATATCGGAATAACGGTGAACGGGCAGAGGAACACCGGTCATCAGCGTATACATTATTGTTCGTGGGGGGGATCGGCCTGATCGCTATATTTCTGTTCTTTTTTGATGTTCTTCCGATACAGATGGCAACGTTCAGTAAATATATGATCACCGGTGTCATGGGAGTGCTGTTCGTCCTCTTTTTGGTCATGGGATTTGTATCCATGAAAAATTCCAAAATACTGGAAAAGAAAGCCGGAAAGGAAAACAATCTTACCAGAGAAATTAAAGCCTGGTGTATTGAAAATATCAAAGCTTTGGAACTGGATGGTGAACTTTTTTCAGAAGCAGAAACAATGGAGTTAAGTGAAGAAATAAAATACTTTAAACGGTTTGATAAAATCAGGGAAACATTGGGAAATCAGTTTATCAATTTGGAAGAAGGATATCTGGAACGGTTGGTAGATGAAGTATATCCTGAGTTATTTGAAAAATGAAGATAACGGTCATCTGTGTGGGAAAGATAAAAGAAAACTATTTCAGGGAAGCCGTCATGGAGTATGTGAAACGCCTGGGTAAATACTGTAAGCTTGACATAATCGAGGTGGAAGACGAAAAGACACCCGATAAGGCCAGCCAGGGTTTCCTTGATCAAATTAAGGAAAAAGAAGCAAAAAGAATTCTGAAATACATAAAGGAAGATGCTCACGTAATTACACTGGAAATCGGCGGCCGGAAATTTGATTCGGAAGGATTTGCGGGTTATCTGGAAAAACTGGGAATCCAGGGAAACAGTCATATACAGTTTGTTATCGGCGGGTCGCTGGGGCTTCATGCTTCCGTATCCTCACGGGCAGACCTGGGGCTTAGCTTCTCCGATATGACTTTTCCCCACCAATTGATGCGGGTGATCTTACTGGAGCAAATTTATCGGGGATACCGGATCAACAGCGGGGAACCTTATCATAAATAGGGCAGGAGGAAAAACGATGCGGATGTATGATTTGATTATGAAGAAACGAAACGGAGAGAAATTGAGCCGTCAGGAAATTGAGTTTATGATAAAGGATTATACAGCAGGCATTATTCCCGACTATCAAATGTCAGCAATGATGATGGCCGTCTATTTTATGGGGATGAATGAAGAGGAAACCCTGTATCTCACCGAAGCCATGGCGGCCAGTGGAGATTTGCTGGATTTGTCCTCCATCGCCGGGGTAAAGGTAGATAAGCACAGTACCGGAGGGGTGGGGGATAAGACTTCTTTGGCACTGGCGCCCATGGTGGCAGCCTGTGGGGTGAAGATTGCTAAAATGAGCGGCCGGGGATTAGGACATACCGGCGGGACCATAGATAAGCTGGAAAGTTTCCCGGGTTTTTCGACAGAAATATCTATTGAACAATTTATAAAAAATGTGAATCATATCGGTATTTCCATTATGGGGCAGACCAAAGAGCTGGCACCTGCCGATAAAATGCTCTATGCTCTTAGGGATGTTACGGCAACAGTGGATAATATGTCCCTGATTGCCAGTTCCATTATGAGTAAAAAACTGGCGGCCGGTGCGGATGCCATTGTCCTGGATGTAAAAACCGGAAGCGGTGCCTTTATGAAGGCAGAGCAGGATGCTTTTGCACTGGCCAAAGAAATGGTGAAAATTGGCAGCAATGCCGGCAGAAAGACCATTGCGCTGGTTACGGACATGGATCAGCCCCTGGGATTGGCTGTAGGAAATGTCCTGGAAGTGAAGGAAGCTATAGAAACCCTAAAGGGAAATGGACCGGCTGATTTTATGGAATTGTGTGTGGCGCTGGGAACCCAGATGGTTTTGGCTGGGGGATTGGCAGAGGATGACCGGCAGGCAGAAAATATGATCCGCAAAACCATTGAAGATGGCAGTGCTCTGGAAAAACTGGCGGAATTTATCGCAGCCCAGGGCGGGGACAGTGATTATGTATATCATCCCCAGCGGTTGCCGGAAGCGGCTATTGTAGAAGAACTATTATCTCCTCAGGCCGGATATATTCAGGGGATTCTTTGCGATGAGGTGGGAGTGTGTTCCCTGATCCTGGGTGGCGGCAGAGAAACCAAAGAAAGCATTATTGATTTATCGGTGGGTATCGTGTTAACCAAAAAAGTCGGTGATTTTGTGGAAAAAGGCGATATAATAGCCTATATTCACGGAAATGACCGGGAGAAAATAAATCTGGCTATGGAACGGCTTTGCCATGCCTATACTTTTAGTGATAACAGGGTGAAGCAGCCGGAACTGATAAAAGGAATCATAAAGTCATAGATAGGAAACCATTCTCATATAGTATTACATGAGAAAAAAAGATAAAAAACATAAAAAAGAATTAATAGTGGAATCATTGAAGCTGCCAAAGGATTCTCTTTTAGGGGCATCCATTGTCACAGTCACCGGAAACTCGGAAGCTTTTGTGGAAAACTACAAAGGGATGATCGAGTATACGGACGAAACCATATTGCTGCAGGGAAAAACCTGCCGTATATGTATAGAAGGAAAAAAACTTTCCATCGATTATTATACCAATGAAGATATGAAAATTAGCGGCCGGATCAAATGTGTACAATATTTGTAGAACACATCATGTGAGAAGGGAGTGTGGTCATGCTTAAGCTGATTCAATATTTAAAAGGATATGTAATCATTAAGGTGTGGGGTTTTTCACCGGAACGGTTTATGAATTTATGCAGCAACCATCAGTTGTTTTTGTGGGACATCATCAATTTTGGTGATTACTATACGATGTGTATCAGCATAAAGGATTTTTATAAGCTGAAAACGATTACCAAAAAAACAGGAACCAGGGTAGTGATACAAAAGCGATGTGGACTACCTTTTTTTGTGCCAAAATTCAAGCGGCGAAAGGTGTTTATTATCGGGCTTTTGGGCAGTCTGCTTTTTTGGATGTGGATGTCGGGGTACATATGGGCAATTGAGCTGCAGGGGAATTATTATGTCACCGAAGATGTTCTGATGGGGTTTATGAACGACCAGGATATAAAGATCGGGATGAAGCGTTCGGCGGTAGATATTGAAAAACTGGAAAAATCCTTAAGAAAAGAATATGATATTATTACCTGGACATCAGCTCGGATCGATGGGACACGTCTGGTTGTTCAAGTCAAAGAAAATGAGCTGTTGGAGGTGGCAGAGGAAGAGAAAGCAGAGGAAGGACAGGGTTTTGATCTGATTGCCGAAAAAGCCGGAACGGTGGTAAGCATTATTACCAGATGCGGTGTCCCGCTGGTGGCGGAAGGCAGTGAGGTGGTGGCCGGGGATGTCCTGGTCCAGGGCGGGCTGCCCATTTATAATGACGATACAACCATCAAAAAATATCAGTATTGTAAAGCCGATGCGGATATTTATATTCAATGCCAATACGGAGAACAGGAAATCCTTCCCATCAAATATGAAGAAAAGCAATACACCCAGAAAGAAAAGAAAACACCGATACTGGAATTATTCGGGCATCGGATCAAATTTAGGTTGTTTGATATTTCCTACGAAACATATGATATTGTTGAAGATATGAAACAGGTGAAATTGTTGGATAATTTTTATTTGCCCATTTCTTATGGTACCGAACTTGTCAGGGAGTACACGGTGATGGACAAAAGTTATACCAAAGAAGAGGCAAAAGAGATATTTTCATCTAAAATAGTAAAAATTATGAAAACTTTAATGGAAAAAGGGGTACAAATAATAGAAAAAAATGTTACAATTAGAAAAGATAATGTAAATTGGTATCTGGATATCGATTTTGAAATTATAGAAAAGACCGGGAAGACAGTTCCCACAACATTGTGGGTGGAAAGTGTACCGGAAGACTAAGGAGTAAATATTTGTATGGAGCAATTTGAAACGAAGATTCAAATGCCGATTGAGCATATGCAGAATATTTTTGGACAGCATGACAGCTATATACAAAAAATAGAAAGTGATTTAAACGTGACGATCATTGACAGAGACGGCGGGATTAAGATAGCCGGTGATCTGGAGCAGGTTGAGAAAGCTGAAAAAATTATTATGCAGCTGATGGAAGTCTCCAAGCATGACAAAACTGTAGGGGAACAAAATGTTGATTATGCACTTACTATGAGTAAGGAAGAGAAGGGCATGGAGGAAATCAGTGCCCTGATGGAGGAAGGCTGTATTTGTCATACCATGACGGGAAAACCGATCAAGCCGAAAACCCTGGGACAGAAAAAATACGTAGATGCTATCCGGGATAAAATGATCGTTTTCGGTACCGGTCCGGCAGGAACCGGAAAAACGTATCTTGCAATGGCCATGGCTATTACCGCTTTTAAGAAGGAAGAGGTGGGCCGTATCATCCTTACCAGGCCGGCTATTGAGGCTGGGGAAAAGCTGGGATTTTTGCCCGGCGATCTGCAAAGTAAGGTGGATCCCTATTTACGGCCTCTTTATGATGCGCTGCATCAGATTATGGGAGCCGAGAGCTTTTTAAAAAACATGGAAAAAGGCTTGATCGAGGTTGCGCCGCTGGCATATATGCGCGGAAGAACCTTGGACAACGCTTATATTATTTTAGATGAAGCACAAAATACTACACCGGCACAGATGAAGATGTTTTTGACCCGAATCGGCTTCGGATCCAAGGTAATTGTAACAGGTGACCTGACCCAGAAGGATCTTGCACCGGGAGTGAAATCCGGGCTGGATGTGGCGATGCAGGTGCTTACCGGAATTGAGGACATTGCATTTTGCGGAATGACCAGTAAGGACGTGGTAAGGCATCCACTTGTTCAGAAGATCGTCAAAGCTTATGAGGATTTTGAAGCCAAGGATATCAGAAACAAAAAGAGTAAGAGTAAAGGTTCGGCATATGGGAAAAAATAAAAATAGTTTTATTTCAATATTTCTATTTATTATTACCGGCGTGTGCGCCTATAGTGCCGGTACCTTTTATGGAAAGGGCCAGGGGGAAATCCTCAGGATTACCATTATGGCACTGATCGGTGCGGGTATCACTATTTTTTTGAGTGCCGAGGGAAGAGAAAAAAACAGTTTATTATATGATAATAAAGAACATTTCGGTCGTTTCGCCGGATTTTATCTGATTGGATTGGCAGGGGCTGTTATGTTTCCTATTTTACCCATGTATGGATGGGCTTATTTGGTTATTTTTATTGTTATGGCCCTGATGAGCAACCCATTGATCGGTATGGGTGCCGGCAGTACTTTTCTGGTGATTTCGGTACTGCTGGAAACAGGCGGCAGCTATAACGAGTTTTTTATGTATTTTATCAGCGGAATGGCCGGGGCAATTTTGTTTTCCTATGTGGACAAGGCTTTTCGGGTAGGTTTACCGTTATTAATATCGTTGAGTATATTTATTGTCAGTATAGCTGCTAATTATTTCCTGACGGTGGATATCAGGCTCACTTTTGAGGTAGGCTTTATCATGCTGGCAAACCTATTGGTCTGCGTTCTGGTGCTGCTGGTGTTTCTACGGTATTACAGTACCGCGGTGGTTCACAAATATCGTGATAAATATATGGAAATAAACGATCCGGAATGTCCCATATTGGTAGAGCTAAAGCAGAAGTCAAAAGCGGAATATTATCAAGCAGTACATACGGCATACTTAAGCGATAAAATTGCCAAAAGGCTTAATTTGGATAATGCCAAGACAAAAACATGCGGATATTATCATAAAATCGGTATTTTAAAAGGAGAAAATTCGTGGGATACGATATTGGAAGTCTGTAATGAATATTATTTTCCGCCGGAAGCAATTGCTTTACTGAAAGAGTATACAGACAGGGAAACCCCACTGACATCAAAGGAAGCAATTGTTGTTTTATTTGCCGATACGCTGGTGGCATCCATATTGTATCTTTTTTCCAAGAATCCAAAAGTGGAACCGGACTATAATCAGATTATCGATGCGATTTACCAGAAAAAAAATGAAACCGGCATTTTGGATAAAAGTAAGATTACCATGGGAGAATTAAAAGAAATGAAAAAGCTTCTTCTGGAGGAAAAATTATACTATGACTTTTTACGTTGATAAGGAAGCTGAACTTTTTGAAAAGGATGAGGCAGATTTTTTACTGGACGAAATTGTGGGACAGGTTATGCAGGCAGTGCTGGAGGAAGAAAAGTGTCCATATGAAGCACAGATGAATCTGTTATTAACCGACAATGAAGGGATTCGTCATTATAATCAGGAGTTTAGGAACATTGATAATGAAACCGATGTGCTTTCTTTTCCCGGCATTCCATTCCGGCAGGAAGCAGGCTTTGAGGTTGCGGAAGAAGAGGTCAATAGCTGTTTTGATCCGGAAAGCGGCGAATTGATGTTGGGTGACATTATTATTTCTGTAGAAAAGGTACGCAGCCAGGCGAAGGAGTATGGGCATAGCTTAAAAAGGGAATTTGCTTTTTTATTGGCGCATAGTTTATACCATCTTTGCGGATATGACCATATGCTGCCTGAGGAAGCTTGGCGCATGGAAGAGAAGCAGGAAAAAATTTTAAGGAAATTGGGGATTACAAGAGAATAAAATAAGGAGTTACAAATGAAAAAGGCGGGAACTAAAAGAAAAATACAGTTTCGTGAAAAAATAGATTCTTTATTGATTGCAGGATTATTGGCATATGCCATCAGCCTGTTGTTTCGGATTCCCTTAATGGCCATTATCGGGGAAAACGGAGTAGGGTATTTTGCTTCGGTGAATGAAATACTGATGTTATTTACTTTGTTTATTACCATCGGAATGGCAGCCTCAGTGCACACTCTGGTAAAGTATAAAATGCGGAGGGAACAGTATCGGGGAGCGCAAAGAATGTTAAGATATGCTATGATCATGACCATTGGTCTGGGGGTGTTGGCCTGTATCCTGTTACTCCTGTTATGTGACTTCGTAGCAGATATTATCCTGCTGGAACCCTTTAGCCGGCTGTCGTTGTATATGATGGCTCCGGCAGTGGTATTTACGGCAGTGACTTGCCTGCTGCGAGGATATTTTCAGGGGACAGGAACGAAAGTCCCTACCATTCATTCCAATATTTTGGAAAAGATTCTGACCATTGGATTTGGCCTTTTTTTCGCGGCATTGCTTTATAATTACGGTGAAAAAGTAGCAGCCGTGCTTCAAAATAATAATTTTGCTGCGGCTTATGGGGCAATGGGAGCTTTTGCCGGTATTCTGCTGGCGGCATTACTTTCTTTTCTGCATTTATTCTTCATTTACCTTTTATACAGCGGTACGGTAAAGCGGCAGATGTATAAAGACAGTACACGGACAGTGGATACAGCCGGTTATATTTGCAGTGCTATTCTTTGGTCAGCAGTGCCGTATGGTATATTTGCAGTGTTGTATAGTATCAATACATTGATTGATCAACGGATTTTTTACTACTATATGAATCTGAATAATCTGGGCGAGAGTAAAGCGGCAGCATGGGGGAATTACTACGGT
>JAVBUF010000050.1:0-63547 GCA_031555615.1 Lachnospiraceae bacterium | reverse complement strand
CAATGCCACTAAAGCCAAGAAACCTTCCTGAAAATGTTCTGGATCCAGGCCATAAAGAAATCGTTCATGGACTTTTATCGAGACGGGATCGTCTACTACATTTTTCAGATAATTCTCAGCAATCTCCTGCACATAATATGTCCTTTTCATTCCCTTTCTCCTTTACTTATCCACACTAATCAATGTTCTGTAATACCGGCATCCACAATTCCATATAATTAGCATCCGGTGAACTGCCATAATACATTTCAGGAGCATAGGCATCCGTCGTCAAACCATGCTTTTCAAGCCACATTCCACTGTATTTTACAGCCTTATTCAAAGCAGCCGTCACAAGCTGTTCAAAGTTCTCCGCTTCAAACCCACAAACCATATATTTCCCTGCCGGGAGTTGCCACTTTGTAAAACAGGCTTCTTCTGCCTGATCTTCTACCTCTGCCCCGGCAAAATAAGTGAAGCACCCTTCCGGTGCATTACCCAGATATGCAACACCAAGCTCTCGTCCACCCTTCAGTCGGGGAATCAAATGCTTATCCTGGTGAAATCTTTTCCAGACTTCCCCGGGTATGTCCACACCGGTAGCTTCACCAAGGGGCATTTGTCCCTCAATCGGAACAATGCCCGATACGCCCATAAAGGAAATGGGCTGCGCCAATGTTTCGCGCTTAAGCTCCAGCACCAGGCCATCACTGATCAGCGGAACATTCTCATCAACCATCACGTAGTTCAGCAACAGATCAGGCTTATCAAACTGATTGAGCATCATCGGATAATCTCGATATGCTTCCGGAGTTATATTGTATGCATCCTTAAATGCTCTGGTAAAAGATTCATGGCTTTTGAAACCACAGTCCAATGCCACATCTAAAATACGATTCTGCTTATTGCCAAGAGATATACAGGCCCGCGCTAATCGGCGCAGCTTGATGTATTCCCGTACCGACTTTTTAACAAGACGGGAAAAAAGCCTCTGATAATAAAAGGATGACAGAGCAGCCTCATTTGCCAGCTCCTCAATCTCCATTTCTTGACTGATGTTTGTTTCGATATAATCCAATGTTTTTTGGATTGCTTCCCATGCATTCATGATAGTACCTCCTTTTGGGACATCATATCATGAGATCAGACCTTTTCGCTTGACCGGGTCTGCCCTTATTTCTATAATGTCCTAAAGCCATAATGTTTAATAACGCATCAAATACCGGGCATCCGCCTGCAACAGTCCGGCAACCATCTCCCGCAAAGGGGCCGCATACATCAGACGTGCTGTGGCATCCCCAAAACGTCCCAAAGTCAGAATCCCCTGCTGCAGGGCCTGTGGTTCCAGCTTGCTGAAAGTCTCCGATCCGATCCTGGCACAGTGGCGGTATTGCGGTGTATAGAGCCGCTGTCCTTGCTGATTAATTACATATAAATCCGTTTTTTTATCAGAAATAGTACCCTCTGCGCCATCCCATTCCTCGATGCCGTGGATGTAGGTATTACGGGTGAAGTTCACGCCAATAAGCAGAATCTGGGCATTACGCTGCCACAGCTTATGATATGTACCGCCTTCACCGCATGGAGTCAGAATCTTCTCTTCACCGGAAACAAAATCCGCCGCTTCCCTGCCAAGAGCTGCCACTGAGTGAGTTGGATGCAAAGAGCGGCACACCCCCGGCCGCTTACGAAACAATTCTGTCAGCGCACCAATACAAGATGGGGTATATAACACATCCATAACCGGATTGATTACGTCCACATTTGACCAGGTATGACTGGGCAATACCAGCAGACCGGGCTGCATATATTCTGCCAATGCATCTAAAACGGTATCGCCGCCGCCTTCCACTTCACCTATCGCCTTATAGGAAAGATGCACCATCAGAGTGCCGGTTGGTTCAATGCCCATAACTTCTAAATCTTTCAGTAAATCTTGCTTTTTATACATTCATTTTACCTTCCTTAGTAATTTTTTAATTATTTCTTACTTACTCTACTATATACCAAACCAATATACTTCACTTTGTTTTAAAAATTGAAATTTTGCTTTCTCCGCTAATTTTTTTGATTGAGGATTCGACTCTACACAATCCCATTGAGCAGCCATCCCTCTACTTGCACATTCGTTCACAAATTTTCCGGTCAGGATAAAGCCTAAGCCTTTATTCCTATGTAATTCATCTGTTTCTATATCAATTGCGATATTATCGTTAAAGTTTCCTGTCCCAACGATCAGTGAAACAATTTTATCAGAATACATGATGCAAAAGGCCACACTTCTTTTTAAGAAATCATCAAAACTTTCCCATGATTCCAGTATCCTTTCAGTCAGAAAGGACCCATTCCCTATACTATTTCCTTCATTGATCAGATTCCACAATTGTTCATCCACCTTATGCAGAGTATATCCTTCCGGCAAAGACAATTCCTGGATTCTTTCGCTCATTCTGTAACTATATTCCTTTTCCTGTTCAATTTCTTTATTCACAAACATTCTTAAAATCTGCTCTTTTAGATTATCATTTTCAATAGAAAATTCAAAATAATCAATTCCTTTTTCTTTAAGCATGGGAAACAATTCCGTATTGATAAATCCTTCAACATTTCGGTATTCTTCACTTGATTTGATTTCTCCCAAAAATGCAAAACTTCCAACTGCCCAAGAATAAGCAATAGCAATATTAGGGTCTTCCATGTTATCAACCCATAGATTTCCCTTACAAATCCCAGCAACGATTCCGGAAAAGCTTGGGCAGTTATCATTAACTACTTTATTATATTTCTTGATTTTATGTGAATCATCTATTTTAATCATTTTTGTCACCACTACCCCTTCAAAATAATACTATTATCCATACATCCTTTCAATTGATTTTATCATTTTGAACAAAAATGAACAATAGTATGTATAAGTGTTTCATGATAAAATAAATCGTAAAAAGGATTGATCGGAGGATATATGAAAGTAGTCATAATCAATGGCCAAAACCATAAAGGTTCAACTTACCATATCGGGCGAATGTTAGCAGACAAAATAACATCCCCGGAAGAAATCAGAGAAATTTTTCTGCCAAAGGATATGCCCCATTTTTGCTGTGGATGCACCCAGTGTTTTATGGTCAGTGAAACGAAGTGTCCCCATTACAATACGATAAAACCCCTGACTGAGCTGATGGATTGGGCAGAGGTACTGATATTTACGTCACCGGTATATGTCTACCATACCACCGGTTCGATGAAAGCATTTTTGGATCACTACGGATATCGCTGGATGGTTCACCGGCCGGAGGAAACCATGTTTCACAAACAGGCCGTCGTCATTAGTACCGCTGCCGGTGCGGGCATGAAATCTGCCTGTAAGGATATTGCTGACAGTTGTTTCTTTTGGGGAATCGGCAGAACGTACCAATTCGGCATTGCCGTTGCCGCCGTCAACTGGAAAGACGTTTCAAGTAAAAAGAGGAAAGTCATTACCGATAAAACAGAACAACTGGCTGTAAAAATCAGAAACCGACAAGGCCATGTGTCACCGGGATTCAAAACAAAAATGTTTTTCAATCTTTTCAGAATGATTCAAAAGAAAGGATGGAATCAGCCCGATGTTCAATATTGGGAGGAAAAAGGCTGGTCTGCGGGCCGAAAACCCTGGGGAACCAACAAAGCATAAATTATGAAAATGGCAGATTGAAAATAACCTTTTCCAATCTGCCATTTAGCTTAATTTTATTATAAAAGCTTAGACCAGTATGACATCATATTACTGATACTATCAGAATTGCGGCTATTCAACAATGCAAGTACGTTACTGTTCTTACTTCCACCGGAAGCAAACTGTATCAATGTATTCTTCAAGCTGTCAAAAATACTGCCCGTATCACCCTGCCCCTGCATAAGCTGCTCAAAAAGTGTCTGATAATCAGCTTTATTTTTCTTTTCTTCTTCCTCTGTGTGGGTAACTTTACCAATCTCCCTGCTTATTTCTGCCTCTTCCCGATCTTTTGTATTAGGAAGTGGTGTGTCTTGCCAGAATTCATCTCTCATATCTGTAGAATTCCTATGTGATGCCACCTTTTCACTATTGTGGCTTTCATATTGATCTATCAGTTTATTAAAAGATTCTCTCATTTCCTCCGGTACAAACTTCTCGGAAAAATACCGTAATGCATTGACTGAAGATGTAAGTTCCAGCTTTGCCGCTTCATGTGACATTTGGGTTTCCTTATTAATATTCAGACTGCTGAGATTTATGCTGTTCATACCTGAGGTAATATCCTGTAACATTCCCTCCATTTTCTGTACTTCTTCATCACTCATGGAATCATAAAAGCCACTATTATATAAATTGTTACTGAATACTAAATACTGGCTTCTGTTAAGGTCGCCGGTTCCTGTAAAAGCATTGCCTGAATACTGTTCACCTACCTCTGCCATTGCTGCCGCATGAGCTGCTGCCTGAGCTGCTTTACGCTCGGCCGCTCCTGCCATAAATTCCTGTGATTCTTTAGAAATGGTAATAGTTACTCCGGATCTTTCTCCTGTGTTTTGCTTAGGCTGTTCTTGATAGGCTTCTGCCGCTGCCTTGTACTTGTTTTGTTCTACCCGCTTATTATAAGCGCCTGTGAACATTTCAGTTGTTCTTATTGGATTGATTTGTCCCATAATTTTGCTCTCCTTTGCCTTATCCTGGGTAATTCCGTTTACCCGCATACGCATACAAATATGCTTATCTTATATATCGGTACTTTTATATTTTTTCTTAGCTAAATATCATTTTTTTCTCAATATTGCAAGATATTGGTCAGTCATTTGTTCTTAATCTCTCGACGATACTCTGTTTTCCCAAATTCCGAAAACACAAATAGGGAATTATTATTGCAAGCATAATCAAAACTGGTGTACATACCACCTGCGGAAACAATGTAAAGTGAAATGTCGTATAACCGCCTTCAACCATTAAGCGTACACCGAATCCAACTGCTATCGAACCGATCAAATAGGATGCCAATAATGTTATTGCCGCATAATCCAATCCTTCGTAAACCAACATTCGGCAAAGCTGCCGTTTGGTCATGCCAATACTTTGAATCATCGCAAATTCTTTCTTCCGGGAAACGATAGCCGTTACCATACTGTTAACAAAATTCAAAATACCTACCAGGGCAATCACAAGGCTGATAACATTACCCATTACTGCCGCGGAACGAGTTTCATCCTGATATTGCTCCTGCATGGTTTCACGGGAAGTCATCGGCAGGCTGCTGTCCACATCCCTGACATAATTTATCAGCATATTCTGTGCTTGTGTCAGGCCGGCATCGCTGACATTAAAGTAAAGCTTACGCAGTGTGCTTTCCGGCCACAATGTCCGGAACGTATCGGCAGGCAATACAAAATCTAGAGTAAATTCACTGTCTCTCCCGGCTTCTCCCGCACCCGCCGAAACGGGACTCAGGGGATAAACAACTGCCATAACCGTATAGTCGATGCCTGCCAATGTGATACGGGCACCCACAGATGCTGTTGGCAAATTTTTTTCTTCAGATAACGAATCCTTCTCTACCGCCGGTCCTATTGCCAGCACATATTTTCCGGTGGCAAATTCTTTCGCATCAAAACTTCCGGCCAGCAAATAGCGCTCCTGGGTAATGATATCTAAGGGTATGCCATCCAGTCCATATATGACCGCTTCTGTTGTCTTCGTATCAATGGCCTTCTGTGCTGCCTGGGCTCCAAAGGGATCGTACCGAGACCATTCGGCCATAATCTCACTGGTATAGTAACCTGCTATATTATCAGTGGTTCCTTCATCCATCTTCCAGGAAATCTGATGGGTATATAAATGCCCCGTCTCCTCCAGACCGGCAAGGTCTTCCACCTGTGCTACCAGATTTTCATTCAAGGTAGTTCCCTGAGGATTATAGCCGTTATAATTATCACTGCTTACATCAGCCAATTGAAAATCAGCAATTGTCAGTTCCGCTACATATTTATCCAGATCAAATGCAGCGTTTTTGGCATAAAAGCAGCTAAGCAGCACCAGACCCAGAGTCAGGGAACAGATTACGGTAACCGTACGTTTTTTATTCCGCCCCAGATTGGCGATAGCCATTCCCGATAACGTTGCCTGATTGTTTTTTTTGTTTTTTTAATTTTTTTTGTACTGCCGGTACCGGTATCACTGTAGCGCAGTGCCTCCATTGGGGATACCTTTCCGGCCAGCCGGGCCGGGCGCAGGCAGGAAATCATCACCGTCAGCCAGGCAAATACCGTCGATCCTATAAAAATCAGGGGATTAGCTGAAACTATTGCCTGATCCACCCGACTGCCCAATAATACCGGAACGAATACCATCCCCAGAAAATATCCCAATAACAGTCCCATCGGAATACCGATCAAACATAGCCGGTTTGCCTGCCCCCAGATCAGTTGCTTAAGCTGCTTTGTACCGGTTCCGAGAGTCTTAAGTTTTCCATAAAACTGAATATCCGCTGTAACACAAATTTGAAAAATATTATAAATAATCAGATATCCGGCAACAAATACCAGCAGCATTCCCATATACATGGGCAGGCTCTCCTGCACGGCGCTGGCATTCATTTCCCCTGAATAGGCCAGATTCACACCATACTCCAGGCCGTTCAATCCCGTATCGGAGAGAATTTGCTCCATTGTTACCTCGATATTTTTACTGTTTTTGAGGTTTACCTGGGCCATATGAATTCCCAAAATCTGTCCTCCCCTGCTGCCATCGGTTCCTTCTGTAACTTCATCCGCAAAGGTCCGGCTGACCCACGCCATGCTGGCATAAGCCGATTGATTGCCTTCCCAATAGCCGCAAAGGGAAAAGGTGGAGCTGGTCACTTCATCGCTGCTTAAATCTTTTCTCCATTCCAAAGTAATCTCCTGCCCCAGTCTGTGAGGAACGCCAAGGCGATCCAGAGTAATGGTATCCAAAGCCAGCTCATCAGCTTTTTGCGGCATCCCTCCCACGGTGGGCCGGGAAAATGTGTGATCCGCATAGCTATGATCTCCCCAGCGGATTTCGACCTGGCGGCTCATTAATTTTTCATTTTCGGCCAGACCGATTACGATACTTTGCCCCAGTTCCTTTACCTCCGGATGGGCTGCCAGCTTGTCTGCCTGTTCCGCAGTGATGTCCTTAAACGATGCCTGTGCATCGAACCCTGCCTGATGGAAGGTCATTTGAACCAGGTTGGCACTCATGCTCTGAGCAAGAACAAACAGGGTGGTAAACATTAATGTGGTTAGAATAATGGCGGCTACGGCAACAATATTTCTCGATTTATTATTATGAAAGCTGCGGTTTGTTAAGGTTTTTATCATCCGGGAAGATTGTTTCATTTCGTCACCTCCTGGGTATGGATCCTGCCGTCCTCAATCCGGATGGTACGGTCAGCCTGCATGGCAATCAGCGGATTGTGGGTAATCATTACGATGGTCTGTTGATATTTTTTTCCGGTAACCTGCAGTAGTTCAATAACTTCATCGCTGGTCTTACTGTCCAGGTTGCCGGTGGGTTCATCGGCCAGAATAATCGCCGGCTTGCTGGCCAGAGCCCGGGCAATGGCCACCCGCTGCTGTTGTCCGCCGGATAAGTGATTGGGCATATGATCCAGTTTCTTTTCCAGACCCAGCAATTCCACTACTTCCATGATGAATTTCTGATCCGGTTTTTTGCCGTCAAGCTGAATCGGCATGATAATATTTTCATACACATTCAGGATAGGAACCAGATTGTAATTTTGAAAAATAAAACCGATCCGCTGCCGGCGAAATACCGTCAGATCTTCATTCGAAAGCTTTCCGAGATCAAATTTATCTACCTTTACACTTCCCGAAGTGGGATGATCCAGGCCCCCCAGCATGTTTAAAAGGGTGGATTTACCGCTGCCGGAGGTTCCGATGATTGCCACAAACTCTCCCTGTTGGATGGATATACTAACGTTATCTAAAGCCTTAACAATATTAGGTACGGTACCATATTGTTTTGTTAAATTAATTGTGCTTAAAATGCTCATATTTTTTCCTCTTTTCCCTGCTTTTTCTGAAACTTGCCTTTATTATATCGTTTGGGAAAAAAGGTACAATGGGAAATGATAAATCTAATATCCACGATGTAAAATCTAAAACATGCAAATTAAAAAAGGATGCCGCTGTTAAAACGACACCCTCATAGAAGCATACATCAATCTGGTATAGGAATGATGATTTTCAGTTGAAAGATATTATTTTCTGATTTGCTGCTGCACTGGCCGTCATATTTCTCAACGGCCTTCTCGATATTTGGAATTCCAAAACCATGGGAAAAGGTATCCTTCTTGGATGTTCTTCCGGTCGGAAGACTGTCCGCTTCCACATTATTTTCCACCGTAATTATAAGCATGTCACGGACACGGGCGGTCTTCACCGTCACCAGCCGCTGCTCCACCGGCAGTTTTTCGCTAGCTTCAATGGCATTATCCAGGGCATTTCCAAATATGGTACTGATATCCAAAGGCTCTAAAAATGCACCCTCCGCAAAATGAATCACCGCACTGAAATCAATCTGCTTTTCCTGCGCCATCCGGGCTTTATCCCGGATGATAATGTCCAGAAAGTCATTGCCGGTATGCAGATAATTCTCATAGCCCTCCATCTGGCTTTGCAGGGTTCCGATCATTTGCTGTGTTTCCCGGCTGTTCTCCGCCTGGGACTGCAGGATCAACAGGTGATTTTTCAGATCATGATAAATGCTGCGGACACGGGCCTCCTCCTTTTGACGTTCTTCATAATAACTATATCTGGCCTCCAATTCCTGAGCCCGGTATGTAGTCTGCACCGACCGGTACACATAGGATGCCAGATACATGCAGCCGAAACTGGAGAAAAGGGCGGCTATACAGATGGGATATACAATAAAAGTATTCTCCATAAAATAAATAGCGATAAAAATGGTAACAAAGGATGCCAACGCCAGCATATCCACAATCAGCCACATCCGTGCTGTCAGATGATTGGCAATTCCCGTCAGAAAACGGCGTAAAATCATCCAGGCACAAATAAACAGCAAGAGCTTGAACACCATGGAAAATGTGTAGATCAGGTTGCTGATCAACTGCAGCTCCGGATCTGTTCCGATATTTTCAGCAGCCGCATGGGTAATGCCAAAAAACAACTTTGTACCGCTGTCCATGATTAAATAATTGACGGCAATTAGTGCCGGATAAAATACCAGCAGCGTGGAGACTTTTTCCATTGCTCTGCCCTGGTGAAAAATGAAAATATACAGGCTGAATCCAAGTAATGTCCCTACAAGCTGGTGTATATCATTAGGGTAGATTACAGTGGCGGCAATAAATGTGCACACACAATATGCCGCAAACCTTAGTATCCGGTTTGGCCGCAGGGGTAACAACCCGGAAAGCATCCGAAAGAATACGAATCCGTATACCAAATCCAGTAATCGATAGACTGTCTCAAGAAATAAATTCATAGCAAATCCCCCCAATAATCAGCCAATCGTGCCATAAACTCCTTACGCCGGGGCTGGCTGATGGGAATATTTTCGCCGGTAATCAATTCCAGATTCAAACCCTTTACTCCTTTGACATAAAAAAGGTTCACCAGATAACTGGTATGGCAGCGGACAAATCCCCGATGACACAGCTCCTGTTCCATTTCCTTCATACTTTTGTAGCAAATAATTTTTTCCTCTTCCGTATGCAGCAGCAGATTTCGATTAAAGGTCTCCACAAAACGGAGTGTCTTCAGAAAAACCTTATATTTTCCCGTGTCATTAATTACCATCATTGCCGGACTGTCTTCCTGACGATGGTGTTTGATCCATTTATCCATCTCGGCTTTCAAGCGGACATACTTCATTGGCTTAATAATATAGTTGGTGGCTTGATATTTATAGCCTTCCAGACCATATTGGGTGAGGGTGGTGAGAAAAATAATTGCTACCCTGGTATCCATCTGCCGCAGCCGTTTTGCTGTACTTAATCCATCCATCCGGTTCATCTGGATATCAAGGAACACCAGATCCAGACTGGGATCATATTTTTCAATCAATTCACTGCCGTCATAATAGGCGGTAACTTTGATTTCTTCGCCGGTTTCTTCCGCATACTGATCCAATAACTGTTTTAAGTTTGACACAAAGCTCTGTTCATCATCACAGATGGCAATATGAATCACTGCGCACCTCCTTATGTTCGTTAGGTATTTCTCATTTCAGGACATTGACCTGATTATTTTTTCCAGCGATTCCATCAGAACTTTTGCCTTTTCAAATTCATTGGCTAGCAGCAACTGCCCAATCCTGGTTTCCATTTCTTTTTTCTGCTGATCCAGCAGCAGATAATCTTTGTTAAAATAGTTGGCATAAATCATCTGACGAAATTTACGGATGCTCATTTTGCGTACCGTATTGTTTTCTACCAAAAGAACATAGTCCATGCAGTTGGATACCGTGTAAAAGTCATGGGATACCATCAAAATCGCACCTTTGTACTCTGAAATGGCCTCTTCCAATGCAATCTGCCCGTAAACATCCAGATGCCCGGTAGGTTCATCCAACAGAAGAAAATTGGCTTTTCCTGATGAAATCACTGCAAATTGAAACAGGTCTTTTTCTCCGCCGGATAATTCACTCACCTTCTGGTAAAGGGTTTCGCCTTCAAAGCCAAATCTTTTTAAATAATCTGCAGCTTCATTTTTATTAAAACCTTTTTTATCAAAAACTTCATATAATGTTTTTTTATCATCATATAATGCACCCGTGATCTGGCAAAACATGTTCATCTCGGCATCTTTACTGATTCTGATGGTATCTTTATTGTTTTCAAAGATTTCCTGCAGCAATGTTGTTTTCCCGGTTCCGTTATTACCCACGATTGCCACATGCTCATCCGGTTTCATTGCAAAATTGACATGTTCTAAAAGCTGCTCATCAAATGCCACGCTATAATCCGTCAATTCCAGAATATTTTCACTTGTCACCTCTTCCCCAAGTTCAAAATGGATCTCTGGCTGTTTGATATCTACAAAAGGAGCCTTGGTTTTTCTTTGCTTTAGGCGGTCTACCAGAGATTGTCTTGCATGAACGGCCTTTCCCAGAGATGCATTATCCATTACCGTGGCCCTTATTCGGGCTTTCTCCAGAATCTTACTCTGGCGGTCGATCTCTGCCTGGTCTGCCGCCGCCGCTTCTTCCAGATCAATCTTTGTGGCCAGAAGTTCATAATTATATTCCATATAGGTTCCGTCAAATTCCTGAACATCCATGTTTTCCATGTGCAGTATCTTGTTAAAGCAATGGTTCAGCAAATACCGGTTATGTGTGATAACAAGAAGGGTTCCTTTATGGGCATTGATCAGGTTTCTCAACGCATTGAGATGATTAAAATCTAAAAACACATCAGGCTCGTCCATAATCAGAAACCTTGGGCTTTGCATCATTTCTCTGATTACCTGAACCAGCTTAAATTCGCCGCCGCTGAGGCTGCTGATTTTCTGATTTTCCAGCCTTTCCAAATTTGCCAGCTTTAACTGCTTTTTAATATTACTTTCGTAATAATCGCCATCAATCGCATTAAACTCATCTAATGCTTTCTGATAACCCTCGAAGATCCCTTCCAGATCTGCCGCAGTCTCCATTTCCTTGCAGAGATCAGCGATTTTCTGTTCCAGCCTGACGAATTCTCCGCTGATGTATTCAAAAACAGTTAAATCCTCTTTTTGATCCAATTGCGAAAACTGGCTGACATAGCCGATCCTGCCGATAATATCCATTTCGATCTTGCCATCGTACAGATATTCCTCGGCGTGCATCAGCATGTCCAGCAACGTACTTTTTCCGGTTCCGTTGGTGCCAATCAATGCACAGTGTACATCATCTTCGATTGTAAAAGAAACCTCTTTATATAAGTCCTTCTGTGGATACGAGTAGGACAGATTTTCAACTTTTATCATATTACCTCCTATGCTTTCTCACCGGCAGCACATATTGGTCCATTCATGCCCCGAGATTATTTTTTCAGTATATCCTACTTTATAGGGTATATCAAATTTTTTTCACATTTTCAGAACCACTTTTTAATATATTTCACATTTTTCAAATGACTTTATTTAGATTATACACATATCAAGAGGCAGATTGGTAAGATAACCGCCAATCTGCCTCTTGATATGTGATGAAACCCTGATTATTTCATAAATCCATCCATATCTATTTCATCATTCAGGAAATCTTTCCAGAAGTTTTCATGAGCAGCAAACCGCATATTCCAGTCAGAAGAAAATTGACCGATAAACTCCATCACTTTATCATACTGTTCCTTATTATCAAAAGCAACAGACCACTCATATCCTTCTGTCTGCCCCGCTTTCCGGCAAAAGATACCTCCTTCGGTATACCACGTAATATAGCGGGTATCACCCGCCCCCGGATCAGCTGCCGGGTAGGTACAGGAAGTAGCTTCTGTGGTAAGAATACTGGTTGTATCCTCCATCGCCGCAGCTTGCTCCTTTTGTGTCTGCTCTGCCGCTTTTTTTGCCTGTTCTTCTCTCATCAGTTCCCGAATAGCTTCCTCCAGGGAATCAAACTTCTCAAGGAACTCATCCCACTCTTTTTCGGTAAACGACTGTGCGCCTATCTGAAAGGTGGCTTCCGTATCTCCTTTTTTTATCTTTGTAAATAACTCATTGATTTTTTCTTTCAGTAGTTTCTGATAGTCCACTTCCTTCATTTTTCCGGTTTCATCATATCCTGTTTCATTGGCAGCTTCTATAAAAGCCTGCTTTACTTCATCAGGTGCGTTAGGTGCAAATCTCGAAAAATCAATTTCTTCTTCCGCCTGACCTCCACTTGTTGTGGAAACAGTTCCAAAATAATCAAGCAGCTTCTTGCAGTCTTCGTACTGACTGTAAATACCCCCATCCCGATAATCTTTCATCATTCTTTCCATAATGGCAGACCAATTAAACTTGCGATTTAAAAACGCATCTCCACCGGATAAACTGTCACAGTATCCATTATAGCTTGCATTTTTTGCATACACTTCCAGTTTTTGATGGGAACCAAAGGTCCCGCCATCGGTAATTCCCATTTTGTCTGTATAACTGAGTAAGGCAAACATCTCTAACTGGGTTGCATTTTCAGGATCAATTTTGCTGATGTCAACATTGTAGATTTCTTTCTTACCACCGAGATTTGAAATAACCTGAACAACCGGATTTTCAGGGGTTGACTTATCCGGAAGCATGGCTCTCATACCATAAGTAATGGACTGCCCTTCTTCCGGAATCATGGTGATTCCTAAGACTTCTCCTTCATCCTCACATTCCGCTATGGAGACTGCACTTGTATGATCTCCTGGTACATTGACATTGTGCGAGTTTACACTATTTACCCGCTGTGTTGCCCAGGCAGAATAATGTTCCTCATAGTTGAAACCACTTTTAAAGCATAATGTACTAGATGGTTCATCTTGTTTCGAGCCCGCATTCAGGCTGTATTCCGCACTATACTTCGTATTCCTGCTTTTTTGATACGATGTATAGTAGGCGGAACTTACATGGCTGCTTACCTGCATACCTTCTCCTTTCCGCAGTCCTTCTGTCAGTCGGGACTGCACCACTTTCCTGAAAGGACCAAGTGGTTTATAATAAAAGTAGCGTTATGTTTTCATAAGTATGGCTCATCCATGAAATCATAACGCTATCCTTAGCTAAATTTTTACTCTTAGTATATTTATCGGACATTCATTAGTTTTAATTTATATTTCCCTTCAATTTGTTTTTTAAGGCAAAAATCTTCTCTTCAATAATACCAATCGTCATCAAAAAACTTTCATCGCCTTTTCCAGTTGGGTCTTCCAGCCCCCAATCCTCGCGATGCTTACATGGCAAATTTGGACAGGCAACATTACATCCCATTGTAATGACAATGTCCACCGGCGGTATATCCGACAGCAGCTTTGAATAATGCGTCTTTTCCATGTCAATATCATAAGCTTGCCTTATCAGTCTGACAGCATCCCGATTAATCTGTGGTTTTGTTTCCGTTCCGGCAGAATAACACTCAAACACATCCCCTGCCAGATGCCTGCACATCGCTTCGGCCATCTGGCTCCGGCAGGAATTATGAACGCAGATAAATGCAACCTTTACCATATCTTCTGATCCTTTCTTTTATTATTATCACAATTTCGCACAGACGGTATCATAATACATAAGAATGAGGCAAGCAATACCAGTCCTCCGGCAATCAGAAACCATTTCTCGACACCATACTTTCCTGCTAAAGTACCTGAAACAGTTAACCCTATCGGTCCGCTAAGCAGACGGATGCTGCCGGATAATGACAGAACCCGTCCTAAATATTTCGTTTCAAAGTTACTCTGCAATAACGGTGTATAGGATCCCCAATAAAATGGACCGGAAACACCCATCAACCAGGAACAAATAACAAATATATGAAAACCGCCCGGTGGCAGAAGCCCGGATACAAATAAACTGATACTCATCAAAAGAAATGAACCAATTATGCTATAAACCCTGTTTTTTGTTCCTCCCCATTTCGCCAATATTAAGGAACCAAACAATAGACCTACTGAAAAAATCACTTCAACGATACTTGCATGTGTACTGGTACCTTTAAAGTAAGACATACTCATCAAAGGAAATAATGCACTGGTTGGCATCATTGCCAAAGTATAGAGGCTGCCGATCCATACCAGTCCAAGCATTCCTTTATTTGTCCGGAGGATTTGGAATCCTTCAAACGCTTCCCGTAAAACCTGCACCTTCCCGTCTTTTTCATCTCGATATAATTCAGGTATTACTGTGATTCCCAATGTAAATACAGCAATCAGTGCTCCTAAAACATCCAGAAAAACAATCCCGCTTAAACTCCATGAACTATAAAGTACCGCTGCCACTACCGGACTTAAAATCTGCGATACCGACTCCACCGCCTGGGAGTATCCGGAGCATCTGGTCAATTGGTCCGGCGGCACAATCTGAGGAGTTACCGCCTGCAGGCAAGGATTATGAAATGCGGAACCAACGGAACGGAGAAATAAAACCACGAGAATCAGCCCTGTGGATATGCTCCCCAAACGCCCGGCTATGACCATGACAAAACTTGCCGCTGCAATGAGCAAATCCGATATCATCATAATACGCTTTCTGCTATATCGATCAATAAAGACACCTGTAAACAGTCCCAGAATACCCTGGGGCAAAAATCCCATCATCATCGCAACAGACAAAACCATTGCCGAACCGGTTTGATCGGTCAAATACCATACAATGGCAAACTGCAGGACAGAGCTAGAAAATTGTGAAAATGCCTGTCCTGTCCAAATCGTAAAAAAATTTCTCTTCCAACCGCCTGCTATCCTCTTATCTTCCATGTTTCAATGTATCCTCATATACACAACATGACTGGAGATGATCGTTCACCATGCCAACCGCCTGCATAAACGAATATATGATGGTGGAGCCAACGAATTTGAAGCCCATCTTTTTTAAATCTTTGCTTATTTGGTCGGAAATGGGCGTGGTTATGGGCGTATCTTCAAATTTTTCCCAATGACCGACAATGGGGGTGTAATCCACATAGTTCCAGATAAATTTATCGAAGCTTCCATAGTTTTCTACAATATTCAGAAACAGCCTGGCGTTGGTAATTGCCGCGTTAATTTTCAATCGGTTCCGAATGATACCGGGGTTGGCCAGAAGTTCTTCGATCTTCGCATTATCGTAAAGAGCAACCTTGGCCGGGTCAAAATCGTCAAAAGCTGCTCTGTACGCTTCTCTTTTTTTAAGCACGGTAATCCATGAAAGCCCTGCCTGAGCACCTTCCAAAATCAGCATCTCAAACAGCTTACGGTCATCATGGACCGGCCGGCCCCATTCGTTGTCGTGGTAGTCTATATAAATGGGGGTGTCACCAAAGCATCTGATTATTTCTTCCATTCTTCCTGTCCTCCTTAATCTGTCACCTCAGATTTCCTGTACGATAAATCATCACACAGATTTTCTATTTTATTTTACAGGCCATATACACCTGTTTATCCGCACTGCCTGTATTTTTTTATTTTAACATTCAGCAGCTTAAAAATCCATTATTATCTGTTTACCTTCAACCTTTCCAGTTCTTGACGAAAAGCACTTTTACGCGAATGAAGCCTTCTATATGACTCCATTGTAACCCCTTTTTCTCTCAAACCCTTCGCCGTATATATTTCATCCAATACCACGATCAATTCCGCCGCCTTTTCATAACTGTGCCGATGCCCTCCCCCTACTACAGCTTCTGTCCTCTTTTCAATTTGCGATTCCAGCCAATCAAAGCACGCTGTTTCATCCACCTCGAAACATTTATCACGCCACAAAACTAGAAGCGGCCATAGTTCATCTGTATCCATCTTAACTGTATATCTCTGGCCGATCCGGTCGAGCATTGCCCTTATCGCTCTGGTCATAGTCTTCTGGCCGGATACACTTCCCAAAATCAACGGTACGATAATACCTTGGATTTCGCTGCTCCATCCAAGATAACTCTTGCAGGAAGTACAATAGCTCATACTGTCTTTTATGTCGCCTAAAAAAATACCGAATATCTTTTTTCCTCCTGCTTCCAATACATTTGAAGCATACTGTCTTTCCGCCTCTAATGCATAATAAGTTTTTTCCGGCAGATTGGATATATGTATTCTCGCCTGGTCTACAAGAATCTTTAGATCCGGACTCTCATAATTGCAAATCAGCATATGAAGGATATTGCCAACATTTGAATCTGACCAGAACGCTTCTTTCCAAAAGTATCCTTCAGAATCTCTTTTTCCGATATTTTCTGAAGCCCTTGCTCCCAGTGCTGCTGCTCTGCCCCGATACCGGATATTCACAGCAAGCTGATCTACCGCTGCTTGGGCTATCCTGATGCACTGCTCATTGTCATGCTCCTGATCTAACAACACTTCGCAACATTTTATAAAAAGAGCCGGATAATTCTTACCGTATTGCAGCGTGGTCTTAACCAGTTCCCCTGTACCGCCCTTCAATATACTGGCCTCCGCAATAAGCTCATATTCCCGATCACCATTCCCCGGCCCCAGGAATAGAATAAATCCTTCCAGAAAATCATGAATACCTGCAAGATCAAGCTGACATATTGAAAGTATATCCTCTACCTTTGTCTGTTTAAAAATATTTTCCTTTAGCCTTTCCATTAAAGAGCAATATTGTTTCTGGCTTGCTTCTACATTAAAAATTCCCTTTAGGAGCAGTTTGGAGTATCTATCCTCAGAAAAATTCACCAATCTGTTTTCAAACAATTCCTCAAGGCTCATCTCATAGACATCCCCGCCTGACTCATCTAAGGCATTAAACTCTATGGAAGATACATAATCAGCTAGCCGAATTGCCTTTTTATAATCCTGTTGATCGATCAAACAAGCAAAATAATTCAGCAGCTTATCCAGTTCTTTTCCAACATGATAAGGATCCGCATATTCATAAACCCACTCATCTGACCAGTAACCGGCATCATAATCTTCATGCCCTTCACAGGTAAAATGAATCTCCATGGCTGATATTTTCCGACAGCATTTCATTGCTGCTTCAAATGTCATTTCTGCTTCATCTTTTTTACCTGACAGACTTTGTAAAAATGATGTTCTGGTATTCTCATCCTGCTTCATTGCCTGGCGCAATATCCAGGCATCCTTTTCTGCTGCCGACATAGCTTTCACAGCTTCGTTTGCTTTTTCCATAAAAATTGTATAGTTCATATAATTGTCCTCTTTTTGTTTACCGTTTTTTCCTGTATCTATATAGTAACACCCTCGATGTCCCATAAAACGGACAGCCATTCGGTCTTCATTTTAAAAAAGGTATTTTGTTTACATTTTGTTGCTTTTTGGGGAAGACTTATGTGATAAGATAAAAGAAAATGGGCTAATTTGTTGTTTAATTTTTAAGACGGGAGAAAAATGAGTTGAGTACTGGAATATTGGTAATTGAAGATGACAGCTCGATATCCGAGCTGATTTGTATGAATCTGGAAGCGGCAGGTTATGTGCCTATTCCTATTTTGGATGGCCTTGTGGCTGAACAGTATTTGAAGGAAGCTGACTTAGAAGAAGTGACCCTTGCCCTTGTGGATGTAATGTTGCCGGGAAAAGATGGATTTGAGCTTATGGAATATCTGCAGCAGGCGGATATGCCGGTTATTTATTTGACCGCAAAGGCAGATGTGGTTTCCAAGGTGCATGGACTAAAGGCTGGTGCAGAGGATTATATAGTAAAGCCCTTTGAGGTATTGGAACTTTTAGTAAGGATTGATAAGGTCCTGAAGCGAACAGGTCGTGGCAGGGAAGAGATTGCCATTGGGGATGTCGTCATTAATTTGAAGGAGCACAGCGTTAGTCGTGCCGGTGAGCGGATTGCGCTAAAACCCATGGAATATGAATTGTTGGTGCTGCTTGCAAGCAGTAAAAACGTGGCATTTTCCAGAGAAGAGTTGTTAAACAGGATTTGGGGAACGGATTATGTTGGTGAGACCAGAACAGTTGACGTACATATCGGGCAGCTTCGCAAGAAGCTCAATTTTCATAATACGATTCATACTATCTCAAAGACAGGCTATCGGTTGGAGGATTGGAAATAAATGAAGCTATGGATAAAACCTGTCAATTGTGACAGTATGGATTCTACTTCTGGGCATTGGTGTTTCAGGAGCAATTGTGATTCATTACTCTGCACAGTATAACCAGCAGGAGACCATGGAAAGTTATAAGCAGCAGCTTAAATCCACTGCCTACGCATTAGGGAGGGAGATGGAGCGCGGACTTTTGCCAGAGTATAGCGATGCAACAAAATATTCCTACCTTACTTTCTTGCTTAGAAAGTTTGATTCCTCACAATATATTCTTCTTGAGGGTGATGAGGTTATCTGTAATCTTACTCCTTATGATTTGGAAAACTCCAAAGATGAGAGATGGAGCGGGGAAGAAGCCTTGGGTATTATTCAAAGATCTGGCAGTCAATACATTTTGGTTGCAGGGAAAAAGGTACCCATGGGTGTGGGAGAAGATTATAGGATTGTACTTGTAAAAGATGTTTCCACGCTATATAACGACATTCGTCAGCAGATTTATTTTTTTATGATGATTTATGCGGTGGCAGTGGTCCTTTCCGTGTTGCTTGTTTTTTTACTTACACGAAAACTATTAGCTCCATTGCGGGAACTGCAGAAGGTAGCAGGAGATATCAGCGTGGGTGAATGGGGGAGACGTGCAGCTGTGCACACAAGAGATGAAATTGGTGAGATGGCACAGTCCTTTAATAGCATGGCGGAAAAAATTGAGGAGCAGGTGAAGGAACTTTCGCAGGTGGCAGAAAAGAGAAGACAGATGCTGGGAAGTCTGACACATGAACTTAAAACCCCCATGACTTCAATTATTGGCTATTCTGATTCCCTTTTACATGTAAACTTGAAAGAGGAGCAGCAGGAGCGTGCCCTTATGCATATCCATGAGGAATGCAAAAGACTGGAACGACTTTCCGGAAAGCTGATGTGTCTGATGGGGTTGTATGACAATGACAGCATATCCATGGAATTGGTAAATATGAGAGAACTTTTTGACCAAGTAACACGTCTGGAGAAATATCATTTGAATCAGAATGATTTGAAAGTATCTTGTAACATGGAAAGTAAAATGCTGGATAAGGATTTGTTTGAAAGCCTGTTAATCAATTTGATAGATAATGCCGCAAAGGCGAGCCCTGAAGGAGAACCGATTTTGCTGATAGGAGAAGGGGATGTCATTTCAGTGCAGGATTTTGGCTGCGGCATTCCCGAAGATGAGATAGCAAGGATCACAGAAGCCTTCTACATGGTGGATAAGGCCAGAAGCCGAAAGGCAGGAGGCAGTGGATTAGGGCTGGCACTTTGTAGTCAGATAGCGGAAATGCATGGGGCTGGACTTATTATTGAGAGTCAGGTGGGAAAAGGTACAAAGGTATCTATCGTATTTGAAGCATAATTCGCAGTGTTTGCAAAATATTTACATTTTGCTGCATACCTTTTACAGAAGAATAAAGTAATGTTTCCTTACAAGATAAATGACGCAGAGAGAATTTGAAGCATGCGTGGAAAGAGGGAAAATGAAAAGTAAGAAAATCACAAAGATAGCAGCAGTTGGAATGGTGGTAAGCATATTTATGGGCGCTTTGACCGGATGTGCAGATGATATGCAGACCGGTGAACAGCTCGTAATACCGAAAGAGGACCAGCAAGAGGAAAGTACACCATCAGCAGAACAAGGAAATGATGAGACAAAGGGGTCTATTGACGAGTTGGTACAGGCACCTGAAAAATATCAGACAATGCTTTCGGGAGATAAGATTAACGTGGTGGTGGATGCACCTATAGTGGTTCCGGAAGCGGAAGGATTTAAAACTTATAAAGTGACTAGCAGAGTATTTACCCAGACAGATTACGACACGGTAAATAAGGTTCTTCTGAACGGGGCTTCCCTTTATGAAAGGGATATGGAGGTTATGGCTGAATCCAATGGATACACCAAGTCAGAAGTGAAAGAGCGAATTGCGTCTTTAGAAAAGGAGAAAGAGAAAAAAGCAGAATCCGGAAAAGGAAAGTTTAATGACCTGACAACATATGAAGCGAAGGGTATTACTTATGAGGAAGAACTTCGTAATTGGGAAAATAAATATGAAAATGCACCTGAAGAGGTTGTATATGTAGACGTACCAGCAGTAATCAATTATGAGGAAAATGCGCAGGATCCTGGAGTCAATCAGGTTATGGGAAGTGCGGATAGTAACGGGAGGACTTATTCTGTTATGGTGGATAACAGTTTATCAGACAGTTGGCGATGGATTGCACTTAAGATTTGGGGCTCAGGAAGTGGAAATCATTATTGGCCGGCAAACTTTGATGAAATGCCTGAAAAAGCAGGAGTTGTTAAAGAAGAAACAAGGACACAAACAGCAAGTTTTATGGAGCAAATGGGACTTGATGAGTATGTGCAAAGCGGCGAGGAGTATTATATCAGCCAGTCAATTGATGAAAAATCCAGTGATGAAATCATTGCGAAGGTTGGGTATGGAATACATTATACCAGGAGTGTGGATGGAATCCCGGTGACATACACCAATGAAGAAGGTACCGGCGTAGAGGGGGAATGGGCATCATGGCCTTATGAAAATATTAACTTTGTTTTTGACGAAGAAGGATTTTGCAACTTTGAATGGACCAATCCATACAACCTTGAAAAGGTATCAGATGAATATGTCTTTATAATGCCATTTTCAGAGATTCAAAATATTTTTGATAAGATGATGATCGAGAAACAGAAAGCGTTTTGGAAAAATCTTGATGCAACAGTTTCCTGCCAGATTAGTGAAATACGCCTTGGCTACATGAGAATTATGGAAAAAGGCAAGCCTACAGAAGGAACCTTGATTCCGGTCTGGGATTTCTTTGGAACGCAGACCATAAATAATGCAGGAGTGGAGGAAACTACTGTTACGGGTGGACCTTTTGAGAGCTTGCTTACCATAAATGCCATGGATGGTACTATCATCGATAGAGCATTAGGATACTAATTTAGGTGGTGTTCGAGAGTTTCTGCGTCAGGTGGGGGCCGGTAAACGCCATTCGGCGACAACCCCCAACTGATGTAATATTTTGGTTATTTGGGAATGATAAGTTTAGATTGTTATTTCTTATTTGGTTTCCTCTTAATAGCCAATAATTTCATAAAATCATCAAACATAGATGTATCAACCGGCTCGAATAATACCCATTTTCCGTCATGATAGGTTGTCGCTTCATCATAAATTCTTTGAACATTTTCAGTAAAATATCCCCTGTCAGCTTCAAACTTTTCCCGCTCTTGTTTTCCAAAAATAATCATAAGACCTATGCTGTTTTCTTTTGCATAAAATGCACATAACGTCTTACCGCCTCTGCGATATTTGTATTCATATGTCCATGCCTTTCCACCCTTATTCCAAAGTCGCTCCATATCATATTTTTCATCAATCATAGTACATAGTTTCTGCCATACCTCATACAGCGATTGTCCGATTAAGGCTGTCATTTCTTCACAATTTGGTATCTTATCAAGCATTGTATCTCCTCCACAAATTCCAACGTTTCTTAAGGTGCTAAAGATATGATAACATGTAAAATATGACAACAGTATGTCAGATTTACTGCTTAAAGTATGATTGTGCCAATCAGACAGGCCACTTGAACAAAATTTTCGTTATTAATCTATCTCTCAACAATGGCATTTACAGTTTCTTTCAGTTCGTCACTGAACTCTTCGAGATCTTCAACACTAATTGCACCCTCATTTATAAGTGAAATAAGGTTATAAATAAGGTTCGACCGGCTCATTTCTAATTGAACACCGGTTTTCTTCCTATCTGCTTTTATTCTCTTATCCAACCTCCAAAACTTGTCCGATGGATTAGCGTCTTCCTTTAGTAATTCTATATATTCCTTATTGAGCCTGTCCATATAGGCTTCCTGCCAATCAGCAATTTTATCTCTAAAAAGCATCCAGTCCTTCTTTGTAAATCTCTGATCCTCCAAAGTCTCAAACCTCCCAACACTTAATTTCCACCAATTCTCCATGCCCTCCAACCCAGTACTCGACCTCAGGATATTTCGCATTCAGATACGCAATAAATAGTGCTGGGTCAACACTATTTGCATCAAACATCTCGTAATGTCCTGGCACTACCAGACCCGGTTCGATAGTTCCTGCCAAGTCCACAGCTTCTTGCCATGTCATATTGCCGATGATGTTATTCCGATATCGTATCCCATCCCGCCCATTAATCGGTAGGAACATGGCATCCAGCTTCCCAAATGCCCGCAATTTCTGATACAGTCCTTCATATATACAAGTGTCTCCTGCATGATATAATATACATCCATTACCCTGAATAACACATCCCATATATGGATAGCAACCAGTTTCCGGATCCCGATCCAGAAATTCATGCGCTGCTGCTACCCCTGTTATTTGCATTTCCTCTGTCAGCTGAACGGTTACCCCATCGTCCAATCCAACAAAACGTGCCTCTGAAATCTGTAACTTCGTTGCCAACTCTGGCACCAAAAGTGACGGCACGACAAACTTAGTCTGTGGCGAACTTATCGCAATCTGCGGCCAGGCATTACGATCAATGTGATCAATATGGTCATGACTGCCAATGATAAAGTCAGCATTGGTAATCTCTGCTGGCTGCAGTAAGGATGGTATTTTCCGATCTGCCCAATCTGATAAAAATGGATCTAGATAGATTGTAACCGTCCCAAGCTTTACGACATATCCCAGCTGTCCCAACCACCAAAATGCCGCTGTTCCTGTTGGAATTACACAGGTGTTTATTTCTTGAATCAATTGTATTCCCTGTTTCATTGCGTTCTCCTGGTCCTTTATTCTCTCCCCATTACTCATTGAAATCCTTTTGCCAGTTCTGTAATGGCTGGTGTCCCTTCCACCAATATGCAATTTTATTCTGTGATGACAGGGGGACAAAAAAGTTCTCCGGTATTACAGAAAAAAGCTTACTCATATTATTTCCCTATGCAACATTTCTTATATTTTTTTCCGCTTCCGCACGGACATAAATCATTTCTGCCTATTTTTATTTTTTTAATATCATCCGGCTTTTTCCTTATAACCACGGAAATGTCGGGTATCCAGTCATTTTTTCTGTAACCCAGCTCTTTATCACTATATCCGCGATTACTCCAGCGCTTTACCTCATATCCCCAATTATTAAAGCAACGGAAAAAATCTTCTGCTGCTTCCTGATTCTTAAACAGAATATCATGGCCTGTTAAAATATCCAGCAGTCCGGCACTGCTCATATCCTCCTCAGTTACCTGGTATTCTATCTGAACCATCAGATTATCGCCTCTTCCGTCATTTCCAATCAGTCCCTGCAAAATCCGTGCTAGTCTCTTATAATGGGCGTTCTGCTGATCAATAATGCTTTCACTGTATAAATCCATATCAGGAATATCCGGAATAAAATATTCCTGATTCTTCATTTTTTTCAAAAATTTCTGGTAATCTTTTTGGTCTTCAAAATCATTGCTAATAACGTAATCTGCATCAAGCCAGAATCCCTCATCCTGATTTTCCATCTCTTCTAAAGCCTGATTCCCCAATTGATAAAAGATGCCTTTGCGCTTTGGGTCAATTCCATCCTCTTCTTTTTCCACGTATAAAATAAACAGCCGGAATAGTTGTTCCCGTTCAAATACACCATATAAGTTAAGAGCAGCTTGCAGCACCTTGCGGAAGCCCATCACCAGGCCCAACAGCATCTGTACCTTTTCGTCATTTAACTGATTATCCAGGACATTTTGAATTTGCCGCATCATAACGAATGTACATTTATTATCCACTGCATCAACAAAAGAAAAAATCCAACCCCGCCGGCAGAACAACTGGCGAACACTTGCCAGTTCCCGTTCCTCCAAAGGAAAACCTGCTTTTAGCCGGAAAAGCAGTCTCAGCTGATATTCATTCAAATATATGAATCCATTTCCCAAATCCTGCGGGATATCTTTACAAAGAAGTGCTTCCTTTTCCTCCCTGCCAAATAAATGCGGATCTCCCTCTTCAATATTCTCCCAAATCAAGTCAATCAGAGAATCCGGCGCCCTTTCCAAAGCTTCCGACAACTCTTCTGTTTCTTCTCCCGAAATCATAAAATTTTCTACAAATCCTTTAGCTGCCTTTTCAAGTTCTTCCTCTAACCCCAGTTCTTGAAATAATGCATCCATTTTTCTTTTGATATCATCAGATTTCATTGTTAAATACTCCTATTCGTGTTAATGACTTAACTTCAAAATCTACCATCCCCTACCCCTTTGTTTGAAGTAAAATATACTATTTTATCATACTTTATTTTTAATGCCCTTACAGTAACTTTCGATTTAGTCATTACACTTCCCTATCTTAAAAAGATTTTTAAAAAAAGACTTTATAGATCAATCTGTTATGCTGTTTTTATTATCATTAAGGTATCATAAATGGGGGACACGAAATGACATTAATAGAAAAAGATTGCAAAAGATTCTACAATATCTGGTTGAGTCTATTAGACTACACTAATGCCAAATACAAGATAGCACCCGCTATTAAGGATCTTGCTCACTCAGAAAAATAAATCCCGAAGATATTTCTCCCATCAGGGACAGACTTGGAAGGATAACACTATCTTGGATGAGGTCGTAGCCTCAAATCCCCTCCATTTTTCTGAAGCCGACCTTTCCGTTGTAAGTAGTTGGAAGAATCGGGTATACTATTATTTATAATCATCATCTTTATATTCTCTGTCGTTTTCGTCTGAAAAAACTAACCTTTCAAAAATATGCTCTTCTGAATCTCCATAGATACTACTGCCCTCATAACCACATACCCACAACGAGGTGAATTGCATATCGGCAATAACATATCGGCTCCGCATTCATGAATATCTTCACAATCCTCACATAAAAATCCTGTTCCCCATAGATGCATTCTGTGCAGATGGATACAGCTGCTTTCTTACCACACTCTGAACATATGTCTCGCTTTAAAAGCCTTATTACTCCATCATTCCTTATACATCGTTAAGAGAAATATAAAAGATTTAATATATACTTTTTACATTGTAAATTTTTGCTTTTGATCAAATTCCTGCCCTTGCAGTAATTCCATACTGTAATCCAATATCTTTTCCTTTCGTTCCGAAAGCATCACTTTGTAAAAATCCTTTTGCAGTTCTGTAATGGCTGGTGTTCCTTCCACCAACTTATAAATCTCATCCAAATCAATGCAATCAGACATCCGTGCCAACGCTTTATTGCAATCTTCATTTTTCAGTGAAGAAATATAATCAAAATATCCTATTTTCCTGCCGTCTTCCAAAATAGCCGAGGTTGGAAACATATAAATTCGCTGGTTAATCTCATTTTCGTCATTCAAGACTGTCTGTATCATCTTATCATCCATTTGCGGGAAAAGACAGGAACCACAGTCAAAAACAGGTGCAATCTGAGCGAACTGCTTTTGTTCATCAATCAATATTCCCCAGTTTCCATTGTGCCTGTCAAAGTTTCCTAAAAAGGCATCTGCAATAAACATATCCCAAAAGAAATCTTTTAGCTTTTGTACCTCAATAAGAGGCTGTTCCTCTATGGCTTTTATAATCGAAGATATTTCCGTTCCATATCCGCTTTGTTCACTGTCCACACAGGTGTTTTTCAAATGTGCAAACTCCATCAGCTTTTTGCCATCAGCAGTAAAATCCCTGCAGGCCACTACTATTTTTTCTTTTCCGCGTTTATCCGTATAGGTGCCCAGCAAAGTTTGCTGTACATTAAATCCCATTGATTCGAAAATATGACAGGCAAGATACTCACTAATGCAGCTATTAGTATAACTCATTACTTTGTTCCTGCCCGGCACTGGTGGAAACTTCAACATATAGCTTGTATTGTTGTAGATGATATTAATTTTGTTTCCATTAGCACCGCCATAACCTTTAAACTTATTGACGGAACAAGCTGTAAAATCAATCATTTCGTTCTTCTCCCCCCCCCACTATAAAGATATTTCGTTCTCAGATAATTCGCCTGTTCTTCTGAGATAGCACCTGCCCACAAGTCTGCATTAATAGATCCATATAATTCTCCCCACAAGCAGTCCATATATGACACCCTATTATTTTCTCCATCTACATAGTCATGAATTGCTTTTTTGAGATGTGCAGAAAGATTTGTTTCCAGATAAGAACGCTCCTGAGGTTTACCACTTTGAATCTCTACTGTCAGCGCTAATACTTCTTCGATTGTCATCTCAAAAGCACACGACAGTTTTTGAATCGTTTGTGCGTTGCATCGTGCAAGGCTTGTTTTACCTGAGCAGATATCTGAAAGCGTTGCCCATGGAATGCCGCTTATCTTTGACAAGCTGTATTTGGACATTCCTTTTGTTTTTATCATTTCATTTATTGTCATTTTTACCACCACCATTATTATATCGGACTTCCGATATATCGTCAATGCTGAGAATCAACCCGAACAGACTGATCGAAAACACAAGGGTCAAAGTCTATACCCTAAACATCTTTATCTTTGCTTTTGCGTGTGTAACTGTATTCGATAAAACCTAAATCATTCAATTCTATTTCTTTGTATTCTGATGTGAGTGAATAAGAGACAATCCGTACACTTTTGTAATTAGCAACCATTATTCCTCGTTCACACCAAACTCCACACCACTTTGAAATTGCCCTCGGTGTTACCATAAATACTTCAGCCAAATCACTTGTTTTAATAATATCTAAGTGGTTTTCCAAAACATAGCGCAACATCTTTTTATCTTTCTTACTTAATGAATCAAGCAAATGATTGGAATCTTCTTTTGCAGTTGCCCTTTCCGCCATTTCATATATTTTTTCAGCATTTAATGCCATTATTCTTAAAAAAAATCCAATCCATTGTTCCAGATGTGGAGGGTTATTACGTCCTTCATAATACAGTGCTGGTAATCCCATCTGAAGGTTTTCATAATACCCCTCTAAATCCATCGCATAATATTCCTCCATGGAATTAAAACCTTTAAAATCATATCTATTATCCATTAATACATAGGTTGATAAAGATCTGGAAGTTCTTCCGTTTCCGTCTTCAAAAGGATGTATTGTTGCAAATTGATAATGCATAATTGCTGCTTTTATTGGAGCAGGAAGTTCTTGCTCATCATAATACCATTCAACCAAATCGCCAATTAATCCATCAATATCCGTCCATTCGGGCGGAATATATTCTGGCTCACCCGTTCTATTGTCATAAACAGCAAATAGTACACCGGGTGGCATTTCCTCTCGAAATGAAGATTTCTTATGTGTATTTTTCTTCTTGGCAATATATCCATGAAGTTCTTTGATAAAGTCAACAGTTATTCTCTGCTCTTTTATATGTGATTGCTCCAGAAATGTAAGCGCATCCCAATAGTTTAACACTTCCTTCTCAGCACTAATTATTGTACCATTCCCTTTTTGGTTAATTACCCGCTCTACCTGATCATAAGATAAAATATTGCCTTCAATACTTGTGGAAAAATGTGTCTTTTTCATCTTTGCTTTATAAATTAGTTCCTGCTTTATGCGTGTTGGTAAATACAGATATTCTAATGCGGTTCGATAGCGCTCTATTTTTAGCAAATCATTTATTATCTGTGCTGTGTATTCAAAATGTGGTTCGAACATGGTTAAGCACCCCCAGTTATATTATGTTCTCATAATCAAATTTACGGCAAAAAAACATCCGCCTTTTGCCAGAAGTTAAAATACAACTTCTGGCAAGCTATATTGTACCATAAAACGTTCCTTATTTAAATAATTCTTTTCCTTATTCGTTCGCTATTAGTTCCTTATTAGTTCGTTAATTCTCAAAAAAAAATTTTTATTATTTATTCACCTTTGCCCCATATCATTTACAATTTCGCTACTCCATCCAAAATAACTCTTGCATGAAGAGTAATAGCTCATACTGTTTTATATTATCTAAAAAAATATCGAATAACTTTTTTCCTCCTGCTTCTAATACGTTTGAAGCATACTGTCACTGTCCTTCCGTCTCTAATGCATATTAAGTTTTTTCCGACAGATTGGATATATGTTTCTCGCCTGGTTTACAAGTCGTTATAATCCGGACTCTCATAGATATAAATCAACATATGAAGGATGTTCCCAACATTTGAATCTGACCAGAATGCTTCTTTCCAAAAGATCCTTCAAAATCTTTATTTCCCATATTTTCTGAGGCCCTTGCCCCAGTGCTGCTGCTTTGCCCCGATACCGGATATATTAATAGCAAGCTGATCTACCGCCGCTTGGGCTATCCTAATGCACTGTTCATTGTCATACTCTTGAAATATTCTTGTAGGAGCTGTTTTTGTTTATCATAGTTTGAATAAAACTATATCTTGTACTCCTTTATTCGACATAATTCGACACAAATCTCACAATGTACACTCTGCCCAAACTGATCAACCCCTCTCACTCTCTTCACCTCATACCCCCCATCACACAGCACCCTTAAATCCCTCGCCAACGTCGCACTATCGCAACTCACATACACGATCCTCCCCGGCCGCATCCGCACCATGGTCTCCAAACACGCCCCATCGCACCCCTTCCTGGGCGGATCCACCACGATCACATCGGCATAAATCCCTTCCTTCTCAAACTTCTCCGGCAAAACCTCCTCGGCCTTTCCTACAAAAAATTCCGCATTCCTTATCCCATTATTCTCCGCGTTCTTCCTGGCATCCCTGATGGCCTCAGGCACTACTTCCACTCCATATACCTGCTTCGCCTTCCCCGCCAAAAACAACGAAATGGTCCCAATCCCGCAATACAGATCCCAAACCGTCTCTTCTCCCGTCAGCCCCGCATACTCTAATGCCAGACTATACAGCTTCTCCGTCTGCACCGGATTCACCTGATAAAAAGACAACGGCGAAATCTCAAAGCTGATCCCTTTCTCCGTCAAAGCAAAACCATCCACCGTATCCCGCACATGAATAGTATCACTAATGGTATCCCTCCCCCAAATGGTATGCACTTCCTTCCCCATAATAACATTCGTCTGTTCCCGGTTCAGGCTCACCGAAATACTGGTCATCCCAGGGATTACCTTCAACGTATCAATCAAATTACTCTGTCCCGGCAAAAACTCCCCATTCTTTCCCTTCCGGCCATTAATCACCAGGCATACCATCACCTCACCGCTGGTAAACCCCGTGCGGATCAGAATATGGCGCACCAGGCCGTTTCCATTCTTTTCATTATAGGCACTGACCTGATTCTTCCGCATATATTCTAAAATAGATTCCAAAATCTCCTTATTCCCTGCTGCCCCCAGGTAACAATCCGTATTGGCAATGATGTCATGGGTTCTGCCGGCATAAAACCCCGTTATCAGATTCCCATCCTTATCGGTTCCCACCGGATACTGCGCCTTGTTGCGATACCGGAAGGGCTCCTCTCCCACTGCATTCATTCCGACGATGGGTTCCATGACCCCATCCACAAACTCCGGGGTAAAACCGCCGATGCGAATCAGATTATTACGGATTTTATCCTGCTTGAACTCCAACTGCTTTTCGTAACTCATGGCCTGAATCTGGCATCCGCCACACTGTTGATAGAAAGCACATCTGGGCTCCACACGAAAAGAAGAAGGCGTTACCACCTTCTTTAGCTTTGCGTAAGCATAATTCTTCTTGGCTTTCATAATGGATACTTCCACCCCATCACCAATTACGGCATCTTTTACAAAGAGCGTATAACCCTCCGCTTTACCGATGCCTTCCCCGTCATGCCCGATATCTTCAATTGTAACTGTTACTACATCATTTTTCTTATATTCCATCCTGCTCTAATCCACCTTCGTCGGTCTGACATTGGATTCAAACAAACGGTTATATCCCAGCCAGCCGGTTTCACTGGTACCCTCCAGAATCTCTGTAAAAGTCTGCATCTTGGCATCCGTATTATCGGCAAAATTAAGTGCTACCGCTTCCATAATCGCCGGTTTTTTGGGAGAACCGTACTCATATTCCCCGTGATGAGCCAAGATACAATGCTGCAGCTGGGCTGCCAAAAGCGGCGGGAATCCGTCAATCTTCCGGGCCCGTTCGCCCACTATTTCGCTGCCGATAACAATATGCCCCAGAAGTTGTCCGTCATCGGTATAATCATTTAAAGGAAAAAGTGACAGCTCTCTGGTTTTTCCGATATCATGACAGATTGCCGCACTAATCAGCAAATCCTTTTTTAATCGGGGATAAACATTACAATAATAGTCACACATCTTGGTAACACTGAGGGTGTGCTGTAAAAGTCCGCCCACAAATCCATGATGCACCGTTTTAGCGGCAGAAGATTTTTTAAAGGTCTTAATAAATTCTTCATCACCCACAAATAAATCTTCCATTAATGCTTTCAGATATTTATTTTCCAATTTACTTATGTAGCCGGTAAGTTCCTGATACATTTCTTCAATATCATAAGGACTTACGGGAAGATAATCGGCAGAATCGTATTCCCCCTCCTGACACAGCCGGACTCTCTTTACATTAACCTGCAAAGCTCCCTGAAAATTATTGATATCACCGTATACTTCTATGTAATCCAAGGCATCAAACTCACCAATCCCGGCACTATTCGGATCCCATATTTTAGCGTCGATAGTCCCTGTCTTATCCTGCAAAATCACATTATCATAGGGCTTCCCGTTTTTTGTCATGGCCGATGCTTTATACTTACATAAATAAATATCAAATACTCTGTCGCCATCATTATAATCTTTAATATATTTCATCTTTTTCTCCATTCAATCCACTTGTCCGAAACAAATTTTTAGGCTATTCGCTATGCCCCAGCACTACCGATAACTCTATATTTCGATAACCATCCGGCCCCTGGCGCATAATCTGCAGCTCAACGGTCTGCTCGGGACGATAATCAAAAAGAGTATAAGCAAAATCAAAAAAGCTGACAATCTCAGTATCACCCATCTTGACGATTACATCACCGCTTTGAATTCCCGCATCCATTGCCGGGGAATCCATCTCTATCTTGGTTATATAAGCTCCCAGCGGAACACCAAGAGTCTCATACGCTTCCGGCGTAACATCCGTACCCTGGATACCCAAATAGGCTTTTTCCACGTCATTGGACATTTTTTGGATCAACTGTTTCAGCTCCGACATTCCAATGGCACTGACAACATTTTTGGCATCACTGCCATTATAACTATTATCAATGATGCCCACTGCCTGTCCACGCATATTGATTAAAATACCGGCTCCGTTACTGCTGCCGTAAATATCCGTAGTAATCAGCTTATAAGATGCATCCGCCATATTTAATACACTGGAAGAAGAAGTAACAAATCCATAGCATACCGACTCTGTATTACCCACCACTCTTCCCAGAGCAATAATCGGTGTTCCCATTAAATTGACTGAAGAAGAACTGCCAAGTTCAATAACTTTTATTTCATTTATCGTACTCTCATCCATGTTTGCCTTAGTAACAGCAAGTACCGCCAGCCCTGTTATCTTGTTCTTTCTTTTGATCTCAGCTTCATATTGCCTGCCATTTACAAAAGTGACTTTTATGGTTTCCGCACTTTTAATAGCATTTATATTTACAAGGATCAAATATTCCTTGCCATTGTCCCAAACAATAGAACCTGCTGTTTGTCCCTTGCTCTCATAGGCATTATTAAACCAATCGACATCCGAAGTAACCCCCGTCACTGTTACCATTGCCTTTCTGGCTTCCCTGGCAATCTCCAGCAATGAGTTGTTCATAGATATATAATCTTCCGTTCCGGCTCTCTTTTCGGAAAGCACCTTGGTTGCAATCTCCCGAATATGAGTGTCATCCACCACCACTACTTCCGGATCGGCATTTTCCGCCTGCATCTGTGCTTCATCAGCAATCATATCCTCCGGCAGGATTTCTTCTTCAATAATTTCCTCGGGGAACTCTATCAGCTCCGACTCCTCTTCCGGATAAAGCCTGTTGCTGATTACCGGCTCTAACAAAAGAAAAGTAAGACAGGCAATCGTTCCAAACAATACAGCCATTAGTGCCGTAATCAGTGTTCTTCTGAGAAGCTTCTTTTTATTCAAAGGCCGCTGCTTTATTTTTTCTTTTAAAAAATCGGAATCCTGGCTCGAATTATTTACCTCTCCCATTACTTACCCTTTCATTCTTTAGCTTTAAAGGCAAAAAACCTTTGCCCAAAATAATTTAAGATAACAAACAGACCCATACCGCATACCATCGCTATATTGTCCTGCCACACCACCGGCAGGTCCGCAAGCAGCCATAAAATAAGACGCTTAGCCCCCATATAAGCAATCAGATAGCAAAGGGTAATATTAATGATAAACTTCACAATCACCATTGGAGACTTGTCCTTATTCTGAAAAGTAAAATTCTTATTTAAAAAATAACTCAGCAGACTGCCCACAATATAATTGGCTGCCGATGATACCCAGTAAGACAAGTGAATCAGATTATAGGCAATAAACATCACTGCCGTGCCGACTAATGTGTTGGCAACACCAACTATAATAAATTTAATAAAGGTAATATCAATCTTTTCTTTTAATTTTTTCAGCATTGGAATCTCCCTATTTTCTTTGTCATTATACTACAAGCGCTAAGAAAATGCTATGCCGTAAAAAAAATATAACAAGACCTACTGTTGTCCGGTTTAATCTGTTATAATGTAAAAAACGAGGAACACCTAAGATGAAATTTATACAGATACTTTGGGAGCGGCGGGATTTTTTCCTTTCCTGTCTGCTGGAACACATGCGAATATCCATAACAGCCATCACTCTGGCTGGATTATTGGGACTGATCATCGGCATCCTGATCAGTAATCACAAAAAAACTGCCGGGGTCATCCTCGGTATTGTTAATGTTATTTACACCATACCTTCCATATCTCTGTTGGGCTTCCTGATCCCCTTTACGGGAATCGGTAACAAAACCGCCATTATCGCTTTGACGGTATATGGACTGCTGCCCATCGTCCGCAATACCTATACCGGACTGATCAATGTTGATAAAGGTCTGTTGGAAGTCGCCAAAGGATTAGGAACCGGCAAACTTCAAATTCTCTGGAGAATTCAATTTCCGCAGGCGCTTCCGGTTATTATCAGCGGCTTTCGGAACATGACCGTCATGGTCATCGCCATGGGCGGTATCGCTTCTTTTATTGGGGCCGGTGGTCTGGGCGTTGCCATCTATCGGGGTATTACTACCTATAACATGACTCTTACCGCAGCAGGCTCCTTTTTGATTGCTTTGCTTGCGCTGACCTGCGATTTTCTTCTTGGCAGGATCGAAAAAGCAATAAACAGGAGGCTCGGAAATGAATCCTATCATTGAAATCAAAGATGCCAGCGCATCCTACGGTGAAGACGAAATTCTGCATCAAGTGTCCTTCCAGGCTGCTGCCGGTGAATTTGTGGTTATTATCGGTCCTTCCGGATGTGGTAAAACGACGCTTCTTAAGATCATCAATGGCCTTGTTGTCCCCGAATCCGGAGAAGTATTCGTTGATGGACAGAATCTGGCCTGTTGTGATCTTATTTCCTTACGCAGGACAATCGGTTATGCCGTTCAGGGAGCCAGGTTATTCCCACATATGACAGTGGAAAATAATATCTGCTATGTACCTTGTTTAAATCAGAAAATGACCAAACCGGAAAAAAAGACTCTGTCGTCAGAAATGCTGCAGTTGCTCCAGCTCCCCCCGGATATGGGAAAGCGCTTTCCCAGCCAGCTTTCCGGCGGACAACAACAACGAGTGGGAATCGGCAGGGCTTTAGCTGCCAGACCCAAGCTGCTTTTGCTGGACGAGCCCTTCGGTGCTGTGGATGAAATTACCCGGCGGGGGTTACAGCAGGAACTTCTTTCTCTACATCAAAAAATGAAAATAACCACTATTTTTGTTACCCACGATATTCGCGAAGCCTGCAAGCTGGGGGAACGTATCGTGATTATGAAGGATGGGGAAATTATCCAGCAGGGACCACCGGGGGAACTTAAGGAACATCCCCGGAATGCATTTGTTAAAGAACTACTGGGTAACAATGATTAGATTAAAATCAACAGGAGAAACCATTATGAAAAAACTATCAAAAAAAATCACTGCCCTATTAGCTGTTTGTCTCATTGGCAGTACTGTCTTAAGCACTGTTGGGTGCGGCAAACCGGAAGTAATCCACATCGCTTCCAAACCCATGACCGAGCAATACATTTTAACCGAGATCATGAAACAGTTGATCGAGGCCAATACCGATTATCAAGTGGAGATCACCAAAGGTGTGGGAGGCGGAACCACAAACATCCATCCGGCTCTTCTTAAGGGTGATTTTGATATTTATCCCGAATATACCCGAACTGCCTGGCTCAACGTTCTGAAAAAAGATAATATGGAAAAAGATGATGACAAGCTGTACCAACAACTGCAGCAGGAATACGATGCCCTCGGACTTAACTGGCTTGGTCTCTACGGTTTTTCCAACACCTACGGTCTGGCTGTCCGGGAGGATACCGTTGCCCGCTATGAACTGGCTACCTACTCTGATCTGGCCACTGTATCCGATCAGTTGATCTTTGGCGGCAATCCCGACTATATCGAACTGGCCACCGGCTATCCCAGACTTTGTGAATCCTACGGCATGAATTTTAAAGATACAAAACAAATGGAAATTGCCTTAAAGTACGAAGCTCTTCTTAATAGTGAGGTAGATGTCATCAATGCCTTTACTACCGATGCCCAGTTGGGAGCCCATAACCTGACCCTTTTAAAGGACGACGGACAGTTTTTTGAAACCTTTATGGCCGGTACTGTTGTCAGAAAAGATACCTTGAAAAAATTTCCCGAGCTGGAAAAAGTTCTTGCCCAGATGACCGGACTTATCTCTCAGGAAGAGATGCAGCAAATGAACTATGATGTAGAAGTAAATGGCAAGGAAGATACTCAGGTTGCAAGAGAATTTCTGCAAAGTAAAAATCTTTTAACAAAATAAAAAGTTCTGCATTAAAAGAGCTGCAAAGGGTTATCACATTTTAATCTCTTGCAGCTCTTTCATTTTCACTTTAATCCATTCTCAACTGCTGGATAATCCGATCTTTCGTCTGCTTCATTTTCTTTTCAAAACGTCCAAAGCTTTCTGCCATGGACCTTTTCTGCAAATAATCGTCTTCCAGTTCTTTGGCGCTGGCTGAAAGCTCCTTCATCCCCAGATTGGCTGATGAACCTTTTATGGTATGAACATATCGGTGAAATTCTTCGGTATCCTCCGGTTTCTGATACTCGGCCTCCGTATCGGCAAACTGAAGCAAAACCTCCTTATAACGTTCTGCTTTACCGCCAAAGCGTGCCACGCCTTCCTGCACTGCAATCCCATCTATGGCAAAATCTACCGTTATGGTATTCTCTGCTATTCTTTTCTTCATTTTATCAGCAAAACTGCTGCGCTTGCTGGCTGGAAGATTCCTCACCAGTATCTCATTCAATGTATCAAATTCCACTGGCTTGGCAATATGTCCGTTCATTCCAATATTCCGGAATTCATCAACCTGCTCCAGCATCACATTGGCGGTCATGGCAAGGATACAGATATCTTTATAGGGCTTATCACTATTACGAATCCTTCTGGTGGCCTCTTTACCATCCATTACCGGCATCATGATATCCATTAAGATCAAATCGTAGTTCTTTTTCTCCAACATTTCCAGACATTCTTTGCCATCAGCGGCCACATCCGGAGTAATACCGAATTGCTTTAACATCTCACAGGCAACCTCCTGGTTCAGAGGATTATCCTCACAAAGCAGGATGTTTGTATTTACAAAGGTCTCCCTTGTCACCGCGCCCATATAGCTGCCTTCATCCAATGTATCACAAATACGTTGTACAAATGCCGAAGGAACCAGCGGCTTTTGCATCACATCCTTAAAGCCAACCTCCCGCAGCTGTTTATCCGGGATCTTTTTAACATAGGCAGAAACAATCAGCAGCTTTGAAGAACAACCTTCCTGAGTTATCCGTCTTCCTACCTCGATACCGTTATCATCTCCTAATACATAATCTAATATAATGATCTTAAATGGATTGCCTGCCTCTTCATGCATTTTCACCTGAGCAAGTGCTTCTGCACCACTATTGGCACATACTACCGGAAATCCTGCTGCTTCCAGAATCCGCTGCATGATCTCACAGGAAATTTTGTCATCATCTGCAATTAAAATCGGGTGTCCGTCGGGAATATTCTGCGAAACAAGCCCTTTCAGTGTGGTTTCATCCTGACTGCGCTTAAAGCCAATAACTACGGAAATTTTAGTACCTACTCCTTCTATGCTTTCAACCTTGATGTCACCCCCCATCAAATCCACCAGCTCTTTCGTAATGGACATCCCCAGCCCGGTACCGGTGGTCTTATACTTTAGATCATCGCTGAACTGGTTAAAGGGTGTAAATAATTGGCTAATCTGCTGGGACGACATTCCAATCCCGGTATCACTTACACAAAACTTAATAAATATCTTCTCTTCCCCTTCATCAGTAAGATCTTCATGATGAAGAGATACATCGAGAATTACATTTCCTTTTTGGGTATATTTCGCCGAATTGTCCAGCAGGTTTTTTAGTATCTGCCACAGCCGCGTTTTATCGCCCACCAGCTTAATGGGCAATTCAGGCTGGATATTAAGCAGCATTTCAATATGCTTATCCTCAATCCGTCCGGAAGCTACCATAAATGCATTAGCAACAATATCTTCTAATACGAATACATCCTCGGTAATATCGATTTTTTGCGCTTCTATTTTGGAAAAATCCAAAATGTCATTAATAATCGTCAATAAGTTTTTGGAAGAAGAGAGTATCTTCTTATAGCTGTCAGCATTCTGAGCATCCTGCTGGCGCATCAGTGCAATCTGGGCAAAACCGATAATAGCATTCATCGGTGTTCTGATTTCATGACTCATATTTGCTAAAAAGCGGCTTTTTAACTGATTAGCTTCCCGTTCACGTTCTGCGGCACTCTGCAGCAACTTTTCAGCTTCGATGTTCTGCATGATCTTAATTACCGATGGTACTCCGTTATACATGATCTCCTCTGCAATTACGCGGGTATCGATAATTTCACCGGTGGTGGCTTCGTATGTAAATTCTTCACTGGCAGAAACCTGACTATCTTTAATTTGTTCACTCAAAGAAGCCATCTTATCCACTACTGATCTTCCATCGGACTGTTTAACAGCAAACAGATCTTTTTCAAAAACGTCTCTTTGATCTGTAAACTGAGGTAAATTCATCTGCTTATAAAAGGCATCATTGGCATAATAAATCTTGCCGGTGACAAAATCTTCAATAATCATTGCCGAAGGAAGAGCATCCACTAATTTTTGCAAATCTTCCTGATTCCTCAAAATAAGATCATTTTTCTGCTGCTCTTCTTCTACATCCATACACCATAAGATATAAGATTTCTTATTATCCTGATCGATAATACTGATAAATACCGAAAAACGATGATAATCACCATTGCTGATACGGAAAGTCACCTGCTCATAAGTAACATGGCCTTCCTCATGTAATTTCTTCAGTACGGCATGCCTTTCAGAGACGTCCTTATAATATCCTTCAATAGGTGTTCCTACTGACATCCCTATTTGTTCTACCGCGTAGCGATTACAGTCAATGATCATATCATCAACGATTACAATAAAAGCCACCGGCGCTTTTTCGATAATCTGCTCCCTGACAGTATCCACTGCCGAATTAAGGCCCGCCAGGATGCCGGACCATTGCCCCTTAAAATCATCATATTCGATATGATAAACCAGATTTCCGGCTGAAGTACCTTTGACAAAGTCATTGATCTCATTTTCAATTCCTATCAAGGTATCCCGAATGCTTTGTAAAGAAGACGCTAAAATACCAAACTCATCTCTGGATTCGTACTTGCTGAAATCAAGAGCAAAATCACCATCGGAAATTTTTCCGGCTATTTCGGTCATCTCCAGCATTCCTTTAATTTTCCGGTTGAGGGTAAGAAAAGAAACAAACATGGCAACCACCATTCCAATGGCCCCAATCCCCATTAACCGAAGTGCTATATCTGCCTGTTTCTTGGCATTATCCACAGCCTCACCGCATCGTTTCTGTACCCTGTCCTGAAATAAATCAAGAGTATCCAGAATAGGTTGTTTACCGGCTTTATAATCCTCACTGAACATCAGCCGGCGAGCCGCTTCCAAGTCACCTTTCTCCACGGCGGCAAACGCTTCGTATTCTATTGTTTCCAGCTTATGAGAAAGCTCCTTCGCCTGATTAACAAGATCGATCTCTTCCTGAGGGACTTCCATCGCTTCCAGCTGCTTTAATACTCTCTCCCGGGTCTTGGTAACATTGACTTCCTGAAGATAGGCTTCCCGATACTCGACATCACCGAAAACGACATAATTTTTGGCCTGCTCAGTCAAAAAATCAGATGCACCACGCAAATCCTCCCCCAGGGTAGTCATTTCCGTAGATTCATGGTAATAGAATCGTTCATGACTTACAGACATCGACAGTTTAATCAGTGTAAATGCTGTAATTAATGCAAAAAATATAGGTAAAAGCCGCAGCCATGTTGATATTTTCATATAAATATTATATCCCTTCCAATATTCATTACTACTATTATAGTATGTTTCCCTGATACCGGCAACTTTAATTTACAAAAGACAGCCAAATAAAGCGGCTGCCTCTCGTAAACTTATCTATACTCTCCTAAAAAAATAATTCCTAATGTACCGGGACCGGAATGAGCACCGATACTGGGCCCGATGGGTCGGATAATAATATTTTCATAACCCAGCTTTTCCGTTATCTGTTGTTTGAGATAATCCGCATCTTCCTGGCAGTCTCCATGGATAATACCGATGGCAATCTGCTTATCTTTCCATTCCCCCAGACGCTCTGTCATATTACTGATCAATGTACTGATGGCTTTCTTTCTGCCCCGGGTCTTACCTAACGCTAACAGCTTTCCTTCGGCATTAACATAAAGAATGGGCTTAACATCCATCAAGGAACCCAGCACCGCCGAAGTCTTTGATAAACGGCCGCCGCGATACAAGTAGTTCAGATCATCCACAATGAACTGTACACTGATATGAGGCACCAGTTCTTCGATTACTGCTTTCGTTTCCTCAATTCTTTTACCAGCCTTTTTCAGTTCCAATGCCTTCATGATCATAATCATTTCCCCGACAGATGCCGAAAGGGTATCCACCACGATAATCTTCATCTCCGGGTATTCTTCCATAATTTCATTGGCTGTCATCACAACATTACTGCAGCCGCCGCTTAATTCGGAAGAAAAACTGATATGTAAAATGTCTTTCCCTTCTTTGGCGTACTGAGTAAACTTTTCCTGTATCACTGCGGGATTGCTGGCCATAGTGGCAACCTTCTTCTCTGCCCGCATGGCATCGTAGAACTCTTTAATGGTCAGTTCTTTGTCTTATCCGTAAACCTCTTCTTCAACGGTATAGTAGTGGGGAATGACACAGATGCCATTCTCCCTGATAAATTCTTCCGGCAGATCAGCATTGCTTTCGGTGGATATAATAAACTCTCTCATTAAAATATCTCCTTATATTTTTTCTCTCAATTAATTATTATATCCTACTTTGCATACTTTTTATAGTACTTGTTTTTACCGGTTTTGGTTCTGGTTTGAATCCTGCCAGCAAACGGCAAACAATCCGAACACAGTAGTGTCTACGGTAATGGTTGTATTATCACTGTCGGTATCCTTAAGAACCACCTTGTTTCCCTGACTGTCGAAACAAAGAAGGGTGAAGCTTCGGCCTTCCTTTTGCAGCCTGGCAGGTATCCCGGCTACCAGTCTGACGGGGGTGTTTACTGTCCGCACCGGGATCACTGTTCCTTGCGTAAGCAGGTAAAGATCGGCATTGATTACTCCTGACAGTTGATAGCCATCCTGAGCAGCGGTTTGGGCCAGCAGCGTCCTGGTTTTGGAAGAACGGCTGTCACAGACATAATATTTCAGGACGGCTCCTTCTTTCTTCATCTCCGCAGTCAACCCGGCGGCAGCCTCCAGATCGGCCAGGGGAGTGGTTATCACACAGCCGCATACAATAGCACTGTTATAGATCCCCTGTAAAGTATGTTTGCTGACTGCTCCGTTCTGATAGGTCACCTCATTTACCAGCAGGATCTCCGGCTCCGGTTCACTTTCCGCGGGCTTCTGCAGATGAGATGCGGCGGTTTTCGATGGCGCTTCCGGAGCCAAACGCTGAGTATCTCGTCCGGTGAAACTGATATTAGCATTATCAAGAACGCTGAAATCACTGATACAATTATTATTAAGCTCTAAAATAGACAGATGAGTTAGATTTGCAAGGGGACTCAGGTCGCTTATATTGTTGTTGGACAGATACAACTCAGCCAAATTGGTTAGATTTGCAAGAGGGCTCAGGTCGCTTATATTATTCGTGCTGACGTTGAGATCCATCAAATCAGTTAGATTTGCAAGGGGACTCAGGTCACTTATATTGTTCCTGTTCAGAGCCAGCCTTGACAAATTGGTTAGATTCGCAAGAGGATTTGGGTCACTTATATTGTTGTTGTTCAGATACAGCTCGCCCAAACGAGTTAGATTTGCAAGGGGGCTCAGGTCGCTTATATTATTGGTGCCCGCCGACAGCATCATAATATTATTTAAATATTCCATGCCGTCCAGTTGGGATATAGAACAATTATCGATACCCAAAAATGTTATTCCATCCAAATCACTTTGGGACACTGTTTCGTCGACAGCTTTGTTAAGTTTGGCCGCAACCGCAGCTGCCAGGTTAGCATCCGCAAATATCTCCTCTATCTTCTGATCCGTGCCAATTGCTGCCGCCTGCACCTCTACCTTAACGCCTTGCAGGCCGCCCATTGCCAGTCCGCAGACCAGGGCTCCCAATGCTAAAAAGCGGTTTATGTATTTTCTTCTTATCATTTACTTTCTCCTCCTACTCTTTTTCAGTGAGTTTAATTTTTACATCAGACCGTCTTATTTCATCCGCTTCAAAAAAATCCTTTTCCCCATAATGTGAGATTCCCGCGATAATGCTATTAGGGAAAACGACGATTGTCTGGTTAAACAATGACACGTTCATGTTGTAAACCCGCCGGGCGGCCTGGAGATGATCTTCCGCATCCACAATGGCTTCCTGAAGCTGTTTGAAGCTTTCGGAGGAGCGCAGTTGGGGGTAACTTTCCGCGATTACACTGATTTTTTTTGTTGCTTCGTCCATCAGCTGGCAGGCTTCGTTTTTTTCCGCCATGCTCATGCCGGAACGCAATTTGATAACCTTTTCAAAAAGCTCTGTTTCGTGTTTGGCATAGCCCCTCACCACGTCCATTAATTTTGTCAGCGTATCATAACGCTTGGTCAGCGCAACATCAATTCCTGAGTCGGCTTCTTCGATTTTGACCAGTAAAACTTTGAAGCGGTTTGATGTGGCAGTCATCCAGAAAATGATGATGATTACTGCCGCTGCGATTCCTATTCCAATATACATTCTTTTCCTCTCCCTTTTTTCAGTTGATTATTTCAAGTACAATGTTTCCACCATGTCTGCTACTGCTTGTATTTCAACTTTGATGCGTTCCCGCTGCTCCGTCAATGTCGCATCACCTTTGCTGGTGGCCTCAAAGGAATCACCGTTGGCGATGGCCACATAGATTTTATCGTTCAAAAAAGCCAGCGACATAGGACAGTTTAGCTTTTCCGATGCCAGTACGATGCCCTCCTGCACCTGAGGAGTCAGGATGCGAAAGGCCGTTGTGGCATCTGCTGCATCTATGCTGAATATTTTATTAAAAGTGTCCAGCTCGGTTTTTATGTCATTACCGGTTTTGTCAGCCATGCGATTATCGCGGACAAAAACCGGCTCATTTGAAATGGCATCGTAATCAAAAATCATAAAGCGCCCCATAAATATCTTTGAATAGGTTGAACTGCCGTCATCATCCTTCAGTGCTTTATGCAGACAAATGTCGGATTGCGTAAAACGTCTGTTTTTGTATTCCGCAGTGAGTAAGTCATTTCCTGAATATAAGTCGAAATGTGTAAACAGGTGACTGTCCTTAACAACACTCTGGTCAAGTGCCTGATGGGGGGCAAATTCCATGTTTATGAGAAATGAGTTCAATTCTTTTTCCACAATTTCTTTTTTAAAGGACTCATTATACAGTATTTTCAATTGGTAGTATTTTCCCAGCAATATAAGAAGCAAAACGATTCCCCCAATTAAAGCAGCATAAACACCTATGCTAAGTTCCAATGGCTCGCCGTCTATACTGACTCCGGCTGAACAGGAGACCATCGTACCGGAGATTACTACCACGGCAATGGCCATTCCGATAAAAAAGCGCAGACTTTGAACCTTAATCCTAATTTTGTCAAGTTCTAAGATTTCCACAGACCCTGATGCTTCTGATTCTTTTAAGCTGCGGGCCTGACGCTTTCCACTGCGAATACCCCCCGTCAGCACGGCAATCAATACTGTAACTCCAAATAATACCGGACCAAAAATAATAATGAAAAAAATTAATTCAACAAAATGCCAATCCAGGATCGTGCTTAAGAGTGCCGTGAAAAGAACAAAGGAAAGCACAGCTATACGCAGATACTTCATCCATGAATAAGGACTGTCAAATCCCAATACCCGTTTAATCATTTTCAATCTCTTATCCTCACTTTGTGTTTTTTTTAGATTTGACTATATTTACTGCGGAATAGCCGCCACACAGTATAAAAATGCAGCCCACACAGATGAGTGCTATATACCCGATATTTTCAACAAGCACATATTCGGATACATAAAATTGCCAGGGATCAGCCGGATTATAAAATACTGTCACCGCTTGACCGACAGAAAAGTTTCTGAGACCTGAACTGGCAGTAGTGGCTTTTGTATAACTCTCACCATCCAAAACAAACTCAAATACCGGTGAATATGATATTACATCATCTCCCTCATCGTCGGTAGATACATGTTCCAGCAAGTCGATTACTTTGCCCTGGGTCTCCATGGTGCATTCCTGCCGCATATTATTTTCTGCAGTAAACAACCGGACACCCCAAATCAGCAAGCCGAAACCTATTATCAGAGCAGCTATAATTCCTACTTTATTCTTGGATTTGTTCACTCTGTTTCCTCCTACCAGTCATCACCATAATCATATCCGTAATCACCGGAATCGCTCCAGTCATCATATCCGTCACCCGCATCACTCCAGCTGTCATAATCCCCGGTGTCTCCCGGATCACTCCAGGCATCATATCCATCACCCGCATCACTCCAGGCATCATAATCTCCGGTGTCTCCCGGGTCGCTCCAGGCATCATATCCATCACCCGGATCGCTCCAGCTGTCATAATAATCCGCATCTTCAAAGCCAAGTCCGGCGGTGCCCCAGTTATACTCATACTCTGCCCAATAATCATCCTGACCCGCATAGTAATCATAGTCATAAAAGTCTGAATAGGTAACATAGAACCACCAGTCGTCATCATCATCCCAGCCCCAGTCCCAATAATTATCATAGTAACTGTAGTAATCCCAATCCGGCTCGAAATACCATGAGGGAACAGAGCCGTAATCACCGGCATCTCCCCACCAGCTGTAATAGGAATACGGAAGTTCATTCCATTCGCTGACACTCTTTTGTGATGACTTCGGAGATGTCTTCAATTTATTACTGCTGACACTTTCCTGATAAAGGGACTTATATACTGCATTTTTGCTTTCTTTATTCACACTTGTGGGCTGTAAAACATTAATCGTGGGAAAAAGCGTACTTATGGTTGCCATTTCTATGTCCGGTGCCGTCTCTTCGAATAAAACCAGCATATTATAATAGGATTGATTCACAATCGCACCGGAAGACAAACCAACAATTTTGACACCCTCTTCCGAAACAGCCTCAAACCTGATATTTTTTGCTCTGGCTCCAAACAGATAGGTATCCGTAGTGTCTCTCATTACAGCCTCTGAAAAATTGGCACTCACCATGGCCCGGGAAATTTCTCCCGCAGCCTCCAGGTTTTGGATTCCCGGTGAAATTGTTATTGCCATCATTGCCTGTTCCGATTTCCCGGATAAGATAATGCCGGACTCTGTTTCTTCAATTGTGATATCATCATTAATCAGCATTTCTATCATAAATTTATCATTCAGATAATACTGATCCAAAATTGGAGTATTGCCTCCCACCGCTTCGGTTTCCTGATTGGTTTCTTCATCAGTCACCAGCTGTTTTGTTACCTTTTCCGCTTTTTCTTTGCCGCAGCCTGCCAGTGTCAGCATCAGTACTATTATTATAAAAGTGCAAAGCATTTTTTTAAGCTTCATATTTCACCTCAACTTTATTGATGTTCTGTGTTAATGAGTAGTACCTCCCATTGCCTCAATCAGCCACAGGTTCTCCTTTGATGATCCGCGATAACCCGTCAGACCGAATTGTTCCGCACACCACTTCCGGTTAGCAAAACTGGGGGAATAGCCGGCGCGCATAAAGGCATCTACAATTGATACTCCCCGATATCCGCTGAGAAGGGTTGTTAAATCAGTGCCGGGGTTCTGTGCATTCACCAGATACAATGCCGCTGTTTCAAAGGTTTCTGTCATATTTTCAGCTGAGGATTCATACAGTTCCAGATTATCGGCATCATTGATCAGCGATAACATCAATTCGTCACCATTTTCTTCCATATACCAGTTAAATATAAAGGTGTCTCCTGTCTCGGAAAATAAGTAAAAATTATCATAATCCAATGCCCAGTCACCTTTAATTTCGTTGCTAAACACTTCGCCATCCACGATACTCAGCATTCCCACATAAGCACCATCACTGGCAAAAGTAAAGATATATGCCGTGTCTTCATCACAACCGATCCAAAATGTTCCCTGACTGAAATAGGATACATACTCTGATGCAATACTTACTTTTTCCCTGGTCACTACGAAATCGCTTTCCTGGGTTCTCAACAAAGTAACCGCATTATTTAAGTCGATATACTGGCCCAGTTCATCGGTTCGGATACTATACTCGTAACGCATGGTTTCATTTTTGCATTCGGCATCACTAAAGACATACAGATTATTTGCCGAAAGCTTATAGTATCCGCTTCCTTCGGTAGTTTCACCATTAGTATCCTGAATCCAAAGTGAGAGTGTATCCTCTACGAACTGCAAAGCATAGGCTGATCCGTCTTTTTCCAGGCCTGACCAGACTGTTCCGCTTAAATCGGACTGAATCTGTTCCAGCAGCTGTTCCGTCTCGCTGGATTCGGTTACCGCTACCTTACCGCTGGAAGCTGCTTTTGTTCCGCAGCCGGTCAACCCGACACACATTATCAATATACTTGCTATTACCATTATTTTTTTCATTATTTATTTTCCCTTCTCCTCATAACTTAAAGCATCCACTTTTTTTCTGGCCCGGTCCAAAGCCTGTTCGGGGGTTTCGCTGTCTTCTTTCACCTTACTGGCCAAAAGCGTACCGCCGACACCCAATCCGGCACCTGCTATCGCTGCTGCCGCGGCCACTCCCGATGTTGCCAGATTAACGCTGCCGCCTGCTGCCGGAGCGGCTGTTGCTGCTGCAGAAGATTCCACCGCGGCATCATAAGTTTGCTGCAAGGAAATCTCCTCATGGCTTATATTTGTCTGACTATAGGATACACTTGCCGCCGATACATGAACTGCTGCACCGGTACTTCCCACAGACGCTCCGGCTGCAGCTCCGGCCGAAGCCACTTTCGCCGGACGGCCATAAAAGTCCTGCTTATGGGCCCGGAAATTGTTACTCTTCGCTACCGCCCTGGTTTCTGAATTGCGATACTGACCGGTGGTTTCTTCCAGTGCTTTACTCAATGACTGGAGGACGGATGACCGGGTCTCCAGAACACCGATGAGCTTGCTCAAGGATTCCCGGGCACCTTCCAGCATCTTGTCTGTACCCAGGTTTTTCTGTACATTCTTTAAGGTTTCAATTCCGGCGTTAAGGTTGCTGACAATCTTGTCATATTCACTTTTCTGCTGGGATAACACTGCCAGAGATACTTTATATTGGGCCATACTTAAAATTGCTCCTTTCAATATGCCTGTTTTTTCACCTGCTTATTTCAAATTGATCTTCAGTTTACCGGTGGACTCACTTACCTTCTTTTCATTAGCCGTATAAATATCCGATGTTTCCGAAAGTGTCTGGGCATAGTTGCTGACTACCGTCAGGGTCTCCTCACACTTTCCTGCTATCGAATCAAATTTGGCATAAAACTCATTTGCTCCGTCTCCTGTCCAGGTAGACTTCAGATTTTTAACTGCGGTTTTTGCCTCTGACAAAAAGCTGTACATATTTTTATAGCCGCCTTTTATATCTGCTGAATATGTTTTCAATTGCTTCGCATCAACTGTAATTTCTCCTGCTGCCATCCTGCTCCTCCTAATTTCCTTTTCCCAGATATTTATTGACCATATCCATTGCTTTACTGTCGGTCTGTGTATATTGGCTTGAAAACTCATTCAGGGTATCACCCATCTGCTGCAATACAATATACAGTTGATTCAGATTATTCTTATCGGCCTGATACATCTTCAGATAGGATGCGCTGGCATCCCCCTTCCAGACACTGGAAACCTTTTGGATATTTTCATCCAGTTTATTTATTTCTTTTTGCATTTTCCCGGCCAACTGGGTCAGGTTGGAACCTGCCGCCTTCAGCTTAGCCGCATTTACTTGTTGTGAACCCATTTTTATCGCCTTTCTTATCGTGACTAATGATATGTCTTAATTGCTTGCTGTTTTGGTTTTGGCCTGCTCTTCTGCCGCCTGCATGGTTTTACAGGCTTCCTTCAAAACTGCTGCAATCTCTCTGGCAGAAGAAATATTAGAGGCCAGATTGGTATTCAGTTCTTTCATGTAGCCAATATAGGTATTGGCTGCTTTTCCTGACCAGGCTGCCTTCAGCGCTTCATTGGCAGTATCAAGCTTTTTCACGCATCCCGAAGTAAGCTTATCGGCTGCCTCTTCTAACTGCTTCGCCTGTTTTTGAATCTGGGCGGAATTAAAGTTTATATTTGCCATATTATTTCATCCCTCCGAATTTCAATTTACCGGCATTGTTCCCGACCTTCTTCTCCGCATCGTTATAAATACCGGCCAGCTCGCCCAATGTCGTTTCGTATCTGGACAGCATTGTTAAAATATCATTGGAGCTGCTTTGCAGCTGTTTGCCTACCGCATTCAAATCATCTGCGCTATCGCCGGACCAGCTGTCCTGCAATTTACGGAAGATGGCATTCAGGGACTCCACTGTCGTGGAGATCCCTTTTCTTACATTTGAAATGTCATTGGCCGCTGATATTAATTGGCCGGTATCGATTTTATTGGTTCCGTCATTCATTGCATGGCTCCTCTACTTTTCTTTTCTTTCAACCTTGTCACCTATCCCTTCGTCTTACCTTTTATCTTTTTGCGGACTTGTTGATCAGGCCTTCAGTTTCTTCTTCCGCCCGGTCACAATCATCCGCGATTTCTATCAGACCCTGGGCAACCTCACCATACTGTGTAACCATTTCATTTAATGCCTTCAAATCATTTTGATAACTTTGAAAAAAACGTTCCTTAACATCTGAACTCCATGTCTTTCCTAAGCCCTCGATTGTGGATTGAAATTTCTGAAGTTGTTTTCCGATTTCTGAAGCCGAACCATCCACCTGCTTGGCTGTCGCCCGCAGCACATCCGAATCCATCTCTAATGCATTATTTGCCATATTATTAACCACGCCTTTCTAATCCAATCTAGAGCAATACTGCTCTGCTGCCATTACCCAGTCCCACCTCTTCAAAGGTTTCCCCGTCCTGGATCAATCCTTCCAAATCGACAGAGCAAAAAACCGGTTCCTCCTCCTCAGAAAAGAAATTATGCCCTTCCAGCTCAGTAATCTGATCGATAATCTGTTTTTTCGCGGCTCCTATTTTCATGCAATCGTCCAATAAAAATTCATAGCTTTTGGCATTGCCGGGAATGTTTACTTCGATATTTATCTTTGCCATACTCAATCCTCCGTCACTTGTGGTGTTACGATTGTTACTGCTTTACCCATAGCGCCCATATAAGCCACGCCGGCGGATAATTTACGAATCCGGTCATTGTCACTCATCTCCAGGTCGAAAATGCCCTGTTCTTCAAATGCACCACCCAGATGTATGCCCTTTCCGTAGTTGCCGAAGATCCGCAGGGCTGCAAAACTGTAACAATCCTGATATTCTTTGGGGGAAACACCTAAGAAGAAATGAATCTTGTGTTCCAGGCCTTTTTCAAAGACCACTTCCAAAAACTCGCTCATATCCTGCTCACTGTCATAAGCCGCTTCAAAGAATCCCACCGCATCATTGATCAGTACGATAATTCGGTCATAGTCTTTTAATTTTTCTGCAATGTCACTGCCATTTTTCCTTGCTTCATAAACGATTTCATTGCGCTCGCCAAGCTGCGGAACAATGATTTCTTCCATAAAACCGAATAAGCTTTCCTTATTGGTAAAATATCCATCCAGCTGATTCTTACCGGCAAACTCTTCCAGCTCCTTCAACGGACTGTCATAAACATAGATCTTGCTTCCCTTCTGCTGCATTTGTAATGCCGCAAACTTCAGGAAATTAGTCTTTCCGGTTTTTCCGCTGCCGCTGACTGCAAAGCAAAGTTCCTGATTCAGATCGGTACTGACAATCTTGCCGGTTTCCGGGCTGGTTCCCAATGCCAGCTCATTACTACCTGTTTCCTTTACTTCCCCATATGCCATAAAATCTTTCATGGTAATGGACTCTATATTTCCTCCCACTTTTTTGGCCTTAGCGCTTCCGCCCTTAGCCAGTGCCTCGAACTCCTTATGCAGTGTGGTAATCAGATTACCGCCCTCCTCACTGCGAACGGGAAGTGCTGCCTGGAATTCCAGCGGTGTGTTGATCTTAATCAAACCGCGGCCGGTGGTCCGGTCATCAGGCAGGATTTCCGAACGCATACCGATTACCGAATCATATTCAAACCGGTCGGCCAGCTGCAATCCGATTCCGGAAGTAATGTTCTGGGCAATCCGGCTTCTGATATCTCCTGAATTATTACAGGTAATAATCATGTAGATACCATAGCTTGCGCCCTCGCGGGACATCTGGACAAAGACATCTTCATACTGGTCATAGCTGTCATTAAAAGCTGCATAATTGTCTACGGCAAACAAGATCATCGGGAAATCATGATATGCTGCCGAGTAATCCCGGAAGGAACCCATTCCCTTTTCGGCAAAGGCCTTCTTTCGTTCCGACAGATTCTTCTGCAGGAAGTTCATCATGTCTTCAATCTTCTCATCTTCTCCTTCCATACACACACAACCGGTATGGGGGAGCTTGCCGAATACCGGCAAAGTCCGGCTGGAAAAATCGATAACATAAAGGTTGATCTTTTCCGGTGAATAAGCGGTAGCCGCGCCATAAAGAATGGTCTCCAGCAGTGTCGTCTTTCCGGCACCGGAAGAGCCGCAGATCAGCAAATGTCCGTCTCTGATAAAATCCGCAAAGACGGTAAATTGTCTCTGGTTTTCCGGATCATCCGCCTGACCAAGGGGCAGCAATACATAGTCCCTGTTCCAGACAAAATCCAATTCATCCAGATAAATCTGATCCGGCAGCGGCGGCATCCAGATTTGCTTTAAGGGTGCAATCTTGTTATCTGCCATAATCTTTGCCGAATATTTTACCACTGCATCAAGCTGGGTAAATTTCTGGATATTATCGCTTTTTCCTTTTTTCTTTTTCTTCACCACTTCCGGTTTCCCGATCAGATTAACGATTTCGGCTTTGGCCTTGCTGTCATCACTGAAGGATATCTCCGGCGTATACGGTGCTCCTGACCAGCCGGACTGAAACTCTTCAAATATTTCATCATTTCCCACCTGTAAAAACCCACGTCCCGTGCCGGTAATAAACGCCGCATCGGTACGCTTGATCATTTCATTGGAATCCTGTTTATCCGCTACCCGCAGACACAGACGGAAACGGGTATTGCTCCAGATTTCGTCATCCACAACGCCACTGGGTTTCTGGGTTGCCAGGATCAGATTAACACCAAGGCTTCGGCCTACACGGGCTGCCGATACCAAAGCCCGGACGAAGTCCGGCTGTTCCTTTTTCAGTTACGCAAACTCATCGTCAATAATCAGCAGATGGGGCATGGGTTCATCGGCCTCGCCGTTACGGAACAATTCGATATAAGCATCAATATGTTTAATTTTATACTCATTAAAAATCCGCTGTCTCCGCTTGATCTCCGCATTAATGGACAGCAGGGCGCGGTTGGTCTGATTCCCGCCCAGGTTGGTAATCATTCCGGCCAGATGGGGAAGTCCCTCAAAGCTCTGAGCCATACCACCACCTTTATAGTCAATTAAAATAAAAGATACCTCGTGAGGATGGTAATTTACCACCAGACTTAAGATATAACTCTGCAAAGTCTCGGATTTACCCGAACCTGTGGTTCCTGCAACCAATCCATGCGGGCCATGATATTTTTCATGAATATCCAGATAAAGAGGCTGTTCACCTGACTTATAACCGATCATGGACTTCATGCTCTCATAAGTTCTGTTCTCCAGCCACTTATGATAAATGTCCAAATCCTCTACTTTAGAGGTTTTATACATATCCAGAAAAGAGATGGTATCCGGAATAGCTGCACTGGTTCCGGTTTCCCGAACCTTGAAGTTAGCCAGATTTCTGGCAAATTCATCTATTTGTTTATGGTTTACCGCATCAAAAGTGATATTTTCCTTTTCCTCAAATAACGACAGGGTACTGTAACAGCCTTTGTATGTATCATCATTTTGAACAATGGCGGTACAGTTGGCCGGTATTTTATCAATCGCATCGGCTACAAAAATAACGCTGAAACCGGCTTCCTTGGGCGGATTCATCAGATATTTTGAAATTGCCTCTTCGGCAATCAGGGAAATATCACGAATGATGATCACATAATGAGGCAATGTTTTCAGTTCGCCTTCGCCTTCTTTCTTCTTTTCTTCTTCTTCCAGACGCTCTCTGATCATGCCGGAAAGAGCATACATAATATCACCCACGGTTTTAGCATCACAAGCTAACATTCGCAGCTTGCCATCGGGTGATTTGGTATGGGGAAGCCATTTTGCATAAGCCATTTCCTCCAAATCACGTCCGGAAAATATATAGCAGAGACGTACATCTGTATAAGGATGGGCTCCGGCGATCTGCAGGGAAAAAGCCCGCACCATTTCATTTCTTTTTTCTGTATCAGCACTGACAATACCAATCATCCTGTTGTCATAAACCGACACCGCTACCGGAATATTTTTAAGATATTGATATTGTTCCTTTATTTCATAAATATGATCATTAAGAGGGTCATGCTCGCCACCGATTTCTTCTTTGGCAACTTCGATAAAATTAGGCGAAGCAACGGTTCCCAAACCAAGCCTGACTGAAAGAAAGTCCGTGTGGGTACTGCTTTTCTCCCATAGTCTTCTGGTGTTTTCTTTGACAAAGCCAAGCATCTCCTGGGAAGAAGGATACTGCTCTTCCAGTACTTTTGTATTATAATCTTTCTTACTTTTCAGAACTTCTTCTATCTTAACCACATATTCAACAAACTTGTTAACCCGGCTGGATTCGCTTTCTGCCTCTTCCTTCTTGGCATAGTTTACATTTACCACTGCCCAGACTGCTCCGATTGCGGCTGCACCTACAGACATCATCAAGCCGCCCATACCCAGGCCTTCACCTCCACTCATAACCGCCGCCAGAGCAATGGGAATAATCATGGTAAAAGAGGGACCGATGGTAAAAATCATCGGCTGTCTTTTTTGCTTTTGTTTCTTCTGGCACTTTTCAATAGATACCTTTTCGGTATCCAGTTTCATAACCCTTCTGGGCGTCCGCAGAAAATAGTCTTCCTTATCCTCCAGAACCACCTCTTCATTTTCCTCTGCAAATTTGGGAATGGAAATTTTGTCTATATTTCTGATCTTACACTGGCCATCGGGATTATTGATGGCCAGTAAATTATTCAAATAAACTATTTTTAAGCCTACAGCATAAATAATGTCACCATAGCTCAGTTTGGTCCGCTGGGTAATCAGCCGGCCGTTTAAAAACGTTCCGTTAACACTGTTCTTATCCTCTACAAAAGCGTTTTCTGCTTCAATCATGATTTCAGCGTGAACTCCCGTCAGAAAACGGTTCTTATAAACGATATCACATAAGTCATCGCTGCCGATCTGAAGCTTCAAAATGCTTCCTTCTTTAATTAAATACTTTTGAAAATGCGTTGCTTCGGTTGTTACTTCATCAATTTTTACGGAAAAAACTGTGTTGTCTGCCTTTACGGTTCCTTCCAGAACCATACCGTTCTCTAAGGCCATTGATGTAACCGCATCACCCTTATACATCAGGGTATATTGCGATGTCCTGTTGATTTTCCATTTGTTGCTCCAAACTTCGATATCCAACATCAATTCATTTTTGAGTCCGCTTATATAAGGGCGGATTCCGGTTGGTACCTTACGGTTATCCACATTGGGCAAATAATTCTCGGAAAATCCGTTTTCAAAAAAAACTGTCATTAAAAATCCCATGTTTACTCTCCTCTATTTATTAATATCATTTAAGATAGCTGCCGTTAAATTCTCCAAGTCTTCCTCCGCCCCTTCAATTGCGGTTGCATAGATTGCAAAGTAGTACATATCATTGGCATTCAGTATCATTCCGGCCATGGGTAAATCAAATCCTAAATCAAGTGCATCGCCCATCATAAAGCTGGAGCTGTATACCGTATAACCATCCTCGGAAACAAAATTATAAGTTTCAAATGTAGGTGAAAAATTTGACATAACGCTGCTGAGAATATTCCGGCAGGCGATATCGGGATCTCCCTGACCGGTAGCCTCCTGATAATAAGCACTGGTCATTCCCTCCACAACAATACAGGTATACTCTGCATCACCCGGTTTCCCATATTCAAAGCTAACGCTGCCGTCTAAATTGTCTTCCGCAAAATAGGCAGAAGGATAATTTACGGTATAATTACTTTCCTTGACGGTTATGCTTTCGCTCAACTTGGCCTGAAAAATTTTAGAATTACCCCCTGAAGACAGTGCCGCTGCCAAAATAACCACCAGAAGAATTACCCCTGCTGCCGCTCCGCCGATGATGGCCATCAATTTAACCGAAACTCCAGATTCCTTAGAAGCAGGTTTTTCTTTGCCTGCTGCTGCCAGCGATCCTTTTTCCGTAACCTGAGATGTTTTTTCAGCTATTTTTGCTGCCCGCTGAGCTGCTCCCTGAGCTGCCTTCTGGGCCTCATCTTCGGCCTTTAATGCTGCCTGTTTTGCTTCTTCCTGGGCAATTCTCTGTCTTTCTGTTTCTTCTGCCAACCGGTTGATTTCTGCTTCCATTTCCGCTTTTTTACGGAGTATTTCCGCTTGTCTGTCCTGTTCCGCCTGCTCTTCCTGTTGCTTTTTCCGTTTTGTTGCAAATAAGGCATCTGCCTCCTGATTAGAATTTCCGCTCATCTTATCTCCTCCTTAAGGTGATTATTACCTAATTTTATCACTGGAAATTTACCAAAAACAGTATCCCGCAGTTACCTTTTTACAAAAAAAAGCCCCGGAACTCGTTTAAAATTCCTGAGGCTTGATTTTTTATTCTGATATAAAATATTTTCTTAATTCATTTCGCTTGGAGATATCCAGCTTATCAAATATCTGATAAACAATTCTTTTCACATATCCATAAGAATAATGACAAATATCACTGATTTCCTGATTGGTGTAGCCTGATATAATCATTTTTGCCACTGTAAACTCGGTTTTGGACAGGACCGCCTGCATTTCCTGCAGCTTTTCCGGATCATATTCAATTAATCCTGTTCCCTCTGCGATCAGTGCGCCGTTTTTCTTGCTGTTATTTATATGAGCCTTGATCCGGGCAATCAAAATATCCTTTACAAAAGGTTTGGTAATATAATCAACAGCTCCCATTTCCAGGCCTTTGATTTCATATCTGACAGAATCCATCCCTGTCAAAAAAATCACCGGAAGGCTGTCACACCCTTTCATTTCCTTTATTTTTTGCAAAGATTCATATCCATCCATATCCGGCATATTTACATCCATTAAAATCAGATCCGGAACAAAATCCTTTTCCAAAAGACTGATGGCCTGCTTGCCGGATTTGGCAATGCTTACCTGATAATCATATTGACGTAATATATTTTCTGCCGATTTGAGTAAGTTGATATCGTCATCTATCACTAATATTCTATTTTCTGCCATTTGCCAACTCCTTCCGCAAAATCTTTTCTGCCTCGTCAAATTCTATCTCTTCAATAAATTCCGAAGCCGCCCGCAAAGCCAGCAGGGTATGCTCGGGCAACGGACTTTCTGCTAATTCTTTAATCAGCAGCAAAGCCGGCTCGGCTTCGGAAATTCCGATATGAGCCAAAATTCTTTCCATATATTCGTTTATGTTTAACGGCCGAATACCGATAACCTTATCCGGCGAATTTTCAGCCTTATTTAAAATCCCGCTGACTGTTAAAAACTCAGAAATACCGCTTATGGCCCTTTCCCACTCCAAAAACAGCAGATCCTGACTTTTTTTGACATAAAAAATATCTCTGTCCCGGCACCTTTTTTCCAAGCGTCTGGCGATATGATGTAAATCAATGGCTCCGATTCCTCTGGCATTTCCTTTTAATGCATGAATGGAAATACATAGCTTTTCTATTTCCTCTGCGGCCAGATAATTTTCTATTTCCTTTCTTGTTTTTTCATATGTCCTGCGGAAAAATTCCGCTGTTTTGGCATACTGATATATATCGCCGCTCATGTAGTGCAGACCATCTTCCAAAATAACATCATACGGCCGAAGCAGCAGGCTGTAACTTCTTACTTCCTCACAACTGATATTACCCTTATTTTCTTTCCTTCTGGTTCTGGTAACCAGCGAAGGCGGCAGATATTTCACCAATGCACCCTCCAGCTCCTGCCACCGTACCGGCTTCGACAGATAATCGCTAAACCCTTTCCCCATCAGCATCTCTTTCGTTCCGGCGATGACATTGGCTGTCAGTACGATTACCGGAGTATCGGTGCAAACATGGCCGGTCTGGTTATGTATTTGATATAATGTTTCCAAACCGTCCATTTCCGGCATCATATAATCCATCAGGATAACATGATAATATTCGGATTGTATCATCTCCAGACATTCTTCACCGCTGATGGCCGTATCCACCTGCAGCATCGTGCGCTTTAACAGAGATTTTATCACCGCCAGGTTCATATAATTGTCATCTACTACTAAAACCCTGCCTTCCGGTGCGACAAAAGTCTCTTCGTCTGTTTCCACGGTTTCTTCTTCCTGACCCGCTGATTTCAATGTTTTAGGAGAAACTACCCCTTGCGGGATAAGGACCTTAAAAGTGCTTCCTGATCCGTAAACACTATCTACAGAAATTGTTCCCCCGATCATATCCAGTAAATTATTAATAATTGCCAAGCCCAGGCCGCTTCCTTCGATGTCACGGTTATTGTTTATATCCATTCGCTCAAAGGAATTAAATAAATAAGGCATATCCTTTTCATGAATGCCGATACCGGTATCCGTCACGATAATCTCCAGCAGTATTTTTTCTGGTGACTCCGGTATCGCTTTTACGGATAAAGTGACCGTTCCCGTTTTGGTATATTTAATGGCATTATTGATCAGATTAACTACAATCTGGTTGATGTGCTTCTCATCTCCAAACAACTTAACCGGTAAATTTTCATCTAACTCCAATTCAAATTTCAGCTTCTTTTTTTCTGCATGAACATTCCCCATACTATATAATTCGCAGATCAGTTCTCTGATATCATATGTATTTTCTAAAACCTCCATCTTCCCCGACTCGATTTTAGAAAAATCCAAAACCTGGTTTACTAAAAACAAAAGCTGTTCACCGGCATTCTGAATGTTTTTTGCATATTCCAGAACCTGTTCCGTCTCACTTTCCCGCAGGATCATTTCATTCATACCCAACATCAGATTAATGGGCGTCCGGATTTCATGGCTCATATTGGCCAGAAAATCGCTCTTGGCAGCATTTGCCTTATCGGCTGTCTGCTTTGCTTCCTCCACGATCCTTTGCTGAACCCTATAAGTCCGGATATAGGAAAAGAAAATGGTTCCAAGGGAAAGACCCGTAAGAACAAAACCGATAACAATATCCTGGAGTTGTTTTCTGGGGCTCTCAAAAGGGGTTACCAGGTTGGGATACCTATATGCCAATATGCAAATTCCTATGTAATAAAAAATTTCAACCGCTACTGTAATATAAAGAAGTCTCCCCTGAAACATCAAAAAGGTAAACACCACGGAAAAAATAAAGAAATAGGGCATGGAACCGACATTTCCTCCCATGGAAAAGAAAAGAACTCCAAAAAGTCCCATAAAAACGCCCACCACAGTGGCCATAAATCATGCCGTATATCGTCTTGTTTTATGAACAAAATACATGATCAGGTACGCGCATACCGCCGCTACAAAATCCACTATGCCGCCAATCAATGATATTCCGCTCAGCAAACTCTGCAGCCCCGCGATGATACTGACCACTATGCCGCCAATTGCCAGCAGATTGAACAGACGTACATTAAGTTCCAATTCTTTATTAAAATATTTAAGCAGTACTCTATCCAATATTTTACGCATCTGCAACCCTTTCATCCATTTCTATCATTATAACATAACTATAACATATTCTTATGAAAAAAATAGTCACTGGCAGTTACCTATATTTCTGAAAATGTTGACTATTTTAACCAAACTGTTATAATAAATTATAGAATATTTTAATTAAATCTAAAACTCACCAATTTTACAGGAGACCACTATGCTACATATAAAATCTTTAGATGAGGGGCTTGATATTTTTAAGGCATTGGGCTCAGAAATACGTATCGAAATCATTAAAATTCTGATTGATAATCAGGGTATGAACATGAATGAACTGGCCAGCCGCCTCAACATCACCAACGGCGCTCTGACCAGCCATATTAAAAAGCTGGAAGACTGCGGAGTCATTACCGTTTCCAATGAATCCACCGGACATGGGAATCAGAAAAAATGTTCCGTCCATCTGGACAAAATTCTGGTTGAAATTGATTCTCAGGAGGATTTTAAAAATGTCTATCAGACCGACTTGAAGGTGGGTCATTTTTCCGATTACAAAGTATATCCTACCTGCGGCCTTGCTTCCTCTACCGCTATTATCGGCGAAGTGGATGATGCCCGCTATTTTGCCCATCCGGATCGATATAATGCCGATATTCTCTGGTTTACAAGAGGATATGTGGAATATATTGTTCCCAACTTTATTCCGTATGGCCAGAAAATTGACCAGATTACCATTTCCCTGGAACTCTGCTCCGAAGCACCCGGTTCCAATGATGTCTGGCCTTCCGATATTTCCTTCTTTATTAACGATACAAAGGTTGCTCTCTGGATCAGTCCGGGTGATTTCGGATCGGTTCGCGGTATCTTTACTCCTGACTGGTGGTCTCCTAACTGGAACCAATACGGTCTGCTGAAAATTCTTGTGATCAATAAAAAAGGTACCTTTATTGATGGGTTACAGGTATCGGATATTACCATCCGGGATTTTAAATTTGATTACCGCAGCATTATTAAGCTTAAAATGGAAGTGGAAGAAGATGCCGAACATATCGGCGGCTTGACCCTTTTCGGCAAAACCTATGGAAACTACAATCAGGATATCTCCGTACGGATCAATTACAGTCCTATTCCGGAATCCTCCGGGAACGCAGCACAATAAATATGCAGAACTAAAAACCCCTGATACGACGAATTTATTCGCTTCTCAGGGGTTTTCCTATACCTTAAAATATCTAAATTATTATTTTCCCAGACGGATAACATTCCAGGAGCATTTTTTCATACTGGTAGTAAAAATACCGTCTTTTAATTCATATTCTTTTTTAGGCTGCGGTGCTACCTTTTCTCCGGTGATGGAATTGGTAATTTTCATATCACTGTTTTCCATAACCAGATATTCTTTGACCTGATAACCGGCAAAGCTTCTGACATCCGCCTCAAACAGTACATCTTCTTTCACATTACGGTTTACGGCAAAAATAGTAACCTCGTCTTTTTCTTCGTTATATACAGCAACCGATTCCACATCCGTTACATCCTCATGGTTCTTACTGTCATGAAGGGTGGAATTCACCACGCTGCGAAGAGCAACCCCCCGTCCGTATTTAGAAGCATGCAGGAAAGGATAGTAAGTGGTCTGACGCCATGCTCCGCCGTCATTTTCCGTCATAATCGGTGCTATAACATTTACCAGCTGAGCCAGACAGGCCATTTTCATACGGTCCGCGTGCTTCAGGAAGGTGATCAGGATCAATCCTACCAGGATGGCGTCCTCAAAATCATAGATATCTTCCAGCAAGTGGGGCGCAATCTGCCAGGGACGTTCTTTCATTTCTTCCGCATCATTGGCCATGGCATGGAACCAGACATTCCATTCATCGAAGCTCAGATTCAGGGTCTTTTTGCTGCGCTTTTTAGCCTTTACATAATCACAGGTGGCAATCACGGTCTGAATAAACCGTTCCATATCCTGGGTTTTGGCCAGAAAATCCTCCGTATCATCCTCAGCATTTCCATAATAATTGTGCATGGAGATATAATCAACATAATCATAGGTTTCTTCCAGTGTCACCGCTTCCCATTCGGGGAATGTGGGCATATCTACATGAGAGCTGCCGCAGGAAACCAGTTCGATGGACTTATCCATTTCTTTCATTGCCTTTGCTGTTTCGGCTGCCAGCCGGCCATATTCGTAAGCTGTCTTATGGCCCATCTGCCAGGGTCCGTCCATTTCATTACCCAGACACCATGTCTTGATATTGTAGGGTGCAGCGGCTCCATGGTTCCTTCTTAAATCCGCGTAATAAGACTTTGTATCCAGATTGCAGTATTCCAACAGATTCAGAGCATCACTGATACCTCTGGTTCCCAGATTGACGGCCATCATAATCTCCGAACCGGCCTTCTTTGACCACTTGTCGAATTCTCCCAGACCAAACTCATTGGTTTCCAGGGTCCGCCATGCCAGATCCAGCCGTGACTTTCTTTCCTCCTTGGGACCGACACTGTCTTCCCAATAAAAATTGGATACAAAATTACCCCCGGGATAACGGATAATGGGAACATCCAATTCTTTTACCAGCTCCAGTACATCCTTACGGAAACCATCTTCATCCGCTGCGGGATGACCCGGCTGATAAATGCCATTGTATACGGCCCGGCCCAGGTGCTCAATAAAGGAACCGTATATCCGCTTATCCACTTCCGCAATCTTAAAATCTTTATCAATAATCATTTTTGCATTTGCCATTGTCTATTTTCTCCTGTTATCTAATATTTTACCCAAACCGACATTTCACCGGGTACCCGGTTGCCCCAATAACAATAAGGAACAAATTTCAAGGTTGCCTCCTCATAGGCGGGTGCTGTATCGGCATATAATGTGCGGGAATTCCATCCCTGTTCACTGATTTTTCTGCCCTTTACCGAAATCACACTGGTTCCGCCAAGAAGAGCTTCATCATAACTTTCACTAAGCGGTGCCTCAGTATCCACATAAACACCGGCCAAACGGCTGCCATTGTCTGCTTCTTCCATACAATACACCAGCGGTCCCTTTTCGATTGCCACCTTCCCGGCATCTGCCCGGACGTTAGGGTTGGCATAAGTAAAATGTGCCGGCATATCAAAGGTAATCTCAATATCTGCGTTTGCGCCCACTTCTGTCAGGTAAGCATAGCCGTTCTTCACTTCCGGCTCCATTATCATACCATTCACCTTAACAGCATAATTTCCGGCATAACCCGGTACATGAATAGCGATGGACCGCTTTTTGTCAGTATCTGCGGCAAGATGTAAATTCACTTTTCCTTCAAAGGGGAATTTCGTAGTTTGTGTCACGGTAATCTGCCCCTCTTCTGTATGCAGGATGGTCTCTCCGGATACAAACATATTCACCCAAAGATCATCACCCTTTTGGAAATAAATATATTCTCCCAAACTGGCCAGTGTCCTGGCAATATTGGGGGGACAGCAGGCCACACCGAACCATTTCTGACGAACCGGTTTGACATGTCCCATTGAGGTATGGTCCAGACAGTTTTCCGGCCATACTTCCAGCGGATTTACATAGAAAAAGCTTTTGCCGTCCATGGCGATTCCCGCCAGAACTGTGTTATATAAAGCCCGCTCCATGGTATCGATATACTTGCCGTCTTTGGTGATCTGGGCCATCCGGCGGCCAAACAATGCAAGGCCGATAGAAGCACAGCTTTCCGAATAATTACTGTCATTGGGCAGGTCATAATCGGTGGTAAAACGTTCATATGCACCGGAACTGCCGATACCACCGGTAATATACATCCGCTTTTCCACAATATTGTTCCAGATGCTCTCACACGCGGCAAATAATTCCTGATCATCATAAGCTGCCGCCAGATCCGCCATGGCCGCATACATATAAGTAGCCCTGACCGAATGCCCTTCGGCTGTATCCTGTTCTCTCACCGGCTTATGGCACTGTGAATAAGCCGGAAGAAAAGGACTGTTATCGTTAAAAATATTGATCCAGAGAGGGTTTTTATGTTCCGAAACCAGATAATTCGGCTCGGTTCCCCGGCGGTCAATAAAGTCTTTGGCCATATCCAGATATTTTTGTTCGCCGCATACTTCCGCCAGCTTGATCAGGCCAATTTCTATTTCCTGATGTCCCGGTACTCCCCGCTGATACTTTTCGGTATGAAACACTTCGCAAATCAGGTCTGCAAATTTTTTCATAATAGTAAGGAATTTATCTTTTCCGGTGACCTTGTAATAGGCTACTGCCGCTTCCAGCAAATGGCCCGCCGTATACAACTCATGGCCTTCCCGCAAATTACCCCAGCGGTGTTCCGGTGCCAGTATGGTAAAATAGGTATTAATATAACCGTCCGGCTGCTGTGCTTTACCAATCAGATCAATTACCTCATCGGCGGTCTTTTCCAATTCATCATTTGGCTCATAGGACAGAGAATAAGCCACTGCCTCCAGCCATTTGGCCACATCGGTATCCTGAAAAACCGCTCCTTCAAAGGTTCCTTCCTTCAATCCGGCGGCTACCTGAAAGTTTGATATACAATGACTTGGTTCGGCCTCCGGCACTCTGTCATTTAACGTCTCCCACTGGTAAGGAATAATCTGGCTGGTTACAAGTCTGGTATACTTACCCCAAAACTGATCCTCTACCCGCACATCCTTTAGTGGAACAAGTTCCAATTTTTCCATATTAATATTATCCTCCTGTCTGTTTCTCCTTTGACATACTTTCCCGGACAATCATTTCACAGTTAATCTTATAAAAATTTTCCGATATACTGTCCGGTCCTTTTTCCAGCATATCGATCATAATCTCGGCGGCTTTACGCCCTATGTTGCTTAAGGGCAAAGCCATGGTGGTAAGGCCGGGGTTAAAAGCTCCCGCCATTTCCCTGTTATCAAACCCAATCAGATCCAGATCCGTTCCTACCCGAATATCCTCTCTTGCCGCCAGTTCATAAGCAGACCACGCCATAACATCGCTCATGGCAAAAATACCGGTAACTGCCTCATTCATCAAAATCCGGCAGGCCTCCAGGCTTTTGGCTCGAGTCCAATTCCCTTCCTGCACCAGGTTTCGGTGGTATGGAATACCAGCCTCCTTTAATGCACGTTTATAACCTTTCAGGCGTTCCTTCGTATGAAGGCTCGACATCTCTCCTGTGATAATTCCGATTTTTTTATTTCCGTTCTTAATCAGTGCTGTGGTTGCCTGATAAGCGGCTTCCTCATCATTGAAAATAACGGAAGGTATTTTCGGATTGTCCGTAAAACTGTATGCCACTACCAGAGGTGTCGGAAAATCCTGCGGAATATAGTGGATTTCACGGCAATGGGCGCCGATATAGATAATCCCTTCCACCTGTTTCGCCTTCATTTTATTAAATTCCGATTCCACCTGCTTCTTATAACCTTCTTTATGATAAAACTCATTATCAAATTTCTTATATAGCCGCAAATTACCAAGCAGGAAGGTATATCCCTGCTCATCAAAGACTTCATTGATACCGTCAACCATCTCGGCACAATTAAAAACGGTCAGATCTTCTGTAATGATACCAATGGTTTTGGTGGTTTTCTGCTTCAGATTCTTCGCCATATAATTGGGTATATAGGATAATTCTTTTGCTTTTTCCAAAACTCTCTGTTTCGTATCCTCACCCATATTGTCTTTTCCGTTGAAAACATTGGAAACTGTCGCAATCGAAACATTACATGCTGCTGCTATCTCGCGTATCGTTGTCATACTATATCTCCTTTCTGCCAAAGATCTGTTTTACTGAACTTATGATATAAGGATTATAGCATGGTTAACCGTTTTAGTAAATCGTTTTACCTCTTTTATTATCCCCCTTTCCCGATTGTTGGAACCGGAAGAACGCGATGCGTTCTTCCGTCTAAGTTTCATTTGTAATTTAGCCTTTAACCGCTCCTGCCGTCATACCATCAATAAAGTAGCTCTGGAAGCAGAGGAACAATATAAAAATCGGAAAGATTGCAAAGAATGAACCCACGATCAGCAAATCATAATTGTTACCGTAAGGTGTCAGCAATGTCTTA
>JAVBUF010000038.1:0-16934 GCA_031555615.1 Lachnospiraceae bacterium | reverse complement strand
TTACAACTTGAAACATTTTTTACCTCCCACGCCTCTTTCTTTTGTAAATACATCCTAAAACCCCAATTGCTTAAATTTTATCACTTCACCCAAAAAATGTCAATAAAAAACACAACATATTGTGTTTACATAACATTGTATACAAAATATGTTGTGTCATCGCCTACCTTCAAAACACTATCTTGTTTCTAAGAAAAGATACTCCCTGGCCGCCTGCTCATCATCAGGGTAGGTCTCCAGATAGCCATCCATAAGAACCGATGCTTTTTTATACTCACCCAAATATTCATAGGCTACAATTTCATTAAATCGCAAGGTTTGAAGGATTTCGTTTTCTTCAATACTCATTCCGGCCTGAAAAGCCAAAAGTGCTGCATCATATTCATGCATCTTTAATTTACACACCCCCAGCTGATTATATATCTGTGGATTGGCATTTCCTCCATCAAGGTATGCATTATAGACACTGACCGCATAATTATAGTCACCCAGCACCTCATACGTTCTTCCCAAAAACAAAACTGCCTGATATCCGCTGTCCCTTGCTTTCTCCAGATAGGTCTTGGCATTTTCATAGTCACCCAGATAATAGCTGATACGGCCTTTCTCAAAACTGGTCATGTTTTTGTTTTCTTTGTCCATGGCCGACTTCAAATATTCCTGACCCATTTCCTTATATCCGTTTTCGTCCAAAACGCAATAAATATCGATCAGTCTGTCGTTATTCTTACTATCAATTTCAATCACTTTGTCAAAATCCGCTTTTGCTTCCTCGATCCGGCCCTGCTCCACTTTAATGGCTCCCCGCAGATAATAAGCATTCTTATCATTTTCACGTAAAGCCAGAATGGCATCATAGGCCGAAACAGCCTGCTCCTTTTGACCGATTTTATAATAGGCCACGGCCATATAATAATTGATATCATAATCGATATTGTCGGGTATACCGACACTATAAGAAAGTGCCGTTTTAAAAGCATCTATTGCAGCTTCATATTCCGTCTTCCCCATGAAACCAAGTCCTTTTCCCCGGTACAAAAGCCGCATATCCTCTCCGGCAACTTCAGCTGCCTCAAAAAAGGTAAGGGCACCGTCATAATCCAGTGCCTGAACAGCATCCATTCCCGCTTCAACATTGGTATTTTTCTGACCCAGACCGCACCCGTTCCCCCATATCGCCACTGTCAAAAGGCTGATTCCGATAATATATTTATATTTCCTCATTTTTCCCTCTTTGTGGTAACCATAACATCATTTTAGTTCCCTGCCCCTGCACTGAATCTACTTCCAGATAACCACCCAGGGTCTGCATATTTTCCGCTACGACATCAAGCCCCACGCCTCTTCCCGCGTATTCCGTCACTTGATTGCGGGTGGAAAAACCGGGACTTAAAATAAACTGATAGATTTCCTTATCGGTAAATGTTTCCCATTCTCTTCCCTCTGTTAACCCCCGTTCTGACGCAACCTCATAGATTCTTTCTTTATTCAGTCCGATCCCGTCATCACTGACACTGACATAAACTTCTCCGTCAAGACTTCCCGCTTCCAGAAGTATCCTTCCTTTAGCCGTTTTTCCATGGCTCATCCGCTCCCGTTTGTCCTCAATACCATGATCCACCGCATTGCGGATGATATGCATCAAAGCATCCGAAAGCAAGCCTGCGGCATTTCGTTCAATTTCCGTATCCTCACCGCTGATATCCAATTCCACTAACTTATTTAATTTCCGGCTGATATCATAAACCGTACGGTTCATCTTATGGAATATTTCTTTCATGGAAATCCTTTCCATGGACCGGATCACTTCCTGCATCTCCTCGATCAATTCGGCAAGTTCTTCCGACTGATCCGCATACCTGGCCATTTGGACGGTTAGGTCTGAAAGACCGGCCAATTTTGTAGCCGGAATGCTGATCATATCCTGAACCGGTGTCAGCCGGGAATGGCCGCCCCGCAGCCTTTTTCCTTTTCCGGTCTCTTTTTGGATGACATAATCACCGGGAATCAAATCTTCTTTTTCCTCTTCTGCCATCCAGTCATCATCCAGACGAATGACAATGTCCTGATGATTCTCCTCAGAGAACCCCAGCAAAAATTCCTCTACACTGCTGGACTGTATTTCGATTTTCTTGACACCGGAACTATCCTCGATAATTTCCCGAATTTCTGCCTCCGGGCATTTAGACTGCAGCAGAATATGAAATCCTTCCCGCAGAATGGTTCCGGCGGCATCCTCATTGCTGATAATATCCTCCGGCGTATAGGTCATCTCTGTAACGACTTCTTTTAATGCAAATATTGCTGAATAAGCTCTGACATTGCTCATCTCGGTTCCCAACCGGTAATAAATGCTGACACGGTAATACTTTATTACTTCATCAGCCTTGGGAGCAACATAAAACTGCTCCGGTATGGTATATATATTTTCCGGCGGCAGTTCTTCTCCCTCATTGCAAATATCTTCTTTCACCTTAGTCAGAAAGTCATCCAAAAATACAATGATGTTTTCCGAATCTCCGTCTGCCTTTTCGCCAGCCTGTATTTTCACCAGCTCCGCCGTAATAAAGTCAGCCGTATCAAGAATGCCTTTCACCAGTTGTTCATGAGGCGCTGTTAACGGGTAAGTTTCACGCAAATAGTAGAATACATCCTCCAGTTTATGGGCCAAAGTACTGATATTTTCATACATCATAATTCCTGCCGAACTCTTGATGGTATGCATAATGCGAAAGATTTCATTAATATCATCAACAGTAAAACGCTGTGAATCCTCCGCTGACAAGACGATTTCTTCCACCCTTGCCACCAGATAACCATTTTCCAGCAAAAAATTATCTTCTACTCCTATGTAAGACTGCATCAAATCACTCCAATTTTGCGAAGAACCTCTTCAAACTTATCCAAATCAATGGGTTTTGCACAATAAACCGTACATCCCATTTCAAATGCCGCTTTAATGTTTCGTTCCACATTTAATGCCGATGTCATAATTACCTTGGCAGCCTGGTCACCGGTACGATTATGCTCCTTTTCAATATCCCTGATGGCCTTCAATGCCTGATATCCGTCCAAAACCGGCATCATAATATCCAAGCAGATCAAATCATAGGGTTCTTCTTCCTCCAAAGCCATCATAAACGCTTCCACTGCCTCTTCACCGTCTACAGTAACATCACAATCACCAAATGTATTCAGATATTTCTGCATAAACTTCCGGCTGGCAAAATCATCTTCCGCAATCAATATCCTCATCTCAACAACTATTCCTTTCCAATATCTGAATTATCTTCTCACACTTCCTAACATGCCGCACCAGCAGCAAACCACCCGCGAGAAGAAGACTTCAGCCTTCTTCAGTGTGAAGCTTTAGTTGTTCTTAGGCGGCGTACTTTGACGCCTTAGAACTTCTCTTCACACTTTTATCTCCTATTGTTCAAGACGCTATAAATCTTACTGGGTATGTGGGGAAGTCCTACCTGATAGGTAACCGCACCGATTTCGTATGCCACCTTCGGCATACCATATACAACACTGGTAATCTCATCCTGGCCAATGGTAATGGCCCCCTGTCTGTGCATTTCCAAAAGTCCTTCCGCACCATCCGACCCCATTCCGGTCAAAATGACACCTACTGCATGGCCTCTTGCCGCCTCAGCCACGGAATTGAACAGTACGTTTACGGAAGGACAGTGTCCGCTGACCTTTTCACCGAATTTACATTCCACATGATAACCGTCCCGCTCTTTTACTACCCGCATCTGTTTATCGCCGGGAGCTAACAGTACCTGTCCCTGTTTTATTTTATCACCGTTTTGCGCCTCTTTCACTGCAACCCGGCACTGGTTATTCATACGCTCCGCATACATCCCGGTAAACCCCGGAGGCATATGCTGAACAATGACCACTCCCGGAATATCCGTTCCAAACTGCTTGATAACATCATAAATTGCCTCGGTTCCGCCGGTTGATGCACCGATGGCGATAATCTGCTTATCACCGCCCCCCACTAAGGCAGCAGGAGCACTTTGGCCGGCCATCTCTTTCTTTTTCCGTCCGCTGACCTTTACGTTAAAGGCAATTTTAACCTTTTCATTGAGTTCTTCTTTCATAAATTCGGTCAACTGACTTCTGGTCAGTCCGGCCGGCTTATGTACAAAGTCCACCGCCCCTGCTTCCAGAGCATCGAATACTCTGTCATCCAGCGAGCTTACCACCACTACAGGCATCGGGTACTGAGGCATCAGCTTCCGCAAAAAATCCAAACCGTTCATTCTCGGCATTTCAATATCCAGAGTCATTACATCAGGTCTGAGCTTCACAATCAAATCTCTTGCTTCGAATGCATCACAGGCCGTAGCCACTACTTCGATATTCGGATCGGAACTGAGGCTCTGTTCCAGAATATTGCGAATTACAAAAGAATCATCTACTACCAAAACTCTAATCTTTTTCATGTCTACTCCATTTCACTTATGTCTTTAGCTACCTCCTTCTATATTATCACTTTCTTAATTTATGCGCAATTGTCTTTGAATTTTTATAAAAATTTCTACTAACCGGGGATCATATAACGTCCCGCTGCCGGCTTCTATCTTTTTCAGACTTTCCGCCAGACTATCCGCACTTTGATTTTCCGCTGTAAATACCTCAAAATCATTGGCAATACGCACGATTCTTGCTGCCAACGGGATTTCTTCTTTATCCGTCCCCTGCCAATCAGCATGATGAAAGCGAATGATATCAAGGACCATTTCCATAAATTCACTTTGCTGTTCCGTATTTAATAAATCCTGAATCAGATAAACACCGGTTTCAATATGCAGCTCTTCGGAAACTTCCCATAATTTTCCCAAATCATGCAGCTTTGATGCTGTTTCGATCAGTTCAATAAAATCTTCGGAAATTTCCAACTCGTAAATCGGGGATAACTGCAAACTTTGAGCCAGTATCCGGCTATTATAACCGATATTTTGCAAATGGCTGGCCGGCACCCCGCACCGATTTTCCGCCAAACGGGCCAGAGAACACAAAATTTCTTTCTTTTCATTTTCAATTTTCCTGGTCTGCTCGGTAAGCATCTTATGCAGCCGACGGTTAAAACGTTCCAACTCCTGCTTCATCAGCACATTTTCCATCTGATTTTTTACCCGCATGGTTACTTCGGTAATTTCAAATGGCTTGGTAATAAAATCTGCTGCTCCCAGCTCCAGTCCCTTCAATTTATCCTTCAGGGAATCCATTGCCGAAATAAAAACCACCGGTATTTCCCTGGTAACCGGATTCTTCTTTAAAATAGTACACAATTCGTATCCATCCACCTCCGGCATGGATACATCCAGTAAAATAAGCTGAGGCAGCGTCTGCTTTATTTTCTTCAACGCTTCTGCGGCACTTCCCGCCGGCAGCGGAACATAACCCAGCTGTTCCATAATATTGGACAGAATATCAACATTGATTTCCACATCATCGACAATGAGCACATGCAACTGGATATTGCTGTTTCCCTCTAAAATCATTTACATTCCTCCGATTGTATTTTGCAGCATTTCTTTTAGCTTTTCAAAGTATTCTATGCTTTTCTTCTCGTCCTCTTTCCGAATGGTCATTTCCAGTCGGAAAAGCAACTTGCGCATTTCCTCCGGCCCTTCTGCAATTAACTTTTTCAAATTAGCGGCAATTACCTCAGCCTTCTCCCATGCTCCCAGTTCCAATGCCAATATCAGTTTTTCCGCTTTGCTTTTTATTTCTCCGACATTCTCTTCGGAACCGAACCGGTAGAAGGATTCTATTTCGTCAAATTCCAGAATCTTCTCACTTTTATCTAAAAACTTAGATACATAACTGCTGCTTCCGCCCTCTGTGGAATGCAGACGAATAACAAACGAAAAATTACTTCCTTTTCCTTTTTGGCTTTCCACCCGGATGCTGCCGTTCATAAGTTCTACCAAATTCTTGGTAATTACCAGACCCAAACCGGTTCCGCCGTATTTTCTGGTGGTCGATGCATCTACTTGCGAAAAACTTTGGAACAGACGGTCCTTGTCTTCCGTAGAAACACCGATACCGGAATCCCTGACCATAAAAAACAGCTCGATTTCATCACCGTACTGCATATGCTTATTCACATCCACACTGATAAATCCGATATCGGTAAATTTCACCGCATTGGAAATTAAGTTGTTTAAAATCTGGGTCAGCCGCAGATCATCCCCCGTAACATAGCGGGGAACATTTTCGGAAATGTTTAAAAAGATACGCAATCCCTTTTCATTGATTACCGCAATATGCGTGGCAATTACATGATCAAGCAACTCATATAAATCAAAATCCGTTTCATTTAATTCAAATTTTCCTGCTTCCAGTTTGGAAAAATCCAGAATATTATTAATAATCGAAGACATATCATCACAGCATCTTTGAATAATCTCCAACGTCCGCCGTTGTTCCGGCGTAGGTTTTTCGCTCAAAAGTGCCGATGCATGCCCCTTAACACCATTTACCGGGGTTCGCAGTTCATGGGTTACATTGGCAATAAACTCATTACGAATCTGGAGGGTTTCCTTGGCCTGAGACTGTAAAACCAAAAGTTCTTTTTCCATTGCTTTCTGATCAGTAATGTTAACGGCCATTAAGAAGGTACACCCTGTTCTTTTCTCATCCGGTGTCATGCGGATAAAAACCGGAAAGCAGGTTGCATTTTTCCGGTAAGCCACCATTTCGCTTATTTCTTTTTTCTCATTTACATTTAAAAAAATATTTCCCTGAATATTTTCCGATATAAAGATGGCATATACAGGAATACCGATCATCTCCTTGCCGTACCCCAGTTCTTCATGAGCCGCCCTGTTGCAATACTGGATAATGCCCTCCCGGTCAAACTCAAACATCATCTCAATGGCATTCTCAGCTACCTGCCTACATATCCCGGTGTGATCGGCACTTTCCTGGGGCAGGTCACCCTGTTCACCGATGTATTCGGCAATATACATATCATCCTTCATAATATGTTTCAATATCCATTCCATCAGAGAAGTGATTTCCTGCGTTTCAGGTTCTTCTACAACACCTTCTGCATTAAATTTTTCCTCTTGCTTCCGCAGTTCCGCCCGTAAAATATTATGAATATGCTTATGGGCAATATACTGTGGATACCCAAAGGAAACCTGCATTTCTTCCTCTTCTTTCATATGCCTGGAAACATATTCATCCAGCCGCCGGATGGCCTCTTTAACTTCCTTTTTATCCTTGCCGGCCACACAGGCATCTTCCAGCACCTTTACCCTTGCGAAAATTTCTTCATGCTGCTGATCCAGCAAAGCTATTCCCGTTTTTCGCTCTTCCTCATACATCTGCCGTGCTCCTCCTGGCCTGTATATTCCTTCCCAATCTTGAAATACTATAACAATTTTCCTAATATGGACAAGGTTTTTGCATAATCATATTCTTCTACCGAACTACATATCTTCTCTAGCAGTTCCGTATCTACATTATCCCACTTTTTCTCCCGCAGACAAAGGACAATCTGTTCACATTCTTTGGCTTTGGCCAAAAGCAGGAATTCTTTTAACTGGATCAGCAATTCCTTGCACTCATCCCAATTGCCCACTTCTGAATCACTTTTTTGTTGTCCGCTGTCCGTAATTTCCTCGATACTCCTGGATACTTCCATCATCCTTTCACAAAACTGCCGATATAACTCCATATCGGGTGCCCCTTCTTTGATGGTCTTCTCCATTTTCTGCAGCATCAGGTTGAGTTCCTTCATGGACAGATTCGCCGTTACACCCTTCAGACTATGAATATGTTTGCGTAGCTCTTCCGGTTCCTCCTGCTCTGCTTCCTCACTGTCCATCATACCGTTCTTCACAATATCCACTGCAAACTTTCTAAGGGACTTACAATACAATTCATACTTTCCGCCAAATCTGGTGGTAGCTTCCTCAATATCGATCTGCAGCCTTTCCAGTTCTACCTTCTGGGTATGAAGATTATCCTCCCGTTCTGTATCTTGCCATGCATTTTGAGCCATCATATCCACCCCCTCTTCTCTTACGGATACAGGCAACCATTTTAACAACTCATTATATAATCTTTCCAAGTCGATGGGTTTGGTAACATATCCATTCATTCCTTCTTCCAGGCACGCTGCCATTTCTTCTTTCATGGCATTGGCAGTCATGGCCACAATAGGGATATCCCTATATGATTTTTGCGAACTCCGAATGGCCCTTGTGGTTTGATGCCCATCCATAACCGGCATTAAAATATCCATAATCACCAAATCAAAGCTTTCTTTGTCCAGCCACTTAATACCTTCCGCACCATTAACGGCTACTACGGATTGAATATCATACAAGCCCAGAACCCCTGTTATAACCTCCTGATTAATGGCATTATCCTCACAAATCAAAATCCTGGCCTTGGGGAAATGGTATTTTTTGTTCCGGTATTTAGATGCCTGCGGAACGCCGCCCAAAAGGGCACACAATCTTTCCAAAAACTCCGTGGGTTTATAGGGTTTCCGTATGGTAATCATTTTGGTCTTCACAAAAGGATAGCTTCTGAGGGCTTTTAACAAGTCCTTATCGGCATTTTGATCCAGAACAAGGATATCAAATTCCCTACCCTGCCGGCCAAATTCCTGAACCCTTCTGATCACATCTTCAATCTGAGATATGCTTTCCGGCCGGGCACCGATATCACTTAAAACACCGGCAGCTACCTGTGCTCCGACAACTGCCTCATCCACAATCAGAATATCCTTGTTCTTCAGGATTTCATAAGCATTTTCATCAATTACCGGCTCCTGCCATTCACTAATGCCAAAGGGGATCCGGATTTCCGTAACGGTACCGATTCCTTCCTGGCTTTCTATTTCAATGGTGCCGCCCATTATCTTTACCAACTGCTTGGTAATAGGCATACCCAGGCCGGTTCCGCCACTTTGCAAATCATTTCTGTCGAATTGTTCAAAAGGTACATAAATCATATCCAACTGCTTTTTATTCATTCCGATTCCGGTATCTGCAATTCGGAACAAAATCATCTGCTGATCTTCACCTTCTATTTGGTGAAGTTCTTCACCTTCTATTTGGTGAAGTTCTTCGCTCTCCAGGGAGACTTCCAGCACGACACTGCCCTTACTTGTATATTTCGCCGAATTGTCCAGCACATTCTGCAAAATCTGCCACACTCTTACCGCATCACCGATTACCTTCCGGGGTACCCTGCCGCTCAGCTTAAACAGCATTTCCACTTTTTTCTCATTAATTCTTGTAAAAGCTGTCAGCATAGCTTCATAAATAATATTTTCCAGGACAAACTCTTCTCTTGTTACTCCCAGTTTATCGGCTTCAATCTTGGAATAATCTAAAATGTCATTGACCATTGCCAATAAAAGCTTGGCAGACATACTGATCTTTTTAAAAGTATCCCGAATTTCCGCATTATGGGTTTTCTGAAGTTGAATATCCGATAAACCGATAATGGCGTTCATCGGTGTTCTGATCTCATGACTCATATTCACAATAAATTTACTCTTTAACTCGTTTGCTTCCCGCTCCTTTAACGCCAGGCTCCGCAGCAGTTCCTCTTCGCACTTCTGGGCCGAAATATCCTGCAGTACCATGGAAACGGAAGGATTTCCGTTATAGTCAATCTCAGTTCCTACTGTCCGCATTAAAACCACCTCACCGGTGGGCAAAACAAACTCCTGCTCCTCCGTTACAGACGCCTGCACTGACAAAACCTTTTCAATAAATTTGCGCATTTTTTCCCTGCTGGTTTCCCCATTGGACTGATATTCCGGCACAATCTTCCACATGCAATATTCTTCTGCCGATTCCATCTCAAACCGGAAGCAATCCTTAAATGCATCATTTCCATAGTAAACCGATACATCCCGCGGTCCCACAATACACATTGGCCAGGGCAATGCATCCACAATCTGCTTCAGATCCCGTTGTGTACGGCGGTATGCATCTCGCTGTGACTGCAGCTCCTCCACATTAGTGGCCCAAACAATATATCTCTTTTCGCCGCTATCCTCATAAGAAGACACATTCACATAAAATCGTTCCCAATCACCTTCCCGCATGTGATAACTGAGAATTCCTCCGGTCATCATTCCTTCCTGAATCATCTCCGCTACCCGAATCTCACGTGAATCGGTATTCCGATCATAATCCATAATATTTTCACCGATTTGAAAACCGATATTTTCGATGGCATACCGGTTGGTTTCCAGAATCACACCGTCTTTGTCGGCAACGGCATAAGCCAGCGGTGCACTGGCAATGATGGTTTCCAATTTTTCGTTTACTTTTCTGATGATCCGGTCTTTTTCAATTACCTGTTCCGCTTCCACAAGGGTTTTCTGCAGATTCTGAAGTCTGATATTTTTCTTTCGGGTCTGATATACCGACCATCCCAGCACTACAATCGCAATGCTTCCGGCAATAAAGGCTACGATAGCCAGATAATATGCCGAAGGATTTAATTCCCTGAATGACATTGCGGTGTTAATTAAAACAGCATCTCTAGGGAGTTCGGTTTTTCCAATTCCCCACATAATCATCTGATTGTTATCAAAAAACCAGGTACTCCTGACACGCTCCGGGTCAACCGCAATATCAGAAGCCTGTCTGCCCTCTGCCAGTTGTACTGCAAGTTCACCGATATACTGACCGATTTCTTCTTTATTGATATATTTACCGCCCAGCTCACCCTCACCAAAACCCGTGAGATTACAGCTAAATACCGGAACATTATATGCCGCTTCAAACATTTTCTGAATTTCTTTTCCGGAATAGTGTTTTTTACTGATTCCGCCATAATATGTTCCGCTAAGGATCACGGTGTGCTTTGGCAGGTTTTTGATTTCATTTAAAAGCTCATCAAAAGAAATATCACCACTGTAACGAATGGACACATCCTGTCTGCCTTTAAGTTCTTCCTGCATAATCGCTTCCCACAGTAAACCGTCTTTTAACCGGTCATTAATCACGTAAATCTCTCTGGTTCCGGGAAATAATTTTAAAAGTTCATCTACCGTTTCACCTACCGCAATTTTTTTCTCAACATAAACTACATTTCTGCCAAAGCCCTGGTACTCCATTCCGGGCATTCCATTAATAATAACCGGCACATTTTCAAAGAGCCGGAAATAATATTCCTTAAGAAAATCTAAAGCGTAGCTGTCTGATACCACAATAACATCAGGAGGCCTGGTAGCAAAATCCGAACGTAGCATGTCACCAAACATCCTTGCTCTGATTTCCTGGTTCTCCCGCAGATTGGCATTCAGGCTGATATTATATAATTCCACACTGTCATATTGCTCCAGAGATTTTCTCAGTCCCTGATTCAACGCTTCTTCAGCCTTAATATCATTGTTATAGGAACTGATATGAAGAACTACACTCTTATTGTCCTCAACGGGGCTTTGACCGGCAATGAGTTCTTTCATCTTACCGCTATTCTTCATGGTTTTATATTTTGCTGCCAAAACCGGGGCCAAGTTTTCTTTCTCACGGTTAAGATAGGTATAACATGCCTGCTTTTCTACCGTCCCGCCGGCTTCTATTCCTGAAGGCAAATAAATCTTCATACCAAAAATCTGCGGAAATACGGTTACCTCCACCTCACCTCTTGCCAACGCACGCAGCGCTTCTTCTTTACTTGTATATTCAGTAACCGTAACGCCTGTTATACCGGACAGGCTTTCCTGTATATAAGGGCGCTGATACTCTATCCCTACGGACAGTCCCTGCAAGTCCCGCCAACCGGAAGCGGAAATATTTTCACCCTCACGGATATACACACAAAATTCCACATCTCCGACAGCTTCCGGAACCATGACCAGATTACTGTACTGTTCCTCCAGCCCGGCCGATTGTATTCCCAAAGCATCAAACTGGCCTTCATTTACTCCCACAATACCGGGCAGCATTTTCTGACTGGTAATACTGACATCATATCCCAGTTCTTCCAGCCCATACCGAAGAATCCTGTCCAGAAAAATACTGTCATCTTCGGATATGCATACATTTATACTTTTACCTTCATCCGCATGCACAGAAAATGACAAAGCTCCCATACCGAACCATATAATTGCAATACCCAAAACCACTTTCGTTATAATTTTCATATTAATCTGTTACCTCAATCCAATACTCTTCCCGTTGCTAAAAAGCCCGTCAAACCTCTGGTTCAACGGAACTTTTATTTTAAGCTGGTTATTCTTCCTCTTTATTATCGCTCAGCGACCGGAATTCCTCTTCCATCTGTAAAAAGGCTTCCAATACAATAGGGTCAAAATGTGCCGGCATTGTACGGCCATCACCGTTGACAATAATATCCTTTGCCATATCATGTAGATATGCTTCTTTATACTCTCTTCGGCTGGTTAACGCATCATAAACATCGGGTAATGCAACAATCCTGGCGGGCAATGGAATCTCTTCTCCCTTAAGCCCTTTCGGATATCCTGTGCCATCATATTTCTCATGATGAGATTCGGCAATCTCAATAGCTGTCTTTAAATATTCTCTGTTTTGTTCAAACAATTTCTCAGTATTGAATAAAACCTCAGCACCAATTGTTGTATGGGTTTTGATGACATCAAACTCTTCTCCCGTCAACTTCCCATTCTTTAATAAGATAGAATCCGGAATCCCTACCTTGCCGATGTCATGGAGTGTCGAGTAAAGAATGGTCTCCTCACGCAGCTTGGGGGTCATGAGATTAGGGTGGGTTTTGGCAATTTGGTCAACCAATATCTCCGTATATTTCATGATCCGCTGGATATGTTTACCGGTTCCGTGATCTCGCCGCTCTGCCAGCAGGGACATTCCCATCACGATTACCTCACGGGAATTGGTCAGTTCCTTGGTCCTTTGCATAACCAATTGCTCCAAACCATCCCGGTACATCTTATGTTCAATACAATTGCGAACCTTTACGGTAAGCACGTTTGGTACATAGGGTTTTCTGATATAGTCCTCAGCTCCCATGGAAAGCCCGTACTCTTCTACGTAGGTATCTGTTTCACCGGTGATAAAAATAACCGGTATATTCTTACAGCCCTTTATCCGGCGGATTCGTTCCAATACATCAAATCCGTCCATATCCGGCAAACCGATGTCCAGCAAAATCAAATCCGGCTGTACAGTTTTCAGCAGATTGATTGCCCCAGCGCCATTAATCGCCACAAATACTTCATATTCTTCATCCAATATTGCCCGTAGTCCGTCAATATTTTCCTTACAGTCTTCCACTATTAATATCGAGTTTTTGCTTATCATCGCTTCCTCCACATTTCCCTTCACTCACACACTGCCTTCAGGTTAGGCATATTATACGTAACCGGATGATTCTTGTCAATTTATCAGGCGTATAACCGTCAAAATAACTAACCCTAGCTTTCTAAAAATGCCTGAATTTCAGTAAATTTTCCTTTTGCCATTTGATACCCGTGCTTATAAAACTCCATCAGCTTATCCGGGTTGGTTTCCTTATTACCCACCGGCTTTTGCTCCGGCCGGATTACATACACCCGGTTCTCCCGCTCCAACTGCTCTACCACATCCAATGCATGGTTATATCGCTCGGCCCGTTTTTTGACCATCTGCACGAACTCCGGGTACTTTCCGTAGACCCGCTCCAGCATAAACAAATAGAAACTATGGTTCTTCTTACGGTATTCTTTATTTCTGGTAAATACTACCACTGCTTTCTCAATTCCCTCTTCCATGGCCTTTTCGATGGGAATGGCATCGCACATCCCGCCATCCAGCATGGGAATCTCATCTATTTTTACAATCGGTGCAATAAAAGGCAGGCTGTTGGACGCCCTGCAGACTTCCATCAGACGTTCCTTATTCTCGAAAGTATCATAGTAAATAGCTTTTCCGGTCAGACAATTGGTGGCACTCATCAGCAGCCGCTGATCAGATGCAAAAAAACTTTCGTAATCAAAAGGTACCAATTCATTGGGTACTTTATCAAATAAAAAATCCATGTCAAACAGACTTCCTGTCCGGAGAAAGGTTTTGATTCCCACATAACTTCCATCCCGCAGGGGATCAATATTGGTTCGGATAATTCTGCCTTTCTGCCGGGATACATAATTCAATGCGGCATATGCACCGGCTGATAACGTAACAATATTGGGAATATGAAAATCTTCTTCCAAAAAATAGTCCAGCACTCCTGCCGAAAACACACTTCTAAGCGCTCCGCCTTCTAAGACGATTCCACTCTTTTGTAACATATGAACTATCCTTCCTGCCTTTTCTGTTTATTTATTGTACCAAATCGCTGGCGCGATGGCTAGCGTAGGTACGTGTTTTTCGCTACCTTTTCTCTAATTTATAAGTTTTTCTTTCAAATTCCAAAAAATAGTAGCAGTTTTTGTAAATATGTTTTACAGTTGAATCACCACAACACAACCTTAAACATTTCACAAACACCGCTACTATGTTTAATTTATCATATTTTGCTTCATTCAACAAATACATATTTAAAAATTTTATTCGTCCGCCGCCTTTTGTGCTGATCTTTATTTTCCCTATCACTCAACACTATTAGGAGGTTCCATTATGGACAATTATTTTAACTCTTTCAGGGAAATGATCTCCCTGCGCGGTCTTTCTGACCACACTCTTTTAAGCTATTGCACTTACATCCGCGCCTATCTTGATTATCTGCAGAATATCCTGCACATGCAGCCTGAAGATATTGATTGGCAAGAACTTCGTGAGTATATTAAGTGGCTACAGACAGATCGAAATCTCGCTGACCGCACCATTAACTGCGCCATTTCTCAGCTTCGCTTTTTCACCATGTATGTTCTGCATAAACCCTGGGATGATACCCAGCTTCCCTGGCGCCGCTTTGATACTTATATGCCCTATGTTCCTTCTCAGGAGGATACCTTTTCTTTTATCAACACCCTTCCTGATATCAAGCAGAAAGCCATGGTTGCTATCATGTATTCCGCCGGGCTTCGCATCGGTGAGGTCTGCAACCTCCGCTACGAAGATATTGACCGGAGAAATATGCGGATCCACATCACACATGGCAAAAACCGTTCCGATCGTTATGCCCAGCTTTCCGCTTATGCTCTTGATACTCTTACAAAGTACTGGTTTGCATCTGGCAGACCTACCGGGTGGCTGTTCCCTAAGCAGACCGATAAAAACAGGCCGATTGATACTTTCTTCCTGTCCCGCCATATCCATGAACACGAAGAACGTCTCGGATGGCCCAAACGGATTACCTGTCACTCTTTCCGGCACGCACTGGGCACCCATCTCTACGAGAATGGTACGGATCTCTTGACGATCCAGGTGATGCTTGGGCACAAATCCCTGAATTCCACTACCATTTATGTTCATCTGGCATCTTCAGCTATTTCCAAAGTGCAAAATCCTCTTGATCGGATGGGAGGTGTTGATTGTGAGTGACCTTAAGATCCAGCAGATCTGGAAATTTTCCCATGACGCCTTTGATCAGTCCAGATATTTCCAGTCAGATATCCAGCGGAAGGCCTCACATGCCATCATAAACTGCAAGTCTGGTAACTTAGGCCTGAACATTTCGGAATGTCAGGACTGTGGGTATACTGGCTTCCATAATAATTCCTGCCGTAACCGTAACTGTCCAAACTGCCAGGCAGTCAAAAATGAGTTATGGGTAGACAAACGCCGGGCGGAAGTTATTGATTCCCCCTACTTCCATGTCGTTTTCACCCTGCCACACGAGTTTAATCCTCTTATTTACTGCAACCAGAAGCTTCTATACGGACTCCTTCACAAATGTTGTGCTGAAACTCTTTTGGAACTTTCCGCTGACAAAAGATATCTTGGCGCAACACCCGGTATCATCCAGGTTCTTCATACCTGGAATCAGGAACTGGAGTACCATGTACATATGCATTGTATTATCTCCGGTGGCGGGCTCACTTCGGATCATAAGATCCGTAAGGCAAAGGGCAGGTTTTTTATTCCTGTCTTCGTTTTGAGAGATAAGTTCAAGGGAAAATATCTTGCTGAGCTGGATAAGCTCTACCAAAAGGGAAGCCTTGCATTTTCCTCTTCCTGTGAACATCTTCAAAATTCCTATAACTGGATAGACTTTCGTGATTCGCTATACCGGACAGACTGGTGCCCTTTTATCAAGGAAACTTTCAACGGTTTCGGAAATGCCATTGAATACCTTGGAAAGTATACTCATAAGATTGCTATTTGCAACAGCCGGATCATCTCAGTAAAAGAAGATCAGGTGACATTCTCAGCCAGAGGCAAAAAGCCTGGGGATCCCCGCAGGATCATCACCCTGTCAAATGTCGAATTCATCAGACGGTATCTGATGCATGTGCTTCCCTCCGGCTTTCAGAAGATCCGCTATTATGGATTTCTGAATAATCGTAGTAAGTCAAAGAATTTACGTTTGATTTTTACGATACAGGGTTACCAGAAGTTTAAAGCCCGTTACACAAATCTCAACATGGCAGAGTTACTGAACATCATCTGGAAAGTTAATGTATCTATCTGCCCTGAATGCGGCGGTCATCGAATGCACAGCGTCGGAAGGCTGTATGGTTCATCCTGATTTCCTTGGACTTCCACTGAATAACTTTTTTCAAAGGCCTCCCTGGCGAAGGTCTGTTAAGCATGCTGTATTTTAAATATGTTAGCTCCCTGTTTATGCAATCTGCTACCTTTTAAAAACATGCAATGGTAAAAATCATATATTTGGGCTAAATAGGAAGAATACTATCCCCATTATAGACATGTGGTTTCCTGTAGTTCTTCGGCTACTTTTTCGCGAATTGGTACAATAGGAAAGAATCACATTCAGAGCAGTTCCAGGTTTATTTAGAACTGCTCATTTTATCTGCTCTGATTCTGATACTTTCCTTGGATATT
>JAVBUF010000069.1:0-3971 GCA_031555615.1 Lachnospiraceae bacterium | reverse complement strand
TGATTCTCCCATGGTAAACAATACTGCTTCCAATACTGCCATTGCTTCTTTCCGTTCCACCCTGTATTCCTCCGTCAGCTTGCGGCATAGACTTCATTTGTAACAATATAAATTTCATCACAAATATCTTCCTGCACAATTAATATCTTTCCTATTTTCATTAATTCCAAAACCACTAAAAAAGTAACGATGATTTCCATCTTACTATTTTGGCGTTCCAATAATTCCATAAATTTAAATCTTTTATGGGCCCGGACAAATTCCTCCACATAAACCATCTTGACATCCATATCCACTTCGTCCTTTTCCACCTGCCCGAAAGTGCTTCTGATAGGATCGATTTTATCCTCCTGCCGCTTCATCATGGTTTTGAATAATTCATGGAGCTGCTGTAAAGTAGAGTCTCCAACCAGCTCTTCATAATCAATGGGCTGACGGTAATCTCTTACTTCTTTCGGCAGTGTCATGACTTTAAACAGACTTTTCTGGGCATCTACCTGCCTGTCCTTCAATTCCACAGACATATACTTATACATCTTATATTCCAGCAATTTCTGCACCAGTTCTGCTCTGGGATCTTCTTCCTCCCCTTCTTCATTCATCTCCTTGGGCAGAAGCATACGGCATTTGATGTCCAGAAGAGTTGCTGCCATCACAAGAAATTCACTCATGATATTCATATCTTCTGTTTCCATCATCTTGATATATTGCAGATACTGTTCGGTAATCTCCACAATAGGAATATCATAAATGTCTACTTTATTCTTATCGATCAAATGCAGTAAAAGATCCAGCGGACCTTCAAATACCTGCAGCTTTACTGTCAGTGCCATATCACAAAACCTCGCATTTTCTTACTTTCAAAAAGGCGCTTACTGCTAAGCACCTTTTTTATTTTACCATCTTATTTTTTTATAGTCAATGCCTATCTTGTGTTTTATTCTTTCTCCACCACAACACCTAGTGTCTCAAATAAATAACTACCAGTTCACCCGGATTAAAAATCCGAATGGGCAAGGTATGCGTTCCCAATCCTCTGCTTAAAATCATAGTGGATTTTTTTTCTGTAAATAAACCGCCGTCATATTCCGGAAACAGCCGGAATCTGGGTGAAATCACACCTCCCAGAAAAGGCAGCCGCATAATCCCGCCATGAACGTGACCGGCAACCACCAGATCCGCCCCCCATGCCGCATACTCCTTAAAATATTCCGGATTATGGGCAATTAATAAATTTACCCGGTCCCGGTCCGGTTTTCCCAGGGTTTCGTTCAGATACTCTCCGGACATTTTATTTCTGCCAAATCGCTTATAGTAAATTCTATCCATATTTAATCCGTATATTTGAACATTCAACTCCGGCAAATAAACATGCTGATTTATTAAACGCTGCACCGGAAGCTTTCCCAATGCCCTTTCATAATCCTCATGCAGGGTACCATACTGCTGCGGATAAAGAGAAATCCGGTATTCATGATTGCCGTTCCCATAATACACCGGATACTTCTCTGCCAAAGCCTGCAGCAGCTCGATGGCCGGCCGGAAGCTTTGGCCTTTGGCTGCCGTAAGCATATCCCCTGCCACCAAAATATAATCCGGTGCCGCTTTTTCAATGGCCCTTAATAAAACCTGATTATTCTGTCCATATGATTTATTGTGCAAATCAGAAAGCAATATCACTTTGGCACTTTTTTTCAACTGCGGAGCCATGTAATAATACTCCCTGACTACAAAGCGATTACCATCAATCAACATAATAATAATTAGAAAAAGCATGACTAAGACTATTGCTGCCGAGGCTATAAATGATACCGTCATGATTACTGTTTTCTCCCTGGTTTCTCTTCCTGTTATTTCCTATTGTCTATTCTACCATATAATCTGCAATTTCAAAACCATTATTCACACCAGAAGCCTTTTAAACACTTTTCCGACATAATCCAGATATCCTGCCTTCTCAATGGTCACATCGGCATATATCGATACGCTGCCGATCCGTTCTCCATCCAGCCGATACACTGCTTCTCCAATCGCATCTCCCCTGTTAATGGGGGCTGTCAATTGTTCCGGCAGATTAATGACCTTTTCAATATTATTCAAATCACTCCCTTTAATATCCAGATAATGAAAGGGTCCCCCATAGCAGATAGCCGCCTCATCTTCCACACCACCCTTTACCGGCAGGGGTGTCAGCAAATCCTCATTTTTATCTTCGTACATGGCACTGACGCCATAACCGTAATTTAATAATGCCATGGCATCCTGAAAGCGCACTTTATTGTTGGGGGCTGCCATCACTACCGCAATTAAGTCGATACCGTCTCTGCTGGCCGTGGCTGAAAGACAATATTTGGCTTTGCTGGTGGAGCCGGTCTTCAAACCGGTGGTCCATTCGTACATTTTCAAAAGTTTATTAGTACTGGACAGGGTAAATGATGATGAGCCCTGGGCTGTGGTATGGGTAATATCCTCCATCCAGATTCCCGTATAATCCAACACCTGCGGATATTTGGTGATCAATTCTCTGGACACCAGCGCAACATCCCTGGCACTGGTATAGTGATTGTCGGAATCTGTCAGTCCGCAGCAATCTTCAAAGTGTGTATCGGTCATTCCCAGCTCCTGCGCTCTTTCGTTCATCAGCTTTACAAATTCCGCCTCACTTCCGGCGATATACTCTGCCACCGCCACACTGGCATCATTTCCTGACGCTATGGCAATACATTTGATCATGGTATCCAGGGTCTGTATTTCTCCTTCTTCCAAAAATACTTGTGACCCACCCATTGATTTGGCATATGAGCTGGTAATAATTTCATTTTCCGGTTTGATCCGGCCACTCTCCATATAATCAAAAACAATCAGCAGCGTCATGATCTTCGTAATACTGGCCGGACTTCGCCGTTCTGTGGCATCCTTTTCACAAATCACCTGTCCTGTGGTTGCTTCCATAACTATGTAGGAAGGTGTCTCCACCTCCGGCGGCGCTGCCCATGTAACCAGTACCGAGGAAAAAAACAGGAACAGACTCATCATGCAGCATATCGTGGTTTTACAAATTTTACTCATAAAAAATGCTCCCTAATGGTATTCTTTTACCATACCTATGCTGATTTTGGCCTCATAATGCAAGTACAAAAAAATCCAGCAAGCCGGACTTTAAAAAAATCGTCTGATGCTTGCTGAAATTTTTTGTATCTTTTCATTTTCTTTTATTTTTTTAATATTCTTAATGGAAAAATCAAATATATGCACAATCTTCCATACATAGTCGAAAACCACCAGTGCTAACACAATCCGGCATATCCGCACCCCGATATGAAAATCATAGCGGTCAATAAATTCAAGGACCCGGCCATGCAGGAACAGGATAATGATCATGGCATAAAATCCCCATGCTATGGTACTTTCCAAACAGATAATCCCTTTGTAGTTCAGCGGCTTGTTATGATAATCCCACCATACTTCGCCAAACAGGCGCAGCATCAATTGGGCCACCATATATTCAAAAATTGTTGCCGTCAATGCCCCTACCAGATAAAGCAGGAACTTATGCTCACTTAAGGGATGAAGCAATAAATATCCCACTACTGCTCCGACACCATAAATCGGACAGAACGGACCTTTCCCAAATCCCCGGTTGGTAAACTTCCGATTACAAATTGACATATAAACCGACTCTACAAACCAGCCCAGCACGCTGTAGATGATAAATGCTGTCACTAAGTGGTATACATCGGTTCCAAATATTTCCTTGGTCCACATAATAAGACCCCCATCAAAAACAGAGTCCTTGATTACGAGAACCAAGGACTATCATTCATTGTTAATTATATTTACGTTTTCTGGCTGCTTCAGATTTCTTCTTACGTCTTACGCTGGGTTTTTCGTAATGTTCTCTTTTACGAATCTCCTGCTGAATACCTGCTTTCGCACAGCTTCTTTTAAAACGACGTAAAGCGCTGTCTAAA
>JAVBUF010000099.1:0-6629 GCA_031555615.1 Lachnospiraceae bacterium | reverse complement strand
CATATCCCGAATCATCTCTTCACTGGCCGGTACTGAAACCACGCCATGGCGAACATAGACGCCACTGGGCTTCAAGCCTTTATCTGTCAAATGATATGGAGGTCTGCCACCTCGCGAAACTGTAACACGGATTAAGGTTTTACCCGCCTCTGTTACTGTTTCAATGGTAGTAAACGGAATTAAGTCGGGATGTATTCCATCATGGATCATACTGCTGATTCGTTCCATTTCTTTTTCGCTATTTTCTATACCGACAACCATTCCATCACTTGCAACGCCTACATATATTTCGCCGCCATCTGTATTCGCAAAAGCAATAATTTCTTTTTTAAAATCTGAATTAATGATTTCCTTAAGTTCTAGGCGGTTGCTCTCAATAAAATTCATATGATACCTCCAAATACCTTCGTATCGCAATTATATCACGATAATATCGCAATATCAATCGCGATATCGCGATTAGCCAAATAAAATTGTATTTAACTTTCCTTTTCCACACTCATAGGTATTATGCACCTCATCATATATGCTTCTCTCTACCTACATCATGAAGCAGACAGGATGCAATCAAAATATCAAAATCCACCGCCTCTTCCGTACCGGCGATATCTAAAGCCATATACAGCACCCGATAGACATGCTGGCTGTCATGAGCACTGTCCATCATGGTCTGCAGCATATATTCTTCCAATTGTTGGTAGGCTTCTTTATTCATACTTTAGATTCCCACTCCTCCTGCTTAAAACCAACTAATACAAAATCCTCGCCGATTAACAGCGGTCTTTTCACCAGCATACCGTCAGTACTTAAAAGCCGGAGCTGCTCTTCTTCACTCATTTCCGGCAACTTATCCTTTAATTCCAGAGATTTGTAAACCAGACCGCTGGTGTTAAAAAACCGGCGCAGAGGCAGTCCGCTTTTGCCATACCATTCTTTTAGTTCTTCATAAGAAGGATGTTCCGACTTAATATCACGGAATTCATACTTTTTACTATGCTCGTCCAGCCACTTTTGAGCCTTCTGACAGGTGGTACATTTAGGATAACAAATAAAATTCATTGACTCTTCCTTTCCTTTTCTTCTATTATTGTTAATGTAATGGTAATTATTAATGCCAGACACAAAACTGATTCTTTCGATAATCAATCAGACCATCTTTTTTCATCCGGGACAACTCATGGGACAGCGCACTTCGCTCGACACAAAGGTAATTGGCGAGCTCCTCGCGGTTAAATGGAATGGTTATATACTGTCCCGGTTCGTGGATAAAGGAATTAAGATAACGTAGTACCTTTTCTCTGACCGAGCGGATAGAGATTATTTCCATCCGGCCCTGCAGCATCAAATTTTTGCGGGCAATCACTCCCAGCATGTTTTCAATTAACCGGGCATGGAATCCGCAGGAACGAGGACAGGTATGGAGGATGCGGTCAAATCGCAGCAGCATCACGACGGAATCGCAATCGGCCAAAACCGTAACCGGGCTCTCCCTCACACCGGCACAGCACAACGCTTCCGCATAAATTTCCCCCGGCGTTATTGCTGCCACCAGAGTACGATTACCGTCATAATCCTCTTTGACGATATGAAGCTGTCCAGTAAGAACGATTCCGATGTGCTCCGGTGGTTTCCCTGCTAATAGCAGGATTTCATCTTTCCTCACATTGGTATCCTGCGCTTCCAGGCAACCCAGCATGGATTCCAGTTCGTTCTGGGCAATGCCGGTAAATAACGGTATGGATTTTAAAAGCTCCAGATATTTCCTCAAATTTTTCAATTTATTTTCCGTTTCGTGGTTTTAACCACAGTTTTTTTGTTTTCAGTATATTACAATGTGTTTAGAAACGCAAGGGAGGTTATAAATATGATCAGACAAATTATTAAAATTGATAAAGAAAAATGTAACGGCTGCGGACTTTGTGTGTCAGCCTGTCATGAGGGAGCAATCGGACTGGTGAACGGTAAAGCGGAGCTTTTGCGGGATGATTACTGTGACGGGTTAGGCAATTGTCTGCCGGTCTGTCCTACCGGTGCCATTTCCTTTGAAGAACGGGAAGCACTGGAATATAACGAAGAAGAAGTAGCACAGAATACTGCCCGGAAAAATCAGCAGAAGAGTCAGCCGCTGCCCTGTGGCTGCCCTGGTTCCAACGCCAAAACCATCCAGAGAAATGAAGATATTAACCCACAGGAGCCTGCTCCGGTGCAAGCCGCAACTTCACAACTGAACCAGTGGCCCGTACAGATCAAGCTGGTTCCGGTAAATGCACCTTATTTTGAAAATGCCAATCTTTTGGTGTCGGCGGATTGTGCGGCTTATGCTTATGGAAATTTTCATAATGAATTTATGAAAAATAAGATTACCGTCATCGGCTGTCCCAAGCTTGATGAAGGCGATTACAGCGAAAAATTGACGGCAATTATTCAGAATAATAATATCAAATCCGTCACGGTGGTGCGGATGGAAGTGCCCTGCTGCGGAGGCATCGAAAATGCTGTGAAAACTGCCCTGCAAAACAGCGGTAAAATGATTCCCTGGCGGGTCGTGACCATCTCAACAGACGGACATATTCTGGAATCATAGCATTAATATAATAGATAATATATCCAGGCGGACAGAAGCAGTAATCTGTCCGCCCAGTTTATCTACCAGCAATTTGACAACCGCCAGGCCTAATCCGGTAGTAACTCTCATGAAATCAAACGTACTAAGTTAACTCAACTCTCCAAAGCCAATCTTTAACCATTGAGTTAAAAAGTGCTTCATTCTCAATTTGCAGATTATGCCCCGCCACATCCAAGACTGCAAATGTCGCCCTGGGAAATCTTTCAAGCATTTTAAATGCCATTAAGTAACCCACCGAATTATCCTGACGTCCTGTCAGAATGCAGGCAGGTTTTTCAAATGTAATTATTCTTAACTCTGCTTCAATATCCGGGCTGTAATCACCGCTGTAATAATTTGACAGGTATTCTTTATCCGCTATAGTAAGTCCCGGCAGTATATCTTTTTGAAATTTAATAAATACTTCCGGTGCGGCTAACACAGCCAAGTCCATAAATGCCTTAACATCAGGGTTTTCTTCCGGTAATCCCAGTTGTTCGGGCGGTAATATGATCTGCCTGTCCGGAACCTTGCCTAATTCTTGTATAGTTGCCCAGGAATCAACCATTGGACAGATAAGCAAGACGCCGTCAATTCGGTCTTTCATTTTATTGATAAGCCCCATTGATAAATAACCACCATAGGATTCACCTGCCAGCAAAAAGTTTTCTTTGCCTATGACAATGTCTACAAATTGCATTAGTATTTCAATCGTATCATTAGAATTTCTTATTTGCTTATCCGAAGGGGTTTCTCCCATGCCGGGCAGATCAATATAAATCCTGCGATAACCTTGTGTTTGTGTAAAGACCGGTTCTAAACAACCACTCATCAGGCGGTGGTCAACCCAATATCCATGAATGCATAAAACCGGCTTCCCTGCGCCATATTCCTCATAATATATCGGGACGCTGCCTATTAAACGTACCATATGCTATTCTCCTCCTATCGTTTTTATTTCTTATTTACTAATTATACAGGATTACCTTCAGCATCGTCCATAAACTTTTCATGAAAAAAAAGCTGGTAAAGAGAAAATTAACTTCTCTTACCAGCTTTTTTAGCTAATCACATATAAATCCGCCCATCTGCTGCACCAACAGTTCCGCTGAGTGACTTGCCTTTTCGGCACTATCCGCAACACCTTCACTGGTTGCCAGCAATTCCTCGCTGGTTGCCGAAAGTCTTTCGGTGGACGCCATGATCTCTTCCGAAACACCGGCTACCGATTCTGCTCTTTCCCTTACCATATGGCTGGCTTTTTCAGCAACCTGCAGGGATCCAAAAGTATCTTTGATAATGGGTTCTGCTACCTGTATGGATTCCAATGTTGCTCTGAAGGACTCCAGAACATGCTTGATTACTTCGCTTTGTTCCTCCAGCAGCTTATCCACATGTGCCGAATCCTTAACAACACTTTCTGTTTCTACATTAACATTCTTGATCAATACACTGATTTCTGCCGCCGACTTCCGGGATTGCTCGGCCAGGCTTCCCACTTCACCGGCAACTACAGCAAAACCTTTGCCCATTTCACCGGCTCTTGCGGCTTCAATTGATGCATTCAGGGCCAACAGATTGGTTTGGCTGGAAATAGCATTGATTGCATCGGTTATATTACTGATCTCTGAAACGGTATTTCCCAAATTTGCAATTTTGTCTCTGAATAAATCAAAAGCTGATTGGATATCTTTAATTGCTTCTGCCAGTTCATTTACCGTCTTTTGTCCATCCTGTGCCTTGCTCTGGGCATTAACCGCACTTCCTGCCACTGCGTTCAGATTATCGCCAATATCTTTGATCTCACCTTCCAGTTCAATCAGGTTTTCCAGCGTATCCTGCATATCAGATGCCTGGGTAGCCGATCCCTTGGTGATCGTATCTATCGCCTGAGCCAGATCATTAATGGCAATCGTCATTTCCTTTGATACCACTGCCAAAGAATCAGACTGATCACCCATGGAGCTTGAAGTTACCTTAACCCCTTTAACCGCATTCGCCAGGTTATGAGTTGTTTCATTAAGCTGCTTTGCCATCTGACCGATCTCATCTTTACCCTTTGATTCTACTACATGTGTAAAATCTCCATCTGCCAGTGACTTAATACCGTTAGATACATTAATGATCGGTTTTACTATACCGTTAGCAATAATAATTGCTACAATGGGAGCCACCAGGGCAATGATACCGACAATAATCATAAGAAGCTTCACAAGAAAATTTGCCAGACTTTCCACTTCTGCTTTGGGAAGGGTTGCAACATATATCCAGCCGTTCGCACCGGTATCATAAGTATAATATTTTGTTTGACCATTAAAATCATAGTGTCCGGTTCCACTGGGCTCGGTCTTCATAATATCTGAAACCGGCAGATTATTAAATGAATCTGTACCTAACAACAAAGATGAATCGGGATGCATCAGCATCGTACCATTCGGCTCCACTACATAAATGTATCCCGTATCCAGAACATGTGCCTTGGCAATAATCTTATTATAAACATCCAGTACGCTTACTGCACTCAGAAAATATCCTTTTGTTGCATTTCCGCGATTAACAGGTGTTGCCATAACCAACATAACATTACCGGATATAACATTTTTCGTTCCTTCTGAAATTACCTGTGCATTACTGCTCATAACCTGAGACATAACATCCGGCCACAAATCACCACAATTTAATCCCAGCATTGAGGAATCATCTGATGCCACAACAACACCCTGGGCATCTGTCAAAATAGTATTATCCAATACTGTATATGTATCTGCGATCTGTTTCAGCCGTGCATTGGCTATATCAGCAGTAACAAGCTCATTTCCTTCCAGAAACATTCCAAGTATAACTTCACTGCTTGCCTGTTCATTAATTCTCTTAACCATTTCAAGAACGCTTTCCGTTCCTCCCTGTGCCAGTTCTAAAGACTGCCTTGCACTATCCTCCGCATCCTTGATGCCCTCATTTCCCGTAACTACCTTCGTAACGGTTCCGACCATAAGCGCCGGAAACAATGCAAACCATGTAAATAGTACTATAAATTTAGTCTTTAATTTCATAATCATGCACCTAGTCCTTCCCTGTTTCATTTGAAAATTTTTCTTTGTATCATGACTTTATCACCACTGCGATTTATAATCAACATTTAAACATTTTTAACAAATTTTTTACGTAAAAAACGTTATTTTTAACAAAAAGTGAATTTTACTATATTACATAATTAGCAATATTTAATATTCTTTATTAACTCTATCATTTTACTAGAAATTGTATGAAATTGGTGTTTTTTCAATTTTTAGTATATTTTTATGTTTTTTGTTCTGTAAAATATATATGATATATGCAATATAAAGTTTGCATTTATGGTATAAATAGGTATAATAAGTATAATGAAAACAAAAAAGGAAAGATACTTATGATCGAGCAGGACTATCTTATGCGAATGATCAAGTATATTGCCAGACTGCTGGCCAAACTTATTCTGCATAGAGATATTGTGAGTGTTGAATTGCCTAATGAAAATATCCATACCGACGGACAGTTATTTTACCAAAAGTTAATATCCTTAGCTGACAACGGTCAAATAAATGAAGCTTTTGATAACAGTGAGGTATTATGAAAAATTTAAAGATGAAAATAGCAAGAATGGAAAAAGATTTTTCACAAATTGAACTGGCCGAAAGAATCGGGGTTACCAGGCAGACCATCGGAATGATTGAAGCCGGGGATTACAATCCATCCCTGAAGCTGTGCCTCGCAATCTGTAAAGAACTGGATAAAACATTAAACGATTTATTTTGGGAGGAATAGCAAACAGGCTTTTCCCGGACAAATACGTGCAAGTTTATTCAAGAAGAGTTAATTACCAGCTGTTATGATATGTTTAAACGAGGTGACAAACTATAAATAGTCAAGAGTTTTTGCATAAATTTTTTGTTTAATAAAAATAGGTAACCTTAATAGACCATCTGAATACATCGTATTTCAGATAGATATAGAATCTTCTTAGAAGATAGTTCTAGCGAAGCTT
>JAVBUF010000082.1:0-61883 GCA_031555615.1 Lachnospiraceae bacterium | reverse complement strand
CTCGATCAGGTTGGGCATCTCCAGCACTTCTTTTTGTCGTGAATAACTCATACGTATGTTCTTGCCTGCGGCAATGGGACGTATTCTGTTCTTTTCCATTGACATTTCACCCCGTTCTTTATGATTTTGCAACTATTCTTCCGGTTTTTACTCAAAAAAAAGCACACCACACCACAATAGTGCATTATCCATTCTACTACAACAGCGAGTCCACGTCAACAACTTTTTAAATTTGTTGCATAAACTTTTTGAATTATACAAAAAAAGAGACAGATTTCACGCAAGCATGTTTTCTGTCTCTTTGGCTTTTGTTCTAAACGGCTGTTGTTACTTTAATGTAACTTTAGCGCCTTCAGCTTCAAGTCTTCCCTTAATATCATCAGCTTCTGCTTTAGATGCTGCTTCTTTTACCATCTTGGGAGCGGTATCAACCAGGTCTTTTGCTTCTTTCAAGCCAAGGCCGGTAGCTTCACGTACTACCTTAATTACTTTAACCTTGTTAGGACCTACTTCGGTAAGCTCTACGTCAAATTCGGTCTTTTCTTCCACTTCTACTGCGGGGCCTGCTGCTACAACTGCAACACCTGCTGCTGCGGATACACCAAACTCTTCTTCGCAAGCTTTTACTAAATCATTTAATTCTAATACTGTTAACTCTTTGATAGCATCAATCAGTTCCTGAGCTGTTAATTTTGCCATTTTAATTTACCTCCAATTAATTTAATTTGTAATTTTGTTATTATTCTGCTGTTTCAGCTGCTTCTTCTGCAGGAGCCGCTTCTTCAACCGGTGCTGCTTCCTCTGCGGGAGCTGCTTCTGGAGCCGGTGCTGCTTCTGGGGCCGGAACTTCTGCTGTGGGAGCTTCTACTGATTCTTCAGCGGGTGCTGCTTCTGCAACGGCTGCTTCCGGTGCTGCACATTCGCCTGCGCCGCCTTTTTCTGCCAATTGATTCATGACACGAGCGAAGTTGGTGATAGGAGACTGTAAGCTGCCAAGCAACTTGGAAATCAGTTCTTCTCTTGAAGGAATCTTAGCGATTTCGGCAACACCTGCCGCATCATAAGCCAGACCTTCTACCACACCGCCTTTTACTTCCAGCTTGGGAGCATCTTTTGCAAATTTGCAGATCACTCTTGCCGGTGCTGTTGCATCCTCCGTGGAAATAGCAATTGCACTGGGGCCTTCCAAATAGGGAAGCAATGCTTCAAATGCTGTTCCTTTGAATGCAAAATTCATCATTGTGTTTTTGTAAACTTTGTAAGTAATTCCTGCTTCACGAAGCTGTTTACGCAGATTGGTATCCTGTTCCACAGTAAGACCGCGGTAATCTACCAGGACTACTGACTGCGCATCTTTGATATTGGCAGAGATTTCTTCAATGATAGGTTGTTTTAATTCAACTTTTGCCACTTGTTTTACCTCCTTATAGATTCTTTGCCGAAATAGATGAGCTCTGCTCATTAAAATGAAAAAGCCTCTCTGAAGACAGAAAGGCATAAAGTCATAATCATAACTTCTTTCCTCGGTAGGCGATACACTTACACCACACAAACAATTTACTGTTCGTGGATTTATCAGTTTGCTGATAAATTGTTCAGCTTGCTGAACATGGTACCTACTGTCTTCGGCAGGTCAAACGACCTTTCTTAAAGTAACACAGATTCCATACTATTGTCAAGCCTCTATTGCAGGATTTTTCAGTATTTTTGCATTATTTTTGTACAAAGCCTTCACCATCAATCTGCACTCCCGGCGATAACTCTCGCATCGTCTGCAAAATCCGTTCTTTCTCCGCACCATATACCAGCGAAGTATTGCAATCGGTTTGTAACGCCGGAACAAACTGAACCGATTTGACCCCCTGCTCATTTACTACCACTTCCAGCATTCCCGTATCCACCGTTCTGGAACTGAACCAAAAGTTGCCCAGACTGTAGATCACCGGCACATTTCCGCAATAGGTAATCCCCTGTAAGCAATGAGGGTGGTCGCCGATAATTAAGTCCGCGCCGGCTTCGGCAATTTTAGGTGCCTGATCCAACTGCGCCCAATCCGGTTCACTGACATTTTCCGTACCCCAATGTATGTATACTACGACAAAATCACTGTTTTCTTTGGCTGACCTTACCGCTTCCAGCAGCTTCTCGGGATTCCAGCACCGAAATACACCCGACCCTGTTTCCGTAGCTCCTCTGGTATCCGGATTATCCAGACGTTCTATTTGCGTGGCTGACACAAAAGCAATTTTCATATCCCCCACAATAAAATAGACCGGCGCGGCCGCTTCTTCTATATTTATTCCCGCTCCCGCATAAGGCATGTCCATACTTTTTAAGGTATCCAGGGTATCCAGCAAACCAATTTCGCCAAAATCAAAAGCATGATTATTGGCCAAAGAAACCAGGTCTACTCCCATATCCTTCAGCCACGCCGCTGTGTCCGGGTGGGCTCTGAAGGTATATTGCTTCCCTTCAACAGCCGTTCCCTGCTGGGTATAAGGGAATTCATTATTTACCATCATTACATCAGCGGACTGCATCCGCTCCAGCAAGTCAGCTGTAAATGCCTGCTCTACCGTTCCCCCACGCTGTTTGGCGGTGGCCATAACCGCATACTCCTTATCGAAAAGAATGTCACCGGCAAAACACATTTTCACTTCTCCGCTGAATGCCGGTTCTCTGACATAAATCCGATTTTCTTCCATATATGCTTTATCACTTAAAATCTCTGCGTATTTGGCCGGTCCCGCTTCTTCCTTGCCGGCTGCCTCCCGCTCTGCCAAGGATTCTCTGGAAATGACTTCGGTGGTAATAAAATCCATCAGGCTTTCATCTTCCTGTCCGATTCCATGAACCATATAGCCATAAGCCAGCATTCCTGCCAATCCCCCCAGCAAAACAATGGTCAATGTAATGGCAAACACCCAAATAAACTTTATTCTGTTTCTTCTTTTCTTTTTTCTTCTTTTCATTCTTAAATCATATCATACATCAAAAAAAGAAGCCACCCTTTGCGACGGATGACTTCTCTTGATTTTATTTTGTCATTAAAATTTAGCTACACTTACTTTTACGCCAGGGCCCATTGTGGCTGAGAGAGTAATACTTCTCAAATACTGTCCCTTTAATGCTGAAGGTTTTGCTTTTACAATCGCTTCCATTATTGCGTTAAAGTTTTCCTGCAATTTTTCTTCTTCAAAAGAAGCTTTTCCGATGGGTGCATGAATAATATTGGATTTATCCAGTCTGTATTCAATCTTACCGGCTTTGATATCGGCAATGGCCTTAGCCACATCCATGGTTACTGTTCCGGCTTTCGGATTGGGCATCAGGCCTTTGGGACCCAACACTTTACCAAGACGTCCCACAACACCCATCATATCAGGGGTTGCTACTACTACGTCAAAATCCAGCCATCCATCATTCTGAATTCTGGGGATCAGCTCTTCGCCGCCAACATGATCTGCTCCGGCTGCTTCCGCTTCGTTTAATTTATCACCTTTGGCAAAAACCAAAACCTTTACGGTTTTACCGGTTCCGTTCGGCAGTACTACTGCACCACGAATCTGCTGTTCAGCGTGACGTCCGTCACATCCGGTTCTGATGTGAAGCTCTATCGTTTCATCAAATTTGGCAATTGCTGTTTTTTTAGCTAAGGCAATTGCTTCTGAGGGTTCGTACAAAGCAGCACGATCAACCTGTTTTGCTACCTCGCTGTATTTTTTTCCGTGTTTCATCTCCGTCCCTCCTATTCTTCTACCGAAATGCCCATGCTTCTTGCGGTACCGGCAACCATGCTCATGGCAGCTTCAACGCTTGCGGCATTCAAATCAGGCATTTTCAGTTCAGCGATTTCCTGAAGCTTCGCTTTGGAAATAGTTGCAACTTTGTTCTTATTAGGCACTGCGGAACCTGATTTCAGATTGCAAGCCTTCTTAAGAAGCACTGCAGTAGGGGGAGTTTTGGTTACGAAACTAAAACTTCTGTCTGCATATACTGTAATAACAACCGGAATAATGGTATCCCCTTTATCGGCTGTTCTGGCGTTGAATTGTTTGGTAAATTCAACGATGTTAACACCATGCTGTCCAAGTGCAGGACCAACAGGGGGCGCTGGTGTAGCTTTACCAGCAGGGATTTGTAACTTGATATATCCTTCTACTTTCTTTGCCATAATGGCACCTCCTAAAATAAATGTGGTTTGGCGCCCTTTCATCCATACCCTTCGGCACTCGGTAAGTTTCGTTCTGCGAAACTTACATATTTCGTGCTAATGAAATATTTTTTGTGCCTGCACGAAATATTGGGCTCCCACCGCCGCGGTGCACACACGATCACACCGGACGTTCGTTACTTATATTAAATATAAATCCGCAGATTTACACTAATACCTGATTCTTTTAATACATTTTACGCACTTCCGCAAAACTGATTTCAACAGGTGTTTCCCTGCCAAAAAGTTCTACATTGATGGTTGCTGTCTGCTTACCAAAATCGATTCTCTGAACAATACCCACCGTATCTTTCCAGACACCTGCAACCACCGCAATGGCATCACCTTCGGCAAAGTCAACTGAAATACTTTCGGTTTTGATTCCCAGCGGTTTCATTTCCGCTTCCGAAAGCGGTACCGGTTTGCTTCCCGGTCCGACGAATCCGGTTACACCTCTGGTATTTCTCACCACATACCAGGTGTCATCGTTCATGATCATATTAACCAACACATAGCCCGGAAACATTTTCTTTTGAACGGTTTTCTTGGCGCCGTTCTTTACTTCCACTACATCCTGCATAGGAACGCGGACTTCAAGAATTTCTTCTTCCAAGTGTCGGTTCTCGATTGTCTTTTCGATATTGGCTTTTACTTTATTTTCATACCCCGAATAGGTATGTACTACATACCAATTTGCTTCTGCCACTTTATCACCCTCACTCTATAGTTTTGTCAGGAAATCCACACCATACTGTAAAAAGAAGTCCAGTACAGCTATAACAACTCCCAATACAATAGAAGCACAAACAACCGCAATCGATTGTTTCAAAAGCGACTCTTTATCCGGCCAGGTAATCTTTTTAAATTCAGCTTTGACACCCTTCCAAAAATTTCTTTTGGGGGCCTTATCTGTTTTTACTACTTCTCCCATAAATAACCTCCTGGTAAACTTTATAATCTATTATTTAGTTTCCTTATGCATTGTATGGGTCTTGCAAAATCTACAATATTTCTTGGTTTCCATTCTGTCCGGATGGGCCTTTTTGTCTTTTGTTGTATTGTAGTTGCGCTGTTTACACTCTGTACATGCCAATGTTATCTTTGTACGCATAACCGTTCCTCCAACCTCTTCTTTCATCGGAATTTGATTCCATATTTTTAAGCATAAAAAAAAGACCTAAATCTTTTTTGTTTGATTACTATAACATACTTATTATATGCACGTCAACCGGTTTTTCCTTTTTCGTTCTACATTTTTTTCAATTTCGGCCGTTTAACTTGATTTTAAGGCCATTTAGTGGTATGATTTACTTATCAAAGTAGGTAATTATGCCCTTTTATAGATAATCAAAATCTCCACGGATGGAGCGAACTTATTCACGGAAGAAAGGAGGGGCTTATTATGGCATATAGTGCATCATTAAATACCGTCTACAATCACTATCTTACCACATATTCATCTATGCGTCCATCACAATACGATACGCATAAGAAGAGTGAGCTTCGTGGCATTTATAATTCCATTGTCAAGCAAAATAAAGATGCCCCTCTGTTTCTCCTGAATAATACCAGAGAGACACAGGAATTTGCTGTAGGTATTAAAGAAAATGCCAGGCAGCTGCGGAATACCATAGCTTCTCTGGGAGGCTTGGACGAATCCGAGATATTAAATAAAAATGTTGCTTATTCAACCAATGACGATGTTGTAACAGCTTCCTTTGTGGGTGGCTATGAAGATTCTGAAATCCCAGAATTTGATATATCTGTAAATAAGCTGGCCTGCGGGCAGGTTAATTCCGGTTCGTTTCTTCCTGCTAATGAACGCACCGCCCTTGCTTCGGCTTCCTATTCCTTTGATATTAATGTTTCCGACTTAAACTATGAGTTTCAATTTAATATAAACAATGGTGATACCAATGCTGATGTACAAAACCGCCTGGCAAGACTGTTCAATAATGCTGACATCGGTTTGACCGCTGAGGTAATTAACGACAGCCATGGCAATTCGGCTCTGTCTCTCAGTTCCAAAGCCACCGGCATTGCACCGGACAAAGAGAATCTGTTTTCCATCACTGACGACAAAACCACCAAAACCGCCGGTGCCGTTTCTTACTTTGGCCTGAACACCATTACCCAGCATGCATCCAATGCCGAATTTTTATTAAACGGTGAAGAGCGGTCAGCACTTTCCAATCATTTCACGGTTAATAAAATGTACGAACTCAATTTGAATGACATCAGCAAAGAGGATGAAGAGCCCATTCATATAGGTTTAAAAACCGACACCGAATCTTTAAATGAAAATATAAATATTTTGATTGATGGTTACAATTCCTTTGTCACCTCTTCTTCCGCCTATATGGAAGAACATCCAAAAAGCAACCGGCTTCTGAGCGAGATGAAAGGAATTGCCAACCTTTACAGGGAGCAGATGTCTTCCCTTGGACTTCAGGTTCAGGACAACGGACAGATTATTCTTGAGGATAGCCGTAAACTGAACGAGGCTGTGACCGGTGAAAACACAAACCATTTGTTTGCTGTAAAAGACTTTACCAATGCCATTCTCCGTAAGACCAATCAGGTTTCACTGAATCCGATGGAATATGTGGATAAAAAGATTGTGGCTTATAAAAATCCCGGACATAATTTCGCTAATCCTTATATAACCAGTGCGTATAGCGGGATGATGTTTAACAGTTACTGTTAGTATTTAAAAAAACTTTAAAATAACTCAGCACAGCAGATAATCCTCGAATCGAGTATCTATTGCGCTGAGTTTTGTTATGTCGTCTTACAATGGAATATTTCCATGTTTCTTTTTAGGGGCTTCTACTTTTTTACTTTTTAATCCCTTTAATGCTTTCAACAAACGGGTTCTGGATTCCTCAGGCCTGATTACTTCATTCACAAACCCTCTGGAAGCAGCAACGTATGGATTCAGAAACCGCTCTTCATATTCTTTCTTACACTGTTCCCGCATGGCTTCCGGATCATCCGCGGCCTTAATTTTTCTTTTGAAGGCAATATTTACCGCCCCCTCCGCTCCCATCACTGCAATTTCTGCGATGGGCCAGGCAAAGACCATATCCGCTCCCATTTCTTTAGAATTCATAGCAATATAGGCACCGCCGTATGCTTTTCGCATAATTAAGGATATCTTAGGTACTGTGGCTTCCGAATAAGCATATAACACCTTGGCACCATGACGGATGATACCATTATGTTCCTGTGCCGTTCCAGGCAAAAATGCCGGTACATCCACCAACGTAATAATGGGCAGATTAAAACAATCGCAGAAGCGGATAAAACGGGCTATTTTGTCGGAAGCATGATAATCCAGGGACCCCCCCATTGCTGCCGGCTGATTAGCCACAAATCCCACCACTTCACCCTCCATTCTGCCCCAGCCAATCACTGCATTGGCGGCAAATTCTTTCTGGACTTCGAAGAAGCTGTTGTCATCGACGATGCATTCGATCACTTCTTTCACATTATAGGCATGCCGGGAATTATCCGGTACAATACTTTTGATTCGGTTAGCCTTTTCCTTTTCGTTATTGGCCAAAATATTTTTGCCCAAAGGTCCGATTTTGGAAAGCATCTTGTTAACGCTGAATAAGAGAGATTGCTTATCCCTGATATTTTTCACCACCGGTGCTTTCTCTTCAAAATTACTGGGTAAGTAAGCCAACAACTTCCGTACCCCCATAAGGCATTCGCCTTCGGTATCATAGGTAAAATGAGAAACCCCGCTTTTTTCAGCATGCACCTTGGCTCCACCCAATTCTTCCGGGGACACTTCTTCGTTAATTACCGTCTTTACCACATTAGGGCCGGTAATGAACATCTTGGAAATATCTTTTACCATAAAGATAAAATCACAAATAGCCGGGGCATAACAGGCACCGCCCGAACAGGGGCCTAAAATAACCGCAATCTGGGGAATCATACCTGAAGCCTTAGTATGGCGGAGAAACATTCCGCTGTAACCGCTGAGAGAAGAAATTCCTTCTTCAATACGGGCTCCGCCGCTGTCATTTATACAAATCAAAGGTGCCCGCATCTGCATAGCCATATCCTGAATATGACAGATTTTAATGGAGTGGTATTCTCCTAATGTGCCGCCGATTACCGTAAAATCCTCGCTGGCCACAAATACCAGTCGTCCGTCGATCTCACCATATCCGGTCACAACCCCATCACCAAGAACCCTACGCTTATCCAGGTCAAAGTCATCGATTCGTGATTCGATAAATCCATCCACTTCCACAAAAGTGCCTTTATCCAGCAATACATCTATTCTTTCTCTGGCCGTTAATTTCCCTGACTGGTGTTGTTTATCAATCTTACTCGTACCGCCGCCCAGCAGCGCTTTGTCTCTGCGTTCGTCCAAATCTTTCAATGCATCATTCCAATTCATTGCCCATCCTCCTGTGAATCATTTATTATATTTGATTCCCAAATACTTTTATTATATAATATTTTGATATTCAAAGTTTCTTTTCATAATATATCATGGCAGCAAAGTTTTTACAACCTGTTTTTTAAAATTTTCAAAGCAATTTATTTTATATAAAATTATTTAAATATTAATCCTAATTCGCAAAAAAATGAGAGAACATGTCCTCTCATTTTTTCTCCCATTCTTATATAATATTTATCGTGTCTCTTCCTTTGCCATATCCAATGCCGCTTCGATTACCTTGTCCATATCATAATAACGGTACTGTCCTAACCGGCCGCCAAACAAGATGTCCTTCCGTTTCTCAGCCAATTCTCGGTATTGTTCAAACAGAACTGTATTACGTTCATCGTTAATAGGATAATACGGTTCTGAACCTACTTGCCAGTTTTCCGGATACTCCCTGGTAATCACAGTTCCATCCCCTTTGCCGAATTCAAAATGCTTGTGCTCGATAATTCTGGTATAAGGAACCTCCCGTTCGGTATAGTTCACCACAGCATTGCCCTGCCAGTTATCACAATCCGGCATATCTTCGTTTTCAAAACGTAGGGAACGATATTCCAAATGCCCCAGAGAATAATCAAAAAACTCATCAATCATTCCGGTATAAACTGTTTTTTCCCAAGTGACATAATCCTTCCCGGCAGCTTCTGCATCCTGCTGTTCCTTCAGAAAGGTATTGTATTCCACTCCGGTTTGCACTGGGATATCCTGCAGCATCCTGGTGATGATGGGGGTGTATCCCCCTTTGGGAATTCCCTGATAAGAATCATTAAAATAATTATTATCATAAGTAAAACGCAGGGGCAGACGCTTAATAATAAATGCCGGCAGTTCCGTACAATTCCGGCCCCACTGTTTTTCCGTATACCCTTTTACCAGCTTCTCGTATACATCTGTTCCCACCAGGGACAATGCCTGCTCTTCCAGATTGGACGGGGCTTCAATCTGCAGTCCTTCAATCTGACGGGCAATTTGCTTGCGGGCTTCCGCCGGGGTTTTCACGCCCCACAGTTTATTGAATGTATTCATGTTAAAAGGTAAATTATATAACTCTCCCTGATAAACAGCTACAGGAGAGTTGATATAGTGGTTGAACTCTGCAAACCGATTTACATAATCCCATATTTCCTTATTAGCAGTATGAAATATGTGGGCACCATATTTATGAATCTGTATCCCCCGGACATCGTACGTATAAATATTTCCCGCAATCCGGTCTCTCTTTTCAATTACCATACAAGACTTTCCCTTTTGCCTCATCTCATAAGCAAAAACTGCACCGAATAATCCCGCACCCACTATCAGATAGTCATAATGATGTGCTCTCATCGATTCCTCCGCTATTCCACGTACTTCTCCAGATGGGCATAATCATTCATCATTTCAAGAATTTTCGTACGGCCCTTTTTGTTTAAAGTAATATAGGATTGCAGCACTTTATTTTCAAGTATCTTCTCACCTAACGTCTGGCCATTCTCCAAGGATGAAAAATCCACCGGATTTAAACTTAATTTATCACATATTTTTATTACCGTACCGTAAGCCATGCCTTCTACCCCCCGTTCCAGAGTAGTAACAAGGGTGCTGTACGGAATTCCTATCTCTATCGCGAACTGCCTTACACTTTTGTATTGAGATAAAATTTCCCTTTTTAAAATTTCTGCCTTTGTCATAGAAAAACTCCTCCTACCACATTTATTATTATGATAATCAGAGTATAGCATGTTAACGATATTTCGTCATTATTTTTCCACATTCTTTATAAATTCTTTACATATTCTATTCTTCTTTTTCAATTCCCTTAAATTCCCCGGAATCAAAGAAGTCTTTCAATGTAATATCAAATCCGTCACACAACTTACTGATGGTAAGAACTCCCGGATTCTTGGTGGATTTATCCAAAATATGCATAAGGGTGGTCAGGGGCACCGCTGACTTGTATGCCAGTGCATAGTAGGATAATCGCCTTTCTTTACACAAATTATTAATACGCTCGATCAACATATCCTGTGGATTCATATTATTATCTCCTATTCTGCCTGCCTTTTAACGGCAGGCTTTACATTCCATATTTGGTATCATTGATATTTTACCCTATTTTATCTGAAAACTGTTACCAAATTTGGAACTAAAGGAGATTTGTTGATCAATTGTTTTTTGTTTCCTCATATTTTAATATCATATTTGATAAATAATCGGCATATACCCTTCTTCCCGCCGCACTCAAATGGACACCATCCTCCAGATATTCCTCCGCCGTATAACCATCAATACCGATATCCAGATATGCATCCAAAAACAAGGTTCCCTTCTCATTGGCTACATACTCACAGGTTCCTTTATAATCAAATAAGGTGCCAACGCCGTTATTCAGAACGTTTCCGTCTCCGACAAATACCCCGTCATGAAAAAATTGCGCATAAGTGGGGCTGCACAAAATGATAGTGGCATCCGGGGCTATTTCCTGCAAATTAGAGACTCCGACGCGCAAGGCACCTGCATATGTGGTCATATCCCCTGCTTTTCTCATATTGTTCATAGGCACGATCCGGAAGAAATCGTTCACACCATATTCCACCACAAAATAATCCGTATTTTTTACATCCAGTTTTTGCATCGCCGCCAGTGCCGGTGTTCCGTTAATGAGATCAGTACTCACACGACCCGCCAGCATCAGTGAGATGCCCACAAAACTCCTTGAGGTCCATTCTTCATGCCCCTGAGGCTCGCCTACTTCCAGGGAAGCACTGGTTCCGCCAATTGAAAGATTATACACATTTGCATTGCATGCTTTCTTTACCAAATAAGGAATTCCGGTTTCATCCCGATGACCATCTAAAATACTGTCTCCCAAAAAAACGATTTGTAAATCATTGGGATCTACTGCTTCCTCCGCCTTGTCATGTTCCGTAACAATTTGTTGTACTTCTGGCTCTACCAATGGCTCCTTCAGTGTAATGATCTGGGGTGAAGGACTGGCTTCCGGGGGGGCCTCCGCTGTTTCCGGAGCATCTTTTTCCAATACTTCGCCGGTTTCGGTGATAATGACGTTCTCGCCATTGGCGTCTTCATCCACGGGATTTGCGGACTGTGCGCATCCAACCATGGAAAATGCCATTATAAGTACAATTATCGCCACAATGACGCTTTTTCTTTTGAAATATCTGTTTTCTTTCATCTTCTTTCCTCCCATTATGTTTCTATAATGATTATGTTACCATAAAAGAATTAAAATATGTGGATATTTTTGTAATCTTAAAATTTCTTCCGTTATCTTTAATATTTTCTTAATAACTGTCACATAAGTAGTTTATTCTTTCTCCGGTCTTTTCATTCTCAAAAAAATGCCGCCCTGCGGCGACATTTTTCTTATTGTTCTTTAATTACTACCGATTTTACTCCATAGTATCTGGCCAATGCCCGATTCTCCCAATCATCCGACCGTACCGTAATATCTCCGTAATAAAGCAGCTTGGGCTGGGTGGGTAATGGTTCCAACGTAATTTCTTCACCGGCCGGGGCCTGATTCAATATCTCAGCCCGCTGCTTTAATGCCTCTCCATATTCTCTGGCACTGCCATTGTACAAATCCGTAATAGCCGATGTATAGGTAAAATAATGGGGCTCGGGAATAACACAAAGAACTGAGCCACACACTAAAAATAACACGCAAATCAGTAAGGTCATTATGGTATTGCCGGAAAAGCGATTGTTTTCTTCTGTTTTCCCCACAGCTGTCTTTTTTTGTACCCAGCCGGTAATATAACCCACATTCAAAACCAGAAGCAAAATATATACTGTGTAAATTAAAGCCTGTAATCTTCCTGCCCCGATATTTCCCACGGCAAACAACGGTGGTGTCACCGTAGCCGACAATATACAATAGCTGAATACTGCTGCAAGGGCCGGATAAGCAAAAGTAAATTCCGTCTGCATGGCCGCTTTCCAGAAGATGGGGATTAAAGTGATCACCATTAATATCACTACCCAATTGGTCCAATCAGATAACGCATAATCCAATGCATAATAAAAAGAAACCAAAACCGCCTTAATGGGATTCATCCCCGATGCCCCTGCGGAACGGACATTGTTTCCGGGAGCCAGAACACTGGCCGCGAAGGCTGCCAGATAAAATCCAACCGGAATCAGTAAAAGCTTATACTGCTTCCCCTTCTTACGCCAGACCATCACCAATACTGCTGCTACCAGAGCAATCATAAGGTCCAGTGCCGTCATATAATTACCGGCTCCCGCCCATATGCCCATCACCGATGCAATGATCAAGTCCCACATCCGTTTTCCTTTTTTCTGGTCAAATACTGCCGAAATCAAAGCACCCAGCATGAACATCCCGGCACTATGCAGGAAAATATAGTTCACTGCTCCGCAGAACCAGTAAAATGCTTCCACTGGGCCAACCATACATTGCACCATCACAAACAAGGTAATCATACTGATACTGTGGCAAAGGTATTTATCAATCTTCAGGGCCTTCACCAGAATGGCATGGAACAGATACATGGTTGAAAAACTAAGCATTCCCACCATAATATAGGTAGTCAGAGAATACCACTGACCCCCAAATACACCAGGATGAATAGACATGAAGAAAATGGAAGAGAAATATCCCATCCAGTTAAAATAATCATGCCATGCCATCTTCACCGCCTGCCATATAACCGGAAAGATATTATGGGTGGCCACCCATGCATGGCGGCAGGTTTCTCCAATGGAATAATCATCGGCACTGGGAAAATTATATCTTGCGATTAAAAATAAGGGAATCAGACTTCCTACATACAATAAAGTCAGTACCACGCTTATAGATTTCGGTGTTACATATTTTTTCATTTTATTACCTTTCATAGGCATTACATGCTGCAATGACCTGCTCCACCTCTTCCTCAGTCATCTCCGGAAACAACGGCAAGGTGACACAGTGACTGGCCAGGTACTCGGCATTGGGGCAATCACCCTCCTGATATCCGAGATTTTCATATGCCTTCTGTAAATGACAGGGCACCGGATAATGTTTGTTACATTCGATTCCCAGTTCCTCCATATAGGCAATAAAATCATCCGGACCGGCTACCGTCACGACAAATAAGTGAAAAACGGACCGGGTATTTTGAGGATGCTTCTGCATGGTAAAAACCGGATTGGTTATCTTTTTTAAATAGATCTGTCCGATTTCCTGTCTTCTGCGCGTCCACTCCTCCAAGTACTTAAGACTCACACTGAGCACTGCCCCCTGGAGTCCCTCCAGACGCATATTGTAGCCCACCACATCATGATAATAACGGGTCTGGCAACCCTGATTTTTTAATATATTGATATAATCTATATATTCTTTTTTATGGGCAGTTACGCTGCCCCCTTCGCCAAAGGCATAGAGGTTCTTCCCCGGGTAGAAGCTGAAACATCCCAGGTCGCCCAGGCCACCAACCTTTTTTTCTTCGTAAAGAGCACCATGAGCCTGGGCACAGTCTTCCACCACAAACAGATTATACTTATCGGCGATTTCCTTTACCCGGTTAAATTCAAATGGCTGTCCATACAAATGAACCCCAATGATTGCCTTGGTTCTTTCTGTTATTCTGGCTTCGATTTGATCGGGATCGATTTCCCATGTATCGGCTGTACAGTCCACAAATACCGGTATTGCACCGGTATAGGTAACCCCCCAGGCTGTGGCAATATAAGTGTTGGCTGGTACGATGACTTCATCCCCGGCTCCGATTCCCAATGCCAGCATTGCACACTGCAACGCGGAGGTACCGTTATTTACGCCGGCGGCATAAGGTACTTCACAATATTCCGCGAACTCCTGATCGAACCGGTCGGCAAATTTTCCGCCTGAAAAGGCTGTTTCCTCACAAACTTCCTGAATGGCCTGCAGGTACTCTTCTTTATGTTTTTGATAATCTCTGGTTAAGTCAATTCTTTTAATCATTTTTCACGTTCTTCCTTTTTAAACATTTTATACAGGCGGCGGATTTGCTTTAAGTAATTCATGATGGTTTTCCACACTTTTACTGTTGTATTATAATCTTCATTCCAATTTACCGGCATATCCAGCACTGCAATTCCCATCCGCTCGGCACGCAGCAGGACTTCAATCATATAAAACCAGCCATTGTCATCACTTGATACCTCCACCAGGCGGCGGGCCGTTTCCTTTCGCATAAAGGTAAAGCCGCAGATGGCATCGGTGGACTTCATTTTGAAAATACCTTTTAGTAATATCAGCAGCCCTTTGGACGTAATTTTACGATACCATTTGCGACCGCGGGTAACGGAGGACCGACTGAACCGCGAACCGTTAATATACTCAATTTCCGGCTGACCTGCAAAAATATCCATTGCCTGGCCTAAATGCTCCAGATCCGTAGACAGATCGATATCCATGTAACCGACGATCTCACTTTCATTCAGTTCCACTCCCTTCCGGAAGGCAACACCTACGCCTTTGGCTCCCACCTTTACATAAGATACTTCTGAGTATTGGTTACTTAAAGCCATCCCTATCTGGGGTGTTTCGTCGGTTGAACCATTATCCAATATGGTAATTTTGAAGGGGATTTTACTATTTTTCCGCATGTAGGCTACGGTTGAATCAATTCCGTTTTTCAGTCTTAACCGTTCGTCTAAAACCGGAAATAAAATATTAATGTTCATTTCTGATCTCTCTTCCATTGTTATCGTTTATTTTCTCAATCCCTTCAATCAGATATCTTTGATTCTTAAAAATCAAATTTAACATAACTGACAGATACTTCAGAATAATTGTCAATAAGCTGAACACTCCCATAAAGCCAAAGGCCATAAACCCCATGGTGGACACCCAGCCTTCGATGGGTTTAGATTTGGCACTAAAAAAGTCAAAAACAATATAAAATGCTACCCCTAATGTAATGGCCAGAAACAAGCCACTGAGAATCAGGGAAACCCGCTCGATGGCATTGGTAAAATAAATAAAAGAATCCAAGGCCAGGCTTGTCCGCTCTAACCTACGGCCTTTTTCTCTCTTAAGCTTGCCATTGCCGATGGATTTATAAGTAATCATATCGGTTTTTAGTCCGCAATTCCGATATACAGCCTTGCGGTAAGGAATAAACTGGCCGATGGATTTCACCCGATTAATGGCCCGGCGGGAAATAATCCGGAAGGTTTCCGGTCCAATCTTACCTTTCATCCGGCTGGTGCGGTTATATAGGGCATAAAACAACTTGGAGGTAAAATGGCTCCTTCCCCTGCTGCTGGCCGATACAATATCAAAACCGGCAATCAACCGCTGATAAAGCGTCATCACCAATTCAGCTTCATAGTTCACATCTACTTCATCAAATTCATATACAATATCCCCGATAGACAAATCCCGTCCGGCATTCATGGAGGCTTCCAGCCCATGATAATAACTCATATGAATCACGGAAGTTGCCGCACCGATGGCCTTCTTTTCCAAATATGCCTTTAACCGCTCGACGGTTCCGTCGATACATCCGTCATCCACACAGATCAACTCATATTTTGAAAAATGTTCCGCACAAAACAGCACGATGGTATCCAGAAATTTTTCGATCCTACTCTCGTCATTGTGCATATAAACTACCAAGGATATAAACTTGTTTTCTTTATTGTTCATCTCACACTAAACTCCCTGTAAATATTCATCTAAATCATAAACTGTATTAATCTTACCCGATAATACACTGACGAAAGCAGGCTGGGTCGACAATACCTTTATGGCCGTCGGACGGGAATCATCCACTTCCGACGTTTTTAATATGGGCTTCATGGAAAAAAGCGAATCTATATATTGATATGCATATTTTTCTTTCATATATTTATCTGCCAGATGGGACATATAGGGCCAGGCCGAATCCGGTTTGTTTTTACAGGTATTACAATTGGCCAGTTGATCGGCGCTACAGTCGGTACCCTGTTGACATCTGAACAGGGGCAGCCGTTCATGGGAGGTGACATGAGGGGTGAAGGTAACCGATGTAAGGGAATGATAACCGGTCTTTCCAAAGGGCATAACGGAGAAAAAAGGTCCATCCATAACCGTGATTCCCACATCCTTCAGCTCCTCGGATGGTTTACATAAAATAATCTCACACAACTCATATTTAATATCAAATTGCTCTGTATCCATTCCTTCTACTTTAGTCAAAATCTGATTGGTGGAAGCATAAGTTGCATTAAGGACGAATTCACTAACCACTTTCTCACCATCTGCCATCAACACTTCATATGTCTTATCACCCTTGATAATCCTCATTATGTCTGCTTCAAAAATAAAGTCTACATTGTCCAGGACCGTTAATTGTTCCATATAAAAGTCCTGCAAAATCCTGGCATCATAAGTATATTCTTGGGTTAAATATGCCCCTTCACACATGCCTTCCTTAAAATAGCGACTGGCCGGAACCTCTTCACAGGGAATCCCGGCGGCTCGGCAAAATTCCACAAACTGTACTCCATTGGTCCACGAAAACTGCTTTGATATGGCATATATCTGCTCAAATTCCTGGTGGATACAAAAACCGTAGTCTTCCACGAAACGGTTGAAATAGTCTGCTGACTTCACTGCTGTGGTTAAACTGCGGGGATAGTGATATCCCATATGGACTCTGGCCTGATTAATATAGGTGGCCCGGCCAAAAGACCTTGCATCCTTTTCCAGCACCAATATGCGCTCTCCCCGCTTTCCGCAGTAAAGCGCGGCATATAACCCATATAATCCGGCTCCGATAATAATTCTATCATACTTCTTCATATTGTGTTTACCTTTATTTCCTGTAATAATCCAAAAACCACTTAACAAACTTCTCAAGTCCTACTTCAATGGCTGTATCGGGACTGAAACCAAAGTCCTGTATCATATCATCAATATCGGCATAAGTTCGGGGTACATCCCCCGGCTGCATTGGCAGAAACTCCTTAACCGCTGCTTTTCCCAGCTTTTCTTCCAATACCGCAATGAAATGCATCAGATTTTCCGGTTTATTGTTTCCTATGTTATATATTTTGTAGGGAACACACTGCCTGTTTTCTTTTGGTTTATTGGGTATAATACATTCTATCCCCTTAACCACATCATCGATATAAGTAAAGTCCCGGTGCATATCACCATTATTATATATCTGAATTGGCTCTCCTGCCATAATTTTCTCAGCGAACTTAAAATAAGCCATATCCGGCCGCCCCATGGGACCGTAAACTGTAAAAAAACGCAGCCCCGTAACCGGGATCTTGTACAGCTTACTATAGGAATATGCCATCAGTTCATTGGATTTCTTGGTTGCGGCATATAAACTTACCGGTTCGTCTACTGGATCCCCGGTGGAAAAAGGAACCTTCTTGTTTTCCCCATATACCGAGCTGGAGGAAGCATACAACAAATGCTCCACCGGATATTTACGGCAGCACTCCAATATATGAAAAAATCCCTCGATATTGGATTTTATATAAGCATCGGGATTGGTGATGCTATAACGCACGCCAGCCTGTGCCGCCAGATTTACTACCATCTGGGGGGAATAGTCAATAAATACTTTTTCTAAACCTTCTTTATCGGCCAGGTCACCTTTCACAAATATAAACTCCGGATACTTCTGCAAAATAGTTAAGCGTTCTTCTTTCAGGGATACATCATAGTAGTCATTTATGTTATCGAACCCGATCACCCTGCATCCTTTATCCAGTAAACTTTTAGCCAGCCAAAAGCCGATAAAACCGGCGGTTCCGGTAATCAAATATGGCTTGTCATTTTTCATAGTTTCTTCATCCTCTTTCTGTATCCTTTTCTTTCTCCCAGACTATTACTTCTCTTCCCGTATCATGCCCAGTCCCAGATAAATATCCGTTCCCACCGTATCAATAAACTGATTTAACTCACAATCGTATACAACGATATTTACACCATTCTCAATTTTCCGGTAATCCTGACTCTGAACAATTATCTCCGAAACACCGGTTATCTCTCCATCTTCATCATATTGGGCTGTACCGCTAACCCGTATTTCATTGTTTCCTACCTTAATAACCTTCTTATATTCCTGAGCACCTTCCGAATAATAAATAAACTGACCATCTTTTTTTATCCAGACACCACCCTGATAATAAGATTCGCGATTAATTCCATATGCTTCCAAAGCATCTGCGTATACTTCCCCCAAGGCATTATAGTTGCCGTTTAAAGATATAATTACCAAGTATTTCTCTGGAATTTGCGATAGAATATCCAAATACTCTGTAATCTCCTGCCCTTGGGCCAGCTGATTACCTGCTTCTTTTCCTGCCAGATGCTGTGAGTGCAGATCCCAATACTGATATTCCTTTTCACCCCGGTGATCCGGTATTTCTGCCATTTCTTTTATTAACTGTCCCAGATAATAGGATACCTTGGCCGCACCTCTGTTATTAACGTGACTTCCTTCCCGCATATCCCTGGTATAATCAAAGTCAATTTCCTGATAGCACTTATTGAAATTAATAAACGGCACTTCCTGTTCTCTGGCGAACTGTTCCATTGCATTAAACTTCATCTGTTCCTCTTCGCCCAGCATATAGGGGGATGCAAAAAAAATTAATTGAACGCCCTGCTCCTTACAAAAATCAATCATCTGCTGCAAATACTCTTTTCGATCATCGGGGATCTCCATGGTTTCCGTAACATTACAAGCTTCCGGGGTGGCGTCGAAGCCGGTCCATTCATAGCTTCCCCGATATCCTCTAAAAAAATAAATATCATCTTCAAAGTCTTCCTTTTTCAATTCCTTATAGCGAGAGTGAATTACCGGAACTTTCAGGAAAGCTTCTCTTTTTTCGGCATCGGTGCTGCCGGCACTCTCTGCCAGGTATTGCATATATTCACAAAACATCCCAGACCACCGCATCCCCATGGTGTTGCGGACTATTGAAGTGGTATCATTTCTCATCTCTCCCCAGGTAACCGCCAGGGCTTCCACCAATACCACTTTAGGCTGCTGCCGCTTAAATGTCTCCCGCATAAAATAATAGGTGCTGTCAAGGTCCTGAGAACCGGCTGTCATTGAATAACTGGCAATACCGAAATCATCCCACAAAATAGCATTGTTTACCGTACAATGGGCATGACTACTGCCATAAATCATCACATCAACAATGTTTTTTTCGGTAGCATAAAATCTTTGCCAGCCGCCGCCTCCGCCCATATCTTTATAAACAAAGACTGCAAACAGCCATTGGCCAAGAACAAATACCAGGATACCAAATATTATTATTTTAACAATCACAGCTAACTTGTTTTTTTTCATAATCCCTCTAAAATTGTAGATAAATAAAATTGGATGAATCAAATCCCGGTCCGTATTGGCCGAATATCACTGTAAAATAGAAAAGTAATATGATTACCGCCCAACGAAATACCAGCCATTGTTCCCGCAGAAAAACATCAATCATGATTTCCTTTTTCAGACGAATGTAATCCACCACCATAAACACCAGGATACCAAAGAATAATATATGCATCTCCTGAAAATCAAGTCCCAAAGTATACAGGCTACCGTCAAAAAAGGACCACCAGTCCCGGTAACTTACAAGCCGCATTATATAAGAAAGGGCATCTGAGATACTTTCCGATTTAAAAAATATCCAGGCAAAATCAACCATTAAGAAAGTAAGAATGCCTTTTCCCAGACGATATCCAACCGACACGGTTTTCGTCCCTGCCTTTGCGTGGATACGTGCCGCAAAAGGCTTTATTTCACTTTCTAGAACCTGATACATTCCATGCAGCAGCCCCCAAATGATAAATGTCCAATTGGCACCATGCCACAATCCGCTAACACCAAAGGTAATTAAAATATTACGGTATTTTTTCCCCTTTCCCTTCCGGTTTCCTCCCAGTGGGATATAAATATAATCTCGTAGCCATGCACTCAACGAAACATGCCAGCGACGCCAAAACTCACTGATACTCTGTGAAAAATAAGGAGCTTTAAAATTTTCAATCAACTCAAATCCCAACACCTTCGCCGCACCAATCGCAATAAAAGAATATCCGGCAAAATCACCGTATATTTGTATAGCAAAGCCTATTGCTCCAGCCATCAGCGCCGTCATTCCATAAAGATAATAATGGTCAAAAACCGTATTCACCAACACGGCCACCCGGTCCGCAATCACCAGTTTTATAAAATATCCCCATAGCATCAACGTAAGACCGCCGGTTATGCGATTACAATTCCACAATTTTTTTCTGGAATTCTCTTCTATTTGTACCAACAGACTTTCTGCCCTTCCAATGGGTCCGGATAACAATTGAGGAAAAAATGCCACAAACAATGCATATTTTGCGATATTCCGTTCAGCTTTAACATTTCCCCGGTATATATCTACCAGATACCCTGTGGTCTGAAACGTATAAAAAGAAATTCCGATGGGCATTATCATATCAAACTTTACTTCCAGAGTCGGCCGTCCCAAGGCCGCAAAAATGCTGTTTACCGTATTTAGTGCAAAACCGGAATACTTAAAATAAACCAGCATCCCGATATTAATAACCAGGCTTAGGGTTAATAACCCCTTTTTCCTCTTTGCTCCTTCTATCAGCCGCCCGCATAAATAAGTCCATAAAATCGCTGCTGTAATGATAAAAGCATAAATCGGGTTCCAGTACATATAAAAATAATAGCTGGAAACCAAAAGCCACAAATACCTGATTTTTGCTGGTAAGAATAAATACACAAGCAAAACAGCCGGAAAGAATATTAGAAACTCAAACGAATTAAATAACATCTCTGTCTCCTTAAAATATGACCCAGTAAGCTGTATTGCCAACAATGATCATCTGCTCGTCCAAATCAAAATAATCCCAGTTCTTGTCCTTAAAGTATTGATTGTAAATCTCCTCATCCATTTCCAGCTTTATAAAGTCCCCTTCGGTCATTACATTCATCAGGGTATTGGTCACTTGACCCAGAGCTCTTTCGTTAATTTGATCCGTATGATATTTTATTTCCTGATAGAACGGAGACCAGTCAATATCTCTTGTTACCGCCAAATACTCCACCGTAGTTCCGGTGGTCTCTTCATAATCCTTTATTTTGTGATATGCCATATTGGCATATAAAATATCCAGCTTATTGCTTAATAGATGATCACTTATGATCATCTGCGAAATAATAATCTGAATAAAGAAGAAAAACAAACCGGCACCGGCAATTATCTTTTTCCCCATACTGCCTGTACCTTGAAAAGTCATCAGCAACAGCATACTCAAAGCCGTATAAAAGGGAAAGATGATTCGTGGTGAAGTATTCACTTCTTTGGTCATAAACGGAATAATAAAAATCATAACATTCATCATGACATAAAATGATAAAATACCAAAAAGCCGTTTCCAGTTTTTTTCCTTTATGGTATCTGCCACAATTACCACTACACAGACTGCGATTATCAGTAAGGGGAGCCACACCGATGGTAATAGGCTCCTGCTGTCCTTTAATAAAGCGACAAAATAAGAGAAAACCATTTTAATTTTTTCGCCGTTTCCCGCTGTCTGAGGAACCTTTCGCAATTCCGGAATAGCACCCAGCCATACCAGCAGACGGCTGCTTAGCATATTCAGGAGCCCCATTCCAAAAGTACATATGCCGCCGATGATTCCTCTAATTATAATCTGATTTATATTTAATTTTTCTTTATATGGGAAATGATCAAAGAAAATAATACCGGCAATTAAAATTGCGCCCAATACAACTCCTACCTGATAAAAAGAAACAGAACAAAGCATGACAATCAGAACCGGAATATATTTTTTTCGTTTAAACAAATATCCTCCCAGAGCTGCCAACGCATATGCCAGCGCAAAGGCCAGTGCACATTCGCAAAACATTAGTACTTCGGAAAACAATACATTAATAAAGAGCAGATTCGTGATGGCCAGAAATTTGACTTTTTCCCACATTGCCCCTAACGACAAATAATGGCGAAAGGTTTCCTGCACCAGACACACCCCTGCAGCCAATATACATAAGCTTATCAGAATCGTAACCCCGGTATGATCCGTGGCATTGATGCCCATCCGATATAGCAGATAATCCAGCCCTGCGCATAAATAACGGGCATCCTCTATCTGCGTATAAATATCCTCCTTCTGGGCTATCACGTGAAAAATAGTATCACAGTTAAAGCTCCGTCGAAACAACCCTCCCCAGGTAATGGATAGCAGGGAAAGATTGATCAGGTAATTAATTATTGTCGTTTTAAGCTTGTTCATCGCTGGTTTCCTTTATCTTGTTTACCAAATCATAGGTGGCATATCCATAAGCGATCATATGAAAAATCGCCAACACAGAAAATGAGATATCTACTGGTCCCAACAGGCAGACACTATATAGCACTATAGATACCAGATTCAAAATAACAGCAATCCATATCTTTTTCCAATCTGCTATCAAAAAAAATATGGTAGCTAACAATACCACAGCATAGTTATAACGTTCATGCATACCCGGTAAAAACATCGTACATGTCCACATACACCATAAAGCTATATATACAATATTGCTGCGGCATAGCCGCTTTATATATGGCTGGATAAAAAGTGCCATAAAAATAAAAATACATAACGTAATCATAACAAACGGCAGATTTAATGCCGGATAATCACTTAATCCAAAGCCGTACAAATTGGGGAAATTTATGGTCATTGCGTTATAGCCACCATGATTCATCTGGCGATAATAGGTTCCGTATACGTTTGTGATTCTCCTGCCTGCCAATACTGCCGGAATTCCCGCCAACAGATACATTAACGGAATAATTAAAAAATGAAGGATACTCAAATTCTTCTTTCGGCCTATATATAATACCACAAAAAATGGAAAAAGAAAAATAGCCTGCAGTTTAAAGCAAAAACCAATTCCCAGAAATACCAAAGATGTCCGGTATTTTTCTTTTAGCACAAAATACAGGGAAATGATCATAAAGCATACATAAACACTGTCACATTGCTTCCACAGCCCACTATTTAAAAAGGTAACCGGAATCAGAACTGAAACCACACCCACTATAATTGCTTTCCGTCTTATTACGCTTTCGTTTCCTTTGTTCTCCATGATCATATATGCTATTTTATATATATAGTAAGCAGAAATGTAATCACACAAACAGGAAAACAGAGAAACCATCACCCAGGGTTTCCATGGTAAATAGGAAATCAATGCAAGGAACAAATTATAGGGCACATAGTAATCCCCCACCTGCTCTGCCAGACCCCCTAAGCCATTGGCCTGATAATATTCAAACCATGGGACGATAAAATCGTTATAATCAGCAGACAGTACACAAACCGGTGCTAAGTGATAGCGGATTGCGACTGACAGAATCACTAGTATAATAATACCTATATGAAATAAATATTGATCGATTACCTGATGTAATTTTTCTTCCAATACTTTCATTTCTATAATTCGCCTTTCTGCGAAAGGCACCGATGGGGTCATGAAACTTTTTCAAACTCCATCTTCCTTTCGTGCTTTTTTCTTGTTATTCTCCTCTTGTAGGCTACTGGCACACTACAGAACCTGATGAGGTAAGTAGTGGGGCTGTATTGCGGCAACCACGTATTTCTATATAGGTCGGTCATCCGTCAAGGCATCAATGAATGGCGCAAAACCGTAGCTCGTAAACTTATCTCTTCCGAAGCCCGCTCGATTTCACTGGATGACCAATCCCTGCCAGCCCTACAAATAATTGTAGGAGGAACTCTATGTTTAAAATCTTTCGTAATAACTGCTGTGGACTCGATGTCCACAAAACCTGGATCTATGCCTGCATCGGAATTACCGATACGAATGGACTTACCGAGTATAAACAGGCCCGCTTTTCTCCCTTTTCAAAAGGACTTAAAGATTTAGCTGCATGGCTTGCTAAAAAAATACTCCTGTGTCGAAGTTTGTATGGAATCTTCCGGCAAGTATTGGGTTCCTGTATTCAACATCCTTGAAAAAACCTGTTTTGTAACTCTCGCTCATCCAAAGTATACCAAACCTCAGAAGGGAAATAAGACCGATCGTAAAGATGCAAAATGGATTTGCGACTTATTTATGTGTGATATGATCAAGCCAAGTTTTATTCCTTCACCTGAGATCCGTCAGCTGTGTGACCTGATCCGTTACCGTATCAAACTTACAAATATGCTGCCCGGTGGAAAGAATCGTGCCCAAAACTGTCTGACCGCCTCTAATCTGAAACTGGATGATGTGTTCAGTGATGTCTTTGGCAAATCTTCCAGATCTATCACAAACTACATACTCGACCATCCCGGAGAAACTTTTGATGTTGCTCTCTTTGTAGATGGACGATGCAAAACTCCCATCGTAGAAATACAAGCTGCTGTTGATGGTGCGATTTCTCCTGAACAAGCTGTCATACTTCGTCAATGTCTCGCACACATCGATGAACTTGAAGCCCACAGGAATGAAATCGAGCAGGAAATACTTCTGATTGCAGAACCATTCTCTGCTGTTTTGGATTTACTTTACACACTCCCAGGATTAGATAAGAATCCGATGACTGCTATTGCCATTCTCTCCGAGATCGGTCCCGACATGTCGGTGTTGCCGTCATCCAAGCATCTTGTTTCCCGGGCTGGTTGCTGCCCTCGCAACGCCCAGAGTAACAACAAAGTGAGATCCACAAGAATTTCTCGTGCCGGTTGTTATTTGAAACCTCTTCTTGTTCAGGTTGCCAATGCTTTAATCAAATCAAAAAAACACCCTGAATTTAAAGAAAGGTATCACAGAATCAAATCCCACCCTGGAAATAAAAAGGCAATCATCGCTGTTTGCAAAATGCTCCTGACCGCTATCTGGAACATGTTGAACAAACTGGAGCCTTACTGCCAGATGGATTCTTAGAGCACAGACCTGTCAATGAGAAAAAAGTTTTGACTAAATCACAGGCTCTTGATCTTTTCAGACTTAGAGGAAATACCATTACAGATGATGGATCATCATATAAGACATAAGCACACTCATCTAACCATATCCCCATGCTTTAAAATACACCAGAAAAGGATTTCCGAAACGATCCGTTCCATACGTCAAGAGAGCCTTGGCATCCACTGTCGCCATCGCGCTGTCCTGATTTACCGCACTTGGTATCAACCCGAATTGATAAATTCTCCCGATAAAAGCTACAACAAAAAGCAACAGCACTAGCGACGTATACTGCCATGGGTTCTTTTCTTTTACAATCTCTTTTTTATATTCTTTTCAACCAAGTATGCCTCTTTACTATTTCTAAATAAAACGATTCCTATCACAATAATAGTCAAAGCTATTATGCAGGATACCATATTAACTACGCTCATCTTTGATTCACCTTTCATAATCTGCTATTGTATTCCAAAATCTACTCATAGAGTTCAAGTAGTATTTTTACATAATACTAGGTTTCTTATACTAATATTTTTCGCATCCATTTCCTTTTCACGAAATCGTATAATAAACATCATCCTTCAAAAAATTAATATCTGATTCCTGGAAAGATCTTTCAAACCCTGATATGTTAAATATGCTTTCTGTTCTTTCAGGGTGGATTCCAAAATCAAAACGCTATTCCTTATTTGGTAGTTTATGATCTTCTCTCCCAGTTCCATCATTTATAATAAGGCGTATCCAAATAAACACATGCTTTCGTTTTAGTTGCTTGCAAATTCATTTAAACACGTAATCACGTAATCTTGTTCTTCTCTTGTCATTCCGTTATATAAAGGTATTGATAATACCTCTCCTGCATACTGTTCAGTCAATGGTAAGGCTCCTGCTTTGTAGCTCAGGTAGGCATACGCTTCCGACAAATGGGGCGGTATCGGATAATGGATGATTGTCCCGATTCCTTTTTCTTCTAAATATGCAATCAATTGCGTTCGCTCCTTACACCTAATTACAAACTGATGCCAAACAGATGTGGCACCTTCACGTATAGTCGGTAAGTTAATTAGCGGATTCCTAATCTCATTTAAGTATCGTTGGCAAAGTTTCCAACGTTCCACTTCCAGTTCCCTTGCATGGTTTAGTCTAACTCGAAGCAAACCTGCCTGCATTTCATCCAAACGGGAATTAGTTCCCACTACTTTGTTATAATACCGCTTTTCACTGCCGTAATTACGAAACACCTTGACTGCATGCGCAATTTTCGGATCATTTGTTATAATTGCTCCTGCATCTCCAAAAGCACCAATATTTTTAGACGGGTAAAATGAAAAACACCCAATATCTCCAAATGTTCCCGTCACCTTTCCTTGAAAACAGGCACCATGTGACTGGGCACAGTCTTCTACCAGACGCAGATTATATTTTCTGGCTAAATAGACAATCGGTTCCATATAAGCCGCCTGACCATAAAGATGGACTACCAGTATAGCCTTCGTTTTTTTTGTAATTTTTTCCTCAATCCTATTCGCATCAATATTATAAAACTCATCCGGTTCCACCAGAACGGGTGTTGCACCATTCATACTAATTCCCATAATACTGGCAATATAGGTATTTCCCTGCACAATCACTTCATCCCCTTTGCCTATTCCCAACATTCGAAACGCGATCCAGAGTGCATCCAGACCATTTCCCAGACCTACGCAATAAGAGGCACCCGTATATCTTGCAAATTCTTCTTCAAACGCTTCGACTTCTTTGCCTAGCACATACCAGCCTGAACGAAGTACCGCAAGGGCTTTAGCTTCAAACTCTTCTTGATATAGTTGATATCCCCGGTCTAGCCGATTAGGCATTATATTATTCATATGATTCCTTACCTTCTATTTCATTTTCATCTTCTATAATATAGGGCGGTCTATTTCGTGAAGCGTCAAAAGCACGCCACAAATAATTTCCCAGTATCCCTAACGTTAACATAATAACCCCAAAACTCATCAGATTAAATATAAATAAAGTAGTCCATCCGCTTACCTGAATCCAACCACACATTTTAAATATTACTACCGTAATTGCCCAAATCAGGGCACCGACAAAAGAAAGCACACCAATTCCAGAAACAATACCAATTGGCAATGTTGAAAAGCTGAATAAGGTATCCGTCACTAAGCGAACCTTCTTACTCAGGGTCCATCTACTTTTACCGATTTCCCGCGCCTGTCTGGTATAATAGATAATTGCTGTTCTAAATCCGCTCCAAAGAATCTGTCCTGTCAGAGCGCTATTGGTCTCGTCTAAGGCTTCTAACACCTTTATTACCTTACGGTCAAGCAGATAAACATCAAAGCCATTTTTAGGCATATTGGGTAAAGAGGTTTTTTGAACCATCCAATAATAAAGACTTGCGAATAACTTTTGTCCGATACTTTCCTTCCGGCCTTCTCTTACTGCCAAAACCACGTTGTTTCCCTCTTTCCACTTTTCGACCATATCAAGAATAATTTCAGTGGGTTCCTGCAAATCAGCTGCTTTTACTACTGCACAATCCCCTGTAGATCTGGATAATCCACACAGAACTGCTGCGTGAGAGCCAAAGTTTCTCGATAAACTCACAATCTTTATATGTGAATCTTTTTCTGCCAGTTTTTTCATGACTTCATAACTATCATCACCTGATCCGTCATTAACCATAACTATTTCATACTCATACTCAATCACATCAATCAATTTTTCTTTTATATCATTATAAAGAGGAGATATATTGTTTTCATTATAATATATGGGAATCACAATAGACAATTTCATTTTTTCACTCCTCTCCTTCTACTATCTTTTGTTCTTTATCTTTAAATGCCCAATACTTATTTAACATAAAATTTAGCGGAACAGTAATCGCCATATTTAAAAATGGCGCCATAAAACTGTTGATGCTAAATTGTTCAACCCATATCCATAATAGGATATTATTAAGTATCAATCCCGTGCCCATATAAGAAAAAAACATTTTCAAAAAAATTACCAATAGGTTCTTCTTCTCTTTTGCTTTAAATACAAAGAAATTGTTCCAGAAAAAAGCATTAAAAATACTAACCACAAATCCTATTGTATTGGCCCAAACAATGTTCATTCCCCCTAATATCAGCAAAGCATAAACAACATAACATATTATTGTATTGGATATACCTACCATGCCAAATTTGATAAATTGTAATACTTTTATCTTCATTTCTAATTCACATCCCGAATAATGCGCCCGGGAATTCCCATAACCACCTTACCCGCCGGTATATCCCTGCTCACTAGGGCACTGGCCCCAATAATGCAATTTTCTCCCACTACCACACCTGGTAATATATTGGCTCCTGCACCTATCGTTGTTCTTTTTTTAATCCAGGGCCCCTTCACATGATCCTCCCCATACTCTTCACGTCCCATTGTGTTGTCGTTGGTTGTTACCACCAAAGCACTAATAAAAACGTCTTCTTCTATTATCGCATTTCCCGTAATATGTGTATTATCCATCACCTTTGTGCGATCACCAATTCGGGTATTATAATTCACACTGACATTTCGACTAATAAGACAATAACTGCCAATAACACATTCTTCCCTGATTGAACAATAATCTCCCAGCAAAGTATTATCCCCGATGCTAGTACCGGCATAAACGATGCTGCCAGGGGACAGTATAGTACCTGTTCCTATTACCGTTGCATCAAATTCACTTGCCAATTTTCTTGATGTACACCCAGGAGTTTTCGGTATTTTTCCAATCACACAATGATCAAAAATCTCCGCATTACTCTTTATCACACTATTCGGGTAGATTACTACGTAATCATGGATAGTAACACCTTCCTCAATAATCACATTTTCATGTATAATTGCCGTTTCACTGATTTGCCTCATCTTTACTTCCTTCTTTCCCTTTTTCTATTTCTCCTCTAAATTCTTCAAAGTCTTTTATATACTCTCTCGTATCATAGTATTCACTTGCCAAACACAGTAATATGGAGTCTTCACTAAAATCATACATGTCTTTCCATACCATTTGCGGCAGGTAAATCCCCACATGAGGCCTGTTCAATGAGAAAACTGCCTCGTTCCCTTTTCCGTCATATACTTTTATCTTGCTTGTTCCAGCAATATTTATTAAAACAAATTCACTCTTTCTATTCGCATGTTGACCACGTACCACCCCTGATTCTGTACCGTATATATAAAATATTCGTTTGATTTCAAATGGTATCTCTTTCAAGCTTTCTACTACCACCAATTGTCCTCTCTTATCTCCTAATTGAGGGAAATCAAGCATTCTGACATTCATGTTTTAGCTTCCTTTCCAATCTTCTCCTCATGCATTTTCCTTTGTCTTTCTACAATGAGTGTAATTATCATAACCAATGCATATAACACTGAAAGCGTAGCACCCACGTAGAAATCCCACGGAACAAACTTAAACTCTATCTGGTGAATGCCGGGGTTTACTTTTATACCCATAAAAGCACCATTAATCTTGGTGATACCAGTTTCTTTTCCGTCTAAATACGCATGCCACATCGGATAACATGATTGCAGAACTACAAGGTAGCCGGTATCTTCTGCTCTCACCGTAGTATTAATATAATTAGGCAGAAACTGTTCGACTGTAACGTATCTAGCCGTCCGGATGCGGTTAGCTCGTATATACCTAGCCTCTCTATACATGTCGTGTCCTTTATAGAATTTCAAATATATCTGCGAATAGGGTTGATTGGCCGGCATAAATAAATTAATGTATTGTCCATAAGCGTCTCTATATATTCCATACTCCTGTCGTTCATACCATTGCGTTTCTTCATCGGAGACAAATCCAACATCCATCATAACTGTGTCGGCCTCAATATCTGAAATATAAATCATTACCTTGGTAAACTCAGTACTCTCTGCCGGATTAAAATTCAATGAGCTCCTTGTCAGTACAAGTGTGTCACCTTTCTTTTTCATTTGAAGCAGCTCTTCTTTCAGAATCTGATATTCCCCGAGTTCGTTCCTACTCTTCCATTCTGTCTGTTCATCTTTTCCATCCACATAAATTTCCGAAGGATCATTTGCAATTTGCCCAAGCCATTCCTGTAAGTTTCCTTCGCTTCCATCTGTTACATTCCCCGTAAAATAAATCTCTGGATTCTGTCTCGTAATGTTTGCATTAATGGAATCAATATAACGCTCTGTACCGGATAAATCGATTGACGTATACCCCTGTTCATCAAAAGTACCATTCAAGACAGCTTCTAGATGTGAAAAACCACCCTGGCTACGCAATGCTCCGGCAAAGTCAACCGAACATACCCTTTCTGCATTTGCATTTATTTTTTTATTGACTGCTTCTCTTGCCTCCTCATCATAAATGAATTTCGTTGGCTTATACTTAACCATGGTAATCGGCGCCGCCTGATATTGAAACGTAAGCACTTCGAGTATTACTACTAAAAAAAGCAAACCTTTTATGTCTCTATGTCCATTTCCCCCTCCATATAGGACTATACCATATAGCGCAAACAACAGACCTGTAATCCATAAGTCACGTATAATCCAGGTTGCCGCTTCCAGTTCTCGTAATTGCCCCATCAGACTTATTAACACCGCCACAACAATCATTCCCATTGCCGCCTTTATCGCTACTTTAAGCGTTTTTTCCTGTTCCGCATGATTCTGCCATAGAATTCTCCATGCATCAGCCCATAAAATCAAAAGAAAAATCGTAAGGATACATCTCCATGTGCTTGGAAAACGCAACATTTTAAACATTGGGAAAAATCGATAAAAAATCGGATGTAAAAATAAGTGGTTCCCCATAATCATTAAAAAAGCAAAAATGGCAATTCCACCACACCAGATCGTCTTTTTGCTCCTGTTTCTAATAATATTAGGGATAGTCAGCAAACAAAATATTCCCATATACATATTCGTCATAGAAATATCTATTGCCGTGTCCACTTGTTGGCGATAGCGTACAGCAGTTGGTAGGAATGTGGAAATAAGCATCTCAAAATCAAAAGAATTTATTATCATTCCCCCACCTGACATTCGGCTAAAATTGTTTATTCCTATTATAAAAGGCAGAAGTGTAACTGCAGAGGAAAAAACTGTACATATTCCAATAGCACAATATAACAGAAACGCTTTTCCCATCCTTTTCCTTAATATTTGTATCCCTTCATACTGCCATATACAATAGGGAACTAAGATAATGAACATCGCCACCCAGAGTTCCGGATACCCCCCCAGAACGCTTAAACCTCCGCAATATCCGGCAATTAAAAGTAATGATTTTTTCCCTGATTGAATAAAACGCCTCAGAAAATACAAGACAAAAGGAAGCCAAGCAGCACTTATAATAATCATAATGTGTTGGGCATTAGATAAAAATAATCCGGAAAAACCGTAAAAAACACCTGCTATCACGGCTATCAAACGATTTTGATTGTTCGCTTTTTCTTCTAAAAAAGAATATGTCAATAAATATGTTCCAAAACAGGCAATAACAATATGAATACAATATTCTATCCCAACACAAATCAATGGATATCCTAATAAGGCTAAAATAATTGTCGAAGGATACCATACCGGTCCTCCTATAGTGGTATAGTAAGGGATTCCATAACGAGCCAAAGGATTCCATAGAGGAAGCGTTCCGTTTTGAATACAATTGGACAAGAAAATGGAATTGGGATAATGTGCATCCATAATATCATATTTCATATAGTTTTCACCAATCAGTAATGACCAGTTTGCAATAAATACCAGTATACAATAAAAGATAAAAACGTATATATGGCGACCTTTTATAGATTTTAATATTTTCATTTTTCACCATTACATTCTACTAGCAACTTGAACATATCCTTTTAAATATTCTTCTATTTGTCTTCTCATACAGTCCGAAACATTACCTTCATTATAATAAATACAGCTCCATTCGACAATGTTTTGAATTGCAGTATTCACTTTCCATACTGGTCTCCAACCAAAATTTTTTTTCATTTTACTACAATCCAATTTCAAAAACTCTGCTTCATGGGGCCCGCCATCATACTCGTTTTTCCACGTAGCCTCACTTCCAGTCTTTTTCGACCATTCTTCGCAAAATAATGTTACTAAGTCTCCTGTATTAATACAATCATCTTCATCTGGCCCTACATTATAGTTTCCTGCATATTCTTTACATTGATATTGTTCCTGTGTAATCAGCAGGTATGCCATAAGCGGCTCTAATACATATTGATAAGGACGTACAGAATACGGATTACGCACGATAATCTTCTGCTTATCCTGTACCGCACGAATACAGTCTGGTATAATTCTATCTACCGAAAAATCCCCTCCACCAATTACATTTCCTGCACGAACAGTAGATATTGCAATATCACGATTTTTAAAAAAAGAATTTAGATAACTATCAGTTACCAACTCCGAGCATGATTTGCTATTGGAATAAGGATCATATCCGTTTAATTCTTCATTTTCACGATATCCCCATTCCCACTCTTTATTTCTATATACCTTGTCGGTGGTTACATTAAGAAAAGAACGCACAGAGGAGGTAATTCTCACACATTCTAAAATATTAACCGTTCCCATTATATTCACATCATATGTATATACCGGGTTTCTATAGGACTCTCTTACAAGTGGCTGTGCTGCCATATGAATCACAATTTCAGGTTCATAATGTAAAAAGATTTCTTTTAGTTTAGGTAAGTCTCTGATGTCGCCTATTACCGATATAATCTCCTTCTCCACCCCAATTAGTTCAAATAGACTGGGAGCAGTCGGCGCTTCCAGCGCGTAACCTATTACCTTTGCACCAGCATCTGCCAACACCCTACACATCCAGCTTCCCTTAAATCCTGTATGGCCTGTAATCAATACTTTCTTTTCTCTGTAAAAAGATAAATCCAACATCTATTGTGCCACCGCCTCTTTTATAATCTTTGCCATATAATCTATTTTTTCTGTCGTCATACCCGGATATACGCCTACCCAGAAAGTCTGTTCCATAATTCGGTTTGTATTGTTAAGTCCTCCAACTACCCGATATCCTTCGCCCGATGACCGCATTTCATCAAAACATGGGTGCATAATCAAATTTCCGGAAAACAGCATTCTGGTTTGAATCCCTTTACTTTCGATATAAGGCACTACTTTGCTGCGGTCAACCCCTTCCTTACAGGTAATCATAAATCCAAACCAGCTGGGAATAGAATTCACACAGGCCTCTGGTAAAATCAAACTGTCCTGAGTGTTTTCCAAGGCTTTATATAAATAGGTAAAGTTTTCTCTTCTTTTTTTTACAAAAGAAGGGAACTTCTGTAATTGGGCACATCCAATTGCCGCCTGCATATCGGTAGCCTTCAGATTGTAGCCAAAATGTGAATACACATATTTATGATCATAGCCAAAGGGCAATTCCCCATATTGTCTATCAAAACGGTGTCCGCAAAGGTTGTCCTTTCCCGATGGACATACACAGTCACGCCCCCAGTCCCTAAAAGACTGAATACATTTATGAAGCAGCGCATTATTAGTATATACTGCCCCGCCTTCTCCCATCGTCATATGATGCGGCGGATAAAAACTGGATGTTCCAATATCTCCTATCGTTCCTGTAAAATATTCTTTCCCATCCAATATATATTTTGATCCCAAGGCATCACAGTTATCCTCTACCAGCCAGAGATTATTTTTTTCACAAAATGCTTTTACTGCACTTAGGTCAAATGGATTACCCAATGTATGGGCAATCATAACCGCCTTGGTTTTTTCCGATGCAGCGGCTTCCAGCATTGTTACGTCAATATTGTACTGGGGAATAGTAATATCCACAAAAACAGGTACAGCACCATACTGGATTACAGGTGTAACTGTCGTCGGAAAACCTGCTGCTACAGTAATAACTTCATCACCTCTTTTAATTCTGCGCTCTCCTAACAATGGAGATGTTAATGCCATAAACGCCAAGAGATTGGCCGAAGAACCAGAATTTACCAGCGAACAGTACTTAATCCCAAGATACTTTGCAAACTCTCTTTCAAACTGTTCCGTATATCTGCCGGATGTCAGCCAAAATTCCAATGAACTATCAACCAAATTAATCATTTCTTCACTGCTGTAAACGCGTGATGCATATGGCAGACGATCGCCCTCCGCAAATGGTTTCTCCTGGTTATGATACTTTACACAATATTCCCTTACCATATCCAAAATATATTGTCTTGCCTGTTGTTCATTTACTTGTTCAAACATATCTTTCCTCCACTATAATCGTATATTCTTCAATTGTCTAACCTCATTAAACACTCGGTTTATTTTACCATATGTCATATTTAAAATGCAAACTTTACCTATATAATGAATAATATACCAAGTATCTTTGCAGTCGGAAATCTAAGCTAAATATAATCTTTAACTCCCACGTTGCCAATGTGCCTAAGCATAATTTTATTATTCTGTTTTTTTTCTACTTTAAAAATACTTCCATCAACTATTAAATTTACATCATTAAAGAGTTCACCATATTGCATTTTAAATTTATGATCCGCATGAAGTATAAACACATATTGGTAATCATTATTTAACATTTCTTCCCATTCCATAATTGAAATAACCGTACCTTTACCTTCTGTGTGAATATCCTGTATTGAATAGTCTGTATGAATGGGGGCTATCGCATTCAAAAAAACCAGATTGGAATATCCGTTGGAATCATTGCACACAAAAAATATCTTATCTGACTTATCTGCAAATCCTCTGAATGTTTCCTCTATTTCATCATAACCATAAAGTGCATCCGGATTGGATAATCGGTCAGACGGCTGTAGCTTAAAACTTTCCAAAGGCACTAAAATCGCTAGCACTAGCACTAATATGCCCAATTTGTATTCTTTAGCAGGCGCTTCCTTCTCCGTCAAGCCAATAAAAAGCAATGATATAAGAACAGTTACCGTCGCCAGTAGATATGACCCTACATAGCGCCCATAAGAGGAAAGTAAATTAACATTTCTAAACAAAAAAACATACGGCAGCATTAAAAATGCCAGGTATCCAATGCTTGCTACCGAAATTTCTAATACTCCCCTGTATATGGTTGTAGAATTTGAGCCTCCCCATTTCCTTACACTAACAATAAAAGAGATCAGCAATATAATTAATAGAACATCAATGGTGGACAATAAAACCGGGCCTATATTAAAAGTAGCGCCACCTAGTGTTTGATTTATATAATTATTTATTATTTGATATTGATCCGGATCCGCCTGTCCCTTAATGACATTAAAAATGCTGGGCAGATTGACGCCAGTACCGCTAAGCCCCGGAATGATCACTTTTGAAATCACCTCAGTATCAACAGAAGGTTCTATAACATTGGTTCCCTTAGATATTAAATCTGGAATAAGCTTTGATATTGAAGTCGTTAAATATATTTGCCAAGATGCAAATGCCGCTAATAATGATGCAAAAATTAATATAGCTTTTTTTAAATCATTAAAACATATTTTTTTATTTTTAAAAACTATATCACTACAAATAATCAAAACAGTTAACCCTGCCAAAACAGATCCTGTTTCCTTTGTAAGAGATAATGCAGAAACCCCCAAGCATATTCTGATTACATTAAATAAATTCAGAGATTCTGTAAAATAACAAATAAGTACATACGCAGTTATAATTCCAAGCAAAGCATCTACATATATTGTATAATAAAATTTAGGAAAAAATAATAATGGAGTCATAATTACCAGCAATGTTCCCACTATTGACGCTCCAAACCGCTTAAACGAAACATTTTTCAAAAGGATGCACATAAAGCTTATTCCTGTTAATTGGTATGCAATGAATAAAATACTTTCAGAAAAAACATTATTAAAGTACATAAATGAATATTGAATCAGAGATATAAAAGGTGGATAATAAGTGAATAATGTATTTGCTTCCGGATAATTTGCAAACGAGTTGGAATAGAACATATCTTTTACAGCAAGTCCCCAATGAGAAAACTCATCCCATTCCATTCTAAACATATTTTGATTATGGAATATAATAATGATAAACAAAAATAGCCAAATTAATATGCTTGGTGAAAAAAAGGATTTTAAATCAACTTTATTTTTTAATATATAATAGCATTCAAACCCAATCAGAAAAAAGGCACTTATAGTTAATATATAAATACCTAATTCCAATACCCCCATGATTCCACAAAAATAAATAATTGTCCCTATTACAATAATACCCATCCCTATTACATCAGCAAAATCCTTTTTGAAAAAAAACATAAGTCCAAAAGAATATGCAAAAATTAGAGTTAATACTATATATATCCAAAATATCTTACTATTTTTAACATACTTTATATTAATTTCTACCGCTTGGTTTGTATCTGTGCCATTTAAAAAACAACCATAATGATCCGAATTGGCATTTAATTTTAAAACTGATTCTTCTTCTGAATTCCCCATTAAAAAGACATTATAGCGTACTCCCAAATTCAATTTTATAGGTTCTTTAAATAAAAAAATCAACTCGTTTGATTGATTATCATTTAAAGATAATTCAACTGATTTTAAAACTGAATTATCTATTGTTTCTTTTTCTGTAAAATATAGTGTTATTTTTCCTGACAGTTGTGCCCCATTCTTTGTCGGAATAGATAAACCCGCAATCTTTTTTTTACTTGCCTGCCATGATTGCTTTAATACACTTTTATTGTCTAATGCTAAATTAAGTTCTGAATTACAATTAGATGTAACTGGCTCATTTATAATATTTTCTCTTTTAATAAAACAAATTATTGAAATAAGAAAAAATACTAATAAAGCAAAGCTATTTATTTTATTATTTTTCATGTATTTTTCTCCTGAATTTTAGAAAATCATTTTTTATTTTCCACATAATAAGCGTAACTATCATTACAAAACTAAATCTTAATATACTGTTGGATCTCAAAGATAATATTTTATATGATGTTTCCCAAATCAACAAAGGAAATGGATGAAAACAATATAAAAACAAGCTAAATTCTTTAAAATGAAAATTTTTTTTTATTAATTTAATAGGTCTATTATATAAAATTATTTTTATAACAAAATAACATATTAATACTAATGAAAAATACATATCCGAATTCGCACTTTTAAAAACATATTTTACAATTAATCCTTCAACCAATAAAAATAAAATTGAAAATGTTATTCCTATAATATTTATCTTATATCGATTTTCTATAACATTTTTTTTCGAAAAATAAAAACCCATACTGCAAAATAAAAAACCAAAAAATAATCCATTTCTTGTAAAAATATTAATATTATAAATTTTATAAGTAGAAATTAAAACACCAGTTAAATAAATAATTAAACTAAATATAAATATGAGTCCTTTATTTATTTTAAAATAAAATAAAATTGTTATTAATAAAATTGATAAAATTAGTGCTGGAAAATACCATAAATGGAAATAACTCCCGATAAAAATTGAATCTCGAATTTCCAAAAAAAGAGAGAGTAAAAAAGTTTTTCCATTTATATAATACTCTAATACCATAATTGGAAAATATAAAAAAGACCATTTAATATAAACCCATAAATTTTTTTTAATATATTTTAATGCATAAGAAAAAATCATTTTATTACTTGTTACACATTGACCAAATAAGAACCCGCTAAAACAAAAGAATAAAGGCACTGCTATTCTTGCCAAACACCCTGATAAAATATAGCTAGCCATTTCACTAATATCCTGTAATGGGTTTGTGTGAATACATATCACTAAAATAGCTAAAAATATTTTATAAACATCTATGTTCTGATAGTATTTTCTCAACCTTATTCTCCTGTTTTAATTCATATATTTTGAATAAATTATAATTCCTATTCCTTTTTTTATTTGCTGAAAGAAAATAGACATAAGCAGCGATAAAGCAAAAACCACTATAGAATAAATTAAAATATACCAGACATCACCCATCTTTTTCATTTTGAGCGTTATTCCCAAAGAAATTAATTTTTGATTTACCGGTATATGTAAAAGATATATTCCAAAATTAAATCCTGAAATATAATTTATCACTTTTCTTATTTGAGCACCTTTTATTTTTATGCTTAGGAAACTAATGATCATACTGCATGAAGAAATTATACCGATTCCTGAATACCACATGAGAAAATATGTGCTTTCAGAATTGAGTATAACTAACCTTTTCTGCATATAATATCTGATTACATTTGAAAACAAAAAAACTACTACTCCAGTAAATAACCACTGTTTACCTTTCTGAAAAATATATTTGTATTTATACAAAATACATCCTAAAATCAATAGAAATGGAGAAGTTAATAAATCTCCGCCTCCCCAAATCGAAAAATACCTGAATAAAACTGTTGTTTCCTTTCCAACTAAAGTTACAATATCTGCTAAAATCACCACTGTACAGCATAAGTATAACATGATTTTCTTTTCTGTCTTATTTTCCTCATTGCAAAAAATCATTCTAATGATTGGTACCCATAAAATCAAGTTTCTCATATACCATATAATATACCATAAATGACCACCAAAGGACAGTATAAAGCCTTTCCAAGTGGTTAATTCAACAACAAATCCTCTCACTGACTTTTTTGAATACAGAATTGATGTTATAATTCCACTTTCACCTAACAACCAATCTTGTAAAAAATATACCATTATCATAAAAAGTATCGATGGTAATACTACTTTCCAAATTCCCTTCTTAATGTTATCTATCATTTTTCTATTATTGATAACAAAAAAACCCGTAATCATCCAAAAAATATTAACACCATCACATAAAAAACTGGCAATCAATAAGTTCTTATTATCCAACACTCCATCAATTAGATATCCACCTTTAACATGTGTTGCGATTACTATTAGACAACCCAATATTCTTAAAAGCTCAATATTCGTTTCCCTTACTAGATGCTTTTTTCCCATAAACTAGTCCTTAAAATTATTTTTTCAAAAACTTATATATTTTAATTGATATAGGTAATAGAGATATCCTTTCTAATAATTTACAAATCCAAATTCTAAATCTTGTGGAAAAAACTTCATATTGGGGCTTAAACAGTCCAATCATTTTGTTGGATAAATAATCCGGAAAAATAAACATCATTATTTTTTGATAAGCTGTATATTTTTTGTTTATTTCATTATAGTCAATGGTTGGAAACCACATCAGCATTATCCAATAGTATGCCTTAATCGCTCTATACTCGCAGCAAACTCTCTCATCCTCGGTTCGACATAGAGTGTAAGCTCTTTCAAAATAACCCATGACAGTATTGAAAACCGCTTCACTCGGACATGGCAATTTACTTCCCGAATTGCATAAACTGATATTATGAATTCGATATCCGTAAATTCCCTCTTCAACGGTTCCCCAATTTTTTATTAATGGCATTAGATTAATAAAAAAAGGGAAATCTTCGGGATAAATATTTCCTTCCGGAAAACGGACTCCTGAGTGCTTAATCAGTTGGGTTTTCAGCATAATTTGCCATGTCTGGGAAAAGTGCCATTTATTTTTCATATAATCATTTTTTATTGAAAAATCTTTAATTAGATTATCGTTTTCATCTATAAATTTATGCCCACAAAACACCGCATGGTTTTGTAATGTATCTGTATTCTTGTACATTTTTTCAACAAAATACGCTTCTATCAAATCATCACTATCATAAAAAAATATATATTCTCCACTTGCGGCATCTATCCCCCTATTTCTGGCTAATGCAGGGCCATCATTTTTTTCAATATTAACAATCACCACTGGAAAATCAGCTTCATCGGAAATAAATTTATTTATTATTTCCATTGATCGATCAGGGCTATCACTATTGCAAATAACAAGCTCAAAGTTTTTATTGCTTTGCGCTTTAAGGTATCCTAATGTTTTATTAATATAAAGCTCTGATTTCCAAACAGGCATAACAAATGATAAAAAAAGCATACAGCATACTCCTTATAAAGTCTTTCTATACATAATGATTAATTAACAGCATAAACTTATACAAGCCAAAACTATCTATCCGATGAGATATTTTTACCAGCAGCCTTACCTTTATATCTATTCCTTCAGAAATATCCCCCTTAAATTTCCACTTCTTGTAGTCAGGAAAATACTTGTTTAATTCTACCTCAAACAGTTTTTGTTCTCTTAGGTATTCTTCTAAACTGTTTCCCCTCAGTCCACTAAAGCTCATTATATAGTACCAACTTAAAACAGCATATTTTATATTTTTCTGAGCCCACTCACTCATTTGCATATCCAGACATCTATGATAACATTCAGGAACCATTTCTCTGCTATATGGAAATTGGTTAAAATAAGTGTTTTGATTCGCTGTCAGCCCATCCTTTGATTTTGTGTATAGATATAAAATTTCCGATAAAATACATACCTTTTCAGCATACGCCGATGCCATAACAGAAATATAAATATCCTCTCCAAATCCTTCGGGACACTTCAAATCATTTTGAATAAATATTTCTCTTTTTATTAGCTCCCTCCAATTAAAGTAACTATTCCACTTTTGCCATTCATGATTAGATGAACAGGGATTCTTTCTAAAAATATCCCCCCAACTGCCTTGTATTCTTGTTTGTGCATAACCATATATAAATACTTCAGCTTTTACACTCTCAATTTTCTCAATCAAAAAATCCAATGCACCTTCTACAAAAGCATCATCTGAATCAAAAAAATTAATATATTCCCCCTGGGCGGCTTCCAATCCCGCATTTTTAGCCCCCCACGGATATTGGTTGGGAGTTAACCGAATTAATTTTATATCCGGAAAGGCCTCCAATTCTATGCCCTTCACGATATCTGCTGTAGCATCCAAACTCCCATTATCCACAACAACAATTTCTATTAATTTGTATTTTGTCGCCTTCATTGATAAAATCGTTTTTCGGATTGTTTTTTCTGCGTTATACGCGGGTATAATAATAGAAATAAGCTTATTCATATGTCCCTCAATTTTCATTCTATACACAATGTTAAAAACTACTCTTTTTCTTTTTAGCTCTTTCTACTCTTATCTTAAAGTCAAGTTTCATTAGCAATAATTGTATCCAACATCCCATTTTGTAAGGAAATATCTCTATCAAATTTTGTTGAACCTTAAAACTAATACTTCTTTTTATTTGTTTTTTTTGAATATTTTTCCATGGTGTTTTTGATAAATAATAATCAAACAATTCTGTAAAAGGATGAGTATTATCCGTATCCCATGGCCTTCCCGAAAGCCTATCATCAAAATGATAAATAATTGCATTATTAACAGAATCAACTATTTCATCCATAGAGTAAAATTCATTCCTGTTAATTCCACAGATTTTTAATGATAATGCATCACTAAATCTCTCTACTTTAAACATTCTGTTATATTTTGGAGCTAGCTTATATATTTCGTCTACAAATAATGCACAAAGTATATCTTGTTCCGGAAAAATAAGCACTTGTTGCTCCTTTGCAATATATTCAATTATTTTTTCTTTATAACCCTCTTTTCGCCATTTATCAGCATTTATCAGAATTGTTCCGGCACTATAATATGGATCAGTTTTTTTATTATTTAAAAACTTATTGTAACTGGAAAATATTGGTTCCTGCACCATTGCGATTGTATTTTCAATATTCAATTCAAATAATCTTTTGACATCTCCAGTGACTGCTATATCTGCATCTAATATTAAAAGCTTATCACACTCATCTAATATATCTGCTGCAAACAATTTATAGTAAACAGTGAAACTACCTCTCCATTTGGGCAGATTATAAATTTCAAGCTCCGCGTTCAGATTATTTACTTCTAAAAAGCTTAGCTGACAATTATAAGGCTTGCACATGTTTTCTAAATTTCTTTTATTGTCTGCTTTTATTCCTCCATCAAAGATAAATATTTTTATTAGTTCATTTTTATTATTTTCTAAGAGCGAAATAATTGCTACGGATAAATAAGGTACATAGTTATCATCTATTTGAAATACAATGTTCATTTTCGAGTTTTCCTTTTTTTATTTATTTGCTTAATAATATAATCTTGAGCTTCCATAAAAATTGGTACCTTAAATATACTCAATAGTATAAAATAGCATGCAATTAATAATATACCTGCAACAGTAAGGGTAACTAAATCATTTCTAAAATTACATTTAGAGATCATTTTTAATATTATCCATATTGACGAAAAAATTATGATATATCGAAATAATAAATTGAAAGTAATACTAAATTTAGAATAATTTTTTAAAATTATCAAATATAAAATCAATATTATAACTTCAGAACATATTAATGATGTAGCCGCTCCAGCAGCACCATATCGGAAAATCAAAGGAATATTTAAGATACCATTAACCGCAATTCCAATTAATGTAATTATTACCGCTTGTTTTTCTTTTCCTAATGGTATCATAACTTGATTTTGAAAAATATCCCATAGTCCAGTAAGGATTGGGTATATTACCACCAGTTTCATTATTAAAACACTTTCTTTATAAGCTTCGCCAACGAAAATGTTTATAATCGGTTCAGAAAAATAGTAAAAATATAGTACGCATGGAACACCTGTAATTAAAACAAAAATAATATTTTTGCTAATTAAATTCAAAGCTTTCTCATAATTATTATTTTGTATATAAAAAGAAATTCTTGGAATTATTACGCCTCCTAATGAAACAATTAAAGGATATAAAATATAAATAGCTTTAAAACCGGTAGTATAAATAGCAACTTGTTCATCTCCACTTATAAAGCCTATCATTGTTTTATCTAAATTACCAAAAAAAGTGGCTGCCATACTTAAAGAAAAAAAAGTGAAAGTTGCTTTAATATGTTTTTTATAATTTATTTTTTTAGGCATTTCTCTCCACTTAAAAAAATCTTTAAGTCCAAAAAGATTCAAAAATGCCGTGCCATACTCTGCAAAAACATAAATAATACTATACTCCAAATAATCATCGCCTTTTTTTACAAATAAGAACAAAAGCAAAAATGATAGTAATTTTATAAAAACATTTCTTTTTGCTACTTTTTCAAATTCTTCCATTCCTTGGTAAAACCATGAGATATTTAACACCGACAATAATATTTGGGCACTAATAATAAAAAAGAGATAACTTTCATTGCGAAATCGCGGTGTAACTGCAACTACAACAATAAAAACAAGATAGGCAATTAACATCATAATAACGTTTATAAAAAACAATTCAAAAAAAATTTCTGTTACTTTCTTCTTATTTTCTCTATTTCGTGCTATTTCTCGCATTCCGTAAACCGGTATTCCGAGACTGGCAATCAGCACAAAATAGGATACTATGGATATTGCAAAATTAACTTTTCCAACTCCTACTGTAGTCAAAATCCGGGCTATATACATAAAACTCAATAGCGGATAAATCATTTGGGTAATAATGATTATTAAATTCATAATAAAATTATATTTAATAGTCTTTTTCTTTTCATCCATAATTTTAAATCTATTCTACTCCCCACTACCAATAGTTGCTTTAATACCTACCTCAAAGTCAATCTTGGGCAAAAACCCTAACTCATCATGAATTCTTCTAAACTCCAGTGTATTAAAGTTAATTTCCTGACCATTAAACTTTTTATTTCCCAGTCCTGTCTCTATTTGTTTATTTATCATATCCCTAACAACTAATACAAATTCTTTTAGTGGCCTAGGATTACCATATCCAACATAGTATGTGCAGTTACTTTTTCCCTTATCTCCAATTAAATAAAGGGCATTTGCAATATCCGATACATAGGTAAAATCAGCCATCTGGTCTCCGTCTGTCAAAGATGGGGCTATTCCTTGGGAATAGCATCTGACTAAATATTCTATAATATTTTGCTCATTGCTACCGGGCCCATATACATTAGCCAAGTAAGTCCAAATGTAGTCCATCTGCAGGTTATTGCATATGCACTTGCTGAAGTATTCCGAAGCCATTTTACCCACTGCATAACATGCTACTATTTCGGGCGTTGATTCATCTTTGGGAATATACTCTCTGGCCATTATTTCTGTCATACTTCCAATTCCAATAAATCGCTTACACCCTAATTTATTGGCAGTTTCTACTGCCTTACAGGTATACTTAATATTCTCTAATTGTCTACACCAATTTCCTCTTTCCTCACCCGCCGAGCCATCCCAAGCCATATGGTAAAAGGTATCATACTCATAGCTTTTAATCATATACGTTAACTGCTCTATATCCTCCAGATTCATTTCAATCTGATCATAATTTTTTAATACCAAGTCATTTGATTCATCATGATGTCTTGTAATTCCAAGAACACTTACGCCCTTTGTTAAAAGCTCATTTACCAAATATTTACCAATAAACCCATTGGCCCCTGTTACAATTACTTTCCTCATTGTCAGCTCCATCTGTCCTCTACTTGTATCCCTGCTTTTATTCCCTTGAGTTTTCTTGGCCTCTGTCGTAATAGTTACACATGGCAATAAGTTGCTTCTGAACATCAACCCTAAAAATGCAGCCTTCACCTTGTCTAAACAAAATCCCGATGAAGATTATGCAAAAATAAGACATTTCTTGAGAGATGAAGTAGCCCTTCTAGAATTAATTAAATTTATGCAATACCTTTGCTGCCAATAATACAATATTTAAACATCCTACTTTATCAAAGTAAAAACAAACAGTATTAGCACATCTCAAAAAAGCTCTTAACTCCTTAGGCTCAAATGCAGATATTTTCCATTTCTTATAATCCCCCAAAACGGCACTAAGATTCCTCTTTAGTTCCCTTGCCTCATACCGGCAATCCTTCCAAGGTAATGGCGCAAATCTAATCAAACACATTTGATACAGCCAATCAAGTGCAACATATCTGATAATCTTTTTTTCTTCCTCCCCGGTTATATCATATCCTACTTTAAGCTTTTCAAATACAATACTTCTACTTTCCGGCATTTTCTCCCAATTCTGATGTAATTTCGTAGATGTGCTTTTTCTGTTTCTGGTATACATATATGCTTCAAACGGCAATAATTCTAAACTTTTTGCTTTCACTGCGACATCCATAATGAATACCAGATCCTCATTATAGCACTTCGGAAAATGAACATCATTCTTTACAATAAATTCTCTTTTAAACAACATTCTCCATACAAAACAGCCATACCACTTCATCCATATTTTGTTATCCGCTACCGGATATCTGCGAAAGATTGCTGTTTCATCAGCCTGCCGGTCCGTCCCTGAATAACCGCATATGAAATAATCAGTTTCTTTTCCTTCTACAGCCTTCAGCATTTGCTCCGCACCATCAGCCGTGAAACCATCATCGCTATCCATAAATGTTATATAACGTCCGGTTGCATATGGTATTCCCGCATCTCTTCCGCCACCAGGCCCCACATTTTCACTTAAAGATACTTTTTTAATAGAAATCTCCGTCTTTTTCCTTAAGCTCTCAATAACCTCTGATGTATGATCAGTACTGGCATTATCTACAATCACGAATTCAAACATTGTAGGGTTTTGTGTTTTTACAGATAGGATACTCTTTTCAAGATATTCTGTCGCATTATACGCAGATATTATTATCGAAATCTCCGGCATACTCATTTTTTCCTCTTGTCCTTATTGTTCTTCATTAAATAAATGGTGATTTAAACTGTTGAAAATCAATTAAAAGCATGTCCTTTTCAGATATGATCGGATTTTCAATTTCCCAATCGAAACCAAATGAATTCCAGCGGATGCCTGCATCACGCTCTGGATTATAAATGGAAGATACACAATAAAGCATAATTGAGTTGTCTTCCAGACTCTTAAATCCATGTGCATATCCTTTTGGAATATATAGCGCCTTATGCTCCTGCTCTGTTAATTCAAAAAAATAACTTTTTCCATAGTTAGGGCTCTTTTTTCGAATATCCAAAATTACATCCAGTACTCTCCCTTTTAAAACATGCACTATCTTATCGTGTTCATATGGTGGTGACTGGTAGTGCATCCCGCGAATAACGTTTCTCCCTGAAGCTGAATAATAAATCTCTTTACATTCAAAACAAATTTCCTGTTTTTTTAATTGAGTATCATTAAATACTTTTGTAAATCCGCCTCGGTTATCTTCCATATGAAAGTTATCAATTAACGTATAACTCATTTGTTTAGAAATCATTTAAATGCACCGCCATATTCCTGATTAATTTTTTCGTAAAGATAATCATAAGTAAGCTTAATACCCATCGGAAAATCTATTTCCGGTTTAAAGTCAAATTCTTTATATATCCTTTGGGTATCAAATTCTTTATAAGATAGGCTTACATAATTTGATTTCACCTCGCCCATATTAGTCTCATAGAAAGGAGCTACTGTCTCTACTAAGTCTAAAATATAGTTTTTTAATTTTCTGGGGTTTGGATTTCCTATATAATACTCGCTGTTGCCGCTTCCCTTTTCAGCCACCTCCGCAATTGCGGCTGCTGCATCCGTTACATATATAAAATCATATAATTGCTCACCTGTTGAAAATGACAGTCTTTCACCGCAGATAATCTTCCTGAGTGTATCATTTATGAATCGCGGGGCTTTCTCTCCTCTGCCATATATATTAGATATCAAAACAGTAAAATACTCTATCCCCACTTCTGCTGCTAATATTTTGCATATATAATCTGCTGTTAGTTTTCCCACGCTGTAAAAATAACTAGTCGGGATTTGTTGATTCATCCCATTTATGTTTAAGACTGCCTCATACTCCATTATGCTTCCTGCATAAATAAACCGTTTGCACTGCAGCTGCTTTGCCGCCTTCATTGCATCACAGGAATATTTTGCATTAGCTAATTGCTTCTCATAATCGTTACGTAGTTCTCCGCTTGTCCCAATCCATGCAAAGTGAAAAAAAATTTTAAACGTTTTATTTTTTAACAGTTCTGGTAATTCTATAATGTTTTGCAAATCACACTCAATTATTTTTATCTCTTCAACAATTTCTTTCAAAAGACGCAACTCTGCTGCATTTTTTCTAACAACAGCATAAACTTCATATCCTCGGCCTATTAATTCTGAAATTAAATAACTGCCCAAAAAACCGTTAGCGCCTGTAACAATTATCCTGTCCTTCATTTAATCTTCCCACGTTTTCCACGGTGCTTTTCCGCTCTGCCATAGTTCTTCCAATTTTTCTTTTTCCCGCAATGTGTCCATCGGCTGCCAAAAACCATCAAACTTATATGCGGCCAACTGGTGGTTTTGACTTAACTTCTCCAAAGGGTTCTTTTCAAAAACAGTATTATCATTCTCAATGTAGTCAAATATTTCCGGCTCTAATACCATATATCCTGCATTTACCCGCTCCTGATCATTTTCCAGTTTTTCTCGAAAGCTTGTAATCATATTGTCTTCAATGCTTAACACACCAAATCTTTGTCCAATCTTTACTGCCGTCAATGTTGCTATAACGTTTTGATTTGAATGAAATTTTAACAACTCTTTTAGATCTATGTTAGATACCCCATCCCCATATGTCATCATAAAACGCTCATTATTAACATAGTCCTTAATACGCTTTATACGTCCGCCAGTCATGGTGTTCAAACCGGTATCTACTACGGTTACTTTCCACTTTTCCGAATGATTATTATGAATAATAATATCATTTCCCTTTGATAAGTCAAAGGTAATATTGCTGTTAAATAAATAGTAATCCGCAAACCATTGCTTTATGATATATTGTTTATATCCGCTACATATTATGAATTCATCAAAACCGCATTGATAATACTCTTTCATAATATGCCATAATATAGGCTTTTCTCCAATTTCAATCATTGGCTTAGGTTTTAAGTGACTTTCTTCTGAAATTCTGGTTCCTAATCCACCCGCAAGAATAACTATTTTCATTTTACCTCCATGCCAGTCATTTTCAAGACCCGATATTTTCTTTATAGTCCTCCAGTTCCCCTGTCTCAATAAGCGCTTTCCTTATTGCTTCCAGATATCCATACTCATTCTCTTTATCTGGTTCCAGCATGGATCCTTCCGCCCATTCATTCCATGCAGCTACGAAAAGCATGTCTTTCTTATATATTTCCCTGGCTCTTTGAATTTGCATTGATAAATATTTTTGAAATAATTGAGGACTGGCATTATTAACAACTAATCCATGCTTTCCTTTTCTGGGTGTATTATCCCACCCGGAAAATGCTCCGGGAATCCTCTTGCCATCGCAAGGCTTTCGGCGTAATATTTTCTCCCACACCTCACTATACTCCATGATTTCCAAGCCTGTAACATCCATGTTAATCTTAATTTTCAAAGCCCTCTGTAAAAATGATAGGAATTTATACCCATATTGTCTAACTGCCATAACAATTTTACTTCTATTATCATAAAAAGCATAAGCAGGCTGATGCTCTATACCATACATAAACCGCGAATCGTCTTTGTCTTTTTTGGTTCCAAAATAATAATTTTGATATCCAAAAGCAATCCCCGGAAGTCCTTCCTGAACAGCTCTTTCCTGACAATAATCCAGCCTGTCATTCAAGTTCGGAATATCCTCGGGGTTAAATATCAACATTAACGGTTTGTTATCTACACAAATATATCTCTTGTCCCTGAAAAAAGGCAAGAGATACTGAAAATGCTCCTCCCATTCTTCTACTCCTCCATATGTCTGGGCAATTAATGTTGAGTTATCCCCTCCCCATGAATCAGTCCAGCTGTGATTAGCCCAGGATAAACAAAAACGGATATCTATATCCTTGTTTGACAAAAATAATTCAATTGGCTGTTCCAGCAATTTTCTCCCTTCAATCCAGTAATGGTACATACAAAATCCATAAATACCATACTGATTTGCCAAATCTGCCTGCCATTTCAAGGTTTCTACATCTAATAAATTATAGTAATTATCCTGAAATGGCTCCACCGGCTGCTTGTGTCCATCAAATAGCGGCTTTGCTTTTTTTACATTTACCCACTCCGTAAAGCCTTCACCCCAAAAAGTATCGTTTTCAGGTATCGTATGAAATTGAGGTAAATAAAAAGGAATTATTTTCATTATTGTTCCTTACGTTCAACTTTATTTTCCATAACTTTAGTTCTCAAAGCAACTTCTGCAGATAAGTTTTCTATTTTATCTTCCAATTGGGAAACTTGAATTGACAATGTAAATAATTTTTCTAAAAGTAAAAAAATTATAATTAAAAAAACAAAATTTGCAGGGGATTGTATTCCCAATATACCAGACATATAAAAAGAAAGTTCGGGCACCACTCCTAAAACCACTAAAATTACAGATATGGCAATCCAAAAAACCGCATCATAAACTTTTACTTTACATCTTCTGACTTTTCTTAAAATCCAGACCACCGTTACTATTGCTACTACAAGTAATGCAATTCTTAATGTAAAACTCATTCGGTTCTCACTCCCACTTTCTAACCCACTGAAATATTAAAATTGAAAAAAGCATCTGTAACATATATCTGATTGAATTCCCCAAATTCAGGTAGCTTTCACCCGCAATCCTTTCCTGCATTGTAACTTGCACTTCCTCTATTATAATACCTTTATTAATTAAAAATGCTAGTGTATCCGGCTCCACTGTATATTGCATATTATAGCCAAACCGCTTAATCATCTTTTTGTTAAATATTCTCATTCCTGATGTAACATCACCAATATACGTTCCTTTTGTGGTCAGGTATATCGCACCTGTAATCATCTGGCTGCCTATCATTCTAAAAGTAAAAGGTTTTCTTTCTGTTTTGAATCTTGAACCAATTATAATATCAGCATTGGTTTTTTCCATAGCAATCATCATATCTTCTATATATTCCGGTAAATGTTGTCCATCGCCATCTAATTGGACTACGTAATCATAACCGTAATAATTGGCATATTTCATCCCGCTCCTGACTGCACCTGACAAGCCAACATTTACAGGCAAGTCCAGATAATTATAATTATTTCGGCTGCATATTTTTCTTGTATCGTCTGTTGAGCCATCATTTATGATTATATAGTCATATTGCTTAAAATTTGTTACCAGATTATTTATAATCCGCTCTATATTCTGCGCCTCATTATAAGCAGGAATAACAATTAAAACTTTACTCATTTGAATTACCTTCATATTATTCTTTGATATGATTACTTTTTTCGCCCAAACTGTATATTTTACTTAAACATCGCGCTATACCCACTGGCCAAAAACAGCGAAACATCAAAAAATCTTCTTGCTTCCGACGGTTTCCATCAATAATTTGGGTAGTTGTAGAATCTTCATGGATTCGATGACCAACCAACATTCTGTTACAATAGTAAAATTCGCCTTGTCTTTTGGATATTTTTTCCCATGCCTTCCAATCAATGTTACTTTTAAATACATCCTCAAAAACTGGCATTTCAAGATTATCCTTAACTAATGTTACTGCTGGGCAACATATCACTGAGCCGATTGAAAGTATACGCCTTCGAATAAAAATATTTTTTCTTAGTGATGGTAAAAGCAAGGGAAACAGCAATATTCTTTTAACAACAAGAATATAATTATTAGTATATTTTTGCCCTTTTCTCAATTCATAATAATTCGTAAACAACAATAACGGATTATCTGATTTGTTGCTGCATTTCAAAATAGTGCTTGAATACTCCTTTTCATATATATCATCCTGATGAGCTATTGTAACCAATGAAGTATCCGCACAGCTAATGGCAAAGTTCCAGTCATCAGCAAGGCTTGTCTTGCCCGTATTAACAAATAACTTTATTTTGTATTTTTCACACAAATTATTAATATAATCATTAGGAGTAGATGTTGCCACTATAATATTAGTAGTTTCTTCTTGATTCAATAATGACTGAATGCAATCATCCAGATATGGACTAGATTTATAAGCACATATCACAAATGTGTGTGACTCACCATTATATTTCATATTCAAAAACCTGTCTCCCTTTGTTATCAGTACTTCATGATTAATTACTTGTGTTTGCACCAACGATTTTATTATATCAAAACATTTTGCCAAAGTAAACCTTTACATCCATACCTCTTCCTTACTTGGTGACTCTACTTACTTTTTCTATCGGATTTATTTTTATTATACATGAATAACACTGCCCAAAAACCGCATAAGCTAAACACAGAAATAAGCTCCGCCCCCCTCCAATACCAGTGCTCCCTGAATGCTATCTCGATAGTACCCTGATACATAGGTTCTATCTCCACCCTTATCCTTTTCGAATCGCCATCGATTATCTCCAATCGTTTCCCTGTTTCACTTTCCCGGGCATAATACCCTTCATAATGAATCAGCGGCAATTCCACTGCCTGCTTGCTGGCAGTATCATTCTTTACCGATATAATCAAACTATTATGTTCTCTTTCAAAATCATCAACGATTATTCCTTCTCCGATGATTTCTACGCCCTTTTTGTAATCCTCAATATTACTGTTATAGGGTAAATACTCCCCACCAGAAGTTGCGAAGGTTCCTATTCCTTCGTTTTCATATATAAACCACGGCCCTGCACTATCCAATACCTCACTCTGGTAGCTCACACCCTGATATAATGCAATAATACAGACTATACCCATAAAACCTTTTTTGAGCAAGACATCTCCCTCCAGTTTTTTTGCTGTTTCACAGGCCAACCATGTCAGGAGCAGAACCCCTATAGCCAAAAATCTCCATGGGTATTGGATTACCCTTAATACCGTACGCAAAGAAGGTATCCATTTGCACAAAATATCATACCTGCAAAGATTAGTTGTTAAAAACAACGCAAATATACTTAATCCCAGACATAGATAAGCTGTCTTGCGTTCTTTTTCACTTCGAAATTTCCCTGCTGCCAGAAAGACTCCTATCACTAATAAAAACGCAAAGCCTATACTGAATGACATTTCCTTTTCAATTCCATTTTCAATCGAAATGGACTCGGCAAACACATTAAATTTACTCATAAAAAGCTGTGAAAGATATACGGTCCTACTCATTAATCGGGCCGGAATTAAACTGGCATCAAAGCGGTTAACTATCCATTCTCCTCTCATGTAGTCCAAAAAGGGAATCAAAAACCATAAGTTCAACAATAAAGTGGCCAGCACTGTTTTAAGTAATACCATAAAGGTTGCTTTTTTAAAAGTTTTTTTCCATAATAACAAGCATATGATAATGGTAAAAAAACCTGCCATTTCACAACTTATTACATGAGATAAAATCAATCCGCTATATCCCAGTGACAATAAAATCCAATTCCTTTTATACTTCTTCTCGGATGTATCTTCGGTAAATATCTTCCACAAACCATATAAAATAATCGGGATAAAGACCATGGCCGTATATTCCCCTACCGCAGCACGAGTATACAAATTTACCAACCGATATATGCTGGTAGAATATAATACGGCCCCCATTAATCCCATATACTTATTCCTGCTTATCCTGGAAAAACATACATAACTGATGAATACCGTTGCTGTATTGACAATAAAAATATAAATGCGGTAAGAATTGGTTATCCCCACACCCATGGCTCTAAGGATGGCCGGAATGTATAAAAATAAATCACCATAAAAAACCGATACGGCATATCCATGTCCGTTTAACCATGTAGGCTGGATTTTTACCGGAAAAGCACCACTCAATAAGCCATCTTTTATCCCTTCAATCCTCATTAAATGAAAAGTCAGATCATGGGCATCTCTGGTAAGATAATTTGCCATTACAGGAATACTGGTAAGTACAATGGTTGATACAATACCACATAAAATAAATTTGTTCTCTGCTGACAAAGCAAATTTCTTTCTTTTGCAGAACAAAAATAAAAGAATATCTATAAAAAGAAATAAAATCAATTCCTTAAACAGGAAATACCGCAAAGATAACTCTGAAGTTTTTATTTGAATTTCCCTGATCAATAAATAGTCCGAATCCTCAGACTCCGAGGAAAGATGATTTCTGATTTCAACCTTTTTCTGGTCTTCATTAACCCTTACATCATAAGATATTTCATTATAATTCTCTTCCAGTAAAATAACTCCGCTGGCATTTTCTTCAAACAATCTCCCCCCAAACAGTATCATTGCAGCGCTTCTTCCATGTCCACGCATTTCATACTTTATGGTAATCGTATATCTGCCCTTTTCCAATGGAAATACCGGTGACACACAGTAAACACCATTTTTATCCTGTTCCCACTGAAAATAAAAACCAGCTTCCCTTACTCCTGATCCAGTGTTTACCTGCATTTCCTCTTGAGAAATATTAATATTTATTTTTTCCTTATTGCTGTAAAGAATGGCTGAAATAATAAAAATAAAAATTTCAACCAAAAATATTACCAGCAAAATCACTTTTTTCTTCATTTCTATCTCCGCTCAATCATATGAGTAATATATTATTGTAACTCTTATCAATCGAATAATACATTATTTGATTACTTTTTACAATACAAAGCATAATTATCATCTTCCGCAACACAACTATAATCCTTTTCCAGTACTCCCTTTATACAGTTGTCATACTCTGTTTCCATTACCAATATCCATTTGGCCTTGCCTTTACCATATTCCTCTATAATGCTTTTACTCAGTTCTTCATTAACATATGCCTGAGCATCCTGATGATGGAAATAGCGGCAGCATGGTTCGATATCGTACCTCAGATAAATATCCGCTTTCACATTATATGCTGCAAATGTATTCCTCTCTGCTTCCGGTATTACTTGAAGTAAACGCACATATTGTGGTTCACTTTTTCCCTGATTCCGCACATCACGGTATACCGTAAATACTTGATAAATCACCACTAATCCGAGAAATACCATCAATACAATCCGTGCTTTATCCCTATATTTTCTCCAATCGGTGCATACCGCCGCTATTATCGGCAAAAATGGTGTTGCGATCATCATATAGTGATAAAATGCATATCTCGTAACCAAATATAACGTCATGGTAATTCCCACAAACAAAAAGTATGCCGTCTGCTCCTTTTTCCTTTTTACAAAGGAAAAAATTCCAGCGGCAATCAAACCATAGCTGCAAAAATGCGCAATAACAATATGGAACCAGCCAATGATAGAATGCGGCTCGCTCCACCAAAATGTGGTTACACCCTCGGCCGCCTTAACATTCTGTAAAATGGTCCCATAAAACATCTCATAAAGTGCTCCCTTTGCTTGAAAATAGATAATAAAGGGAATACCGGCCAGCATTGCCCCACCAAGTACTGCCAGAATGTTTTTTCCGATGTTTTTCCATTCTTTTTCTCGTATCATAATACATAAAATAATCAGAATACCGCTGCACAATCCGACTGCATTGGTTAATCTGGTCATTACACATACAGAAAAAGTAATACCATAAAAAAATCCCCATTTATAGTTATGTGCCCAGTCTTCTTTCTTATTAAATAAGTATTTCAATTGAGCATATGTGCAAAAAGCCAGGAACGGTAAAACATACTCTTCTGTCAGATTCCCTCCCTCATAACTCAGGGACAGAAAACCCAGTGTAAGAAATGTCCAGCATATTGACTGGCTTTCTTTAAAAAATAATTGGGCAGTCTTATATATTCCCAGCAGTGCAGTAAAAAGGCTGATGATCTGGACAATCATAATACCCGCCTTAGTTCCGGTTATAGCATATCCAATGGCATCTATCAGAAAAATATAAGGCCCTTTATGGTCAAATAGTTCAAGATATGGTACCCTTCCCTTTTCCCAGTACTTGCCGATAATCTGAAATATCGCCGAATCCGCCCCAAATCCTTCATATAATGGTGATGTACTGGTAGATAAACACAGGACAAAAATCGCCGCTGCTAATAAAAACAAACAATAAACGAGATATTCTTTACTCTTTATTTTATTTATCATCTCTGCTCCCATCCTTAGTCTTTTTTATATAAGCCTCATTTACCCACATTGCCACGCTCTGATAACCGATTACCGCATATGGAACGATAATAAAATAATAAACTACCGTATACTGCCCCTTGGCTTCCCAGAATGTATGAAATAAGAACCCTCCGATAAAGGCTATTGCAAATATCATCTGTTTTTTATTTAGCCTTGGGGAAAAAATCAGGCATAAACACGTTCCTGCATACACAAGACTTTGCAGTATATTAAAGTATTTCATAAGAATTTTATTCAAAACCCCCTCTTTATCCAAGGTCTCCTTTACCAACTGGGATTGCTCAATTTCTGACTCACATATGGTATATATCCAAAAACACTGAAATGCAGGGTTACTCCATTGGGTTGCATTTTTTCTAAATAAAAAATCTAAAGTTTTTGACGGATTCTGCAAATCTTCGCTCAAAATATTCTTCAAATCACTCTCTATATATGTTTTTGCTTTATCATGATCACAATTAAACTCTGTATATTTGGACACCGTATAGCCGTTGAACCATCCCGGCCCTCTGTAGCTGTCTTCACTCAATCCCATTACAACATAACCTACTTTGGGTACACCCTTTGAAATTTCCACGCCGGAAATACTTTCAAGGGTAAAATCTATCCACTTCATTCCAGCTATATAAATCACAATAATCATTAGCGGAAGTATTAATTTTCTGAGTTCAAAATCTTCTATTATATCAATCATTAATATTCCTAAAACAGCAATCATAAAAATCAAATAATTAGTCTTGGAACATACCGCCAGCAATATCGCCACAGATGCCAAAAAAACATATTTCCAACTAAATTTTTCCATGCAGCAAAGAATACAGTCAATCCCTATTACAGCGAACATCAATCCCATAATCGTTCCATAGGCAAAAGTAATATACATGGTGAAGGGGATGCATGCTATCATTCCAAGCAATACTCCTGTTTTTTTGCTTTCTGGGAACAACCGTTTCACAACTCTTCCGATATAGATCATTATAACTGCTAAAAAAGGAACATTGAGCAGTTGTATGCCTAAATAATTATTTTTACCAATTACCTGAAACAAAAGATAATACAAAAATACTGTAGTCCGCTGACTGGGAAATATATTCATATATTCAAACGGAAGCCATTCCTCACCATTATGGTCTATCAATTTGGAGGCGATGCGGATTACATCTGCCTGATCCACACACGGTATTGTCTGTGTCATCGTAATCCAGATAATACCAACCACTGATCCCCCGATTAATAGCCATACATAAGTCCCCTTCGGAAATCTAATCTGTTTATACTTCAGAAAACTGAGCATGCCTATAAACAGAACCAGAATGATAATATGAAACCACCATCTATCTCCATATATATAGTTGGCTTCTGATTCTGCTGTCACTCCATTCAGAAATATGCTTTTTATCCACAAATAAAAAATCAACACTCCAAACAAAATTTCTATAAACCGCTCCAAAAAAACACTAACTTTCTTCACATCATTCTCCTTTAACCTGTCCCTCTTTTTGAAACGAATATATCATACTCCCCAGATATAATGGAAGTGCCGCAAACAGCGGATATACATAGCGGAAATCTCCATACCGCGGAGTCGCAATCAAAAGAGTCAATATAACCCCCAGCAATGGCATATATACCGCAATTTGTTTTCTATTGATAGCCGCAGCCATAATGCAAAACAAAAGTGTATAAGTGAATAATGCGAGGCTGCAAATTGCATGGAATCCGTTCAAGCTTAATTTCAGCATCTTTTCCATGCCTGTTACGATTCCTTCCGGCAGCTTACCGTCTCGGTAAATATCAATCTGGTTCTCTGTAATAAAGCTTTCATGATAGATCCAGTCATTTTCCTTATGATACCAGTATCCCTTCGTCTGTTCAATAAAAGCCTCTGCATAATAATATGGATTTCTTAGTCCGATTTCCGCATATATCTGTAAAAATTCAAGTCCACGTTCCCTGATATAGTCCATATTTCCATCTGTCCGAATCAGCCTCTTCATTGGATCCGAAGTGTGGCTATGATATGTCTCCGGTACCTTCGACGTATCCACAACCTGTTCCAGCTCTTTCATCGCCTGCTCCGGTATCCTCCCGTCTTTGGCTATTACACAGGCGACTTGCTGAACCGGAATAGATAAAGATTCTATGGTATCCGGCTGGATAACATTCAGTGACGGCAGTAATATCGATTTATATCCCATAACTACTCCCAACACCACCAGTGACAGGATAATAATTCGCTTCCTAGCTTTAAAAAAATATCCTATTAGAAAAGGGATGGTAAATACCCACACGTAAATTCCATTGCTTCGGAAAACACAGACCAGAATACCATATACAACAAATTCAACCCAATGCATCATAACAGACTTTTTATCCAGATAATCTATCGTAATATCCAGAATATTGACCATAAACAGAATAATGAAAGCCGCAAAGGGAATGTCCTTCCACATGGTAATAGAATAAATGCCGTTAAACGGGCAAAGAGCCAGAAAAATAATACTTAAAATTCGTGTAATCCGCGGAATGCCGGCACAGTACAGCCAAGTACATATTTTTGCAAATGCCGCTGCCAGCAACAGCATGGATATTATCGAATAGACAGCCACACCACTGTTGGCCGTACCTCCGATCGCATAGCCAATCCGATAACAGACACCGATCAATTGAGTGTGGATCCACGGATGATGATTACTGGAGGGCATTTCACCGATCACCTGCTGCACCTGCGAAATAGAGTCACTACTCAAAATTCCCGGGTAAAATGCCAGAAAATAAGGAAGCCATGCGATAATAAATAAAATCATATAGATTAGAAAACCATAACGTGGCTTGCGTTTTGAATCTCCTGATATTAGTTCGGCGCTATCTCTGCAGACTTGATATAATATTCCGGCAAAGCTTCTCCAGATTGGATACCATCCAATAATGCCAACCGCTATTCCTAATAATACTATTTTGCCGATACTGTCAAAGGATGACGATATATGTAGCAGATTGCCCAGTGTCATGCAGCATGCAGAAACAAACGAAAATATTAGGAGTAAAACCCTTTTCCTTTTTACCTCCTGCATTTCTGTCATATAAGCAGTAAAACATATCGCCGCAGTAAGCCATCCGGTAATGGACCAGACTGATATTTCCTTCTGTATCTGCATTCCCGGTATAATCATCAAACACATTACTACACCCAAAATAGAGTATAACGATTTTCGTTCCAACCATTTACAGATATTTTCACACCAGAACAAATACAAATACAGAGAAACGATACTAACTCCGGCAATAATAATAATTGCCTTAGCAATTGAATTGCCTGCTCCCAAAGAATTGATTTTACCGATGCCGATATAAAAAGCACTTCCACCGATAATCCCCATTCCGATTGCTATCCCCATGCGCTTACCTGTCAATGCAATATTCTTAATGCTTCCTCTGATTCTCCATAAAAACAGCGGCAGCATATAGATTAGCAGAGTATCATCATAGAAATGCCCCTCAATAGCCATCACTAATGCCTCTGTTGCTGCAAGTATCATAATTAGAGATAAAATATTCCATTGAAAAAAAATCTTTTCCAGGCATTTCTTCATAACATCTATACTCCTAATTGTTTATTCCACTGCCGCTGTATCAACAGCCCCGGAATAAATAGCAGATAAAACAAGATTTTAGCATCTAATTCTTTTACCGCATCCGACGCACATATCCCGGCAAAACGGGAATAGATAATGTACAAAAGTACCATTTTCATCCTGACTGTAAGGCTTACTCTCCGGTCATTGATAAATAATTCTGAGCGCAGCATCATACCTCTGGGGGAATTTACCTTCATAGCTCTTCCCGTTCTGGTTAACCCGCCTTCCAGATAGTCACATATATAGATCCCTTTATTAATATGAACCATATCATATTTTTCCGAAATTGCTATCCATACAGCATCTTCCGGCATGAATCTCTCTCCCGGATACTCCCGAAAAGGGAATTCCTTCAATACCGAGGTATAAAACACTTCCGCCTTATCCCCTCCGATATTTCCGTTTATTCTAACATCCACATAATTGCCGATATACTCATCCTTAGGGAAATATGCGGTATTTACCTCTCCATTGGAATAATGGCGCAGAAAGCAAAATCCGCAAAGATTCTTTTCTTTTCTGACACCTTCATATTTTTCCGCATATCTAAGAATCACTTCCACTGCATCAAAAGTCAGATAATCATCACTGTCTACAATAAAGGTCAGTCCTTCTTCAATACTGCGTATTCCCATGTTTAATGCCGTATGCTTACCGCCGTTTTCTTTCTTCAGATAGGTCAGCTTTATCATATCCTGTTTCATCCATTCCTGAACAAGAGCTTCCGTATCATCAGTACTCCCATCATCCACAATCAGCCAGGCAAAATCCCGGCTGCTTTGTTCCTGCAGGCTTTTGTACAGCTTTCCCAAAGTCTCCGCCCGATTATAGGTGGGTGTTAATATGACCAATGATTTTCTTTCATCCATAGTTATTGCCCTTGCCCGTACTTTTTCAGAATTTCAGTTACACTGCTATAATATTTTTCAAATCGGAACTCTTTCTCCACATGCTTGTAGGCTTTTTTTCCCATTTCTTTCAAAACATTCTGATCCTTAATAATCAATTCTATTTTATCAGCCAGATCCTCCACCGATTTATCACGGAATACATATCCCGTTTCCCCCTGTACAATATAGCTTGCTGTTCCATTATCAGACCCTCCGATAGCCGGAACTGAAAAGGCCATTGCTTCCAAATGGCTGACTGCTCCCGGCTCTCCGGTACTGGGAATCACGAAAAGATCTGTTTTCCGATATTCTCCGGTAATTTCATTTTTATTTAAGTTACTATATAATGTAACATATTTTTCAAGATCATGATCCTTAATGTACTGTACTAATCGTTCATAGTATTCCTTATGAAAATCATTAGATAGTTCTCCGGCAATATCCAGATGAATGTTAGGATATTTCGTTTTAAGAATTTCAACTGCCTGCAGCATAAGATAATGATTTTTTCGCTTTTGATATTTGCCTATGGCAAAGATATTGATTTTCCCTCCCTGAAAATATTCTCTTTCCTCCGGCGATACTTGCGGCTCCATCAGGTACGGAGCAAAAAAAGCATCCTGGTCTTCTGTCTTTCCCGTAAATTCTGTTCCAATGGTCAAAGAAGGAGTCAGTCTATACCGGGGAGTGAGTTTTCTGACGATTCGATGGGGCAGATCCTGTTTCGGCGCCTCTCCCCATACCGGATTCATCACATAAAGACATGCCGGTATATGATAATGCCGGCACAATGCATAGGTACAGATCGAGTAAATGGAGCGTTCCCGCATAATCACAATATCCGGTTGGAATTTCTTTATTTGAGCTGCCAGTTTAAATATAGGGGGGAATCCGCATTTTATTTTCAAGTCTCTGGCAGCGGGATTGGATCTGGCCAGAATATTCACATAGATATAATCAAAAAACCGGTAGATGAGAGAATATCCTATCACCACTGGTGTAATTTCGGTATAGTCCTCTATTTGACCGGCATACTGACTGCAGAACAGTACCTCATCCCCATGCTTTTTCCATCCCTTCACAATTGCATTTTGGTTAGTGTGATATCGATGGGACATATACATTACTTTCATATACACTCTTTCCTTCCAGCTTTAGCTTTCTGCAGCTTCCAGCATAAGATTGGCAATCTTTTCAATTGAATAATGCTGGCGGACTTTCGCGGCGTTTTGCGACATCTGGGCGGTCAGTACTGCATCACCAGCCAGCCGGCACATTGCTTCCGTCATCGCCCCTGCATCACCTACCGGTACCAACAATCCATTTACTTCCGGCTGTATATACATACGGCATCCTCCGATGGGACAATCTGTTGCAATAACCGGAAGCCCCAGTGCCAGGGCCTCTACCATGGAGTTGGACAGTCCCTCATAGTTGGAAGAAAGAACAAAGATACTGCTTTCACGAATATCCGTATCCACATGCTCGGAAAACCCATGAAATACCACCGATTCCCGTACTCCAAGCTTGTCCGCATACTGCTTTAACTCCTCTTCCAAAGGCCCTTTCCCGTAAAAATGAAGGGTGTAATCGGAAAATTTGTCCTTGAAACCGGCAAATGCCTGGATCAGCATATGCTGGTTTTTTACCGGCTGCAGTCTTCCGGCTGTGACTATTTCTTTTTTCCGCACCCCTGTATAAACAGGTGCCAGTTCAGCTGCCAATGGATTGCCGATGACACAGGCC
>JAVBUF010000119.1:0-27274 GCA_031555615.1 Lachnospiraceae bacterium | reverse complement strand
CATATCCGCACTGCCTTCTTCAAATGAATACACCCACTTCGTCATATTGTTTTCTCCCTTGCATTTTTCTTTTATACCGGTGTCTGACTAACAGGTAAATTTTGTATACCAATTATACCATATGTTATCAATTTGTACACCCAAAATATTCCATTGTTTATTAAGCGTTAATTAATATCTGGTTTAGAAGGAATAAAACTGTCAAAAATAAACAGGTCAAATGACTTCCTGGCATTTTCCAGTTCGCCTTCACTCTTAATCGTCCAGGCTACTGCCATGTTTTTGTATAATTTCCGGCATATTCGTCGGGATATTCCCTTTGCATAATAGTGATTGTAAGCAATAAAATCCGGCTTGGTAATGCAGTTCAAAAGCAGATTTTCCAGCAATTCGTATAGAATTCCATGAAACTCCGGGCTTCTGGTAAATTTATCGGCCAGTTGTCCTCTGATCACTTCCCGGTGGTTTTGTTTAAACCAAAGCAACGCCAGCGGATTAAAGGATTCAATGCAGTAAACTCCCTGATACTCCCGCAGCAGCTTATCCGCTGCCGGACAGACGGCTATATCCCGCCATTCCACCTTCAACTCTACAATCAATGGCACCTTACCGTCTGCCAGCTTCAAAAAATCACTGAAAAGGGGAATCCGTTCTTCCGTACCGCACAGCCGGAATTCCTGCAGCTCTTCATAAGTATAGTCCGCCACCTTGCCGGTGACACCGCACACCCGGTCCAATGTGGCATCATGAAAAATAATTACCTTTCCATCTTTGCTCAATTGCAGATCCAGTTCGATACCAAAACCGGCTTCCACTGCCTTCCGGAAAGCCGGCATGGAATTTTCCGGCGCATCACTTTCATTATCATGTAATCCCCGGTGTGCATAGAGAACTCCCTGCAGCGGCGTATGATCCGGTTTATGAGTCATGCGCGGCATAATCGCCAATAAATATAACACCAGCAGAAAAGCCAGCACACTCATTAGTATAATAAAGAACATCTCTTTTTAGTCCTCCACATCAAAATTCTCTAATGCACTTTTTCGCTTCAGCGGTTTGCTGTCGCCATGATAAACCTGCAGCATGGTGATAAAAGCCAGCACCGAAAACACTACCGCATAGGGAAACAGGGTTCTGTAAGATATCTTTTCCAATAAAAGTCCGGATAATACCGGCGTGAAAATCTGAGCCGCCATGGAAAAGATATAGTAGGTACCGGTAAATTTGCCGATATCATACCCTTTGCTCATTTCCACGATCATGGGATAGGAATTAACATTAATTGCGGCCCAGCCGATACCGATAATGGCAAAAAACACATTCATTACCGGATGATACTGTCCCATAAAAGCGGCCAGCAAATAACAGACCGTCATCAGGACAATCCCCCCCAGAATGGTTTTCTTGCGTCCGATCCGGCTGGCCAGATTGCCGATGGGGATGTAACTGATAATGGCGGCCACAGTAGCCACCAGCAGGCAATCCGCAAAACCGCCCCCTTCCAGCTTCCACACCACTCCCGCATAACGGGAAAAAGCCGTGGTTACGGCATTGTAAGCAGTAAACCATAAAAAGATCGAAGCCAACAGGAAAATCATACTGCGTTTCACCGCCTTATCCATGGATGCTTTGGCACCCTCCTGCTCTTTGGGCGCTCCGGCTTCGATATTGACCTCCAGTTTGGCTCCGGTCTGCTTCTCATAGGCTTCTATCTCCGAACGAACCTGAAGCTTAACCTTCTTCTCCTTAATGGTTATAAAAAGGATGCCTACGCCTAGGATCATAATGGCTGCAATACTGATAAACAGCGGCAAGTAATCGGGCCTTTCACCCTTTCCCACCAATACCTTGATCATCACCAGGGCATAAACACCGCCTACTGCTCCCATCAGGTTAATAATGGCATTTCCCTTGCTCCGCAAATGATTAGGGGTCAGGTCAGGCATCAAGGCCACTGCCGGGGAACGATAGGTACCCATGGCCAGTAAAAGCAAACATAATGTGATAACAAAAAACAGCAGATTTACCTGCCGGTCGGCAACCGGCAGCAACAGCAGGAAGATCACTGCCAGGACTGTCCCCCCGATTACAAAGGGCATTCTTTTCCCCATCCGGGTCTCTGTCTTATCTGACAGGCTGCCGAACAGGGGCAGCAAAAAAATAGCCAGCACATTGTCCATTGCCATAATCGCTCCGGTAACAGTCTCACCCAGTTGAAATGTATTCTTTAATATCAGGGGAATGATGCTGTCATACATCTGCCAGAAAGCGGAAATAGACATAAATGCCAGGCCAATCAAGATCGTTCGCTTATAATTTAATTTCATATCAATCATTGTCCTTTCTTTTTTCTTCCCTCATCATATCATTTTCTTTTGTAAATAACCATAAAATTTATGTAAGTTTTTTCCTATACGGACTTGCCAAATATGTCTTTTCCTTATAGAATAGGTAATTGTAGGCAATTATATAAATAAAGGAGAGTAATTTTCATGATAAGCGCAAGTAATGTCACTCTTCGGATCGGCAAAAAAGCCCTGTTCGAAGATGTAAATATTAAATTTACCGAAGGCAACTGTTACGGTCTCATCGGTGCCAATGGTGCCGGCAAGTCCACCTTTTTAAAAATCCTTTCCGGTAAGCTGGAAACCACCAAGGGGGATATTGTCATCACCCCGGGACAGCGTCTTTCGGTTCTGGAGCAGGATCATTTTAAATATGACGAACATTCGGTTATGGATGTGGTCATCATGGGCAATGAACGCCTGTACCAGATTATGAAGGAAAAGGATGCCATCTATGCCAAAGAGGATTTTACCGACGAAGACGGTATCCGTGCCAGCGAACTGGAAGGCGAGTTCGCCGAAATGGACGGCTGGGAAGCAGAGTCCAATGCGGCTATGCTGTTAAACGGTCTGGGCATCGGCACTGATCTGCACTATACCATTATGGGCACCTTGAACGGCAGTGAAAAAGTTAAAGTGCTGCTGGCCAAAGCTTTATTCGGCAATCCCGATATCCTGCTGCTGGATGAACCTACCAATCATTTGGATCTGGATGCCATCGCCTGGCTGGAAGAATTTTTGATTAATTTTGAAAATACCGTTATCGTGGTTTCCCATGACCGTTATTTCTTAAATAAGGTCTGCACCCATACTGCCGATATCGACTACGGAAAGATTCAGCTTTATGCCGGAAACTATGATTTCTGGTATGAATCCAGCCAGCTGTTAGTCAAGCAGATGAAGGAAGCCAATAAGAAAAAAGAAGAAAAGATTAAGGAACTGCAGGAATTTATCACCCGTTTCTCGGCCAATGCTTCCAAATCCAAACAGGCTACCTCCCGTAAGCGGGCTTTGGAAAAAATCGAACTGGATGATATCCGTCCGTCCAGCCGTAAATATCCTTATATCGACTTCCGCCCTGAGCGGGAAATCGGAAATGAGGTGCTTTCGGTTGAAGGACTTTCCAAAACCATCGACGGGGAAAAGATTTTGGATAACCTTTCCTTTATGGTAGGCCATGAAGATAAAATTGCTTTCGTCGGCGGCAATGAACTGGCCATTACCACCCTGTTCAAGATTCTGGTGGGTGAACTGGAGCCTGATGAAGGCAGCTTCAAATGGGGTATTACCACCTCCCAGGCTTATTTCCCCAAGGACAATACAGAAGAGTTTGACAATGATCTGACCATCGTGGATTGGCTCACCGGCTATTCCGCTATCAAGGATGTTACTTATGTCCGGGGTTTCCTGGGCCGGATGCTGTTTGCCGGAGAAGACGGAGTGAAAAAAGTCAAGATTCTGTCCGGTGGTGAGAAGGTCCGCTGTCTTTTATCCAAAATGATGATCAGCGGTGCCAACTGCCTGATTCTGGATGAGCCTACCAACCATCTGGATATGGAATCCATTACCGCCCTGAATAACGGTTTGATCAAATTCCCCGGCGTTGCCCTGTTTGCCTGTCATGACCATCAGTTTGTACAGACTACAGCCAACCGCATTATGGAAATCTTACCCGGCGGCACTTTGATCGATAAGATCACCACATATGACGAATATCTGGAAAGCGACGAAATGGCCAGAAAGCGTACCGTATATACCAACAAAAATGATGAAGATGAAGATTAGGAAAAATATGAATTCTATCGACCTGCATGTACATTCCACCAAATCGGACGGGACCTTATCTCCCGCCGAGCTGGTGGAATACGCCGTTAAAAAAGGACTTACAGCCATCGCCCTGACCGACCACGATACCGTAGAGGGCATTGATGAGGCACTTGCTGCCGCCGAAAATAAACCCATTACAGTTATTCCCGGGATTGAATTTTCTTCCGAATATGAAGGAAAGGATATTCATATTCTGGGATTATTCATTGACCCGGACAACGCTTTTTTTCAGGAACGGCTGGAGAATTTTGTCAAAGGCCGGACTATCCGTAATATGGAGATGTGTGAAAAGTTACGGGATGCCGGTGTGGATATTACTTATGAAAAGCTCACTGCGGAATTTCCCGACTGTGTCATCACCCGTTCTCATTATGCGGCCTATCTCTTTGCCCATGGTTATACCAAAAACCATAAGGAAGCCTTTGAACGCTATATCGGCGATCACGGCCCCTGCTTTGTACCCCGCAAAAAAATCACCCCCTTCCGGGCAGTGGAAATCATCTTAAAAGCCGGCGGGCTGCCGGTTCTGGCCCATCCCATTCTTTATCACATGAGTGATGCCCGGCTGGATAAGCTGGTGAGTGAATTGACGGCCGTGGGACTGGCGGGAATCGAGGCTGTTTATTCCTCCTATTCTTCTTCCGAAGAGCGGCAGATCCGGCAATTGGCGGACAAATATCAGCTCTGCATCAGCGGGGGAAGCGATTTTCACGGTGATGCCAAACCCGGCCTGGATCTGGGCAGCGGCTATGGTAAGCTCTTTATCCCGGAAAGCATTCTGGATGATTTAAAGCAGGAATGGCAAAAGCGGCAGGAAAATCCGCTGGATTACCGGCCTCATAAAATCCTTTTTACCGATCTGGACGGCACCTTACTGAATGACCAAAAGCAGATCAGTCCCTATACCAAAGAGATGCTGGATGCCTGGTGTACCGCCGGCCACCGTCTGGTCCTTAGTTCCGGCCGGGATATCAACAGTGTTAACGATGTCAAAGAAGCTCTGGGACTGGATTACCCCGGGATGCTTCTGATCGGCTATAACGGCGGACAGATTTATGACTGCGATAAAAAAGAAACCCTTTATAAGGTTTCCCTATCACTGGAACAAGTACAATATATTATGTCCGAAGCAAAGAAGCAAGGCATCCATTGCCATACCTACTCTGATACCCATATCATCTCCCCTGATGACAGTGAAGAACTGGCTTACTATCAGCATGCCATTCAGACCCCGGTCATCATTGCCGAAGATGTTACCCGGGCTCTGGAGGACGGACCCTGTAAATGCATCGCCATCGAACTGAAAGACCGTTCCAGGCTGGAACATTTCCGTGACTCTATTCAAGCCTATGCCGGTGAAGATATTACATTAATGTTCTCCAGCAGGCATTATCTGGAGCTTTTTCCCGCTGTTTCCGGCAAAGGGGCCGCTTTACAGAAGCTTTGCGAGATTCTGGACATTCCGGCAGCTCTGACTGTTGCTGCCGGGGATCAGGAAAATGACCTTTCCATGCTCCAGACCGCGGGCTTTGCCATTGCCATGTGCAACGGCACCGAAGCCGTGAAAAAAGCGGCTACCGTAGTAACCGCTCTTGATAATAATCATGATGGACTTGCCCACACTCTGCCTTCCCTGGTTTGAGTTAAAACCCTCCGGCAGCTTTCATCTACCCCTGTACAATCAGGAAACGGCCGTCGCCCACAGCAAATACTTCTGCTGCTTCCAGGATTTCTTCCTGGGAAGCGCCTTCCACATCCAAACCTTCCTCATCGAAGTATTCCCAGACCTCTTCCGCGGAATCCACAACCACGGCCATGCATTCCTCCAGAAAAGCCTCGGCTTCCTCCAGATTTCCAACTACCGGCTCGGAAAATAACTGGCCCTGTTTTTTCAAAAAACAACTTAATACAAGATCATCAAATTCATTCATGGCTTTCCCTCCTTTTTTAGATAATATTATAGTACTTCTCTTTTTATTACTTGATATACCCCTTTATCCAAATAAGACGGACAAAGGAATCTGGCTGCTGCTTTTACTTCTTCCCTGGCGTTTTCCACCGCGTAGCTGGATCCGGCGGCATGCATCATGCCGATGTCATTATTATTATCGCCGAAAGCCATGGTTTCTTCTCTGGTAATACCCAGATAGTCCTGCAGAAATCTAAGGGCGTTCCCTTTATCTACCGATAAATCCATGAAATCCACCCACTCTTCGCCGGCTATACAGACCTTTACTTTTTCCTGCCAGCGGGGAATCAATATCTCTTCCCCCAGTTCCCGGATACTCTCCTCCTGATAGATGGCAATTTTGATAATCTCTTCCTTTTCTTTAAGCACATCCTCTACCAGCCGAAACTTATTATGATATCCATAGGTCAGCAGATCAATAAAAGCATTGTTTTTACTTTCCAGCAGGCAGCCGTTAGCTGTGGAAACCACAATATCACAGGTATTATAATATTCACGAAGCTGCATAATGATCTCTTCTACATATTTTCGTTCCATCGGTGTTACCGAAATATCTTTTCCCTGATATTTAATCTGGGCACCGTTTTCCGCTATGTAAATGATCTCTTCACTGACTTCTTTAAAAGCATTGCATATACTATAATACTGCCGGCCGCTGGCAGCGCAGAAATGCACCCCTTTTTTTCTTAGTTCCCTGATGGCTGCGATCATTTCCGGATAGAGATTGGGGGTTGAATCTTTGATCAGTGTGCCATCCACATCTGAAGCTATTAGTCGTATCATCTTCCTAATTTCCTTTATATAACATATTTTTACGGTATTCGGTAGGTGACACGCCACAGACACTTTTAAAGGTTTTCATAAAGTGTTTTTCATTATCATAGCCTACTTTCTGACTGATTTCATTGACCCGCATTTCTGTTGTTTCCAGAAGCTTCTTTGCTTCCTGAATCCGCAGTTCCTTGATATAATCCACAAACTTACTGCCGGTATATTGTTTAAAAGCATAAGAAAATAAAGAATAATTCATGGAAATGGTATTGGAAACTACCGCCATATTCAAATCGGTATGGTAATTCTCTTTGATATAAAGAATGGCCTGCTGAATTTTCTGCTTATTCTTATAATCATCAAATTCTGTGTGGAGCTTTTCACAAAGCTCACCGATCCACCCATTCAGTGCCCTTTCCAGCCCGGATACACTCTCATACTCATATATCCGGCGAAATCCATGTGTTTCGCCCTCACCGATATTCACCACATTACCATATGTTTCCAACAGCTGGGCAATCAGCATCTCCACACTGGCTTCCATATATCCGGGGGAATGATTTCCTCTTTTGCCGTTATGGAACAGATCGGCAATCTGTCTGCGGGAGTTTTCTTCCCTTTCGGTTCCCAATTGCTGGACCAGTAACTGAATTTCACTTTCCTTTACTTCCTCTTCCCCCTCATTTTCTCCGGGAACCCAGACAATTATTCTCTTTTCCTGCCAGAAGGCTTTGCGTCTTGCTGCCGCTGCCTCCAGATAAGCCTGTTTTAATTCCGCCAGTCCGCGATGAATCCCGCTGATCCCTACAAAGCGTTCTTCCAGCTCCTGCTGAATTAAGGCTGTCTGGCTGCTTTCCTCTAATAAATACAGTTCATGAGCCTCCACATCACTGAGATAAATGAAATGCTCACCGGAGGCCAATGTTCCGGCTGTATTATTGGTACAGCATACCACATAATCCTCCTGAAAAAAAGAGGTACTGTATTGTTTCACTAAAGTTTCGGTTTCGGCTGCGGTTATATTGTCATTAAGCATCAGATATTTTAACTGTTGAAAACCGATAAACCGGCTTCCCTGTTCCTTTTCAGCCTTATCTGAAAGCTCTCCCTGAAGCATTTGTAAAATCGCCGTGATTTTCTCCCGCTCCACCGGTTTTAACAGATATTCCCGGACACCGGAACGCAGCATCTCCACCGCATAGCTGAATTCGTCATAACCACTCACCGCCACCACAATGGGGGGATCCGGCAATGCCTGGATTTCCCTGACCAATTGAATACCATCCATCTTGGGCATCCTGATATCAGTAAACAGCACATCCACTTTACGATTCTGCAGCAGTTCCAGGGCAATCACCCCATTGGATGCTTCCAAAACCTCCTGTACCGGAACACCGGACCGCTTAATCATCACTACCAATCCCTGCCGGATCATTTTTTCATCTTCTACTACCAAAACGGTATTCATATCTCAAGTTCTCCCTTAATTCCACTTGGTAACATTCATAGGAATTCGTACCATTATCTTTGTGTAACAACCCAGTTTTGAAAGGATCTCAATTCCATACTGCTCGCCAAAGCTCATCTTGATCCGGTCCTGGACATTTTTCAATCCGATACCGTTTCCGCTGCCGCCGTTTGTTTCTATCTCACCGCTGATCTTTCGGTAAAGCCGCTGTACTTCTTCCTCACTCATACCCTTTCCGGCATCCGTAATCTCGATGATACAATCGGTATCAGTGACAATCCCTTTCACATATATACTGGTATCCTCAGCCAACTGTTCGATTCCATGATAAATGGCATTTTCGACAATGGGCTGCAGGGACATCTTGGGAATTTTCTGCCACTTAATGCTTTCCGGCATTTTAATTGACAAAATAATTTCATAATCAAACCGCAGATTAATCAACGTCAGATAGTTCTTAATATATTCCAGCTCTTCATTTACGGTGACATAATCGGAACTCCACCGCATACTGTAACGCAACAGCTTTCCCAATGCCGTAACCGCATCGGAAATCTCATACTTTTCATCTATTTCGGCCATCATTTTGATAGATTCCAGTACATTATAAATAAAATGTGCATTGATCTGATTCTGCAGGGCCCTGATTTCGGAATTACGGGCCAGTATTTCCCGGTTCACATTATCTTCCATCAACTGTTTGATCCGCCGCAGCATGGTATTGATCTGGGTGCCAAGCTCCCCCATCTCATCGGGTCCGCAATCCGTGATCACCACATCCAGATCCCCCTTCTGTACTTCTCTGATGGAATGGAGAATATCATAAAACTGGTGCAGCAGATTTTTGACGATATAATTGATTAAAATAATCAATACGACGATAATTGCAATGGCTATTAAAATAAAGGTATTTCTTAACCGGTAAATATTTCCCAGCTCTTCTTCCAGACTTTCAAAGCAATACAGGGTACCGCTCATTTCCTTAACCGGCATCACACCAATCACCATGGGAGTGCCGGTGAGATCGGTATAAAGAACCTCTTCCTTTTCTTTATCCAAAGAAGTCTGGGCTTTTATTTCCGCCAGATAAAGGCTCCCGTCTTCTTCGGCTTCTTCATTATAATAAATATTTCCTTCCCCATCCGCAAAGCAGCTCCATGTACCGACTTCCGGCTCATATACCGCCGGAAACATCTTTTCCATAAACATGGCAACTTCTAAAATTCCGATTTTTCCTTCCCGATAATCCTCCACCTCCGTCACCAGTGAGACAATTTCCTTATTGCCGCTGATAACCGTGGCCTCAAACAGGGTGTCGGTATAATTAAACTTCCATCCTTCCAAAACATCATCATCCGCCCAGGCCAGCTGCCGCATCCGGGATTCCCGGTATAATATGGGCATCATCTCCTGCATGGTGTTACTGTCTACATAAACCCTGATCTGATAAAGGTAAGGATTGCTGTTTACCATCCGCTCCAATGAAGAAATATTCTGCACGTAAAAATTCATTAATTGCTGGGGCTGAAGGGCTTGTCCCTTACTGATTGCCGCCAGATGTTCCATCAGGGCGGTATCGCTGAGAAAAAACTGAGTGGAAACATTGATTGCGTCCACATTTTTCAAAATCTGGTCATAGCTTTTTTCCATCCGGTATTCCATGGCCTTCATCTCTTCGTTGACCACATTTTTTTCCATATTGCGGAACAGGAACATGGAAAATATCACAATCGGGAGCAAAACGAAAATAATGATCACGATTGTAAATTTTACATTCAGCCGCAGCCCTAAAATCCTTGCCTTGATTTTTTTCATTTTGTTATTTTATTCCTAACTTTTTCTTTGCTTCCCGCATTTGGCTTGTGGCCACCTGCATAACACTGTCAAAACCCAATTGCTCTCGTTCCTCAATAAAACCGGTAAAAAGACTGTCAAAGTCTTCTTCCGTGGGAGCCAGCAACAGTTGCGGCAGCACGGTACTCCACAATTTCTTTACCTTGGTATCCGCATCTCCGGCTTGGGAATTACTGTCAAAGCTGATCTCATACTGCCCCAGATACTGGGTGTAGGGATAGGTCCACTCTTCCAGCTGCCCGATGGGGGGTAACGGAGGCGGACTCCATTTCAGCTGCACAACATTGTTCTGCATCATCCAGTAAGCATCGTTTCCGCCGTATATCCGGTCGTATTCACTGCGGTCGGCATTCATTAGATTGCTGACTGTTTCCCGGATCACCGGCGCACCGTCCACCATCTCATACATTTCTCCTTCCACACCCAGATAAAGCATTTTCTGCCCTTCCTCACTCATCAGATAGGACAAAAACTGAATGGCCCGTTCAGGCTGTTTACAATTCCTGGAAATTAGCGTTACGGTCCAGCCGTTAATACCAGCCCCCGGCAGAACAGGATCATCACCCTGAGAATTCCGGGGTCCGTCCACGGCCATATAAATGCTGTCGGGATTCCTGGCATACAATTCCTTTTGCTGGTTTTCCAGATCCGTCCGCTGATAAATCATGCAAAAATACCGTCCCGCGGCGATTTTTTCCTGCATCTGGGTCCGTTGGTCGATAAAAATATCTTCACTCAGATAACCTTCCGCGCCCAGTTCCCGAAAAGCCTTCAGCCACCGGATATATTCCGGATCGGTAAACCGGTCATAATAAGTACCGTTTTCTTCGTAGGGTATGGCCAGAAAATTTTGCAGATATTGGTCAAAGGAAACACACCCGGTTTCGTTAAAAACATGAGCACCAATGGGAATGATGGGCTCGCCCTCAATCACCGGAAACTGGCGGGCTGCTGCCCGAACCGCTTCCTGAAAGCCTTCCGGCGTAGTCATATCGGGACTGCCGATGGCTTCGTAAATATCTTTTCTTACCAAAAAGGTTTGCTGGGAACCGATATTATCATATTTTTCATAATCCCCGGGAACATAAAAGGAATTGGGATAACAATATAGATTGCCGTCTTCCCTGGTGTACCAATCCACCACGGTTTCATCAGCTACTTCCCAAAAATAAGGATCGTATTGGTCAGCCAGCTCATTCAGGGCATATACCATATCCCGGTTGATCATCTCATCCACCTGATTTTCCCACCATCCCAGGGTAATGATATCCGGTAAGGTATCAGAGGCGATAAAGGAATTGAACTTCTCCACCGCACTGCCCATGGGGACAACAAAATTTATGTTTACACCGGTCTTTTCGGTAATGGCCTTGGATACCATATTGTCTCCCCAGGGGGTACTGTACCAGGAATAGTTAATATACCAGTCGAAGGTTACCTGCTCCTCTTTGCTTTCAGCCGTTTCTTCGGTTTCGCCCAGAGCACCGCAGCCGCTTGCTGTGACAGCCAATATCAAAATGATTGCAACCCATTGGAAAATGAATTTTTTCACATAAAATCCTCTTCTTCTTTTTTCTTAAATATATCAAATCAACGGCAGAAAAGCAAGAACGGATGATACCGCCCACCGGCCTGGGGCCAGCGGACGGTACAATATTTTTTTATATTTTATCTCTATTCTTTAACACCACCGGCCGAAATACTGCTGATCATGTACTTGGAGCAGAAGGCAAAGACAACCAATATCGGAATGACTGAAATTGCCACAGCCAGGTAAGTTGCGCCCTGATTGGTTGCGATATCCTGTGAAGCACTCAGGGAGGCGATCATAACCTGAAGGGTGAACTTCTTCGGCTTGGTGAGAATAACCAGTGGTAAAAGGTAGTTATTCCAGTTACCGATAAATGCGCCGATGGACATGGTGGCGATACCCGGTGACATCAGGGGAAGTACGATTTTATGGAAAATATGCAGCTCGCCGGCACCGTCTATTCTGGCAGCTTCCAGCAAAGTCGGTGACAGGGAAGCCAGGACATATTGTCGTAAGAAGAACACGATGGCCGGTGCGGCAATGGCCGGAATGATCAGCGGAATATAAGAGTTGACCAGTTTCAGCGCACTTACCAGGTTGTAAAAGCCCAGTAATCCAAGCTGCCCGGGAATCATCATAAAGACAATAATGGTTCCAAAAATAATGTTTTTACCTTTAAAATTATACATGGCCAGCGCATATGCGGTTATGGCCGAAAAGTAGGCTGTCAGTATCGTGGCCGGTACCGCTACCCGAAGACTGTTCCAGTACCCCTGAAAGAGATTGAAGTAGCCAAATACCTTAGTCCAGTTTTCTTTCAGCGAATGACCCGGTATCAATGTAAAGGAAGTCATGATCTCGCGGCCGCTTCTGGTAGCATTTACCAGCATCAGCAAAAAGGGCATGATACAAATAAGTGCTAAGGCCAACAGCACAATGTAGAGAATGCTTTTCTTTATTTTCGTAGCCATGGTCAATTCTCCTTCCTGTTCATCACTCTAAACTGTACAATCGATACTGCCAGTATAATCATAAACAATGCATAAGCAATGGCACCTGCATATCCCACCTGGAATGTGGTAAAGCCAAACTGGTATAAATAGATGACCACGGTGCGAAGAGGTCCGTCATGAATGGCTGCATTGTTCTGGAACATCAAGTGCGGTAAGTCGAACATCTGCAAGCCGCCAATCAGAGACGTTATGGATACATAAATCAGGATTGGTCTCAGCAGCGGTATGGTAATTTTCCCGAATACTTTCCAACGGCCCGCTCCATCGATTGCCGCTGCTTCATAGTAATCCTTGGGAATCCCCTGAACACCGGCCATCAGGACGATGAAGGAGTTTCCGAACCACATCCAGGCACTGATAATAGCCACCGTGTAAGGAGCGATGTGGGGGGATTCCAGCCATTGGATGGGGGCAATGCCCCCAATTTTATCCAATATCTGGTTTAAAGTTCCATATCTCCAGTCCAAAAGGGTCTTGAACATAAAGGAAATCGATGTTGCTGCAATCAGGTTGGGGAGGTAATAAAACGCTCTGAAGATGCTCAGTCCCCGCATTCTGTATTTCATATCACTGAATACTATGGTGAGAAGGAAGGCTATACCAAGCTGGAGGACGATATTAACACCCCAGATTCTGACGGTATTCCATAGCGCCGCCCAAAAATATTTATCTTTGAGTACTCTCATGTAGTTGTCAAACCCTATCCATACCGGATCACCATAGCCAGGATAGCTGGTAAAACTTAAGTACAGTGTCCTGAATACCGGATATACACTGAATATCAGGAAGACAACAACGAAAGGTAAGACAAACAGGTATGCAATATTATTAATATTTTTCTTTTTTCTTTTCTTTGCCGTAGCTTTGACATCTGTCATTTTGTTTTACCTCCACCTGGCCCGTTCCTTATCTGTTAATTGTAATTTCCGGATAAGTTGCTGCTACTCTATCATAGAATTCGGCAATTGCGTCCTCTTTATCTTTTTCACCGGTCTTAATTGCTGTGATAGCTGCACCCCAGGCATCGCCGATAGCCTGATCAAACTTGGTTACTTTAGAGTAATCGATACCCTTGGACTGTTCCAGCCAGAAAGAGTACATATGCTGTCCGCCGTACATCTCGTTGGCATCATCCTGATGTTTTTCCAAGGTAGGCAGATAAGAAACTACGTCACCTTCCGATTTTACGATCCACCATTCCATGGTTTCTTCATTCAATGTACAGAATTTTACAAATTCCCATGCCAAATCTTTTTTCTCACTGTTGGCACTGATACCGATCCAGGTACCGCCGCCGAAGCCGTAAGCGGGTCCGCTGCAAACGCCCCATTTTCCTGCTGTCTCGCCATAGTTGTCACGCATAACCAGGGTTCCCCAGGTAGGCAGGCCGTAAGCAAATACTTCGGTCAGTTCCGCACCTTCGGAATCGGCTGCAACCGCATCAGCATCCCAAACGTTGGTTGTTGCTTTTAAAACCGGGATCTCGCCTGACATGGACTGATACCAGGGTGCTGACCACTGAAGGGCAAATGCGGTCAGGTCTTTCTGATATAAAGTTACTGCTGTATCCATATAGTCATATCTTGACTGTGCCACATTCAGGGTTCCGTCAACTACCCATGCGGCATCACCGGAAAAGTAATTCAGTTCACTGTCAGATGCAAAAATCTTATAGCCTGCTGCTTTTAATTTTTCACCGGTTTCAATAATGGTATTGTAATCTTTAAATAATTTACCGATTTCATCCGGATCATCGGTTCCGAATACAGTGGAAGCAATATCTCTTCTATAGTAAATACCTGCGGGAGTCATCTGGTATGCGATCGCTCTCTGGATACCATCTGCATCCTGGCCAACTTCCCAAACATAATCCACAATCTTATCTGCATACTGCTGTGCATTGTAAGGTGCCTGATTCAAATCTTCAAAGAATTTTGCATCATACATATTTCCCAGCATCTGAGGCTCACCAACGATAACATCCGGTTCCACTTCTCCGCCTAACAGTGCTGACTGAACCTTTGTGGGGTAATCGGCGGGAGCAATAACAACGGTTTCAATTTCCAGTTTGGGATTCATTTCCATCATCCGCTCGGAAAAGGATTTTAAATCTTCAGTCAAAGTCCAGACAACAATTTTACCTTCCAGATCGGTGGGGGTTTCCACAACGGCGTCGGCTGTGCTGCCGGCTGCTGCGGTTTCGGTCTTTGCTTCTGTTTTGGTTTCTGTCTTGGTGTCCGCTGATGCGGCAGGTGTTTCACTGCTTCCGCATGCTGCCAGCGAAAGGGTCATCACTCCTGCAAGTACAAGTGCTGTTAACTTTTTTAATTTCATAAAAAATATCCTCCTTATAATGTAAACAATTGACTTGTTTGTTATATCTACATTATAGGAGGATGAAATAATCAATATAATGACCTTATTTTTAAAAAGGTGTTCTTTTTTTAGCAGATAGCTACTTAACAGCTCCGGTAATACCTTCGGCAAAGCTCTTTTGCAATAAGAAGAAAATGATCACAGTGGGAACGGTACAGATCACCACTGCTGCCATCAGCATTCCATAATCGGTAAAATAACCTTCCGTCAAGTTGGCTACCAGCATGGGCATGGTAATACTCTTGGAATCCAGCATGATGACCTTGGGCCACAGATAACTGTTCCAGGCATTCATAAAGGTAATGGTCATGGCTGCTGCATAGGTGGAGCGCATAGTGGGAATAAACATATTAAAAAATATTCTGATTTCACTTAAGCCGTCTATTCTGGCTGCTTCAATGATATCATGGGGAAAGGACCGGGCACTCTGCCGGAACATCATAATCAAAAAAGGCGTTGATATGGTGGGTAATACAAAGCCCATCGCGGTGTTCAGCAGGTTTGCTTTGGAAAACATCTGAAATAAAGGTATCAGTGTGGCCGCAAACGGCACCATCATGGCTAACAGTATTACCGACATAACCGTATCCTTTCCCCGGTCATGATATATCTCAAATCCATAGCCCGCCAGGGAGCAGACTACCAATGAGAGAAGCGTTAGGATTATTGCATATTTAAAAGAGTTGAACAATGCACCAACCACGTTTTGCACCGCCAGCAGATTCCGGATATTTTCAATCAGGTAAGTACCCGGCAGCAGTGTTCCTCTGATAACATCAACGCTTGTGTTGGTAGCCGCAATGATCATCCAGTATAAAGGAAAGACGGACAGCAGCGAAACTACCGTTAAAAAACTATATTGTAAAAATTTTCTGACCTTAATCACGCTTATCACCTACTTTCATCTGCACAAATGCCAGCACAGCTACCAATATCAGGATGATATAGGACATGGCTGCGGCATAACCGAAATTGGGCACATATTTAAAGGACATATTGTAAATATAATGTGACATGGTTATGGTGGCATTAGCCGGTCCGCCATTGGTCAGGTTGACCGACTCGTCGAATAATTGCAAAGTTCCGTTGGTGGACATGATGGCGGTCAAAAGAATCGTGGGTTTCAAAAGAGGCACTGTAATCTTCCGGAAAACCTGAAAAGGAGAAGCGCCATCAATCTTAGCTGCCTCGTAAACCGAATATTCAATATTTTGCAGACCGGATAGATAAAATACCATATTATATCCCGTCCAGCGCCATATCAGGGCGATAATGATAATAACCTTGGCACTGAATGGATGCCCCAGAAAATTATAGCCTGTATTCAGGAATCCCAGTTTAATCAATATTGTATTTACAAAGCCGTCTACCGCAAACAGAGAACGGAAGATAATGGCATAGGAAACCAAAGAGGTGGCACAGGGCAAAAAGATGGCTGTGCGGAACAGTCCTTTGCATTTCAAATCCTTATTGTTCAGCATGGAGGCCAGAACCAATGCCAGAATCAACATGATGGGAACCTGTATGATCAAATAGAAGAAATTGTTCTTCAATGACTGAATAAAGATGGTATCCTTGAACATTCTGGTATAGTTATACAGTCCTGCCCATTCCTTCTGTAATCCGATTCCGGTGGTAAAAGACAGAAACAGTGCTTTGATCATAGGCCAAAAGTTCATGACTACGATTAAGGCAGCGGCGGGCGCCAAAAACGACCAGCCGGTTAAATTATGTTTCATACTAAGAGTGATTTTTTTCTTTTTCATAATCGCTTCCTATTTGCCCATTGCGAAGTTTACGGTATCCTGTGCCACACCTAATTCACTGTTGATATCTGCACCTGAAACAATATTGGTAATAGCTGTTGCCACTGCATCTCTTGCTTCATAGAAGTATACACCGGTGTTACATGCGGGAATCTTACCTGCATAGTTAACAATCTTTTCATAGACTGTATCATTGCTGAAGAAAGGACTTTCCTCACTGTACATTGCACACTGTCCGGCAGGTAAATAACAGGCGATGGCACCGGTCTCCAGGATGCTTTCATAGAATTCCACGCTGCCGCCGAATGTACTGCCCAGGAAATCGGCTGCCAGTTCTACGTTCTGACAATTGCCGGTTACAGCCCAGCTGGAACCGCCCTGGTTGGCATAGTTGGTAGCGGTCGCTGCAGTGTCTAATTTGGGCATATTGGTTACAGCCCAATTACCGGACTGATCGGCTGCGGCCTGAATGGAAGCCATGATCCAGCATCCGTTAATGGTTCCTGCAACGGTGGAGTTATTAATGGAACCGATATACTGATCCCAGTCATTTACTTCGATAAGTACGCCGGCTTTAACCATTTCGGCATAGGTTTCCATTACTTCCTTCAAAATGGCATTGTCAGTGATCACAGCATCGCCGTTTTCATCAAAGAAGCTTCCTCCGGCTGACTGCAGCATCATAACGATAACGTCTGATTCACCGCCCACACAGGAAAGCAGGGGCTTGCCGGTTTTTTCCAAAACTACTTTTCCTTTTTCAAGGTATTCACTCCAGGAGATGTTCTCAAAATCAGCTACCGTAAATCCGGCCTCTGCCAGAATATCACTCCGATAGCAGGCAATAACTGCTCCGTTATCAAAAGGTACACCGTAGTTTTTGCCGCTGACGGTTGAAAAACCGACTTTACCTGCGGAAAATTGGGAATAGTCAATACCGGTATTGGTCAGATCAATAAATGCATCGGGATAGCTGATAACATTTTTCTGGAAGGCTCCATCCTGCATCAGAATGATATCCGGTAAGGTGCTTAAGTTGCCGCTGGTTGCGGCAGTTGTCAATTTGGTCTGGACATCTGCCCAGGGAGTTTCAACTACTTCCAGTTCAAAGTTGGGATGACTGACGCCATAAATTGCAGCTGCTTTTTCCATTGCATTGATATTAAAGGAAGGATCCCAGCACCAGACAGTTAATTTCTGTACGCCTTCGTCTCCTGCGGCGGGCGCGGCTGCTTCTGTCTTTGCTGCCTCGGTGGTTGTGTTGCTTTCGGTGGCTGCCGCACTCCCGCTTGTGCTGGCACTGCCCGCAGTTTTATTACTGCTGCCGCATGCCGTCAGGGATGCAATCATTGCCACAGTCATGAATACTGCCAATAGTTTCTTTTTCATAAACAAAATACCTCCTTATTGTATCCGGTTTCTCCGGCTGTCTTGTTACAACCTTACTTTACCATGACAGCAAAAAAACCCGATAATAGATAGTTCACCTTGATTTGCACAATTTTCATGCAGCGGCTGATATCTTTTACCGGGGTTTTCGGATTATTTTTAGGAATTTGGATTATTTTTATGAATTACTGCTATTGATGGGTATTTTAATGGTAATAGTGGTGCCGCCCTCTTTCTTGCTTTCAATATTAAGTCCATACTGATTGCCGTAAATCATTTTGATCCGTTCATCTACGTTTTGGATACCGATGCCGGTAAAGTGTTCCCGGTGCTCATGGTTGGTGAGCATCTGCTCCACCTGACTCTGCTCCATACCGATACCATCGTCGGCAATCTCGATCATCAGCAAATCGGTATTTTTATGGGCAAAAACATGGATTCGCCCCCGCCGCTCCTGAGGAAAGGCATGAAAAAAAGCATTTTCAATAAAGGGCTGTAAGATCAATTTGGGCAGCATACAGCCCCGGCAGTCTTCCTGAATATAAAACTCCACCTGGACCTTATCCCCATAACGTTTCTGGTTGATGAGACAATAGTTCTTCACATTAATAATCTCCTGTTCCAGGGAAATGAACTCGTCCACATTGCTGATGGTATTCCGCAGCAAAGCAATAAAAGCATCGATAGCCGCTGTTGCTTCACCGGTATTACCCTGCATGATCATCCATTTGATGCTGGCCAGGGTATTGTAGATATAGTGGGGATTGATCTGCATCTGCAGGGCATGGAGTTCGGCTGACCGTTTTTCCTTCTCGGTTTCCATGATCTTTTCGATATACCGGTTCAGATCGGTAATCATTTCATTATAGGTCTGGGACAGTTCTTTGATTTCAATGGTCCCTTCCAATTCGATCAACTGATTGGAAATCCCGTTTTTCTGACTCCCCATGGCATTGGCAAGCTTGTAAAGAGGTCTGGTCTGGCGGCGCACCAGAATAAAAATAACGCTGATGATTACAGTCGTGATCAATGCTACCAATAATATATTTAAGATCAGATCATATCTGACAAAAAAAGCTTTGGCGGGATTCAGTAAGCCCACAATGGTCAGGTTGGTATTGGTAAACTGTCTCACCAATCCCATCTGATTGGCCTCCAGCACCATCTGCTCCAATTCAGCCCCCTGCTCCTTGCCCAGCTCCAGGTAGATGCTGTTATTGGTAGAAACCACCTCTTTGTCCTGATTAAGGACAATAATATCCCCGGTTCCCGAAACAAAATAATCATATTTCTTCCGCATATCGGCTTCTTTCATAATCAGGTAGGTGTAGCCGATGATCTCATTGTCTGCTTTGTTCTGAATGGTTCGGCACCATACCACCACGGGTTCGTTCTGGGTGGAATCGGTAAAGCCTAAGGGAACATACTGGCAGATCAGCTCCCCTTTGCGGGCAGCCGCCTTTCTGGTAAAGTCCATGGCTTCAATCTCATCCAGCGAAGCACTGAGACGGTCGGCCCGGCCGCACATATAGCTTTTTTGGTTTAATCCGGCAATCAAAAGGGTCAGATTATCATACTCTTTGATCTTCATCTGATTCACCTGTTTTTGCATGGCATAAATCCTTCCCAGCTCTTCCGCCGCCCCGGCCTGTTCTCCGGTAAGGAAGGCCGCCAGCTTCTCACTGCTTTCCACGTCTGCGGTAATCTCTGCCACATCCACATAAAACTGATAAAAGGCGTCTTCAATCTGGCTGAAAATCTTAGTCTGAGAATCGGAAAAAACATCCACGAAAATGTCCTGAGACATTTTCATATTCAGAGAAAACAAACATAGCGCCAAAAACAAACTGCCAATCACTGAGGTAAGTGCCAGTTTGAAAAAGAGGCTGTTAAAATATTTTGCTTTTATTTCCTGATAATTGATTTTCTTCGCCATTGTGATGGAGTTCTGCCTTTACTGTTTTTAAATACCCGGCAAAAATAGCTGTGGTCGGAATATCCCACCATTTCGCTGATGCGGGCTATGGAATGAGGCGTACTGTTTAATAATTCACAGGCCTTCTCTATTCGGATATTGTTGAGATAACCGGAAAACCCTTCGGTTACCTGCTGGTTAAAATAGGTGGAAAGATAATTATAATTATAGTTGAATTGCCTGGCCAATTGCACCAATTCCAGATCTTCCGCATAATGCTCCCGGATATATTGACAGATCTCTGCAATATTTTTTTCTTTATTAAAATTGGCTTTGCTTTCCCTGATCAGCTCTGCTAATATTTCATCAAATATCTGACGGAAGGTTTCGGCATAGATACAGTTATCAATTTCCTGAAAATATTCCGTTTTCTTCCGGCTCTGGCCATGATCTTCCTTTTCCCATTCCACCAGAAAATTATAAAGCAGATTCTTGGTAATATTTTTTAACAGATATTCTTCCGTTTGATTTCGACAGAGATTTTCCACATGCTCGCCGAATAAATGAAGAGCTGCGGAAAAATCCTGGAATTTTAAAAAGTCTGCATATTTTTCATAATCAAATTTTTCCGGCGGTATCGGATCTTTCAGCTTTTCTTCCCGGCAGACCACTTCATCCCTGTGATAAAATCTTGCACCGGTATAAGAAAGCAGATTATCATAGCGCTCTTTCAATCTCTCCAATTCGGTAAAACTTTGGCCATATATCCAGAAAGTGGACAAGTCATACTCTTTGATCCGGGCGACACAGTCCAAAACCTCCCGCCACATTTTTTCTTCATCTTTAATCCGATAGTTCAGCAGGACGCAGCAGATTTCTTCCTTAATCCAAAGTACCCTGGCCACATATTCCGCCTGGGTCTCAAAATAATTGTCCATACTGCTGCGGATTTCATGCTCCAATTCCTTATAACCGCCGCACAACATTCCCAGGTTGGCACCTAACAGGCGAAATCGAGTGTGGGGAAAAGCTATCCGAAAGCTGTCCTCCGTTATTCCGGCTTCATATCCTCCCAAAAGACGGCTCAGTTTATCCGTCATAGATAATTCTTTATCTTTTACCAACTGCAAGTTGGGAATGGTCTTAACGGTTTTAACCAGAACCTCCAATAAAGATTCCGGTGTCAGGGAAGGTTTTAATATATAGTCTGTGGCCCCATTCAGCAAAGCCTGCTTCACATACTCGAATTTGTCATAACTGCTTAATATAATAATTCTGATTTTTGGATATCTTTGCCGCATAGCCGCGGAAAAAGCAATCCCATCCATCATCGGCATGACAATGTCCACTAAGACGATATCCGGCCGCAATTCCTCCGCCATCCGAAGCCCTTCTTCCCCATTTGAGGCTTCTCCCACAATCTTAAACCCTTCCGTTTCCCACTCTATCATATGCTTGATGCCCTGCCGCATCACATACTCATCGTCCAAAATCAGAAGTTTGCAATATACTCTGTCCTCCTGCACGAAAAACCCTCCTTACTGTCCCCTCAATTTACATCCTGCTGATACAGCTTCTGATATTCCATCAGGGTATCCTGAATATTCCCGCCGGCCAGAATAGCCTGAATCGCTTCTGCCACATACCCCTCCATGCCGTAAGTATCGGCACCGTAATTGACTGCCGGAATTTCATAGGTCCACTGGATAAAATCAGAAAAAATCTTCTGCTGGCCATAAAAATCCACTCCTTTTTGATAATTCTCACTATCCTCCGCACTGCGCAGCGTACTGACCAGATTAATGGCTTCCACCAACTGATTGATCAAATCTTTATCGGAAGCAAAGGTTTCCTTTAAAAACCGCTTGGCCTCGGCTTTGTGCCGGCTGTTCTTCATGATGTACCAGCCGCTTCCGCCCACCGACGAAGCATTCCCCGCTCCGGCTTGTCTGGTCATGGACGGCAGTCTGGTCACCCGCCATAAGCCGTTTTGTTCTTCGGTTTCCAGGATGGTGGAAGATATCCATGCCCCGGATACCACGCTGGCCACCTCTCCGGATTGAAAGGTGCCGATGAACTGACTCCAGTCACTGATGGGCCGGGCAATTTCGGCATTTACGATATCCCTATACACACCGATGGCTTCTTCCAATGCCTGATTATCAGCAATGAAAACTTCTCCGTTCTTGTCACAATACCATTTCCCGGCACTTTGCAGCATCATCCTGATGATCGGCAAATCGCTGGGATTTAAGGCCAGCATATCCTTACCGGTTGCCTCCTTTACGGCTTTGCCGATGGCAATGTATTCTTCCCAGGTGAGATTTTCCATATCTTCTTCCCGATAACCGGCAGCTTCAATATAATCCAACCGGTAAAACAATCCAACTACACCACTGTCAAAGGGCACTCCGTAAATCTTACCGTTAATCTGATTTACACCCATTTTATAGGATGCGAAATCATCCTGGTGGACAATTTCACTGAGGTCTGCAAATTCCTCTTCATAATTTTTCAAAAAATGCTGAATACGATAATCCTCAATCAGGACAATATCCGGCAGCAGATTGTCCGCTCCCGACACAATGGCTGATTTCAATCTGGCCACGGCTTCCTCCTGAGACATGGATACCACCTCGATCCTGGCATCTTCGTGAGTCTGCCGGTACCTTTCGATGGCCATATTTGCTGCCGGAATATTAAAATTTTCATCCCATGCCCAGATGGTCATTGTTTCTTCCTTATTTACAGGGACCTCGTTCTCATTGACCGCAGCCGCCGTTCCGCAGCCGGAAAGGAACAAGACCGCAATCAGGATTCCCATCACTTTATACTTCATAATTCCTCCCTAACCTTATCACCTGACGCAAAAAACCTTCCGATGATAAGCATTGTACAATTACTTTATCATAAGAAGGTTTTCTCGCATATGAAATTATTTATATTAATTTGGATTTTTTTCAGTTTTCGAATCTTACTTTTCCAATAGTCTGATTCCTTCCCTGATTCTGGCAAGAGATTCCTCTTTTCCTAATATTTCCATAATCTCTGTTGCCCCGGCAGGTGTCATCTGTTTTCCGGAAACTGCTGTCCGGATGGGCCACATGACATAACCGTTTTTGCATTCTTTCTGCTCCACAAACCGGACAATGGTTTCATAAAGCGCATCATTGCTGTAATCGCCCTGTTCTTCCAATATCGGCAGGATCTCTTTCAGAACTTCCAAAGAGCTTTCGGCGGTGGTCTTCATTTTCTTATGGGTGTACATTTCCGTATCATACTCCGGCAGCGCTTCAAAGAAATCAATCAGATCCGGGATATCGGAACACAATTCAATTCTGGTCTTCACCATTTCGGCAATCTTTTCCGTATCCACATCTCTGGTAATCACCTGTTTGATCACCGGTAATGCCATTTCATAAAACAAAGCAAAATCCATGGCTTTAATGTATTCCCCGTTCATCCACTTTAATTTACCTACATCGAATACCGCCGGAGATTTGGAAATACGCCGGTAGTCAAACTGCCTGATCAGTTCTGCCATGGTAAAGATTTCTTCATTACTTTCCGGGCTCCATCCTAAAAGAGCAATATAGTTCACAATTGCTTCGGGTAAAAATCCCTGTTCCAATAAATCCTCGAAAGAAGAATGTCCGCTGCGCTTGCTTAATTTCTTATGTTCCTCATTGGTAATCAGCGGAAGATGGACATAGGTTGGCACTGTCCAGCCAAAGGCCTGGTACAGGCGGTTATATTTGGGGGAAGAGGATAAATATTCATTGCCCCGCACCACATGGGTAATCTCCATCAGATGATCGTCCACCACATTGGCAAAATTGTAGGTGGGATAGCCGTCGGATTTGATCAGGATCATATCATCCAATTCGGAGTTATCCACGGTAATGTCTCCATACAACTCATCATGAAAGGTGGTATTGCCGGTCTGGGGATTATTCTGACGGATCACATACGGCATTCCGGCGGCCAGTTTTTCTTCCGCTTCTTCTTTCGAAAGACCCAGACAATGTTTATCATAAATACTGATTTCCTTGCCCTCTACGATTTCTGTTTTCAGGCTTTCCAGTCTCTCTTTATCGCAAAAACAATAATACGCTTCTCCTTTATCAATCAATTCCCTGGCATATTTTAAGTAGATGCCCTGGGCCTGCCGCTCGCTTTGCACATATGGTCCGAACCCTTTATCTTTATCAGGTCCTTCGTCATACAGGATGCCTGCTTTTTCCAGGGTACGGTAAATGATTTCCACGGCCCCTTCCACAAAACGTTCCCGGTCGGTATCCTCGATTCGGATCAGGAAATCCCCGCCATCATGTTTGGCAATGAGATACTCATATAACGCCGAACGTAAATTACCTACATGCATTTTTCCGGTGGGGCTTGGTGCACATCTGGTTCTAATCTTACTCATTTCTTGTGCGTCCTTTCAAATTATATATATTTTTTCATTGTCTGCATCAGAATCTTCAGGTTAATGGGTTTGGTTATATGTTCATTCATTCCCGCTCCCTTTGCCATGGTCACATCCTCCACGAAAGCATTGGCTGTAATTGCAAAAATCGGAATGACAGCATCTGTCCGATCCAGCTTACGAATTGCTTTTGCCGCCTCATGACCGTCCATCACCGGCATCTTAACATCCATTAAGATCAGATCATAGTAGCCTGCAGGTGATGATGCAAATTTATCCACCGCCTCTTTTCCGTCCCTGGCAGTATCAACGATTATTCCTGCCATCTCCAAAATTTCCTGAGCCATTTCCCTGTTAATGGGGTTATCTTCTGCCAGTAAAATCTTTTTCCCGGCAAACTGCGGCAAATCCTGTCCCTCACTCTCCTTTTGGTCGCTTCCTTCCCTGATTTCTTCTTTTTTCTGCAGTTCCATATCTATTGCTATCGTAACACAGGTTCCCTGGGATACCTGGCTTTTTACTTCAATGGTGCCGTTCATAACCTGTACAATGCTCTGGGTAATCGCCATACCAAGCCCGGTGCCGCTGATCTGGCTGATCCGGGAATCATCGGCTCTTGTAAAAGGCTCAAAGATCTGATTCACAAAGCTCTCTTCCATACCGATGCCATTGTCTTCAAACCGAATCTCATAACGGCTGCTGCCCGTCTGGTAAAGTTCCTTTTCCTCGATGGTAACTGTAATGCTTCCGCCTTCCGGAGTATATTTATTGGCATTGGACAGGATATTGATAAACACCTGTTGTAACCGGCCCATGTCTCCAATTACATAATCATGCTTAAGGTCCTTGCATATCACCTCAAATTTTTGTCTTTTGCTTTCCATGGACGGACCGACTATCGTATCAATACTCCTGCAGAACTCGGATATCCGGAAAGATTCTCTATCCAGCTCTAATTTTCCGCTTTCGATTTTACTCATATCCAGCACTTCATTAACCAGTTCCAGAAGCAGCTTCCCGGATATTTCTACCTTTTCAACATATTCTTTGACTTTTTCCGCATTATCCGCATTTTTCCTTAGCAGAGTAGTCATTCCGATAATGGCATTCAGCGGTGTTCTGATATCGTGAGACATTTTGGATAAAAATTCACTTTTCGCATGATTGGCATTTTTAGCTGAAACATATGCCTCCCACAAAGCATCCTTCTGCTTTTCTTCCTGCTGTTTTTGTTTATTAATATCTTGAAATGCCAGAATAGCACCATCTTTTCCGTTTTCCTGTTCCCACATGAAAATAGAACAGCCTACCCATTTATATCCGTCTTTTCTCTTTCTGCGGTATTCTCCGCCGAAACGGTTTTCTCCCCCTGCCAGAATGGCCTCAAAATGCTCTATCGTCATCTCCTTCAGATACCTTAGATAGTCATCGGGATGAAAATATTTTTTTATAACAATTTCCAAAAAATCTTCGTAGGAGATATCTTTATCGATATCAGCCAAATTATCATACATATCTTTCTGCAAACGCACCGCCCGGACGATCCCGCTTTGGAATTCTACCCGGTAGATAGCATAAAAAATATTATTGAGAGCACCCAATATTTCCTGATTCCATTCCAACAGCTGCTCTTTTTCTTCCCTCAGAATAACCGTATCGGTAATATTCTGATGATATCCGCGGATACAGATGCCGTCGGTATATTCATAATCACGCATGCCGCCGCAGCGGATAAATATTTTGCCCGCTTTGGGATGCATCCAGGGATATTGTACCTCGGCAAGGACTTTTGTCTTCATCTCTTCCAGGCCCTTCTGCACCTGAGGATAATATTCTTCCGGAATATTACTGTCCCATCTTCTGAAGCACTCTTCCGGAGAAGGCATTTCCTCTAAACCCAATAACTCTAACATGGTCTGGTTAGCATACATTCGGGGTTCTTTTCCTTCATCTATCTCCACCTTCCACAACCCAATCATCGTCTCATGGAGAAATGCACTCATCATCCCGGGATCATTAAATTTATTCATACCCTTACCTCATATTTTTCTGGTTCCCCAACCATTTGCTTCTTTACTGATTTATAGTTTAGCATTTCTTTTCATTTTTCGATAGTCCTAATTTTACATTTTCCGGGCAGACCTTGATGGAACTAAAAACATCAATCTCACGAATGGAGATTCTCCTCCGTAAGATTGATGTTTTTTGAATTGCTAACTGTTATTTATTACTTTAAAAAGGCTTTTACCTGTTCGTATACACCCTTGCCGTCCAGCTTGTATTTCTCCACTAATGCCTGGGCACTTCCTGATTCTCCGAAGACATCCCGGATACCGATCTTGTATACCGGGGCAATGGCGCCCTCGCTTAAGGCATCACACACTGCGCTGCCAAGACCGCCGATGATGGAATGCTCCTCTGCTGTTACGACCTTGCCGGTCTTCCGGGCACTGGCCTTGATCAGCTCCTCATCTAAAGGTTTAATAGTACAGATATTGATAACCTCTGCCTCTATTCCCTCCTGGGCTAACATCTCTGCTGCCTCCAAAGCAGAACCTACACAGATTCCGGTGGCCACGATGGTGACATCCTTTCCGGCTCTCACCACTTCACCCTTACCG
>JAVBUF010000068.1:0-4166 GCA_031555615.1 Lachnospiraceae bacterium | reverse complement strand
TTACCGGCAGAAAAAAATATTTGGACCTGAGCAAATACTTTTTAGAAATAAGAGGTACAAATCCGGAATTTTTTAACATTCAAAATAAAGAGGATGAAAAAACCCCATTAATTGTTGGACTGGATAAGTTTCCATATAGTTATTTTCAGAATCATATACCATTGCTGGAGCAGGAAACGGCAGAAGGACATGCCGTTAGACTAGTGTATATGTGTACAGCAATGGCAGATGTGGCAGCATTAACAAAAGATGAAAAAATGTTAAACGCATGTAAAAAGATTTGGCGAAATATCGTTGATAAGAGAATGTACATAACAGGAGGTATTGGTTCCACGGTAATAGGAGAATCCTTTACTCTGGACTATGATTTGCCAAACGATACGATGTACTGCGAAACATGTGCATCTGTGGGTTTGATTTTTCTTGCGAATCGTTTATTGGAAAATGAATTAGTGGGTGAATATGGCGATGTAATGGAGCGTGCCTTATATAATACAGTTCTGGCAGGAATGGCACTAGATGGGAAACACTTCTTTTATGTGAATCCATTGGAAGCAGTTCCGGAGAAAGGAAAGAAAGATCCAACGAAGAGCCATGTTAAAAGCGTAAGACCGGAATGGCTGGGCTGTGCATGTTGTCCGCCTAATCTTGCAAGATTATTAGCTTCTTTAGAAAAATATGTTTATGTACAAAAGGATAACATTATATTAGCTAATTTATTTATGAATTGTGATGGTCAGTTTCATGTGGATAAAAAGAATATATATATAAAACAGGAAACAGAGTATCCATGGGAAAATTGCATTCGATTTACAGTTAATTGTGAGGAAAATGTAGAATTTACGTTGGGAATTCGTATTCCAAATTGGACGGATGAATATTTGATTCGAGTAAACGGACAGAACTTTAGTGCGGAGGTTAAGCAGGGAATTGCTTATGTATGTAAAAAATTCAGTAATGATGTGGTTGAAATTCTTTTTGATATGAAAGTTGAAACCTGGGACGCACATTCATTAGTTAGAAATAATATTGACAAGGCTGCTGTTTCAAGAGGTCCGATTGTGTATTGTATGGAAGAAATTGACAATGGAAATAATCTGCATCTTTTGTCATTAAAAAAAGACACAGAGTTTACATATCAATTTGAAAAAGAATTGTTAGGCGGAGTCGGTGTAATTAAGGCAAAAGGATATGAGCAGGCGGCTAATGATATAAAATCTTCGAACCTGTATCAAAAACACAAAGCGCAGAAAGAAACTAAGGAAAAAGAGTTGATGTTAATACCATATTATGCATGGGCTAACAGGGGAGAAAATGAAATGCAGGTATGGATAAGACAGGAAAGGTAGTGTGATTAATGAAATGGCAAAAAAATCTTTTTAGTATTCGAAATAAGATTTTAGTGTGCTTTTTAGTCCCCCTTGGCTTTATGATTATTATCGGAATATCGGCATATACAAAAGCAGAAAGCGGTATGAGCCAAAAATATCAGGAATCGACATTGCAAACAGTAAAAATGGCAACAGAATATGTAGATATGATTTGCAAATTTATTGAAGCAGAGGGAATGAAATATGCATTTGATAAAGACTTGAATAAATATTTTAAAGGAATACTGACTGATTCAATAGCAACGCGAGATATGACAAGCAGAATTCAGTCTGATTTACTCTCTTCACAAACGGTTAATCCATTTATTAGCTATATTCACATTATAAATGAAGAAGGCATACCAATACTTTTTTCCAAGACAGGATATGCAGCAGATGGATTTTTTAATGAATATAAGGAATCGGTAAGTGTTGATGGAAAATTAAAAAAGTGGATTGACCATCATGATGTATTAGATGCGAATATGGCACTTTCCAGGGATGAATATATTTTATCTTATGAAATTCTTGCGGAGTCTGGCAATGCATGTATTGTAGTAGATATAAAGCGTTCTGCTATTCAGGAGTTTTTGCAAAATCTTGATATGGGAAATGATGGGTTAATTGCTTTTATTACTAAGGATGGAAGAGAAATCATCTGTGAAGGTTTGGAAGAAGATGAAGAAAACAGATTTATTGAGGGTGCACCGGTATTATATGACCAGACTTTTTTTTCAGAGGCTTTTGCGGCTGAGGAACTGGAAGGAGCGACGGAAATTGAGTTTTTAGGAGAAGACTATTTCTTTATTTACAGTAAGAGTAAAGAAACCGGAGCAATGGTATGCGCATTGGTATTATGTGATACGGTAACTGCTCAGGCGCAGGAGATAAAAAGTTTAACAGCTGGTTTAGTTGTTTTAGCATGCATTATTGTTTTGAGTATCGGATTTTTTGTTGTAGCAGGTATTCAAAATAATATGAAACGTATTTCCAAAAAATTTGGAGAAGTTGCAAAAGGAGATTTGACTGTTCAAGTATTTACAAAGGGCCATGATGAATTTGTGGATTTAGCAGATAGTGCATCACATATGATACGTAATAATAAGAAATTGGTAAATAAGGTAAGTAATGCAACAAGCCAATTGGAGGAATCAGCCCAAAGTGTAGATCATGTTTCTGGTGTAATTGATGTATATTCACAAGATATTAAGAATGCCATTAGTGATATCAATGAAGGTATGGCCAGACAGTCTCTTCATGCGCAAGAATGCGTGGCTAAGACGGATGGATTATCTAAGGAAATGAAAGAAGTCAGCCGTGTCGTAGAGCAAGTAGAAAAATTGGTAAATGAAACCAACGGAATGATTCAAAAAGGTATGGAAATAGTACAGAAATTAGGCGGCAAAGCACAGGAAACAACAGCAATCACTGTTCAGGTAAGAAAAAGTATTGATGCCTTACGTAAAGATACGGAAATCATTAACACATTTGTGGAAACCATTACAGATATATCAACACAAACAAATTTGTTATCATTAAATGCTTCTATTGAAGCGGCAAGAGCCGGACATGCCGGCAGAGGATTTGCTGTTGTTGCAGAAGAAATTCGTAAGCTGGCAGATAATTCGGCAAAGGCAGCAGGCGAGATCCGAAATAACGTAGAAAATATTTCGGCCCAGACAATGAAGAGCGTTGAAAGTGCCAATCAGGCAGGAACAATGGTTCATACGCAAGGGAAATCGGTAGAAGAAGTAATCGCAGTGTTTGAAGAAATGCAATCACGTATGGAGCAGTTGGTGGATGGATTATCTGCAATTGTAAATAGTGCGGAAAAAGCAGATATCGAAAGAAAATATACGGTTAAGGCTGTAAAAAATATTTCAGATATTATTGAAGAAACTGCTGTTAGTGCAGAAACAGTAAATGAAGTAGCTACAAAACTTTTAGAGAATGTGGATAAATTAAATAATACATCTGTAATACTGGGAGAAAACATGGAAGAATTAAAAATGGAAATATCAGTATTTGTTATTTAATGATATCTTTCTTCATATTATATTCCTTTAGAAGGCAACCGGGTTTATGGTTCTTTGTCAATGGTTAGGGCGGTATCCGTTAGGATATCGCTCCATTAATGTGTTGATGGAGTCAGATTGTAGACAGAAGTGGAGTTAGACGGCCAGTTACTTTTTTGTGTATAAAACGTGTATATTATTCTAAGAACAAATGTAAGATTGAAATTGGAGCTATCATCCAGCAATACAAGGCACACCACAGCAACCCTTGCGTGGGTCTTCAGCGGAGAGGAAGAGATCTGAACTCTTTCACCGGTTGCCCGATCTGCCGCATTTCGAGTGGAATCGGGATGGTTTTAAGGGGTCACGGGTTGTACCGGGTGGTCACGGGCAGGTAGAGAAAAAAGGGGCGGAAAGTCGGGGGATGTTGGGATGGTAGGTACCGGGAATGTAGTGGGAATGCGGGTTGCGGGATTTAGGGGAAAAATGGGGGAAAATGAGTGATTTTTGGACGGTTTGGGAAAAAGTGCGGGAAAACTGCGAGATGGGAATGGGGAAATAGGAACGGGTTTGAGGTGATTTTGGGGCAGATAAGGGGGGAAAGAAGAATGGAAATGAGAATGGATCTGAGCAGATAAAAGTGGAAAAGTGGCATCGCTGGATGGGGTTGGAGCGGTAGCGGTAGAGACAAAATCGGGATGAGTATGAAAAAATGTAATGTAATATAAAAGCAATTAATGATGATATGTAGTTTATAAAGTAAAATATAAATATTTGTATT
>JAVBUF010000122.1:0-7034 GCA_031555615.1 Lachnospiraceae bacterium | reverse complement strand
AAGAATGACACGCAAGGGAATTTTAATTGTAGTTTCAGGATTTTCGGGAGCAGGAAAAGGCACATTGATGAAGAAGCTGGTGGAAACCTATGATAATTATGCACTTTCCATATCCATGACCACACGATTGCCCAGAACGGGTGAAGAAGATGGCCGAGAGTATTTTTTTGTATCAAAACAGCAGTTTGAGACCACAATTGCTCAGGAAGGCCTGGTGGAATATGCAAGCTATTGTGACAATTATTACGGAACACCCAAGGATTATGTGGAGAAACAACTGCAGGCAGGTAAGGATGTTATTTTAGAGATTGAGATACAGGGAGCGTTAAAGGTCAAAGAACAGTTCCCGTCGGCACTTCTTTTGTTTGTTATGCCTCCCAGTATTGCGGAGCTAAAAAAACGGCTGGAAAGCAGAGGGACGGAGAGCCAGGAAAATATTGCAAAGCGCTTAAAACGTGCCAGAGAAGAAGCAGAAGGCATTGAAAGTTATGAATATATTGTAATTAATGATGATTTGGAGCAATGTGCCCGTCAGTTACATCTGATTATCGAGGCGGCTCATGCAGCACCGGTAAGGAATCAGGAATTAATAAATAAAATGCGAGAGGAGTTAAACTAATGTTACATCCGTCATACTCAGATTTAATGAAAGTAGTAAACAGCGAGGTAGAACCCGGGGAGGCACCTGTAGTAAACAGCAGATATTCCATTGTGATGGCGACTTCCAAGCGGGCAAGACAACTGATATCAGGGGGAGATGCAATGATTAATGCATCTGGAAAAAAACCGTTATCAGTGGCTGTGGAGGAATTAAACCAGGGAAAAATTAAAATTTTAACCGAAGAAGAGGCTAATCAGGTGATGAGTGAGGAAAAAGAGCTTGTGATCGATATCGGCGAGCCTGATGATTCGGATGAAATAATAGGATCTGATGATTATGTAAGAGATATAGAAGTATAAAATGTTGAGAATATTATTTGTTTCGCTGGGCTGTGACAAGAATCTGGTGGATTCGGAGGTCATGCTCGGTATGCTGATGGAAAAAGGGTATACCTTTACCGATGATGAGGAAACGGCAGATGTTATTATTATCAATACCTGCTGTTTTATTAATGATGCCAAAGAAGAGAGTATCAATACTATTTTAGAAATGGCAGAGCGTAAAAAAACGGGGCAGGTGAAAGCCTTAATTGTAACCGGTTGTCTGGCACAGCGCTACCGGGAGGAAATACAAACGGAAATCGAAGAGGTTGATGCCATCATCGGTACCACCGCCATCGATACAATTGTGGAAACGGTTGAGGAAGTGTTGGGGAACCGGAAAGCAAACCATTTTTATGAATTGGATACCAGACCGGTAGGGGGCCGGAAACGGGTGGTGACCACCGGCGGTCATTATGCTTACTTAAAAATAGCAGAAGGCTGTGATAAGCACTGTACTTATTGTATCATTCCCAAGATCCGCGGGAACTTTCGCAGTATCTCCATGGAGCAGATTTTGACAGAAGCGGAAGAACTGGTAGCGGGCGGAGTGAAGGAACTGATTCTGGTGGCGCAGGAGACGACACTTTACGGAGTGGATCTTTACGGAAAAAAAACACTCCCTGAGTTATTGCAAAAATTATGCCGCATCAGCGGATTATACTGGATCAGACTTCTTTATTGCTACCCGGAAGAAATTACCGATGAATTGATTCAGGTAATCAAGCAGGAAAGCAAGATTTGTCATTACCTGGATATTCCAATCCAGCATGGGGCGGATAATATCTTAAAGCGAATGGGAAGAAAAACCAGTCAAAAACAGATCAAAGAATTAATCGGGAAAATGAGAAGCGAGATTCCCGATATTTGCATTCGGACAACGCTGATTGCCGGATTCCCCGGAGAAACCGAAGAAGATCATGAAGAAACCCTGGCACTGGTAGAGGAAATGCGATTTGACCGGCTGGGCGTCTTCACATATTCACCGGAAGAAGATACACCGGCGGCTAAGATGTCTGACCAGATTGAAGAAGAATGCAAACTGGACCGGCAGGCAGATATTATGGAGTTACAGCAGGAAATTGCTTTTGAACGGGCCCAGGAGATGATCGGACGGGAGTTGCTGGCAATGATTGAGGGCAAGGTTGCCGATGAGGATGCTTACGTGGCCAGAACTTATAAAGATGCCCCTAATGTTGACGGTTATCTGTTTGTCAATACGGATAAAAACCTGATGAGCGGGGATTTTGTAAAGGTAAGGATTACCGGCTCATATGAATATGATTTGATAGGAGAGATATGTGATGAATCTACCCAATAAATTAACAGTTTTGCGAGTAATTATGATTCCTTTTTTTGTGGTGATTTTACTGGTTCCGACTATTCCCTATAATGATTTTATTGCTTTGGGAATTTTTATTGTGGCCAGCTTGACGGACCTGCTGGACGGTATGATTGCCAGAAAGTATAATCTGGTAACCAATTTCGGCAAATTTATGGATCCTCTTGCGGATAAATTGCTGGTTTGCTCGGCATTGATTTGTCTGATTGAGTTAGAACGGATTCCTTCCTGGCTGGTAATCATTATTATTGCCAGAGAATTTATTATCAGCGGCTTCCGCCTGGTAGCATCGGATAATGGCGTGGTAATTGCGGCAAGCTACTGGGCAAAAATTAAGACCACCTTTCAGATGGTTATGGTTTGTCTGATGATTGCCAATATTACCGCTATTCAGATTGTAACCGATGTAGTAACGTGGATTGCAGTAATACTGACGGTGGTTTCATTGGTGGATTATCTGATTAAGAATAAGGATGTTATGAAAGAAAATAAGTAATAAACGGAAAGTGACTGTCCAAGGCAGCCCGCCGTATGCGGAGAATCTCATAAACGAGATTCTTTTTGCATGAAAGGAAGTACTTTACATTTGACGTTTACTCTGTTATATTAGGATTACAATTCTAAGGGTTCAGGCAATATTCTAAAATTCCATTGATAATTCAAAAAACGAATCCCTTTAATAAAATGAATAAGCAGGCGGGAATCCATCTTGTGCGATAGTGTGAAATTGGCTATAATAAAAATGATTTGAGAATCCTGCCGGAAGGAGGAAGATTGGATCAACAAAAAACAGAGGACAGGGTCCTCAAAAAAATCATGGAGCTATTTGCCGGTAATTGCCTATGTGATTTATACCGGTGGAATTAAGAAAGCTAAGGCTGCATATGTTTCGGGAATTAATACATACCGGGTCATCCCCATTTATATGGCTGCTTATGACGGTGATGAGTTATTGAAGGGGATTAAGAAGAAGCTGTCAGAAGGGACAGGTCTCACGAAAGAAGATATGCTGGCAGCATCTTTCGTACCACTTATGGGAGGGAAAACGAGCCGGTACGAAAAAATCAGGGATGTACTGATTGCAGCAAGAGAAATGGAAGAGCAATATAGTCAGGAAGTGCAGGCAATGATGTATGCTTTTGCGGTGAAATTTTTAGGGAAAGGCGATTTGGAGATGATAAAGGAGGAGGTTAGGATGACTGAACTGGGCAGAATGCTGATTGAAGAGGGAAAAGAACAAGGAATAGAACAAGGAATAGAACAAGGAATATTACTGGCAAAAAGGGTTATGAAGCTGCATGCATCAGGTGAAGATATTGAATATATCGCAAAGGAATGCAGTATTACACAAGAGGAAGTTACAAAAATTCTAAGTGTTTAATAAATATTGAAATGATGGTTGACAAAATCGAACAAATGTTTTATTCTGTAGGAAGAACAAATGTTCTTGATGAAAAATAATATTAACAGTGATTTACTAAATAAACAATTGACATATGGAGGTTATAATGGAGAAAGACGAAAAATTAAAGGCACTTGATGCAGCCTTGGGACAGATTGAAAAGCAGTTTGGTAAGGGCGCGGTGATGAAGTTAGGTGATCCGGCGGCACAGATGAATGTAGAAACAATTCCTACCGGCTCATTAAGTTTGGATATTGCATTGGGATTAGGCGGGATTCCGAAAGGCAGAATCGTAGAGATTTATGGTCCGGAATCCAGCGGTAAAACTACCGTTACATTACATATGATTGCGGAAGTACAGAAAAGAGGAGGCATAGCAGGCTTCATTGACGCGGAACATGCATTGGATCCGGTATATGCCAAGAATATCGGTGTGGATATTGATAACCTGTATATTTCCCAACCGGATACCGGTGAGCAGGGACTGGAGATTGCAGAAACTATGGTTCGTTCCGGAGCTATTGATATTGTGGTAATTGACTCGGTTGCAGCGCTGGTTCCCAAAGCCGAAATTGATGGTGACATGGGAGACAGTCATGTGGGTCTGCAGGCGCGATTGATGTCTCAGGCACTGCGTAAATTAACAGCTGTAATCAGTAAGTCTAATTGTACAGTGGTATTTATTAATCAGCTGCGTGAGAAGGTAGGTGTTATGTTTGGCAGTCCGGAAACCACCACCGGTGGGCGGGCATTGAAGTTTTACTCTTCGGTTCGGCTGGATGTTCGAAGAATCGAATCATTAAAACAAAGCGGCGAAGTTGTGGGTAACCGGACACGTGTTAAAGTGGTTAAGAATAAAATTGCCCCTCCCTTTAAAGAAGCAGAATTCGACATCATGTTTGGCGAAGGGATTTCCCGGGTTGGTGATATACTGGATCTGGCAGCAGAGGTTAATATCGTTAACAAGAGTGGTGCATGGTATGCCTATGAAGGGAACAAGATCGGTCAGGGACGCGAGAATGCCAAACAGTATCTGAAGGATAACCCATTAATAGCAGAAGAAGTAGAAAAGAAAGTAAGAGCTCATTTCGGGTTGGATGGCGGAGTTGAAGCAACTAAAAATTCTCAGGCACCTGTAGAAAAATAAGGGGTTATGGTAATGACAGTTACGGATATAGTTGATTGTTCCAAATCCAGGAGTAAAATATTTATTGATTATGAATTCGCCTTTGTATTATACAAAGGCGAATTACGTATTTATCATATCAAACCGGGGGAGGAAATAGCAGAAGCTGATTACCGGAAGATCCTTCAGGAGGTGCTGCCCAAACGCGCCAGACTGCGGTGTTTAAATCTTCTGAAAGCCCGGGCATATACGGAAAAACAGCTGGTGGATAAGCTCCAGCAAGGAGATTATCCGGCAGAGGTTGTCCGGGATGCAATTTCTTATGTCAAATCTTTTGGTTACATAGATGATATCCAGTATGCAAAAGATTATATTTCCGGTCAGATGAGCTCCCGCAGTAAAAACAGAATTAAGAACGACTTGTGGAAAAAAGGTATTTCCAAGGAAATAATTGACAGTATTTGGGAAGAGATGACGGATGAAACATCAAAACAGCTAGAAGAAGAACAGATTTTACGATGGCTGGAAAAGAAAAAATATGATAAAAATACGGCTGATTTACAGGAAAAAAGAAGAATATTCGCGTTTTTATGTCGTAAGGGATTTCAGATCGAAACAATAAGACATGTACTTTCGCTTGACATAACATAGATTTGCGTATAAAATTGAAGTGTTGTAAATCGCTTTTAGAATGTTAGTTACATATCATTCTATGATAGATAATTATACAATGAAAATTTAATAAGGAGGTGCTCCTGTATATGTTATGGTATATATTAGCAGTAGTAGCAACTCTGGTTGTTGCCGTACCCGTTACCGCAATGGCGGCTATCAATTATCGGAAAAAGATAAGTGAATCCAAGTTGGGTAATGCGGAGCAGAAGGCAAGGGAAATTATTGATGAGGCACTGAAGACTGCTGAAACCAAAAAGCGTGAATCTTTGCTCGAAGTGAAAGAAGAGTCCATTCGTACGAAAAATGAATTGGACAAGGAAATCAAAGAGAGAAGAGCCGAAGCGCAGCGTTATGAACGCAGAGTACAGCAGAAAGAAGAAAACATCGATAAGAAGGCTGATGCAATTGAGAAGAAAGAAGCCAGCCTGGCAGCCCGCGAAGAAGCAATGGCAAAACAACGTGAAGAGATTGCGAAGCTGAATGAGCAACGATTGCAGGAACTGGAAAGAATCTCAGGCTTAACCTCCGAACAAGCAAAAGAGTATTTGTTGAAAATTGTTGAAGATGAAGTAAAGCATGAAACGGCCGTAATGATTAAAGAATTAGAAAGCAGGGCCAAAGAAGAAGCAGACAAAAAAGCGAAGGAATATGTAGTGACAGCTATCCAGAAATGTGCTGCGGATCATGTGTCCGAAACTACTATTTCAGTCGTACAGTTACCATCAGATGAAATGAAAGGAAGAATTATCGGTAGAGAGGGAAGAAATATCCGAACCCTGGAAACCCTCACCGGTGTGGATTTGATTATTGATGATACACCGGAAGCAGTTATTCTTTCGGGATTTGACCCGATTCGTCGTGAGGTGGCAAGAATTGCGCTGGAAAAATTAATTGTGGATGGACGTATTCATCCGGCCAGAATTGAAGAAATGGTAGAGAAAGCGCAGAAAGAAGTAGAAGTTATGATTAAAGAGGAGGGTGAAGCAGCTACTTTGGAAGTAGGAGTGCATGGTATTCATCCCGAACTCGTAAGACTACTTGGTAAGATGAAATTCAGAACCAGTTATGGTCAGAATGCTTTGAAACATTCTATTGAAGTGGCACAATTATCCGGTCTGCTTGCAGCAGAAATGGGTTTGGATGTCAGAATGGCCAAACGTGCAGGATTACTGCATGATATTGGTAAAGCAGTGGATCATGAAATGGAAGGTTCCCATATTCAATTGGGAGCGGATCTTTGTAAAAAATACAAGGAATCTGCAACTGTCATCAATGCAGTAGAATCCCATCATGGCGATGTAGAGCCTCAGTCTTTGGTTGCCTGTATTGTACAAGCTTCTGATACGATATCCGCAGCAAGACCGGGGGCAAGAAGAGAAACGCTGGAGACTTATACCAGCAGATTAAAACAATTAGAAGAAATCACAAACAATTTCAAAGGTGTAGACAAATCTTTTGCTATTCAGGCAGGTAGAGAGATTCGAGTAATGGTAGTTCCGGAACAGATT
>JAVBUF010000089.1:0-3823 GCA_031555615.1 Lachnospiraceae bacterium | reverse complement strand
TTGAGCCTTTAACATTCATTGTAGATACCTCTCGTGTTTTGGATTTTTTACCAACTGCCAGGTCAGTAATAATCTAAATTTACTTGAGGTATTTTTTTGTGTCAATCTCTTGACCTATTTAAAGTATACAGGAAGCTTTCTCACCAAAATAATGAACTTCCTTTACAGATGAAAAGAGAGTTAAATAACTTCCTTTTAGAAATCCCGTAATTTCTTCTAAAATAGTTGTTTTTCCACAACCATTCTCTCCCGCAAGTATGATTGTATTGTATGCTCCAGAAGCATTTTTAAAAAAATCAAGCTTTAATTCTCCAGTTTTCTTATTTTCAAATACAATATATCCAATCTTTTTACTGCCCTTCTTTTATTCCCTTATAATGACATACCCTTGACGGCAATTTCTTTTAACTGCCTTACACTTCCATTAACCATCTCCCACTCCAGATTCCTCGCATATAGGTTTTCATCTTGATAACGTTTCCATGCTCCCTTCATTTCCTTCGATGCAATTACCATGTCCAGCACTTCATCAAGCTTCGTAGCATATTTCTCCGAATTACGTCTCCTGCAAGTTGCTTCAAATGCCTTTACCATATACTCCTGGTTCAAATCTCTATAATATTGCTCAAAAAGGATATGGATATCATAGAAATCCCGCATCCTTGTGTTTGCTTCTGCACGTACCATAACTGTTTCCAGTTTCTCTGCCAGAAGCGTTTCCAAATTATATGCCTTAAGAGAGATAGTTCTTTTCTCCAATATTAGTGGAAACTCATATTCTATTGCAGATGGCGTTATTTCATCACCTGTAGAAATGTCAATCTTTATTACCTGACGTAACCGTTCAAGCGTTCCTTCTATGAAGAAACGAATCCCTTCATAGTCCTTTCCTTCCATAATGTCTGTTATCTTGGTTATGCGAAAAGAAATACCATCTTGAATATCCACTGAAATAATTTCTTCCACCATATTTCTGGCCAAATCTTTGGTTAATGGTAAAGCAGTGACTGTCGTATCAATGTCCATTGTTGATCTGGTATCAATTCCTACCAAAGAAGAAATCAGCATTCTACCTTTCAGAACAAAATTATCCTTATACTTTGATAGAGAAAGCCTTTCCAAGATTCTCTCCATCATATATATTCGCAGAAATACCTGGGACTGGTTACTGTCCCCACCTGTACGATTCCGTATTAAATCCTTTAACTGCTTTGCTGTTTTTATCATAACAACACCTCTGTATATTGGCGAATCTTCTTTTCCATATTCATTTGCTGAGAATATTTCATCAATCGATGTATATCCTTATCTGTATCTGAAAAATAAGATTTCATCGCTGTCTGGAATACCTGAATGTCCATCTTATTCCGGTTTCTGATAATATCACAGATACAACGCTCTTTATCATATAGTATAACCTCATTACCTACTGTTGTTATCGCAGTTGTCAAACCAATTTCAAACCATTCCGCCCGAACTGTATGGACAGCAATATTCTGTGTTGTCAAATGAATTGCATTATAGCCGCGTTTTACAGTCACAGTCGGTTGCATGGCTTCCCGATCAGATAACTCATGTAAAACAAGTGCTGTTTCATGAGAGTAGATAATTTTTTTGTTTCTCATCTGCAACAAATAAAGCAAATCCGGCCATGCATCCTCTGATACATAAATACCGGGAGCCTCTCTTTTCAATTTATTTTCTTTTGCAAATTGGATTGCTGTTGTTCTGGAAATACCCACCGCTGCCGCATCTGTAATTTTAAGATATCCATTGTTTTGATCAATCAATTCCAGAAAAATGTCTCTTTTCATATTTTTTCACTTCCTCGCTACAATTTTATCATTTTGTAACAAAAAAGTAAACTTAAAATAACCCTGTTGTCCAGTTTTCCTCCGTTTTCATCTGCGACCATCAGAATTTCCCGGTAAAGCTGTTGTAAGATAAGGGATACGATAAAGTACTTAGTTGCGTCCTCTTCCGGCATCACCAAAAAGATGGCCGTTTCTTTTTACAGAATTGTTCTGCATCAATGGCGGTATCAAAACATAGTATTTGCTCCAATTCGGAATCAAGGAAAGCATTCAATCTGGATAAGGCTGTGGAAAGAACAGACTGCATGGACTGTTCGGCAGTATTTAAAGCTGGAACTGATTCTTTCCCTTAATTTTTGATGGTTCCAGCAAGTCCTGAATCAGTTTGAACACGCTGATAATATACCTTTTCTCCGGTGAGCAGAATTCAGCAACTAAAAGGATTATTGCCGTCAGTACTCCTTCGGCTGCATCATAGAAAAATGCATTCTGCCCGTAGCTGAAAGCATCCTCTCCTCCTGATGCAACGATGGTTTTGGCTGTTATCTTGGCATACTTTTCAGCTTTAGCCTTGGCTGCCAGCTTCTCAGGATCTTTCAGGTATTCATCCATGTACTTATTGACCATGTGGACATATTGTCGCCGTCACTTCTGGTTGGGTTTCGTAAATCAATGACGGCAGTTTCGTACCCATAATATTTCTTGGCGATTCCGGCATAGTTCCGGTACAGGTCACCCTTGGTATCGGTTGTGAGAAAACTCATTCCACAGGCACAGGCGTATTCCAGATTGGGATATAGAAAGTTAGCGGTCTTTCCAATTATTTTTTTCGGATAAATCATTTTTATCCAAAGCTTCTATCGTTTCTTCAAAACTGCTTGCAGACCGGAAATCCTGTTTTTGATGACACCACCAGATGGACATGGGGATGATGGGACTCGTTATGAAATGTGCATACCATCTAAGGCTGGCATTCTATCTTCAAAACAACTACTTGTTTTATAAACTTTCACCAAGTTCCCTTGCTTCCCGAGCTTTTTCAGTACCAAGTACTTCTCCGATATTCAAAATAAGAATACTACCTTTTATGGTCTATTGCTTACTTTGTTAGCCCTTCCATTGTAATTTTAGTTTATCCCTGTCCGGAATTAGCTTTTGCTTGTACTTTGGATACCCGAACATGACGGCCGCAGTTACTTTATCAAAGTCTTCCCCTAGCTCCAGAAGGTCTCTCAGTTCCGGCAATTTATTTAATATTGCGCCTTCCACAGCGCCTGCCCAGCAGCTTACTATCCCCAGTGTCTGAGCATACAATCTGGCATATGTCAGCGCGATAACGGAATTTAACCTTGCTATTTCCATAGGGAGAGTGTCGCTTTTTGATAGTACAAGACAGGGAGCATCCCACAGAATTGTGTCTACGCCATCGACTGTGCAATGCTCCATCAAAGCCTTAAACCCTTGCAGCTCCGGGTGGTCCTTGACTTTTGAGGCATAGGTTGGAATGATTAAATCTTTGAATTTACGTAATTTCTCACGGTTATCAATAGCGATGTATGAAATCCCCTGCGAATTTCCGCCTGTGAAGGCCATGCGTGCAACATCAAGAATCTGCTCAATCTTCTCACGCTCCACCGACTTATTCTGATATTTTCTTACACTGCGAAGTGATGTAAGGAATTGTCCTGCCTGTGCGCTTGTACTTTCCAGGGATTGTTCGTAGGGATTCATACGATCCTTTGGTGCATTTACATTGGAAAGAGCGCTCGCCGGACAATATGCCACGCAATGACCACATTTCATACAGACCTCATTCTTCTCTTTCGGGCCATCTGCCGTCATGAGAATAGAGCCATATAGACAGACCTCCGCACAAGCTCCACATTTTATACATTTTTCTCTGTTTATCTCGAGCATATATACCATCCCTATCAGTCATTCATCATTTTTCGCGCAAAATTTTCATTCTTGAATATAGGACGCCCTATCGCAACCATATCCGCTTTTCC
>JAVBUF010000013.1:0-17233 GCA_031555615.1 Lachnospiraceae bacterium | reverse complement strand
ATTGGAGAATGAAACTAATCGTAATATTAAGTTGATTGCAGAGGGGCATCTCGATTTGACACGAAAGCTTGATGAGGCATTAAAAGTGGAAAATGAAAAAGAAATGATGTTTATACGGGTTAATCATCTTGAAAATGAAGTGAGATTAATAAAGGAAAAATTAGCAATATAATGTGAAAGTGTATAAGTAATGAAGGGTTATGGCATAAAAGTCATAACCTTTTTGCTAATGATAAATAATTGTTTTCACATTGTATTTCGAAAGGAAACATATTACAATAAACCATAGGATACTTACCAACAGGAGGAGTTTACATTGGAAATACAAATGATTCTAAGCATAGTGATTATTATTTTACTGATTATTATAATGATGCTTCTGCTCATCAACAGAAGCAAATCTGACATGAATGAAGTGAAGATGATGCTGAAGAAAAGCAGCGAGGAACAGCGGGAGAGTGTTGCCAAACAAATCAGCGCCGGCACCACCGAGCAATTCCGGCACTTCGGGGTAATTCAGGAGAGTATCCAGACCACTCTGCAAGGTAACCGGGAAGAGGTCAATAAGACCTTACAGAATAGCCGGACCGAAACAAATAAGCAGCTCCGCGAATTTCAGGAACAGCTTGATATTCGATTGTTATCCATTCAGTGCAGTAATGCCGAAAATATTGAAAAAGTGAATATGACCCTTGAAAACAAGATGAAAGCTCTTCAGGAAAGCAACGAGAAGCGGCTGGAACAAATGCAGGGCGTGGTTGACGAAAAGCTGCAGAAAACTCTTGAAACCAGACTGGCACAATCTTTTGAACTGGTCAGTAAGCAGCTGGACAGCGTCCAGCAGGGGCTGGGGGAAATGAAGAATCTCGCCGCTGATACCAAGAGCCTCAAGAATGCCCTGATCAATGTCAAAGAGCGGGGAACCTATGGTGAGGTACGGCTGGAAAGACTGCTGGCAGATATACTGGCACCCAACCAGTATGAAATGAATGTTGAGATCAGCAATAATAAACGCGTGGAATTTGCCATCAAACTGCCCGGAAACGGTGATACGCCGCTTTTACTGCCTATTGACTCGAAATTTCCCATTGAGGATTATAATCGCTTATTGGATGCAGAGGATAAGGCAGCAATGGACGAGGCCCGGAAATCTTTAGCGCAGAAGATTCGGGTTTTTGCTAAGGACATCTATGATAAATACATAGTACCTCCCAAAACAACGGACTTTGCGTTGATGTTCCTGCCAACGGAAGGACTTTATGCGGAAGTGGTACAGAATGCTGCCCTCTTTGAAGAATTGCGGGATAAATATAAGGTTACGGCAGTGGGAGCAACTACCCTTTCAGCATTCCTTAGTTCTTTACAGATGGGATTTAAGACCCTGGCGATAGAACAAAGATCGCAGGAAGTATGGGATACACTTCGGGGCGTGAAGTCGGAATTTATTAAGTTTGGTGATATACTTGACAAAGCGCACAAGCAAATTCAAACGGCAGACAAAACGCTGGAAGAAATTGTCGGCAAACGGACGCGAGCCATCAACCGAACCTTACGTACTGTTGAAGAACTCAGCGGGCCGGAAGAAATACAAATTGAAATGGCGCTGGCTGAAGATGAAGAAGATTAAATCTTGCAAAAAAGCACTTGTGTTAAGTCCGGTAATGTAGTAAAATATTACGAAACCATGGATTGTATACAATTATCCAATTATAACATGAGGAGAAAAGTGAAATGAAAGCATACAAAAATCTGTCAAAAGAAGAGCTTCTTTCGTTACAGCAGGAGCTGGAGAAAGCATATGAGGATGCCAAAGCAAAGGGCTTAAAGCTGGATATGTCCAGAGGAAAACCCTCCAAACAGCAGTTGGATATGGGAATGGGTATTCTGGATGCTTTAAGTTCCACCCAGTCGGCCGCCGCTGAGGACGGTACTGACTGCCGTAACTATGGTGCCATGGACGGTATTTCAGAAGCGAAAAAATTGTTGGGAGATATGATAGGAGTTTCCGCCGAGAATGTTATCGTATGCGGAAATGCCAGTCTTTCCATTATGTATGATACTATAGCCCGTTCAATGACTCACGGCGTGATGGGTGGGACACCCTGGTGCAAGTTGGAGAAAGTTAAATTTTTGTGTCCGGCTCCGGGATATGACCGTCATTTTGCCATTACGGAATTTTTCGGTATTGAAATGATTACCATACCCATGACCAGCACCGGACCGGATATGGATCTGGTGGAGAAATATGTCAGTGAGGATGCTGCCGTGAAGGGAATCTGGTGTATTCCCAAGTACTCCAATCCTCAGGGTATCAGCTATTCCGATGAAACGGTGAAAAGATTTGCTGCTTTAAAACCGGCAGCGGAAGATTTTCGGATTTTCTGGGATAATGCCTATGTGGTACACCATCTGTATGATGAAGATCAGGATGTTATTTTAGATATTTTAAGTGAATGTGAAAAGGCCGGAAATCCGGATATGGTATATGAATTCTGCTCCACATCCAAGGTAAGCTTTGCCGGAGGCGGTATTGCCGGAGTGGCTTCCTCGAAGGCCAATTTGGATTTTATGCGCAAAGCCATGAGTATTCAGACCATCGGTTATGATAAGCTGAATCAGCTGCGGCATGTAAAGTATTTTAAAGACCTGTCAGGTATTCAGGCCCATATGAAGAAACACGCGGACTCCATCCGGCCTAAATTTCAGGCAGTGCTGGAAACGTTGGATCAGGAATTGAGCGGTTTGGAAATCGGTTCATGGTTTAAGCCCAAAGGCGGTTACTTCATTGCTTTTGATGCCTGTGAAGGCTGCGCCAAAACAATCGTATCGATGTGCAAGGAAGCCGGTGTGGTGATGACCGGAGCAGGAGCCACCTTCCCCTACGGAAAGGATCCAAGGGACAGCAATATCCGTATCGCACCTACCTTCCCTACAGCTGAAGAATTAAAACAGGCCACGGACTTGTTTGTTCTGTGCGTGAAGCTGGCAAGTGTGAGAAAATTATTGGAAGCATAGTGCCGTCACGCGGCATGTTGAAAGGTTGAAAGAACATGGAAGAGTTTAAGCGCCTGGACAGGGAGTTGGTCTATCAGGGGGCAATCGTGGATTTCTATAAGGATACGATCCAGGTACCCAATGGAAATGTGGTTAAATGGGATTTTATCAAGCATCAGGGAGCCGCGGCGGTACTGCCGGTGAGAGAAGACGGAAAATTGATCATGGTACGTCAATACCGTAACGCGTTGGACCGGTATACGCTGGAATTACCGGCCGGCGGTTTGAATGGTCCCGATGAACCAACCAAAGAAGCGGCGGCCAGGGAGTTAACTGAGGAAACCGGATATGATGCGGAACAATTAGAACTGTTGATTTCCATATACACCACAGTGGCTTTCTGTAATGAGAAGATTGATATTTATCTGGCCAGAGGGTTAAAGCCCGGAAAGCAGCATTTGGATGAAGACGAATATATTAATGTGGAAGCCTATAACGTAGAAGAATTGTGTGAGATGATTTATACATGTAGGATCCAGGATTCTAAAACAGTAGCCGCAATTTTGGCTTACAAAAATAAATATTGCTGATAAAGATGAGTGAAAAGCCTGAATCCTTAGGGCTTTTCTTTTTTTATTTTCTATTGACAGATATATCGTGTAGTGATATATTGTGAATGTATATATCACCATGCGATATATTAAACAAGTCAAAGAGGATGCTTGAAAATGAATAAGGTGTTTACGGAACTAAAAAAAATCTTGGTTATTGTGCTTCTAGTTATTGTAATCCTATATGTGTATACTTTTTTGCATGAGGGCGGGCATGCACTTACAGTACTCTTATATGGGGGTGATATTAACAGTTTTGTGCTGGGGCTAAAAGCACATATATCTTATGACAATGCCAACTTTACAGTATCAGGGGAAGCCTTGAATCAGATGGCGGGAACAGCATTGCCAGTTTTGATTGGTATGGTAATGTTCATTTTTTACAATAAAAAAAATAAAGCGTACATTTACCATATCGGTTACATCCTGACAGCGGCCATGCTGACCGGTTCATTACTTTCCTGGGTATTTATTCCCATCATATCATTGTTCCAGATGCCGCCACAGGGAGATGATGTCACAAAATTTCTGAATATTGCGGATGTAAATCCAATCTATGTTTCTTTAATTGCCTTGCTGGTGATGAGTGGTCTGGTATATTTAATTTTAAAAAAGGGACTATTTGAAAATGTAAAATGGATATATGGCTCTATTTATAAGCCGGGAAAAGTGCTAAGCAAGAGTTTCATATGTGCGGTAGTAATTGCCGCGTGTTTGTTGATGATATTGTTTGTCCGAAACAAGCCGATTCTGGAACGGTCATTTGACATTAATGCCACAATAGAGAAGCAGGAAAAGATTGATTTTAAAATACAGAAGGACAAAGTTTATCAGCTGGAACTGGATTTAGAAGCCCAAGGCTTTATAACGGATGTGAGGATCCTTGATGAAAATGGCAATTTAATATACCAAAATTTTGGCGAATGGTTTTTCCTGACCACCAATATAGAACTGAGCAAGGGCAGTTATACGCTGGAATTGTCCTATCTTACGGATAAGGAAGCATTGAAGCAGCATCTGGAAGACATGGAATATGAGCAATTGGATTTAGAAACGATGACCTTGCTTGAAAAAATTTATGAAAATACCGGAAGCAATTATGCTGCCACTCTCAAGGTAAAACTTAGTTAAATCAACATAAAACATTTAAACAAGGAGGTACGACATTGGAAAATAACACCCCATTAACCGAAGCCCTATATTATATTTTGCTGGCTTTAAGGACACCGAAGCATGGCTACGGTATTATTCAGGAAGTTAGTGAGCTGACAGACGGCCGTCTGACCCTGGGTGCCGGAACGCTTTACGGAGCCATTCAATCTATGCTGGGTAAGAGATGGATCACACTTTATAGTGAAGAAACCACTTCCCGAAAGAAGAAGGAGTACTTAATCACTCCGGCCGGAATTGAAGTTTTTCGCAACGAGAAAAAGCGTTTGACAGAATTACTTAAAAATGCGGAACTGATGGATGACATATTGAGCAGGAGGAGGAACCAATGATCAAGTTCAGATTATATTATGATAAGGACAAAGAACAGGTTTGGTTGAATGAGATGGTGGAAAAAGGCTGGGCGGTGGAACATTTTTTTCTTGGGTTTTATACCTTTGCTCCCTGCAAACCGGGAGAGTATATTTATCAGTTGGATATGCTGAATAATTGGGCAGGGGAAAGAGCGGATTATCAGGAATTCATGTCTGAACTGAAAATCGAAACCGTTACGCAGTGGTGGCGTTGGGTATATCTTCGCAAAAAATCGGCGGATGGTCCGTTTGAATTATATACCGATCCGGAATCGATGATTGCGCAATATACCAGAATTCGTAATTTTTTTAAAGTATTTGTGATTGTCGAATTGCTGCTTCTTTTTTTTGAATTATTTGTTTTTTTAAAAACGGGAGAAATATGGTCACTGCTTGCTTCGATGATGCTCGGTGTTTTTACCTGGGTACTGATTAGAACAGCGATCAAATGTAATCAGAAGATCATCGAACTGCGGGGTGGGGAAGTGGGACCGGAAAAAGGCGGAATGTCATGGTGGCTGATAACCGGTTTGCTGCTTAATGCGTTTAATTTGATTATGCGGAACCTCATACATGAGTCTGTTCACATCACAGTTTCGGTCTTGGCATGTGTGCTGATGTGTGTGGGCATTTATCAGCAAATGCGTAAAATACGTAGTTAGGCTGCTTGGGAATATTATGGTCTGTCCGGCAATATACTGTAAAAGCTGTTTTGAAACAGAAAGGACAGGGGTATGAGCAGAAAGACCGGAGAGGGTGACCGTTATCTAAATTGGCTTTATATGTTTGCCGGGGGGTTTATTGTGGGAATTTTTATAATGAATCTGGCCAAAAATTTTTTCCTCAGTGATGGCGGTATCTTAAATATTAACTCCCTTAACCGGATTAAATATCTGGATGTGGACGGTGCAGCATTGCTGCGCTATGTGCTGACAGAAAGGGCAGGGATGGTCTTTCTGTTGGTAATCTTGTCTACTACTTTTGTGGGAATTGCTTCTTCCTATGTGTTTGTGCTATGGCAAGGTACTTTGACGGGGATGTTTATTACGGCCTCCACGATTCGATATGGAATGAAAGGAATCCTCCTGATGCTTGCCGGAATGTTTCCGCAGCAGCTTTTACTGGTACCGGCCTGGGTCATGTTATTAAACTGGTGTTGTCAGTTGTGTTGCAAATTTTACTATCCTCATAAGGATTATGAGCCCGGAGGCTGGAATAAAAATCGTTATCTGATCAGAAAAAGCATCATGTTTTTATGGATTATAGGGGTTGTCATAATTGGAAGTATTCTGGAATGTTATGTAAATCCAATTTTAGTTTCTGAGATATTAAATATTTTTTGATTTTTTTTATTCAATATATGGTAGCTGTTCGAAAAATTCAAAACGATATCTAGTGGCTTTTGCCCAAAATCCTGAAAAATGCTGTAAATTAGGGCTAAAATACTATTTGCAATTCTTGAAAATTCTGCTTATAATGGTACCTAGGCGATGCCGGGGGGGTAGTCTTGGGCAGTGATTAGAAGGGAGTTTTTCAGATGGAGCAGGCTATTAATTTATTTATTACTTATTTACATAATATAAAGAAAACTTCAGATAATACGGAGATGTCTTATAGAAGAGATTTGTCCAAGGTCCAAAGTTTTATGGAAGAACAGGGAATCGATGGGGTGTCGGGAATTACCACGACGAATTTAAATTCTTATATTTTATATTTAGAAAAAAATCAGTTTGCGGCAGCGACTATTTCCAGAAATATTGCGTCTATCAAAGCCTTTTATCATTATATGTTCAAAGAAGGAATGGTGGATCAGGACGTCTCGGATATGCTGAAAGCACCTAAAATAGAAAAAAAAGCACCGGAAATTCTCACGACAGAGGAAGTAGTCCGTTTGTTGGAGCAGCCGCTTGGAGATACGCCGAAAGAAATAAGAGACAAAGCAATGCTGGAACTTCTGTATGCCACAGGTATCAGAGTGACTGAGTTAATTACCCTGAAAGTAAAAGATGTAAATCTACAGATGGGATATATTATTTGCAAGGATACCAACAAAGGAATGGAGAAGGAGCGGGTCATACCTTTTGGGAATGAAGCGCGAAGTGCATTATTGCGCTATTTAAATGGAACCCGTGCCAATATGATTGCTGATTCCGATTCAGAGTATTTATTTGCCAATTGTTCAGGAAAGCCCATGAGCCGTCAGGGATTTTGGAAACTGATCAAATATTATGCCAAAAAGGCCGACATTACCACTGATATCACTCCTCATACGTTAAGGCACTCTTTCGCGGCACATTTAGTTGAAAACGGTGCCGATTTGCGAAGCGTGCAGGAAATGTTGGGACATTCGGATATTTCCACCACGCAGATTTATGCCAATATGAATCATAACCGCATCAGGGATGTATATGCGAAAGCTCATCCCAGACGTTAAAAAATTCCGGTTTTCACCGGAATTTTTATTTTAATATTCAGCAATGTCATAGATCAATCTTTCCGAGTCTTCCCAACCCAGGCAGGCATCGGTAATGGATTTTCCATAAATGCCTTCGCCGATTTTCTGGCAGCCTTCTTCAATATAGCTTTCAATCATGACACCTTTTACCAGACCATGAATATCGGAACTTAGTTTCCGGCTGTGCATCACTTCTTTCACGATTCTGATCTGCTGGTCAAATTGTTTGTTGGAATTGTTATGGTTGGCATCAATCACGCAAGCCGGATTAACCAAATCTCTTTCATTATATAAATCCAACAGTAAATGCAAATCTTCATAGTGATAATTGGGCAAGCTTTGTCCGTGTTTATTGACAGCTCCCCGCAGAACGGTATGAGCAAGCGGGTTGCCGGAGGTATTTACTTCCCAGCCGCGATATATAAAGGAATGCCCCTGCTGGGCAGCGTATACTGAATTCAGCATAACCGTAAAGTCGCCGCTGGTGGGGTTTTTCATACCGGCAGGGACATCAAAGCCGCTGACGGTGAGACGATGCTGCTGGTCTTCAACCGAACGGGCACCAATCGCTACATAGGAAAGGATATCCGATACATAACGCCAGTTTTCCGGATAGAGCATTTCGTCCGCAGCAGTAAGTCCGGATTCTTCAATGGCCCGGATATGCATTTTACGCATAGCGATCAAACCGGCAAGAAAATCAGGTTTTTTCTCGGGATCCGGCTGGTGGATAATGCCCTTGTAACCTTCGCCGGTGGTACGGGGTTTATTGGTATAGATACGGGGAATCAGAATCAGCTTATCTTTAACCTTTTCGTTTACCCTGGCTAAACGGCTGATATAGTCGCAGACCGCATCTTCATTATCGGCAGAGCAGGGCCCGATAATAACTAAAAATTTATTGCTTTCACCGGTAAGTACCTGACGGATTTCTTCATCACGTTCCTGTTTCAACTTCACCAGGTTGTCAGGAAGAGAATATTCTCCGCGGATAGCATCCGGAGTGGGTAGTTTTTTAATAAATTCAAATGACATGTATATACCTCTTTCTACTACAATTTAAATGTCCAAGACAAGACTTAGTTACACTTAGGTGAGGTGTTTTTCACTTAAGTGTAACTTCTTGTCCTATTATAATATAGAAAGTGTTCAGGTGCAATATTATTTGACGAGGCAAATAATAAATAGTAAGATAATGTTACAGTTCAAACAGATAATAAATAATGTGAAAATATCAGACAAATGACAGGTGATCAGAATGAAATTGACAAAACACTATCAGGTACCCCTATTATCCGGCAAAAAGGATATTACAGTGACGGTGCCGGGATCCAAAAGTATTACCAACCGTGCCTTGATACTGGCCGCTCTTTCCAATAAAAAATGTATGTTAAAGGGCGTTCTCTTTAGCGATGATTCCAGGGCGGTTTTAGAATGTCTCACAGTTCTGGGATTTGCAATGGAAGTTAATGAAAGTGAAAAGACCGTTACCATTCAAGGCTGCAGCGGTCAGATACCCAATCGAAAGGTGACCATAAATGTCAGAAGCGCCGGGACAGCCGCCAGATTTTTGACCGTGATGCTGGCACTGGCAGGGGGAGAGTATACCCTGCAGGCTTCGGAACAGATGAAAAAGCGTCCCATGGAACCGTTATTGTCCATCTTGCGTGGGGCCGGGGCCGAGATTATTTGTCTGGAAGAAGAGGGACATTTTCCTTTTGTGATCAGATCAACGAAATCTTGGATGAAGGAAGTAACCATTGATACAGGGATCAGCAGTCAATTTGCCAGCGCCTTGCTGATGACAGGGATATTACTGCCGGAAGGACTGAAGGTTAATCTGGAAGGCGATCGGATTTATGGTTCTTACATTACCATTACTTTACGAATGATGGAACAGTTTGGTATTTCTGTAAAGAGAGAAGGAAATCAATGTGAGATTCCGCCAATTACCCAGTTTGGCCCGGAAGAATATCAAATTGAACCGGATGTATCCGGGGCTTGTTACTTTTATGGCATGGCGCCCCTTCTGAATTGTAATGTGCTGGTAAAAAATGTGTATAAAGATTCTCTCCAGGGAGATATTAAATTTTTAGAGATCCTGGAAAGGATGGGATGTGTTTCGAACGAAACCGCCGAAGGGATATGGGTAATGGGCAAATCGGTAAAAAGATTTCCGGGAATGGACGTGGATATGAAGGATTTTTCCGATCAGACCATGACCATGGCTGTGCTGGCACCTTTCGCGGATACGGAAACCTATATCAGAAATGTAGGCCATATCCGTTTTCAGGAGTCGGATCGGATTCGAGCCATTATCACAGAATTAAGCAAGATTGGTATTGCCTGTGAAGAAATTGATTATGGGACGGGAATCCACATCTGGCCAGGAAGTATAAAGGGCGGAGAAATTGAAACTTATGAGGATCACCGCATGGCCATGGCATTTACCCTGATTGGTTTGAAAGCGGGAAATATCATGATCAGCAATCCGGGTTGCTGTGCCAAGACATTTGAAAATTATTTTGAGATTATAGAGCAGATTGCAGACAGGGAAAAAGAATAATATGGAAAAAAGAAAAGAAGAGCAATGGGAGAAGGTTCTCCTGGTAGGTGTGAATATAGGGGCAGAGGAAGACTTTGAAGCCTGTATGGAAGAACTGGGAAGCCTGGCAGAGGCTTGTATGATGGAACCGGTAGGGGAAATCGTCCAGAATATGGAAATGGTCAATAAAGCCCTTTATGTAGGTACAGGTAAGGTACAGGAGATCAGGCAGTCGGCGGAACTTTTGGAAGCCCAGGTGGTGATTTTTTATGATTCGCTGTCACCCTCCCAACTGCGCAATTTGCAAAAGGAGATCGGCAAGCCGGTATTGGACCGGACGGCTTTGATTTTGGATATATTTGAAAGAAGAGCCCGTACCAGGGAAGCCAAGCTGCAGGTGGAAACGGCCAAGCTGCAATATTTACTCCCCCGTTTGGTGGGAATGCATGATGCCCTCACCAGACAGGGCGGTGCCAGCGGCAGCATGAGCAGCAAGGGGGCCGGGGAGAAAAAGCTGGAGTTGGACCGCAGAAGGATTGAACAGCGGATTACCGAATTAAAACGGGAGCTGGAAGCAGTAGCCGGCGACCGGGAAGTACAGCGTAAAAAGCGGCTGGCGGCAAGAATCCCCCTGGTTTCCTTAGTGGGTTATACCAATGCCGGAAAGTCCACCATCATGAATGCCATGGTGGATACCTATATGCAGGAAGAAAATAAACGGGTGCTGGAAAAAGATATGCTTTTTGCCACCCTGGAAACTACCATCCGCCGGATTGAAACCGGTAATAATCAGGATTTTCTGTTGTCCGATACCGTCGGATTTATTCATAAGCTTCCCCATGGGCTGATTAAGGCCTTCCATTCGACTTTGGAAGAGGTGAAAAATGCCGATTTGTTACTTCATGTGGTAGATTGTTCGGATGAGCATTACAAAGAGCACATTAAGGTAACCAATGAAACCTTGAAGGAACTGGAGGCGGCCAATATTCCGATGATTACAGTTTTCAATAAGGCCGATAAATGTATGACGGAACTTCCCGTTATTAGGGAAGGAAACCGTATCTATATGTCCGCAAAGCAAAGAGTCGGATTGGCGGAGCTGGTAGATATGATTATTGGTGAGGTTTATGCAGATTTTGTGGAAACGGAATTTTTGATTCCTTACTGTGAAGGAAACGTCGTATCTTATTTTATGGAAAATGCGGTAGTAAAGGGCAAGGATTATCTGGAGGAAGGCATTGAACTGAAGGTAAGGTGCCATCGGGCTGACCGGGATAAATATAAGTGGTATGAAAAGTAAATTTTTGCAGGCATTGGAAGGGGCATGGATTTATGAGAATACACATAGGTAAAAGGATTTGGAAAACGGCACTGGCAGTTTTGGTATGTTTTTTTATCTATATGATCAGAAGTGAGCAGACATTTCCATTTTTTTCAACAATAACAGCAATATTGTGCATGCAGCCCTATGTGGGCAATATCTGGAAAGTAGCCGGGAACCAGCTTTTGGGAACTTTGGTGGGGGCTGCTTACGGATTAGTGGTCTTGTGCCTGTTTCAATATGTTTTCCCCGATGCCGGGACACTGGTTATTATCGTAACCATATCTTTATGCATCGTTCCGGTTATTGAAACCGCGGTTTTAATTGGGAAGGCAGAAATGTCACATTTTATGTGTGTGGTCTTTTTATGTATAGCAGTTTATTTATTTCAAAAGGGCGATCCTTTTTTATATGTACTGAGCAGAGTTCTGGATACTATTATCGGAATTGTCGTGGCATTGGCCATCAACTCGGTTTCCCTGCCAAGAAAGCGGCGGAAGGAATTGCTGTTTGTCTCGGCATTTGACGATACCTTGATGACAGAAGAACAGCGATTGTCGGCCTTCAGTAAGGTGGAGCTGAACCGCATGATTGCCGATGGTGCCAATTTTACGGTGTCCAGCGAACATACGCCGGCCTCTTTGATGGACTTCTTTAAGGGGATTGATTTCAATTTGCCGATCATTGCCATGAACGGTGCGGTGCTATATGATATAGCCGGAAATAAATATATTCATAAAGTGCCCCTCAAACGGGAGAGTGTGGCGGAAATCGACGGGATTCTGGCGGCGGAAGACGCGGGATGTTTTTATAACAGCCTGATCCAGGATACGTTATTGATATATTTTGAAGATTTTAAAAATATGGCCATGCAGGAGATGTTCCGGGATTTGCGAAGAAATCCTTATCGTAATTATGTGTGCGGAATATTACCGGATAATATCAAGATTCTTTATTTGTATATTATTGATGATACCGCTAAAATTAAAAGGATTATTAAGCAGATTCAGGAAAGCGCGGTAGGGGAAAGGGTTCGGCTGGTAACCGGTACAGAGGAAAAATATCCCGGATACAGTTATTTGAAAATATATGACTGTGAGGCTACCAGACACAACATGATTGCATATTTGAAGCAAATTATCGGGGCGGCATCTTCCATTACTTTTGGCAATGAAGAAGGAAAATATGATTTTGTTATCGCAGACGGCAATGAGGACCGGGTAGTACGGATTATGAAAGCCCTGTATCGGCCATATATCTGGCAGAAGTCCGATGAAAAGAAAATAAAGAGAATTAAGGAAAAATTAAAATCAAAATGAGTATGAGATTGAATAAATATATTTCCGCCGCTGGAATATGCTCAAGAAGAGAAGCCGACCGCCTGATCGAAAGCGGCAGGGTAGCGGTAAACGGCAGTATTGCTCATGCCGGGATGCAGGTAGATGAAAACTGTGAAGTATTGGTAAACGGGAAAAGGATCGGCAGCGCAACCCCCAAAAAGGTTGTGCTGGCTTATTATAAACCTATCGGAGTGACCTGTACTGAGCGTGATAAGCATGCGGATAAAGCGTTAGGAGATATTTTCAAGTATCCGGTCCGGGTGACTTATGCCGGCCGCTTGGATAAAGACTCCGAGGGCCTTTTGCTGATGACTAATGACGGTGCATTAATTGAGCAGATGATGCGGGGAAGCAATGGGCATGAAAAAGAATATGTGGTTAAAGTAGACAAAGAAATAACAGATGAGTTTTTACAAAAAATGAAAACGGGTGTTTTTTTAAAAGAACTGAAAATAACCACCCGCCCATGCCGGATAAAAGCCGAAGGAAAGTTTACTTTCAGGATAATTTTGACCCAGGGGGTCAATAAACAAATAAGAAGAATGTGTCAGGAACTGGGATTCCAGGTGAAAAGTTTAAAAAGAGTTAGAGTCGTGAACATTGAACTTGCAAAATTAAGGCCGGGAGAATACCGTGAAGTTACAGGAGTAGAATTACATGTGTTATATAATTCTTGCGGGATGAAGTATTAAAAACAAAAAATCAGGAATTTTTTGCCACTACAACATCTGGTATGGGATGAAAATGTTTCGGCAGCAGGCCAACAGGGAAGGGAAAATAGAGTAAAGTGACTATGAAAAAAGAAAAGACAGACCGGATCAAAGAGTTAACCGAACAGCTAAGTGCTGCCGCCAAAGCATATTATGCGGAAGACAGAGAAGTGATGAGCAACTTTGAATATGACCGGCTTTATGATGAACTATGTGCTCTGGAGCAGGAAACAGGGATGATTCTGGCTAACAGTCCAACACTACATGTAGGATATGAAGCGGTGGACGAACTGCCTAAGGAAAAACATGAAAAACCCATGCTTTCTTTAGGAAAAACCAAAAGCCGAGAAGAATTGGCTGATTGGCTGAAAAATCAGGAGGCTCTTTTGTCGTGGAAATTAGATGGTTTGACAGTTGTCCTCACTTACAATGACGGAAAACTTGCAAAAGCCGTCACCCGTGGCAACGGCGAGGTGGGTGAGGTGGTAACCAACAATGCGAAAGTATTCCGCAACCTCCCTCTGACAATAAAATTTAAAGGCGAATTGATTCTTCGAGGTGAAGCAGTAATTACCTATTCTGATTTTGCCTACATCAATTCCCAGATTCCGGAAGCAGAGGAGAAATATAAGAATCCCAGAAACCTTTGCAGCGGTTCGGTGCGGCAGTTGAACAATGCCATAACAGCCGATAGACGAGTCAGGTTTTATGCCTTTTCACTGGTCAAGGCCGGAGGGGTGGATTTTCATAACAGCCGGGAAGAGCAGTTTATCTTTTTGCAGGAGCAGGGATTTGAAATCGTGGAGTATGTTAAGGTGACAAAAGAAACGGTATTGGCGGCAGTGGAAGGGTTTGAGAATCAAATTAAGGATTATGACATCCCTTCTGATGGTTTGGTAATCAGTTATGATGATATATCCTACGGCGATTCCCTGGGAGCCACTTCCAAATTTCCCCGAGATTCTATTGCTTTTAAGTGGGCGGATGAACAAAGGGAGACCACTTTGCTGGAAATTGAATGGAGTCCCAGCCGTACCGGCCTGATCAATCCGGTGGCTATTTTTGAACCGGTAGAGCTGGAGGGAACCACGGTAAGCAGGGCCTCGGTGCATAACATCAGTATCATGCGCGGATTGAAGCTGGGAATCGGTGATCAGATTACCGTATATAAGGCCAATATGATCATTCCTCAGATTGCGAAAAATCTTACCGGCAGTGATACGGTGGAGATTCCGGAGATATGTCCGGTATGCGGCAAGGAAACCCAGATCAGACAGATAAATGAAGTGCAATCGTTATATTGTGTGAATCCCGATTGTGAAGTGAAGAAAATCAAGTCCTTTACCCTGCTGGTAAGCCGGGATGCCTTGAATATCGAAGGAATGTCAGCAGCAACATTGGAGAAATTTATCGCCAGGGGCTATATTCATTCTTTGGCTGATATTTTTCATTTGGACAGATATAAAGAGGAAATCGTGACAATGGAAGGGTTTGGGGAGAAATCCTATCAGAATCTGATAAACAGTATCGAAACAGCCAGAATGACGACCTTACCCAGAATCATTTATGGTTTGGGGATTGCCAATATCGGTTTGGCTAATGCCAAGATGATTTGCCGGGAATACGGATATAATATTGAAAAGATGCGGCGGGCTGATGTGGAAGAACTCAGTCAGATTGAAGGTATCGGCGGAGTGATCGCGGCGGCTTTCTGCGACTTCTTCCGGGAAGAGAAGAACAACAGCCAACTGGATGCGCTGCTGTCTGAATTAAATATTATCGTGGAACAGACCGAGGAAAACCAGAATTTGGCCGGACTTAACTTTGTCATCACAGGAAGCCTCACCGGCTTTGAAAATCGGGATCAGTTAAAGGAGATCATCGAAAAGCGCGGGGGCAAGGTGACCGGCAGTGTCACCGGCAAAACCACGGCATTGATCAATAATGACAATACCTCCACATCCTCTAAGAACAAGAAGGCTAAAGAACTGGGCGTTCCGGTTGTCACCGAAGCAGAGTTTACACAACAATATTTGCAGTAATCGTCAGAATATTGTATACTTATCTTCAGATTATTGAGAGGAAGAAAGAAAGATGCCTATTAAGACCCAAAGTGATTTACCGGCTAAAGAAATATTGGAGAATGAAAATATATTTGTGATGGATGAGTATCGGGCCATGCATCAGGATATCCGTCCGCTGCAGATCTGCATTCTTAACCTGATGCCTGTCAAACAGGATACGGAATTACAGTTGCTGCGGGAGCTGTCCAATACGCCGCTGCATATCGATGTGACTTTTATGAAAATGAACAGTCATGTTTCTCTAAATACGTCTATCAACCATTTGAATAAGTTTTATGATAAATTTGACGATTTAAAACCCAAAAAGTTTGATGGCCTGATCATTACCGGTGCACCGGTAGAGCAGATACCCTTTGAGGAAGTGGATTACTGGCCGGAACTGTGTGAAATCATGGAGTGGTCCAAGACCCATGTGACCTCCACCTTTCATATCTGTTGGGGGGCTCAGGCTGCATTGTATTATCATTATGGAATTGATAAGATATTGCTGCCGGAAAAACTGTTTGGGGTGTATGAACACCGGGTGATGAAGCGGAAAGTACCGTTGGTAAGAGGCTTCGATGATTATTTTATGATTCCCCACAGCAGACATACGGCGGTGGATGAGAAGGCCCTGAAGGAATGTGGAGCCATAACGATTCTGGCGGAATCGGAGGAAGCCGGAGTATTTTTATGCATGGCGGAAGAAGGAAAACAGATTTTTGTGATGGGACATCCGGAGTATGACCGGTATACTTTGCATAATGAGTATGTGCGGGATAAGGACAAGGGATTGCCGATACAGGTGCCGAAGAATTACTATCCGGGGGATGACTGGACGATGAAGCCAAAGCTGCAATGGCGGTCCCATAGTAATGATTTGTATTGTAACTGGCTGAACTACTTTGTTTATCAAATCACCCCGTATGAATTATAGGGGAACGAAACCAAAGGAGAGTGAAAGGCTGCGAATAGAGCAAGATTTGGCGCTTGCAATTCTCGGGATTTTCATGCATAAAGGCCTGAAAACGCCTCGCGGGATACTGGGTGTGAACAGTAACAAAAGGCTCACCTTGATTGTATCAACTTATGAAAAATTATTGATGTGAAACTTTTTTGGGTATATACTGATTATGTCAGCATAACTGCAAAGTTGGAGGGAGCAGCTTATGAATGAAACGATTACAGAAGAATTAGTTGAGGGTTTAAAGAAAATATTTACAAGCCATTTAGTTTTTATTGTATTATATGGTTCTGTAGCAAGAGGAAATGATACAATAGAATCCGATGTGGATATAGCAATAATTTTGAAAGAAAAAGCTGATACAAAAGAAATAGATAAGCTGCTGGACTTTGTTGTTGATATGGATTTAAAATATGATCGAGTATTTTCTCTGGTAGATATAGAATATGACGAGTTTATAAAATGGGAAAATACATTGCCATTTTATAAAAATGTTAAACGGGATGGAGTGATTTTATGGAAGGCGGCTTAAAAGAATTATCTATGTATCGGTTTGCTAAAGCGAAAGAAGAATTAGCAGTTTCTGAGGCAATGCTAGAGAAAAATTTTTATAAGGCATCAATAAATCGCTCGTATTATGGAATATTTCATGCAATGCGGGCTGTTACGGCGTTGGAAGAATTTGATACATCCAAGCATTCAGGCGT
>JAVBUF010000033.1:0-31093 GCA_031555615.1 Lachnospiraceae bacterium | reverse complement strand
ATATGGCCAGAGAAATGGTATCCTTCTGCCATGAAAAGGATCAAACCAGACCGGTAACGGCCGGCATCAATCTGGCATTGGCACAGATGGCGGCGCTCAGTAAAAACAAAAAAGAGAAGCCGGTTAGTGAAGAAAAATCACCGGATGATACCACAAAAGCGCCAACCTCAGAGTTCTTCAATAAAATGATGAATGTTCTGGGAAACCAGATGGATAAAGCCGCTTCCAGAGGCGGGGCACAAAAAATTGTTTATGTACTGCGGGAAATTTTTGACATCCCCGGTTACAATTATGCCACTTCGCGTTATTTGATCGATGCAAAGGAGCGACCGGATCAGGCGACGATAGGTTCAGAGACCATGCCCCATGCCCTGTATCGCAACTGGCAGTTGGTGAAAAAAATTCCTACACTGGTGGGAGATTTCATCTGGACCGGGTGGGATTACCTTGGCGAGTCCGGCCTTGGAACGGTTCGCTACATGGATAAAAAAACAAAAAAGGATATTGATCCCGGGCTGATTATCAGCGGGGGTCCGGGTCTAATTGATATCTGTGGGAAAATAAGGCCGGAAGTAGGCTGGAACAGAACCATCTGGGGAATGGAGCATAAACCGGTAATTGGCGTGGACCCTTACACTCATGCGAAGCATTTTAAATCAAGGCGGATGTGGCGTAAGGCCGACACGATTGCCAGTTGGTCCTGGGAAGGATGCGAAGGGGCTGCAAATTTAATTACCATATATACAGACGCACCGCAAGTGGAATTAATTGTTAATGGAAAGTCCTTTGGCAGAAAGCAGACGGCGGAAAACACAGCATTTTTCAAGAAAGTTCCCTATCAGCCGGGAAAGCTGGAAGCCATCGCTTACGGATCAGATGGTCGGGAAATCGCCAGAAACAGTCTGGAATCGGCTAAGGGCAAAACCCGGCTTAAGCTGGCTCCGGAGAAAACAACACTTTGTGCCAATGGTCAGGATTTATGCTTTTTAAATATTGATTTGGTGGGAGAGAATGGTATTACAAAATCTTCGGTGGATCAGAAACTTAAGGTCGAGGTGACCGGCGCAGGAACACTACAAGGCTACGGTTCGGCCAGACCGAACATGGCAGAGAATTTTTACAGCGACAGTCACACTACTTATTATGGCAAAGCACTTGCGGTTATCCGGGCTGGCTATGAGCCGGGAAAAATCAGGGTGAAAGTATCGGGAATCGGTATTACAGCACAAGAGATAGAACTGGAAGTATTAAATTAATCAGCCGGGAAATTGAGAAGATTCCGGATACGATAGAATTAAGCTGATAGAAAGGATGAGATGAAATGATGAGAAAGGATTTTTTATGGGGAGCAGCAAGTGCCGCACATCAGGTTGAGGGAGCATACAATGAGGACGGGAAAGGGTTAGGGATCTGGGATGCCCTTGTGGAAGGCCATGTAAAGCATGGGGAGAATGGGAATATTGCCTGTGATCACTATCACCGCTATAAAGAAGATGTAGCGATGATGAAAGAAATGGGATTAAAATCTTACCGTTTTTCCATCAGTTGGCCGAGAATCATGCCGGAGGAAGGTGTGGTAAATGAAAAAGGAATTGCATTTTATAAAGATCTGGTAAGAGAACTGCGGGCGGCAGATATCGAGCCAATGTGTACACTGTATCATTGGAATCTGCCGATGTGGCTCCATGAGAGGGGTGGTTGGAGATGCGAGGAAATCAGCAAATATTTTGCAGAGTACACAAAAGTGATTGTGGAAGCCCTGTCGGATCAGGTGACCTATTGGATAACCGTGAATGAGCCGGCCTGCTTTATCGGATTAGGCTACATTACCGGAGACCATGCTCCATTTGAGAATCATATGGATGATATGGCAAAGCTTCCAATGATAATGGCGCCGCTTGCCAAAAACGTTTTACTGGCTCATGGGAAAGCCGTAAAAATGATTCGTGAGTATGCTAAAACAGCAGCAAAAATTGGCTTTGCCTTAAATGGCAAAAGTTTTCTTCCGGAAGATGATACTCCTGAAGCAATTGAGGCGGCAAGACAACGCACCTTTGACTCCAAGAATGCGATTTTTGGCTTTGACTTCTGGGCAGATCCGATTATTTTAGGCAAGCCAGGGACGCTATTAGAACATTTCTTAAGTGAGGAAGACCGGAAACTGATTGCCCAACCGATCGATTTTTTTGGTTTTAATGAATACAATGCAGACAATTATGAAGATTCCCGAGCCTATAATGACAAGGTAACACCGGGACTTCCGCGTACAGCAGCGGGCTGGGTAATTACAAAGGATATTCTATATTGGGATATCAGATTTTTAGCGGAACGTTACCATATGCCGATCCTGGTAACGGAGAATGGTATGGCTAATCTGGACTTTGTCATGAGTGATGGCAAGGTGCATGACCCCCAACGTATTGAGTATATGAAGTGGTACCTGGCGGCCATGAAGAAAGCAATTGCAGATGGTTATGAAGTTTTTGGGTATACCTATTGGTCTTTTACAGATAACTTTGAGTGGGCTGAGGGTTATGATAAGCGATTTGGACTGGTATATATTGACTACATGACCCAGAAACGAGTGATGAAAGACTCGGCATCCTGGTATGCGGAAGTGATCAGGAACAATGGTGAGTGGTAAAAAGAATCAGTTTGTACCCACATAGAAAGCGAGGTCATGAAATGAATCAAGCGTTGAATCCCTATTTACCATTAAGTACCTATATTCCGGATGGCGAACCCCATGTTTTTGGAGATCGGATCTACATATTCGGTTCCCATGACAAGGAGGGTGGAGATATGTTCTGTATGCTGGACTACGAAGTATGGTCAGCACCAATCAATGATTTGACCGATTGGGCTTGTCATGGAATCAGTTACAGATCCAGTCAGGATCCCACCAGAGATGACCGCCATATGTATATGTATGCTCCTGATGTTGTCCAGGGCAACGACGGAAAATTTTATTTGTATTATGCTTTGGCAGGCAAGGCTTTTACCGGCCTGATCCACGTGGCGGTGTCCGGTAAGCCCGAAGGACCTTACGAATATCACGGTGAATTACACACTCCTGAGGGCCTTCCCTTTGAGCGGAATGTCACTTTTGATCCGGGTGTCATCAATGATAACGGAACCATTCGTCTGTATTATGGCTGGGCTTTGGCTGCACCGCCAATGGAGCATATCTCAGGAGTAAAGCGGATGATGATGAAACCGTTGATGCGCATCGTTGAAAAGAAGATGTTTGACAAAACGACGGCTCAGATTAAACGGGAAAAGGAGGGGCTGCAGGGGGCATTTACGGTTACAGTTGCTGATGATATGCTGACAGTCATATCCGAACCCAAAAAGGTGGTACCCGGTCAGTTTGATGCCACCGGAACGGACTTTGAAGGGCACGCTTTTTTCGAAGCAAGCTCAATCCGTAAGCTTGGTGATACCTATTACTTTATCTACTCATCGGAAGTTAACCACGAGTTGTGTTATGCAACCAGCAAATATCCGGATCGAGATTTTAAATATGGCGGCGTAATTGTGTCCAACGGTGATATTGGATATCAGGGGCGGAAGGCAGCGGATCGACTGGCTGAAACCGGAAATAACCATGGAAGTATTGAGTGCATCAATGGGCAGTGGTATATTTTTTACCACCGTCAGACCCACAAAACATCATTCAGCAGACAGGGGTGTGCAGAAAAGATTATCATTAACCCGGATGGCAGGATTGAACAGGTGGAAATGACTTCCTGCGGTCTTAATCAGGGTCCCCTTAGAACAGAGGGCAGTTATCCGACCCCTATTGCCTGCAATCTGACCAACGGAAGGATGCCCCATTCCGACCCGCGGGACAAAGATTTGGATATTCCTTACATTACCAATCAGGGTGAGGAACGGTTTATTGCAGGTATTAAAGACGGAACACTGATTGCATATAAATATTTTGCTTTTAAAGGACAGACCAAACTGACACTGCGCTATCGAGCAGAAGGAACCGGAAGTTTTGAAGTTTTTGCAGGAGAAAGCAGAGTCGGGCAGATGGAGCTGGCTTCTTGCGGCAGCTGGAGAGATGTGACGATTACCTTTGAGCATACGGGTGTGAAAGCTCTGATCCTTAAATACAGAGGCGCAGGGGTGGCACAGTTATTAAGCTTTCAATTTTAATAAAAAAGTAGACTGATTTAAGGAGGAGAATGGGATGCAGGCAGTAAACCCATATTTACCAAGCTATGAATATGTACCGGATGGGGAACCAAGAGTGTTTGGTGACCGTGTCTATGTATATGGGAGCCATGATGCCTTTAATGGATCTGACTTCTGCGTGAATGACTATGTATGCTGGTCGGCTCCGGCAGATGATTTGGGTAACTGGAGCTACGAAGGGGTCATCTATCGCAAAAATCAGGATCCTAAGAATCCAGGTGGAAAAAGGCGGCTCTGTGCACCGGATGTAGTTCAAGGGATAGACGGAAGGTATTATCTCTATTATGAATTTGCAGATCTAATCGTGACGTCAGTTGCTGTCTGTGACACGCCGGCAGGCAAATTTGAATTCCTGGGATATGTACAGAGACCGGACGGTTCCCTCTATGGCATGAAAAAAGGAGATGTGAACAACTTTGACCCCGGTGTATTGGTGGATGATGATGGCAAGGTATATCTTTATACGGGGTTTTCACCGCTGCCGGGGTTTTTGAAGACAATCATGGGGATGCGGGGACGAAGGATTGATGGCGCATACTGCATTGAACTGGAAGCAGATATGCATACCATGAAGGGCGAGCCGCTGATGGTGGCTCCGGGACCGGAGCTGGCCAAAGGAACTGATTTTGACGGTCATGCCTTCTATGAAGCAAACAGTATGCGCAAAATCAATGGAAAGTATTACTTCATTTATTCATCAGTGTTGAGCCATGAATTAAACTATGCCATCAGTGATCATCCCACCGGCGGGTTTCATTACGGCGGTACATTAGTCAGCATTGGTGATATTGGTTATCAGGGAAATCGGATTCCGAAGAATACCTTGGGAAACACCCATGGAAGTCTTGCCAAGATAGGGTCTGCGTGGTACATCTTTTATCACCGCCAGACTAATAAACAAAAGTGCGCAAGACAAGCCTGCGCAGAGCAGCTTACATTACATGAGGATGGAACCTTTGACCAGGCAGAGATGACCAGCTGCGGATTAAATAATGGCCCATTGTCCGGAGTAGGAACCTATGAGGCACGGATTGCCTGCAATCTGACCTGTGCCCAGGGGGTTCTTGTTTATGACGCGACCCGTATCAAAGATAAGAAAAATCAATATCCATACTTTACCCAGAGCGGCAGTGACAGGGAGTCAGACGGCGACCAGTACATTGCGAATATGAAAGATGGTGCATGTGCTGCCTTTAAGTATTTTGCCCTGGAGTGCCCGAAGAATATGAAAGTAATTCTTCGTGGAGATGCCGGTGGAGTCATCAAAATTGAGGCATTTTCCAAGAAAAAGCAAAATACGGGACAATTGCTGGGGGAAATAAAAGTTTTAGCCAGTAAAAATTGGAAGTTATATGAGACACCGCTGAAAAAAATTACCGGTGTTTATGGATTACGGATAATTTATGAGGGAAATGGAGCGGTAGATTTTCAGTCTTTTGAATTAAAATAGAAATATGATATAAATATTTGAAATGTGATACATTTGACGTAAGGTAATTGCTAGAATAAATAAAAAGGCGTAAAGTCTGAAAAATGGAGGAACTAGAAATGAAGACTTTTGAATTTAAACCATTATTAAAGCCAGGGTTCAACTCAAAAATCAGAACCGATGAAGTGAAGAACAAAGAGCGATGGCTGGGTTATTTTTTAGGACCGGCACTTGTGGCAACGGTTCACGGTGCTGTCGGCGGAAGCTATCTGAATGCCTTCTACACCGATGTTCTGCATCTGAACCTTGTTGCGGCGGGGGTATTCCTGATGTTAATGCCGATACTTTCCAAGGTGCTGGATGCAATAACCAATGTGATGATGGGACGTTTTGTGGACAACACCAAATCTGTTCAGGGTAAGGCACGTCCCTGGATTCTGATATCCGGTCCGCTGCTGATGCTGTCCATGATCCTGTTGTTTGCGGTACCCACCTCCAATGTGACGGTGACCTGTATCTGGGTAACCTGCAGCTATAATCTCTATTTCTGCATTTCCTATACCATGTACAATCTCAGTAATGTGGTAACTGTGCCGCTGTCCACCCGTGACAGTAAAAAGCGTGATACGCTGGCGATGGCTCAGTCCATGGGAATCAACATGGTTTCGGGTCTGGTTCTGGCGGTGGTATTCCCGTCCTTTGTGCTGCCCTATGCCGGCGTTGATCAAAGCCGATGGATCAAGGTGATGTTTATCCTGTCGATATTGGCTGTGTTAGGAACTCTGGTTCAGTATTTCTTTACTAAGGAACGAGTGACCGAAGAGGCGGCAACCAAAAATGAAGAAACAGTGTCCCTTGTAAAACAGATCAAAGGTTGCTTATCCAGCAAGTACTGGATTATGATTATATTAGCTTTTTTGCTGTATCTGTTTGCCAACAGCTTTCAGAGTATGTCCATGCATTATTACAGCAACTGGGTACTTGGAACTTACAACGATGGCCGAACCTTGTCCATCCTGAATATTATCGGTCAGGCCATGCTTGGCCCCGGCGTGTTGATTTTATGGCCTCTGGTCAAGAAAATAGGCAAACAGAAGGTGTTTGTGATCGGTGGTATCATTGCCTGTATTGGTGGTGTTCTTGGTGCCCTTAATGCCCATAATATGGGAATGGTCCTCGGTGCCCTGACCATCCGTTCCATCGGTAATCTGCCTCTGACCTATGTGCTTTTGTCAGTTCTTGCAGATGCTCTTGACCATGTAGAGTACATTAACGGCTTTCGCTGCGATGGATTTTCTTCTTCTGTATACAGTATCTTAATTACGGTCACAGCAGGGGTAGGAACTGGTATTTTCAACTTAGGTTTGTCTCAAACCGGCTATGTGGCACCTAATGCAGACGGCTCATGGGTTGCTCAGTCAGAAGCGGTACAGAATTACTTCATTACCGGAATGTTTATTGTTCCTGCAGTTTGCGCACTGCTGATTGCAATTATTTTTATAACCTTTAATCTGGAAAAGAAGTTACCGGCAATTAATGAAGAAATGAAGGCACGCCGAGGTAATGCAGAGTGATTCTGATGAAGTGATGGTAATAACATTATTTTGAGTATGTATAGTGACAGGAGGAATTTAAGTATGAATTCGAGTATGAATATTGAAGCATTATTGAAAGATCTGACGCTGGAAGAAAAGGCCTCACTCTGTTCCGGCGATGATTTCTGGCATACCAAGGCCATTCAGCGGTTGGGTATCACGGCAGTGATGATGTGCGACGGCCCTAATGGCTTACGCAAGCAGGAAGGGGATGCGGATCATCTGGGTCTGAACGAGAGTATTAAGGCAGTCTGCTTTCCCACTTCTTCGGCGGTGGCAGCCAGTTTTGATGTCGAGCTGGCTCGCAGGCTGGGTGAGACTTTGGGTAAAGAGTGTCAGGCGGAGAACGTTTCAATGCTGCTTGGTCCCGGTGTAAATATTAAACGAAGCCCCCTGTGCGGACGAAATTTCGAATATTATTCTGAAGATCCCTACCAGTCTTCACAGATGGCAGCAGCTTACATACAGGGATTGCAGAGCCAGGGTGTGGGAGCCTGCATCAAACACTTTGCGGCCAATAATCAGGAGAGCCACCGCCAGACTGGAGACAGCGTGGTGGATGAACGGACGCTGCATGAAATTTACCTTGCCAGCTTTGAGGAAGCGGTGAAAGTCGGCCAGCCATGGGGTGTTATGTGTTCCTACAATCGAATTAACGGCACATTTGCTGCCGAACATAGGGAATTACTGACTGATATCCTGCGTACACACTGGGGGTATCAGGGCATGGTGGTTACTGATTGGGGGGCTGTAAAGGGCCGGGTCAACGGAATTCTGGCAGGCCTGGATCTGGAAATGCCGGGCGGTTCCGGTTCACTTACAAACGATGCCAAGATTGTAAAGGCCGTCCAGGATGGCTTCCTGTCCATAGAAGATCTGGATAAGGCCGTTACGAATGTGCTGCAGTTTGTGGATAAAGCGGTCTCACAACATCAGGACGGTGTCCTCTTCGACAGGGAAGCTGACTATCAGGCAGCCGTGGAGGCAGCCAGGGAGTGCGCTGTTTTGCTGAAAAATGAGGGTAGCGTACTGCCGCTGACCAAGGGGGTTAAAGCAGCATTTATTGGCGGCTTTGTAGAAAAACCTCGCATTCAAGGCAGCGGCAGCAGCTTCATCAACTCCACAAAGGTTCCTACGATTGCGGGTCTGATTCAGGAAAATTCTGAAATTTCTTATGCTAAGGGTTTTGCGGTGGATGCTGGCGGTACTGAGAATTGCTCCTACGCCGGGGCAAATGCGCATGTTGGAGATGACATTGACGAGCATCTGCTGACTGAAGCTGTGGAGCTGGCAAAGTCCAGTGAGGTAGCAGTAATCTTTGCCGGTCTGCCGGGAAGCTTCGAATCGGAGGGTGCTGACCGTACCCACCTGGATCTGCCGGCCAACCAAAACCGGCTGATTGAGGAGGTCTGCAAGGTGCAGCCTAATACCGTAGTGGTATTGGCCAACGGTTCTCCGGTGACCATGCCCTGGGCAGACAGTGTATCTGCCATTCTGGAAATATATCTGGCCGGCGACGGTGCCAGTGAGGCGGTTTTGTCTTTGCTGTACGGTGAGTCCAATCCTTCCGGCAAGCTGGCAGAGAGCTTCCCCCTGCGATTGGAGGACACCTCCGCTTACCTGAACTTTCCCGGCGAAAGGGGAGTGGTTCAGTATAAAGAAGATATTTTCGTGGGCTACCGTTATTATGATAAGAAAGCGATGCCGGTGCTGTTTCCCTTTGGGCATGGCTTGAGTTATACGACCTTTTCTTACAGTGACCTGACTTTATCGGCAGGCAAGATGAAAGATACGGATACATTGACAGCCTCTGTTACAGTTACCAATACTGGTGCGGTCGTTGGTAAGGAAGTTGTCCAGTTGTATGTGGGAGAGCAAAACAGTAAGGTTCGACGTCCGGTGCGGGAGTTGAAGGGCTTTGAGAAAATCGAACTGGCTCCCGGGGAGAGTAAGACTGTTACTTTTGTTCTGAATAAGCGTAGCTTTGCTTATTATGAGACTGCTATCCATGACTGGTTTGTGGAAAGCGCATGTTATGAAATCAGCGTCGGATCTTCCAGCCGGGATATTCGTGCAGGTGGTGTGGTTCAGGTGGAGGGTACCGGTTATCTGCCTTTGACAGTAACACTTGAAACCAGTATCGGTGAATTAATCAATCATCCAGCTACGGCAGCAACCATGGAGCAGCTCATCCAGCGCAGCATCGCCCAGCGCCACGGCAGTGACAGTGCGGCAGCGGCCACAGCGGCAATGGGTGACGGAGCAGATTTGGTTGCCGGTGCAATGGAGATGCCGATAGGGGCGCTGCTGTCCTTTGGTGTTATGCCGGAAGAGCAACTGATGGGTCTGATTGCAATGCTACAGGCAGCAGTTGAAGATTCGGCACGGAAGTAGGAATCAGAGATGTGTTGAAGAGGGTGTCCAGGACACCCTTTTCTCGAAAGAGATATAACATGACAAATAGACAGGAGGTGTAATCGTATGATAAATTTAGTCCCTTACCCCAGCGGAGAGATAAAGGAGCTTCCGGCGAAGCATATACTGCCTAAATGTATGAGTGGGGAACTTAGTGGTTTTGAACCATGGTGTATTCAGGCTTTTCAGGAACGGGCGGGGATAACAGCAGATGGTGAGGGGAAGCCTTGGCTGAAGCTGGAACGTGTTCCTGCGATGTCTGAAGGAAGCTATGTATTAAACATCGCAGAAAATGGTATAACGGTTCAAGCTTCCAGTGAGAGCGGAATCATTTGGGCATTGACTACTGTCGCTAATTTACAAAAAGATCGAACCCTGCCCTGCTGTTCCATCGAAGATGCCCCGAAATATCAGCATCGCGGCTTGCATTTGGACTGTGCCCGCCATTTCTTTTCGGCAGAAGAAGTAAAAAAGATAATTGAAGAAATTTCACTTGCGAAAATGAATGTTCTGCACTGGCATCTGGCAGATGACCAGGGCTGGCGAATTGAGAGCAAACGCTTTCCCCATCTTCAAGAGGTCAGTAAAGATTATTTTACTCAGGATGAGATTAGGGATATCATAGAATATGCCCGGAATCGTGGGGTGGAGATTGTTCCGGAAATCGATTTGCCCGGTCACACCAGTAGTATTTTAGCGGCTTATCCCCAATATAGCTGCTCTGGTAAAATGGTACAGCTGGCAACGTGCGGTGGTATCTATCCGGTTATTCTCTGCCCGGGAAAAGAAGACACCTTCGTTTTTCTGGAACAGCTTTTGGATGAAATCATTGCGCTGTTTCCAGGCAGGAGATTTCACATCGGTGGGGATGAAGCACCTAAGACCGAATGGAAAAAATGTCCTCACTGTGCCGGCCGGATGAAAGAGCTTGGTATTACAGAATATGAAGAATTACAGGGTTATTTTTCACAGCGAGTTAATAAAATTCTGAAAAAGCATGAAAAGCAGGCAATCTGCTGGAATGAAACCCTGCTGGCGGCCAACTATCCAGCGGATATTCAGGTACAGTACTGGACGCTCCAGCATCGGCAGTCAATGCAAAAATTTGCCGAAAAGGGCGGCCAATGGATCTACTCGGATATGTTCGAATTCTACTTCGACTATCCGTACAGTATGTCCTCTGTAAAAAAAGTGTACACAACAGTTCCTCATTTGGGAAAGGAGGTTTTTGCCGACAACCGGGGGCTGCTGGGAATGGAAGCTTGTTTATGGACAGAGCATGTGTCGGAGAACAAACGTCTGGAGGAGCTGCTATTTCCCAGGATTTATGCCCTGGCGGAAATCTGCTGGTTTGGTCAGAAGGATTATGCTGATTTTAAACAACGGCTTACCCGGATGATTGGGGGGAAACTTCACAAAGAAATCCATTATACCGCCGAGGATTGGTGGGAGCCAAAAGGAAAAGCCCGCCGTGAGGAGGCAATCGGATTTTTCAGTGCAATAAATACCGGAATGTCTGCGGAAGTTCGCAAAGAAACCGTAAAGAGTGCCAATCCTAATAGGGAGTTCGGGCAGAGTTTTATGCAGAAGTTTTTTAAGTTTACTGATTTGCCATTCTTGCTGAAAGCTATGGGTAAAAAATAATATATTCTTTTTTGGTTTCCGATCCGCTGACGGCGGCACCACATAACCCGAACGTTAAAGCATTATTGCGAATTGATCAGGTTTATGATATACCTATAGCAAATAATTAAGCTACTGCGAATTTTATAATACAGTCAAGGTTGATGAATGAAAGCTATGATTATAATGTTATCAACTTTAACTAAAATATTGCTGAAAGGGCAGCAATTATGCAGTAATTAAGCGATTTTGCAGGGAAGATAAATTTTTAGCAGAACGATAGGATGAAGGGGACAGCGGCAAAGGTATGTTTTGTCCAAAAATACAAACTACATATAAAAGATAAGTAACAACCCTTTGCTGCTTTTGCCTGCGCATTACCGGGGAGAGGGTAATTGAACTTTTTTAGTGTATTGATAAAGTGCGTAGATTTTTGTAAGTTTAGGCATCTGCGAATACTAAAAAGAAGGCAAGACACAAAAGAAAATAAGGTAGTTTTTAAAGCGAACGCTGAACAGGATAAACTGTTCAGCGTTTTTGTTTGTCGATTTTTAAGAGAATTTGATGAAATACATAATCCACGATCACCACCTTGTTTCTTCATTTCAAAGAAAAAATGAAATGGAGGAAAAAGAGAGGATGTTAGTTTGGATTAGGATAAATGTTCATGATATCTATAAAAAACCCGTCGGCGACGTTAAGAATACTTATGTATCATTAGAAGTTTATGATGCTTTAATGGATACCTTCAGGAAAGAAGAACATGCCGAGCATATGAGAGATTTGCGCAATAGGACTGCGGAGGGATATGTTGAGGCTATGACTGAATTAATTATGGAAGAAGGTGAAGTTATGGAGGATATAATAATGCGAAGACTGGATATTGAGACATTGCATAGAGCCATACATACATTAAGCAAAACACAAAAAGAGCGCTTACATATGTATTTTTTTGAAGAATTAACAATACGTGATATTGCCAAGCAGCAGCATACAAATCGAAATGCTATATGGAAATCCATTCAAAGTGCAATGAAAAAAATAAAAAAGTTTTTAGTTTAGGGTGTGCAAAACGCATTTTCGTGTGAGTAATATATGAGAGGATCTTTTTTCGGACTGTTGGACTCTTCCAAAAACCTCTCATGGTACATTGACAAATGCCGGGAGAGGACAGGCTTTTTACTAATCCCAGCGCAGTAGATAACATATCACGAACTACTGCCGGCCATATCCAACAGTTAAGATACATTAGCCGTTTCCGGAGCTGATTATCGGTACGCCATGACACACCTGCAGCCGCAATACATAATAGCTGTAAAAAAGATCGCATCTAAGGTGTCGAGCGATAACACCGAATAATAAGCCTGTCTGTGGTGGACAGGTGCGAAGAGGGAAACGAGCAGATAATGATACTCCTTGAGATTAGCCAGCACGCAGTGGTGGGGGTGAGATTCCCGTGATGTCTGAAATGCAGAAATGCTGACCATCAGATAGTCTTGACTTGTTGCCCAATGGTTGCCTGAACAGAAAAATGATTATTCTTTTCTCTGTTTTTGTCGCAGCCGGTTCCGGGAAGTAGTGTCGAATAGGAACCTGATTTCAGTATATCTGAAATGAAGAACAATATAATGACAATAAAAACTTAATAATACAAACACTGCGGCGGAGCGTCAGTTCCGCCGTATTATTGTGAGATTAAGGGAAAGGAGATTTTTTATGAACAAAGAAGAAACGGAGTTAGTATCAAAAGTTATGGAAGGGTATCAGGTGGGTTATGCCTATCTATATCCAAATGAAGGGGGGCCGAGAGAAGAATATGTGTTTGACATGACACCGGAGAATATTGCCAATTTCATAGGTCAACACATCTTTGATGCAGAAAAGATGGTTTTGACAGATATGTGTGACCGGTTGATTTTGGACACTTCAGGGTGCTTTATTGACAATTGTCCGAACCAGAGATTGTGTTCGCAGATTCTTGAAAGACTTGTACCTATACAGATAGGTGAGAAAGAGCCAATTGTGTTTCCCATTGTAAAAAGAAACACTTTTGATGAGTTTATCTTTATGGAAGAGCAAGCAGTTATGCAGGGTGAAATGAGCATGATGTAGGAAATACTGTAGAAAGATTGTGGAGGATAAGAATGGTAACTTTAATTGTGGGAGTTTCTTTATTTTTTACTGTTGTATTAGTATTAGCCGGAATAGCACTTATAAAGGCAAGAAGATGTCAGGTACTGTTTGAACATTACTATTAATCTCAATAACTTAGTGAGAAGGTTTGATAACGGTAATGAAAAGGGTATTTAACAAATTTTATTGTAATAGGACAAATGCAGATGCAAATACACTATATAGGGTATAGAGGAATGTTAAAGGGGTAAATTTATGAGCCAAGAAACAATGTTGTCCCAGACAGTAGACGAAATTAATGTAAATAATATGAAATTTCGTGTAATCAGTAAAAGACCACAATATTCCGGTGAAGAATCATTGAAAACAAAGAAAAGCATAAGTAATGATTTATATCAGGTTTTCAAGAATTATAAGGAAGAATAGCTTTATGTCACATATTTTTTGTGATATACTCTCTCTTGCGGAGAGTGACTGACTTACACATAGTAAGGAGGTAACGACTATGTATCCGATAGATGCACTATATGCAAGACAGTCATTAGACAAAAAAGATAGTATTTCTATAGAAAGCCAGCTTGATTTCTGTAAATATGAAACTCATGGCGGTGAGTATAAAACGTACATTGACAAAGGTTTTAGCGGAAAAAATACCAATCGGCCTGATTTCGAAAAGTTAATGGAGGATATCCGCACCGGAAAAATAAAGCGGGTTATTGTATACAAATTGGATCGAATCAGTCGCTCCATTTTAGATTTCTCCAATATGATGGAACGTTTTCAGGAGCATAATGTTGAATTTGTTTCTTCTACTGAAAAGTTTGATACTTCCACGCCAATTGGTCGTGCGATGTTGAATATCTGCATTGTTTTTGCACAGTTAGAAAGGGAAACAATCCAAAAAAGAGTTGCAGATGCTTATAACTCGAAAAGTCAAAAGGGCTACTATATGGGGGGACGAGTACCGTATGGATTTCAATTAGAAAAGACAGTACTCAATGGAATCAATACTTCGAAATTTGTGCCAGTACCTGCAGAGATGGAGCAGATAGAGTTGATGTTTCAGTTGTATGCACAACCTGATATGACTTTAGGCGGAGTAATGAAAGAACTGATGGATCGGGGAATCACTGAAAAACGTGGAGCTTCATGGTGTACTGCCAGAGTTAGTGAAATTATTCGAAATCCGGTATATGTAAAAGCAGATATTGATATTTATAATTTTTTTGAAAGTCAAGGTTCAAATATAACAAATGAAGCGTCTGACTTTTGCGGAACGAATGGTATTTTTTTGTACAAAGGTTTTAATGGGGATAAAACTAAGAAAAAGCAGTATGATCTTGCAGAGCGAGATGTAGTAATAGCTCCTCATGAAGGCATTATTGATTCTGCCACATGGTTAAAATGCAGACTCAAGGTTATGAATAACCGGCAATCGGCCAGCACAAATAAGGGAAAGCGCACTTGGTTGACCGGTAAAATAAAATGCAAGAAGTGTGGGTATGCTTATGTAACAACCTATTCTAATTCAACTCGTAAACGATACTTTCAATGTTCCGGTGCAAGATACTCTGTAAAATGTAAAGGTTCCGGGCGCACTATATATGCTGATATATTTGAAGATTATGTTTTCAAGGAAATGGTAAAGGAATTGAAAAAATTTGAATATATATCGGCCGAACAGGAGCAAGACATATCCCCATCTTATCAACGCTATAAAATCCGGATTGCAGAAGTTGAAAAAGAAATTGATTCTTTATTAGTAAAAATATCAGATGCTAATCGCACGCTGATGAATTACATAAATAAAAGAGTGGAAGAGCTGGATTTAGAAAAGCAAAATCTGCTGGAAAAGATAGTTGAATTAACGACAAACAAACCAGCGGATAATATTGATAAGATTACGGACCATATTCGAATGTGGGAGAAATTAAACCTTGAAGGCAAACAGCGAATTGCAGATATCCTCATTAAAGTTATTACTATCGAAGAGGATACCATTGAAATTGAATGGAGCATATAACCTTTGTGTATAGACTTTATCGCTTTATTGCATAATTTCTATACACATTTCTTTTACCCTTTTCGTTTGTATAAGTACGCTTCGCTTCACCGAATCTTTGGAAATGCACGATTTCCCGTGCTCGCAGGAACCGGATGGGTTCGGCAACATCATTATCTTTGATCAGACGGAGAATATTATCATAAGTGGACCTTGCTTTCTGTTCCGCCGCCAAATCTTCGGTCAGATCAGTAATCGGGTCACCCTTTGACTGGAATTCACAGGCATTAAACGGTATGCCGCCGGCGGCCTGAGGCCACAGAGCAGCGGTATGATCAACGTAATAGTTAGCAAAGCCGGATGATTCTATTTCTTCCATGGATAGATCCTTGGTCAATTGATATACAATGGATGATACCATTTCCATATGAGCCAATTCTTCGGTACCGATGTCGGTAAGCAAAGCAGCCACTTCGGGATAAGGCATGGTATAACGTTGAGCAAGATAACGCATACTGGCGGCGGCTTCCCCATCAGGACCGCCATACTGGCTGATGATCACCTGTGCCAGTTTGGCATTAGGCTGACAAATATTGACGGGAAACTGTAATCTTTTTTCGTAAGTCCACATAAATTAAAATCCTCCTTCCCAGGGCATCGGCTGAGTTGCCCATAACCATTCGCTGCAATTACTGTCCGGAGCGTTTGCGACACTCAGCGGACCATACTTTTGAGCATACTCCATCATTGCCTGATTCTTCATTTGGACATAATGATTTAAGTACTCCATTGCATGCTTATCTGTTGGATGGGTGTCCAAATATTCTACCATTTCCACAATGACAAAACTGATGACATTGATATTATGATAAAGCTTGGCTTGGTCATTCATCATTTTAGGTCTCATTTAACACATCTCCTTCCGGTAAAAGGTTTCTCCAGTTCGGGAAAAATAGTGCCGATATAAAAGGCGGCATTCAGATCTTCAAAGACAGTATTAAGCTGCTGCCAGGGAACATAAGCCATACCTACGGGGTATTGGTCGATATTTTCTTTATAATTATAGTTTGGCATGAAATTCCTTTCATATTTTTGATATTTTTTTAATATTATTGTATGTTGTAATAGAAATGCAGTTACAGTAAAATTATTGACAAATTTTAAAAATATGTATAAAATGTTATTGATAATCATTATCAAATGATAAGGAGATACAAATGACACTTTTTGAAGGGTTCAAAAATCAAGAATATGAAGTACAAGGACTATATGTGGAAGAAAAGATAACCAGAAGGCTGCAGGCCCTGGGGTTGAATGATGGAACTAAACTTAAGGTATTAAACCGGAAAAAGAACGGAGCCATGATTATTGCTGTAAGAGGCACCAGGCTGGCAGTGGGCAAACATATCAGCGGCGGCATTGAAGTTGTACACGTGTCGGGAAAGGAGGCTGATTATGAGTGATTTAAAGATGGCAGAGCCGGTTCATGTTGCCTTAGTGGGGAATCCCAACTGCGGCAAGACCACACTTTTTAACGCGCTAACCGGTTCCCGCTTAAAGGTGGCCAACTGGCCCGGGGTTACGGTGGAAAAAAAAGAAGGAAATACTACCTATGAGGGAGTGCCCCTGACCATTGTGGATACTCCCGGAATATATTCTCTGACTTGTTACACCATTGAAGAGCAGGTCACCAGAACCTGTGTCATGGATGACGATATTGAAGTAATTATCAATATTGTGGATGCGTCCTCCCTGGAGCGGAATCTTTATTTGACCATGCAGCTGCTGGAATTGGGCAAACCGGTTATTTTGGCGTTAAATATGATGGATGTAGTGGAAGAGCGGGGGATGGAAATTGATATGCACCGGCTGCCCGAAATGCTGGGAGACATTCCGGTGGTACCGGTTTCGGCAACCAAGGGAAAAGGAATTGATATTCTGCTGCATGCGGTGATTCATCATTATGAAGAAGACGCCAAAGAGTTTATGATCGATTATGGTCCGGTTATTGAAGAAGATATTGAGAAACTTTCGGTTATTATGCAGGCCCGGTATCCGTCTCATTCTTCAGTACGCTGGCATGCCATAAAGCTGTTGGAAGACGATGAGGCGGTAAGGACGGAACATCCCGTACAAATTGCTGATATTGTGGGCAAAAGCTATGAGAAAGAAATTATACAAACCAAATATAGATATATCGAAAGTGTCATTAAGGAGGTGGTATTTAACCGCAGCAAGGTGAAAGCCACTACCGACCAGGCAGACCGGATGTTTACCAGTCCGGTTTGGGGAATCCCGATTTTTCTGGGTATTATGGCACTGGTGTTTTTTTTGACCTTTACTATTGGAGACTGGTTAAAGGGGTATTTTGAAATTTTTCTGGAGTATTTATCCGGTGCGGTTCTCGGCTTACTGACAAACATGGATACGGCGGACTGGCTGATATCTCTGATTGTTGACGGGATTATGTCCGGTGTGGGAGCCATCCTCACCTTTATTCCCAATATTGCCATCTTATTTCTGGCCCTTGCCATCTTGGAAGACAGCGGCTATATGGCTCGTGTGGCTTATGTAATGGATGGCATTATGGGCAAGGTGGGACTATCGGGAAAGGCATTTCTGCCGATGATTTTGGGGTTTGGTTGTACGGTACCGGCAATTATGGCAACCAGAGCCCTGGAAACCGAGAAAGACCGGCGGCGGACCATGATCATCACCCCTTTTATGTCCTGCTCGGCGAGACTGCCGATTTATGTGCTTTTTTCCGGGATGTTTTTTGGAAAATATGCAAGTCTTGCAGCTTTTTCCATGTATGCTATCGGCATGGGATGTGCCATCCTGATAGCCAAGGTGCTGAATATGATTGAAAAGGGCAAAGGAAATGAAGCCCTGTTGATTGAATTGCCGGAATATAAGCGTCCCAACGGGCGGACCATCCGGATTTATGTGTGGAATAAATTGAAAGACTATATATCCAAAGCCGGAACCACTATTTTTATTGCCACAATTATTATCTGGGCGGTTTTAAATTTCGGCTTTCAGGGTATGGTTGCCGATCCGGCCCAGAGCTTTGGTGCGGTCATCGGCAGATGGATGGTACCCTTGCTCAAACCCGCGGGATTGGGTATGTGGCAAATCGGTGTGTGCCTGATTTCCGGTATTTCGGCAAAGGAAGTAGTGGTGTCCAGTTTTATGGTCCTGTTTGGTGTCAGCAGTCAGGCCGCCGGAATGGAAACAATCGTGGACAAGATCCGTTTGATTGATCCTGCTTTTGGCGCCTTAAATGCCTATGCTTTGATGGTGTTCTGCCTGCTCTATGTGCCTTGTGTGGCCACCGTGGCAACCATTAAAAAGGAGAGTGGTTCCACCCGTTTTACGGTTGGTCTGCTGGTGTTTCAAATGGTCTTTGCCTGGCTGATGGCGGTTCTTGTTTATCAGATCGGCGGGATACTATTTTAAAGTTACTCTTGCTTTCCGGACTACTTTGTGAAATAATAAACAAAGCAGTATATGGAATTAAGAGGAGTGCTTATGAGAGGAATTGATACCCAAGTCCGCAAGAACAGGCGGCGGATTTTTAAAGAGGTGGCCAGGCTGGCATATTATTCCACTGACATGGTGGATGATGTAGAAGCTTTGCCCTATAAAATAGTGGACTATGATGAGTCAGAATATGACAGCATATACAGGGAAAGGGCCATTACCAGAGAAATGATCCGTCTGGCCATGGGACTTTCCCTGCGGCCGGAAAATGCTCCGGTACATGTGACCCAGGGGCTGGCGGAGAGTAATATTTCCGAGAAATATTATGAGCCGCCGCTGATGCAGGTGGTTCCTTCTGCCTGTAATGCCTGTCCGGAAAATCAATATGATGTATCGGAAAAATGTATGGGCTGTGTGGCGCATCCCTGTCGTGAGGTTTGTCCCAGAGATGCCATCACCATGAAAAATAAAAAATCAGTTATTGATCAGGCGAAATGTATTAAATGCGGTAAATGCAAAGCCGTTTGCCCCTATGATGCAATTTCTCATCAAGTCCGTCCCTGTTTGGATCATTGCGGCGTGAACGCCATTAAGAACGACAATAAAGGCCGGGCATGTATTGATAATGATTTGTGTGTATCCTGCGGACAATGTATGGTTAGCTGTCCATTTGGAGCTATTGCCGATAAATCACAAATATTTCAATTGATTCGTGCCATGCAGTCAGGAAAAAAAATCATTGCGCAGGTAGCCCCGGCTTTTGTGGGACAGTTTGGTCCCGACGTATCACCCGATATGCTGAAAGCGGCGTTGAAGGAGCTTGGTTTTGCGGAAGTTTATGAAACTGCAATCGGCGCGGATATGGGTGCTGTGGCTGAAGCGGAACATTATGTACACGCTGTGGTGACGGGAGAACTGCCCTTTCTGCTGACTTCCTGTTGTCCCTCTTGGTCAGTGCTGGCCAAGAAGTTTTTCCCGGAAACCATTGATAAGATATCCAATGAATTAACCCCTATGGTAGCCACGGCCCGGGTAATCAAGCAGGAACACCCGGATGCCGGTGTGGTTTTTATCGGTCCCTGTGCCTCTAAAAAGCTGGAAGCTTCCCGCAGAACCATCCGGTCGGATGTGGATTTTGTCATTACTTTTGAAGAACTGACGGGGATGTTTGAGGCGAAAGGAATCCATCCTGCCGCGTGCGGTGTGAAGGAGGCTATGGCAGATGCCACCGGTGCCGGAAGAGGATATGGCGTGGCGGGTGGTGTGGCCAGTGCCATTGAAAGCTGTATCAAAAAGTCCTATCCGGAAGTGGAAGTAAAAATAGAGCATGCAGAAAGCCTTAGTGAATGTAAAAAAATGCTGATGCTTGCCAAAGCGGGGAAGAAAAACGGCTGTCTGATTGAAGGGATGGCTTGTCCCGGCGGCTGCGTCGCCGGTGCCGGAACCAATATTCCCATTGCCCAGGCATCTAAGGAGGTCGAATCCTTTAAAAAATCGGCTGCCAGCCCCCTGCCGGAGATAGAAAAAGGAGTATAAATTTATTGATGGAAAAAGAAAATCAGGCACAGCAATGTGCCATCGCTCATGTCCACGGTCCCATGCAGGTTTTGGCGGGACCGGGCAGCGGCAAAACCACCACCATCGTGAAGCGGATCCGCTACCTGGTGGAAGTGCTGCGGGTTCCGCCGGAAACCATTTTGGTGATTACTTTTACCAAAGCTGCCGCCCAGGAAATGCAGTCCCGTTTTTTAACGGAAATCAGACGTTCTTATTCAGCCGTTAACTTCGGCACCTTTCACAGTATCTATTAACAGATTTTAATCCGTTCGGGTTATTTTCAAGACTTTTCCCTAATTACCGAAAATGAAAAAAGAAAAATGATCAAAAGTATCCTCAGACAGCTTCTTCCGGCACAGAGTTTTGAACAGACGGAGTGGGTGGATGTTTTAAACGAGATCAGCCGGATGAAAAATCTGGAAGAGCCCGCAGGGCAGGACGAGAATATCCGTAAAAATATTCAGGAAATATTCAACGAATATTGTGAGATGCAAAAAAGTACAAAAAAGATGGATTTTGATGATATGATCAAAGAATGCTATGGTCTTTTGCTTCAAAATAAAAAAATGCTGGAAGAGTGGCAGCGATATTTTTCCTATATTCTGGTAGACGAATTTCAGGATATCAACCGGCTGCAATATCAGGTGCTGAAATTATTAGCCGCACCTGAAAATCATTTGTTTGTAGTAGGGGATGATGACCAGTCTATTTATGGATTCCGCGGGGCCAAGCCGGCGGTTATGAAAGACTTTCTCAAAGATTATCCGGAATGTAAACAGGTGCTGTTAAATATCAATTACCGCAGTACGCATTCTATTGTGGAAGCGGCTGAAAAAGTGATTGCCTGTAACCGGATGAGAATCGGGAAGAGCTGTCATGCATTGCGGGCCGGTAGCGAGGTGGCTATGGTGCAATTTGCGGAAAAAGAAGCAGAGGAGGCTTTTTTGCTGGAACAGATCAAGGGATTGCCAGACGAGACCAGCAGGAAAAGTGCGGTTATTCTGCGAACCAATCACGAAGTATCGCTGTTGGCGGTGAGGTGCATGGAGGCTGGGATTCCGGTTTGGACAGCCGAAAGGCTGAGAAATATTTTTACCCACTTTATTGGTGTAGACTTAATGGATTATATCCGGTTTGCTTATCAGGAGCGGACCAGGCTTCGTTTTCTGAATATTATCAATAAACCCTTGAGATATATCAGCAGAAAATCCGTTGCTGATCTGGAGGATCAAATCAGGGAGGCAGAAGTATTGCAGTATTATGGCGGAAATATGGATGCTCAAAATGAAATCAAACGGTTTTTCAGCAATTGTCAGCGAATTGCCGGAATGCCGCCCTTTCTGGCGATTCATTATATTCGCAAGGGAGTGGGATATGACCGGTATCTGAAGGAACGTGCCAAGGCCGGTGAGTATAAGGAGTGGCAGGAAATTGCCGATGGGATTCAGGAAAGTGCCCGAAACTGTCCTACGTTTGAGGAGTGGTTTGAAATGGTGGAAAATACGGGACGGCTTTGCGGGCAAAAATTAAATGTCAAAGAGGGTGTCTGTCTCACCACCATGCATAGCTCCAAAGGTTTGGAGTTTCATACGGTTTTTCTGCCCCATCTGAACGAAGGAAGCCTGCCCAACAAAAAGGCCCGGACAGCCGAAGAAATAGAAGAAGAACGGCGCCTTTTTTACGTAGCCATGACCAGGGCCAAAGAAAAACTTTGGCTGCTGTACACAGCTTCACAAAAAAACACGCCGTCCCGTTTTTTGGAACCTTTATTAAAACAATAATTAAACTTCGTCAGATTCATCCATAATTTCATCAAATTCGGCATTATCTAAAAACTCATCAAAGGCTTCCACCACCAGATCATATTCGTCATCATCATCGATGTAGCTCAATTCGGGTTCCTTGTTGACATCATTTTCATCTTCTTTGTAACGATAGAACCATACTTCACCTTCATCATTTTCTTCACTGTCATCCATGGGAAGCAAAGCGATATAATCTTGATCATTTACGGTTAAAATAGTAACGATAGCACAGTTGACCGAAGTACCGTCTTCCAGATCAATGGTTACGGTCATTTCTTCATCTCTTTCATTTTCCATATGAGCTCCTGTCTGTGTAATTTACACAAAAATTATTTAATTGCTGACCTTATTGTACTAAGGAAAGAACAAATTGGCAATATTTTTCACACAGAATAATTAAAATATGGTATATTAATTATAATTGCTCATGGCGTGGGGAGGGGTTACGTGGACCAGAATTTTAAGACAACATATTTTAAGCCTGACAGAAAAGGGGTATATGCTGAACCGGATGGTATTTGCTTTTGTACGGATCAGGTGAACGGCAGCGACTGCGGTGTTATTTTGTATGATAAAAACAATCATTCTCAAAGGGTACCTTTTTCCGAAAAGGGAAAACGCGGCAGCCTTTATGGGGTGAAAATCCATATTCCGGTATCGGAATGCTGTCGTTATCAATATTATTGCAAAGAAGAGATTATTCTTGATAAATATGCAAAAGTTGTAATCGGAAGCAAAACCTGGGGGAGCGGCTGGGATGAAAATATCAGCGGAGGATTCTTTTGTTCGGATTTTGACTGGGGGGAAGACCACCCCTTAGGAACACCATATGAAGACAGTATTATTTACGGATTACATGTCCGTAGTTTTACCATGCATAAAAGCTCCGGCGTTAAAAATAAAGGTACTTTTGAAGGTATTGTGGCCAAAATCCCCTATTTGAAAGAATTGGGAGTTACGGCGGTGGAATTGATGCCGGCTTATGAATTTGAAGAATGTGAATACTCTTTAACAGCTGCTAAAGAAGAACCCAAAAAGACGATTAATTGCTGGGGCTTCAAGGAAGGGGTTTATTATGCCCCCAAAGCGGCGTTTTGTGCCGGGGAAAGTCCCGAATATTCCTTTAAAGAGATGGTCAGGGAGCTGCACAAGGCCGGTATTGAGGTATTGATGTATTTTTATTTTCCCTCGGCCTTCAACCGTGCCGATATCCCTGATATCCTGAAATACTGGGTAGTGGAATATCATATTGACGGAATCCACCTGCTGGGAGAAAATTTGCCGGTTTCGGTGATTACTCAGGATGCCCTGCTATCCGGAACCAAAATTTTGTATAATGAATATTCTTATTGGGAAGAGCGGCCGCTATATGAAAATACCGGTGTCTACAAAGATCATTTCCGCGCGGAGATGCGTCGTTTCCTGAAGGGGGATGAAGATATGACCTCGGCCCTGCTGTATCATCAGCGGAACAACCCTGAGGACCGGGGGACGGTAAATTATATGGCCGACTATAATGGCTTTACCCTTTATGATATAACCGCTTATGACAAAAAGCACAATGAAGCCAATGGCGAAGACAACCGTGACGGCAGTGACTATAATTACAGTTGGAATTGCGGCGTGGAAGGCGTCAGCCGTAAAAAAAGTATCCAGGAGCTGCGCAGCCGGCAGATTAAAAATGCGCTTGCAATTTTATTATTGGCTCAGGGAACTCCTTTTATTTTCAGCGGTGATGAATTCGGAAATACCAGAAACGGAAATAACAATGTTTATTGCCAGGACAACGAGACCGGTTGGGTGAAATGGAATACCACAGTAATGGGAAAAGAAATATTGGAATTTACACGCTTTTTAATAGATTTGCGGAAGAAACATCCCATTCTTCATATGCCTGTGGAAATGCAGATCCTGGATTCTATTGCCTGCGGTTATCCGGATGTGTCCTATCATGGAGAAGAAGCTTGGCGGCCGGATTTGAACCCATCCAGCCGGACATTGGGAATTATGTATTGCGGAAAATACGGGAAGCTTCCTGACGGAAAGGAAGATGATTTTCTTTATATTGCTTATAATATGCATTGGCTGCCTCATAAACTGGCGTTACCCAAACTGCCCAGAGAAATGAAGTGGTGTTTGCTGCAATGTACGGATCAGCCGGAAATCCAGCCGGAACCGGATGACAATGGGCAAAGTGCCATCATTAAGGAACGAAGCATCGGGATTTTTATTTCCCAGGGAAAACCAAAGCAAACAAAAGCAAGGATAGCAAGGATAGATAGGAGCAAGCAGCATGAAGGCTTGGAAGCATTTAAAAACGATCCTCCGGCATAAGCATCTGGTTATGAAAGGATGTTTTGCGGTGGGTTTATATAAGCAGGGAATTTTTCATGATCTGTCTAAATTCAGCCCCAGTGAATTTGGTGTGGGTGTCAGATATTTTCAAGGGAATCAAAGTCCAAACAATGCAGAAAGGCAAGCCATTGGTTTTTCCAGTGCGTGGCTTCACCATAAAGGACGAAATAAGCATCATTATGAATATTGGATTGATTACAGTACTAAAAAAATTGCGGGAGGTCTGGCTCCGGCCCCGATGCCGGATAAATATATTGTGGAGATGTTGATGGACCGGATAGCGGCCTGTAAGGTGTATAACAAACCGGCCTATTCGGATGATATGCCGTTAATCTATTATCTCAGCGGTAAAGAGCCTGCTCCGCTGCATGAAAAAACCAAAACTCTTCTGGAAAAGCTTTTACATATGCTGGCAGAGGAGGGGGAGGCAAGAACTTTTGCTTATATCAGGAAGGAAGTTCTGGGAAAAAAATAACAAAAGGTACAGAGTTCACTTTTCTGCATAGGATATATCATAAAAAAGAGGAGTGAATAAGATATGAATATTTTATTTCTATTATTACTGCTTGGCGGAAATAACGGCGGAAACAGCAATTGTAATAACAACAGCAACCATAACAGTAACGATAACTGCGGCAATAATTGCGGTTGTGACGACAGCTGCAGTGTAAATAACATTATGGATATGGGCTGCGGAAATATGGCCAATGATTGCGGCTGCGGCATGGATGCTTTTGATGGAAGAATGATGGAACCCCGGATGGATGCAAGAATGGATGCCCGTATGGATACCAGGCCTTTCATGACCTTCCAGGGGGGCACCTGCGGATGCGAGGATAATTCACAGCGTCAGAATAATAACAACGGCTGACGGAATCCATGAATCCTGGTTCTTGACGAAAGAGGGTCCCAATGATACACTAATTATTATTTAATTGCCGTAGTAATTATTGGAGGAAAATACAATGATAGATGGAAAAAAAGTACTTTTCAGCGGAATGCAGGCAACCGGAACCCTGACACTGGGGAATTATCTGGGAGCATTAAAAAATTGGGTTACCTTAAGTGATGAATATGAATGTTTTTACTCCGTGGTAGATCTACATTCCATAACCGTACGACAAGACCCGGCGGAACTGCGCAGCAGAGCCAGAAATTTGCTGACTCTTTATATTGCGGCAGGTTTGGATCCGGAGAAGAATTGTCTCTACTATCAATCTCATGTTTCGGCTCATGCCGAGCTGGCATGGATATTGAATTGTTATACTTATATGGGTGAACTGAATCGGATGACACAGTTTAAAGATAAATCGGCGAAGCATGCCAATAATATCAATGCCGGCCTTTATACTTATCCGGTGTTAATGGCCGCCGATATTCTGTTGTTTCAGGCTGATGCGGTACCGGTAGGAAAAGACCAGCTGCAGCATCTGGAAATTACCAGAGATATTGCCCAGCGCTTTAACTCCGTTTATGGTGATGTGTTTACCATACCGGAACCATACATTGGCAAAACCGGGGCAAAGATTATGAGCCTCCAGGAGCCGGAAAAGAAAATGTCCAAATCGGATGAAAATGCCAATGCCAGCATTTATCTGATGGATGATCCGGATACCATTATCCGTAAATTTAAGAAGGCAGTAACTGATACGGAAGCCTGTGTCAGATATGATTCTGAAAAACAGCCGGGTATCTGCAACCTGATGGATATCTACAGTGCCTGTACCGGACAGACAACAGATCAGATCGAACGTGAATTTGACGGCAAAGGATACGGTGACTTCAAGCTGGCCGTGGGTGAGGCAGTAGTTAGTGTTTTGAAACCTGTGCAGGAGCGGTTTGCCCAATTGATTAAAGATAAAGCATACATTGATTCCGTGATTAAGAATAATGCGGATAAAGCCAATTATTACGCAACCAAAACATTGCGTAAAGCACAAAAGAAAGTAGGCTTTCCGGAACGGATACGTTAAGACATTAAATAGATTGAGAAGAGACTGCAGAGGTGGCTAAGGGAGCTTATTCCTTTCGGCCGGCCTCTGCATTTTTGACTGTTATATTGTAAACGGACATGGTATAATGTTGTCTAAATACAATGATACTTAAAGGAGAAGATGAGATGAATGTAATCGAAGAATATATTTTGCAATTTCCGGAGGAAAAACAGGCCAAATTGCGGGAAATCTGGCAAATCATCAAAGAAACCGCACCGGAGGCCACGGAGCGGATCAGCTGGCAGATGCCAACTTTTTATTTGAATGGAAACCTGGTTCATTTTGCGGCACATGCTTCCCATATCGGGTTTTATCCGGGGGATAGCGGCGTAAGTAACTTTACCGATAAATTAGGTGAATATAAGTATTCTAAAGGGGCAATCCAGTTTCCTTTAAGCAAGCCCCTTCCTAAAGAACTGATTACCGAAATCGTTACCTTCCGGGTGAAAGAAAACACCAGTAAATAAGATGGATGAAAAAAGATTTGAAGAGGCTCGAAATAAAATAATCGGCTTGCAAAGGCTGCGGCAGGGGATTGGCACACTGCAGGAAAAAACCGTTCATGCGGTACTGAAGCATTATTATGCACCGGATGAAGATATGCATGAGATTCCCATTGATAATTTTGTGGCGGATATTTATACCGGCAATGAAATTATCGAGATTCAAACCTCGCAGTTTAATCGGATGCGGGACAAGCTGTCCTGTTTTTTGCCCCAATATCCGGTTACCATTGTTCACCCCATTCCCCATTATAAATGGCTTTGCTGGATCGATGAGGAGACCGGAGAATGCTCCAAACCCAGGAAGTCACCGGCAAGAGGAAGCGTTTACAAGGTGTTTGGAGAGTTATATAAGATCAAAGACTATCTGCCCCATGAGAATTTGCGGCTGTGTTTTCCCCTGATCGATATCGAAGAGTACCGTCTGCTGAACGGCTGGAGCAAGGATAAAAAGAAAGGTTCGGAGCGCTATGACCGGATTCCGGTTGCATTAGTGGAAGAAGTACGTTTTGAACGCCGGGAAGATTATGTCCAGCTGATTCCTTACGAACTGACAGAACCTTTTACCTCATCAGAACTGGGGAAGGCTGTGGGGATAAACAAAAAGGAAGCCGGTCTGGTGCTGAATATTCTGCTGCACCTGGAGGTGGTGGAACGGGTTGGTAAAAAAGGCCGATCTTTCGCATACATAGTGAAAGAAAAAGATTAAACAGCCGAGAATATAGCACACTATCCCTAAATTAACATAAAATATAATATAATTCGACATTTTGTGTTAAGGAAGGAGTAGTAAATGGAACTGGGAATAGATATTTCCGTGCATAACGGAATTGTAAATATGCAGAAGGTAAAAGATGCCGGTTATGGCAGAGTGATGATCAGGGCCGGTTACGGCCGGAATAATATCGACCAGAAATATGTTGTCAATGCCGATGCCTGCCGCCGCCTGCTGATACCTGCCGGGGTATACTGGTTTAGTTACGGATATAATGAAGCCATGGCCAAGGCCGAGGGTGAATATGCTGTAGCCGCCGCCGGAAAGTATTGGGATAAATGTCCCATCGCTTTTGATCTGGAATATGATACCGTGGCATATGCCCGGAAAAACGGGGTGGAAATTACCAAAGCCCTGGCTACCAGAATGGCCATCGCGTTTCTTCGGGTTGTGGTGGATGCCGGGTATATACCGGTTTTATATACCAATAAAGATTATAAAGAAAATGTTTTCGACCTTCCGCTGATCCAGAAAAATTTTCAGCAAAAGATCTATATTTGGTATGCCCGGTATACGAAGAACTTGAATAGCGAAGAAAATGCGTTAGCTGATATCTGGCAAAAATCCAGTACCGGCAAAGTAGACGGAATCAATGGCAATGTGGATATCAATGAGTTTTATACGACATTTACAGATGTGCAGCCCAAAGCAGTTAACGAAACGGTGAAGAATATCAATATTTTAGATTTTCAAAAAGCCGCCAACATTGATGGCTTCCGGGATATGAATGGAGCCGTTTTGAAGGAAGACGGTATAGATGGGCCCAAAACCCAGTATGTTCGCCGGGTAGTTAATTTACAGGCAAAAAAAGCAGTTGTCGGGTATAAAACCGGCACTTCCGGGTATTTGGTTACCTGGTGGCAGAAACGGCTTGGCGAATTGGGTTTTACAACTAAGATGGATGGAAGCTTTGGTGCCGATACCCGCAAACAAACGATAGAGTTTCAAAAGAAATACCAGCTGAAGGCCGATGGTATCGCCGGCTATAACAGTATTACAACAATGTTAATGAATTAATAGAGCTTGACTACCAGACTTGTCTGGTAGTCATTTTGCCATTGAAAGAGAGATTTACAGTTCAGGGGTTGAACAAAATCAATCTGTACTTTATAATGAATAAGCACAAAAATTTTGATGAGGTTATAAGCATGCAGGAAGATATACATAAAATACTTGATAAGATAGAGTTATCCCAGTTGCCGCCAGTTCCGGAGCCGGAACGCCAGTATTACTATATGGCCAGGTGCCGAGAATATGTCCGGCAGGAAACAGAAGTTCTGGGACGGCCGCTGACGGCCTGTATCACCACCTTTGGTTGTCAGATGAATGCCCGGGATTCCGAGAAGCTGACGGGTATTCTGGAAGTCATCGGCTACCAAATTGTTGATACCGAAGAAGCTGATTTTGTCATTTACAATACCTGTACCGTAAGAGATAATGCTAATCAGCGGGTATATGGCCGGCTGGGACAGCTGAACAATCTGAAAAGGAAAAATCCCCGGATGAAGATTGCTCTTTGCGGCTGTATGATGCAGGAAGAAGCGGTGATTGAAAAAATCCGAAGAAGCTATCGCTTTGTGGATTTAATTTTTGGGACGCATAATATATTTAAGTTTGCCGAGCTGCTCCACACCATGTTTGAAGCCGGGAGGATGGTGGTGGATATCTGGAAGGATACCGATCAGATCGTGGAGGATTTGCCGGTAGAGCGTAAATACCCCTTCAAGTCCGGTATTAATATCATGTTTGGGTGTAATAACTTCTGCAGTTACTGTATCGTACCTTATGTGCGAGGGCGGGAACGCAGCCGGGAACCGCAGGAGATTATTGGGGAGATCAGGCATCTTGTGGCTGATGGCGTGGTGGAAATCATGTTGTTGGGACAGAATGTGAACTCTTACGGGAAAGGATTGACCAATCAGGTCAGCTTCCCGGAACTGCTGCAGCAAATAGAACAGATCGAAGGATTGGAACGAATCCGCTTTATGACCTCTCATCCGAAGGATTTATCGGATGATTTGATCCAGGTGATGAAGAATTCCAAGAAGATATGCCGGCATCTGCATCTGCCATTACAATCCGGTTCCACCCGGATACTGGAAGCTATGAACCGCCGGTATACCAAAGAGCAATATTTGGAGCTTGCAGCCAAAATCAGGCAGGAGATACCGGATATGACCATCACCACCGATATAATCGTGGGTTTCCCCGGGGAGACACCGGAAGATGTAGAGGAAACTATTGATGTGGTAAAACAGGTACAGTTTGATAATGCCTTCACCTTTATCTATTCCAAGCGAACCGGAACTCCGGCGGCCTCCATGAGCAATCAGGTGTCAGAGCAGGAAGTGAAGAAAGGGTTTGACAAGTTGCTGAAGGTAGTTCAGGATACCGCAAGAAAACAGGCGGGATTGCTGACAGGGAAAACTTTGCCGGTACTGGTGGAGGAAGTAAGTGAGCAGGATAGTTCATTGCTGACAGCTCGATTATCCAACAATACCACCGTTCATTTTGCAGGAGATAAGTCACTCATCGGTAAGGTGGTTGACGTAGAATTGATAGAATGCCATGGCTTTTATTATAGAGGAAAATTAAATGTATAAACTAAAACCCAAATTGTTTTCGGTGATGAAAACTTACACCCGGCAGCAATTTATAAAGGATATTATTTCCGGTATTATTGTGGCGATCATTGCCCTGCCTCTTTCCATTGCTTTGGCGCTGGCATCGGGGGTAAGCCCGGAACGCGGTCTGTATACCGCCATCGTTGCCGGTTTCGTCATTTCTTTTCTGGGGGGAAGCCGGGTGCAGATATCCGGTCCCACAGCCGCTTTTGCCACCATCGTAGCGGGTATTGTGGCTACCGGCGGGATGGAAGGCCTGGTGGTGGCTACCATTATGGCCGGAATACTACTGGTTATTATGGGTTTTCTGCGTTTGGGGAATTTAATTCGTTTTGTGCCTTATACCATCACCACCGGTTTTACAGCCGGAATTGCCGTAACCATTGCCATCGGCCAGATTAAGGATTTTTTAGGACTGACCTATAAAGATGCAGTGACGCCGGTGGAAACCATGGATAAGGCGGAAGCTGTTATCAAATCCATTGGAACGTTTAACTGGCAGGCTTTTCTGGTGGGAGTGATCTGTCTGGCAGTGTTGATTTTATGGCCCCGTTTTGCGGCTGCCTTTCCCAAGAAGACGGCCAGAATCATTATCAG
>JAVBUF010000035.1:0-7484 GCA_031555615.1 Lachnospiraceae bacterium | reverse complement strand
CTCAGCAAAAGCTTCGACTTTTTAGCGGAGATGAAGGGATTTGAACCCTTGCGCCGGCGAACCGACCTACCGGATTTCGAATCCGGACCCTTCAGCCTCTTGGGTACATCTCCAAATTTATTTTAACCGGATACAACTTATTGGGATACAGCTTATTACTTATTATAAGAAACTTAAAAGAAACATTTTATAAGAAACATCCCAACTCACCCGGCAAAAACCATTTATAAACTATAAACATTACCTATTATAAAGTTATAAAACAAAATACAAAACAAAAATTATAAAACAAAACCCGAAATTACCACCAACAAATTCTGCGAGAAATCTGCGGAACCCATTTTCCCCTTCCTGAAACACCGGAAGCAAAAAACCTCACGAATCCCAATCCTTCCCACCTTAACCCGGGAAATACACACTCAGCTTTCGAGTGCGGACCCTTCAGCCACTTTGGTACATCTCCACAATTAAATAACATAAATAACCCACAAAATACATAAAAATCTCATTTCCTACCGAAACTCATTATAGTATCCCTCACAATAGAAGTCAATACAAAACTATTGTGGCAAACCCCAAAATAATATATAATACTATTATGTTTTGACAAAAGACATAACCTCAGGAGGAACTATAATGAAGAGAATCGGATTATTAACCAGCGGCGGTGACTGCCAGGCCCTAAATGCAGCCATGCGCGGCGTCGTAAAATGCTTAGCCAATAGCGGCGAAAACGTTGAAATTTATGGATTTTTAGATGGATATAAAGGTCTGATCTACGGCAATTTCCGGATGCTCACCGGCTCAGACTTCTCAGGAATTCTCACCAAAGGCGGCACCATTCTTGGCAGTTCCCGCACCCCTTTTAAAACAATTAAAGAACCCGATGAAAACGGGCTTGATAAAGTAGATGCCATGAAACAAAACTATCACAAGCTGCGTTTGGACTGCATCGTGATACTGGGTGGAAACGGTACTCATAAAACCGCTAATCTTCTGCGTGAAGAAGGGCTGAATATCGTTACCCTGCCCAAGACCATTGACAATGACCTGTGGGGAACCGACATGACCTTCGGTTTCCAGAGTGCTGTTGACATTGCCACCCAGGCTATCGATTGTATTCATACCACAGCGGCGTCTCATGGCCGCGTCTTTATCGTCGAGGTGATGGGACACAAAGTCGGATTTTTGACTCTTAACGCCGGTATGGCAGGAGGGGCAGATATCATCCTTATCCCCGAGATTCCTTATGACATCGATAAAGTGGTACAAGCTATCGACCAGCGCCATAAACAAGGCAGCCGTTTTACCATTCTGGCCGTAGCCGAAGGTGCCATTTCCAAGGAAGATGCCGCCCTGTCCAAAAAAGAAATGAAAGAAAAACAAAAAAACAACCCGCACCCTTCCGTTTCCTATGAAATAGCCAAAAGTATCACTGAAAAATCCGGCTATGAGGTGAGAGTAACCGTTCCCGGTCACACCCAGAGAGGCGGTAGCCCTTGTCCTTATGACAGAGTATTTGCCAGCCGTCTTGGTTCCGAAGCCGGCAAGATGATTCTGGACGGTGAATATGGTTTTATGGTAGGATATAAGAATCGGGAAATCGTGAAGGTACCGCTGGAAGAAGTGGCTGGTAAATTAAAAATGGTAGCTCCCGATGCCAGCATTGTGAAAGAAGCCAAGATGCTGGGCATTAGTTTCGGAGATTAATTGAAAGGACAAGGTTGTTGCAATGTCTTATACAGCCTTATATAGAAAGTTTCGCCCCCGTCGGTTTGAAGATGTAAAGGGGCAGGATCATATAGTAACTACATTAAGAAACCAAATTAAGGCTAACCGGATCGGACATGCCTATCTTTTCTGTGGAACAAGAGGAACCGGAAAAACCTCCATTGCCAAGATTTTTGCCAAGGCCGTGAACTGTGAACAGCCGGTGGATGGCAGTCCCTGCGGGGAATGTGCCATCTGCAAAGCCATTTCGGCCGGAGCCAGCATGAATGTTATCGAAATTGATGCAGCTTCTAATAACGGTGTCGATAACATTCGGGAAATTGTGGATGAGGTAACCTACTCTCCGGCGGAGGGCAGATTTAAGGTTTATATCATCGATGAGGTTCATATGCTTTCCATAGGAGCCTTCAATGCACTTTTGAAGACCCTGGAGGAACCGCCGGAATATGTTATTTTTATTCTGGCAACTACTGAGGTGCATAAGATACCCGTAACCATTATGTCAAGGTGTCAAAGATATGATTTTAAGCGGATTACGGTGGATACCATTTCTGACCTGCTGAAGCAGCTGATGGCGAAGGAGCAGATCGAGGCCGAGGAAAAGGCCATCCACTATATTGCCAAATCAGCAGACGGAGCCCTGCGGGATGCCCTCAGCTTATTGGAACAATGCACTGCTTTTTATTTTGGAAAAAAGCTTACCTATGATAATGTTTTGGAAGTTTTGGGAGCTGTGGATACTGAGGTGTTCAGCCGTCTGTTTCGTTTTTGTCTGGACGGCGAAGTCATCAGCTGTGTGGAACTGCTGGAAGAAGTGGTGATGCAGGGGCGGGAGCTGGGGCAGTTTGTAACAGATTATACCTGGTATCTGCGAAATCTTTTATTATTGAAAACCTCCGATGTATCCGCGGGGATAGAAGATGTGATCGATGCGTCAACCGAAAGCATGGAAAGATTAAAAGAAGAAGCCGGACTAACCGATGTAAATGTTATTATGCGATATATCCGCATTTTTTCAGAACTCTCCGGACAGATAAAATATGCTGCTCAAAAAAGAATTTTAGTGGAAATGGCTCTTATCAAGCTATGCCGGCCCAGTATGGAAACCGACAGCCAATCCCTTTTGGATCGGATCAGGCAGTTAGAGGAAAAAATGGAATCTGGGATTCCTATGATGCCGCAAGCAGGGGAGTATGCACCTTCCGGCGAGCAGGCACCTGCGATTCCAAAAGTAAAACCGGAGCTGCCCAAGGCCATTCCGGAGGATGTTAAAAAAGTTGTCGGTAATTGGCCGGGTATTTTAAACCGCACGCCGATGCCCATGAAAGCATACTTAAGAAGTGCCCGTCTGAGTTTGGGCGGTGACAATAAATTGTTGATTGTCATAGAAGATGGTTTGGCCTCCGACTATATGATCAAACAACCGGAACATAAACAGCAGTTAGAAATACTTCTGTCGGAAGCAGCAGGAAAAGATATTGAAGTAAATATTCAGAGTATTGGCAGTAACCGTTCCTTCGACGAAATTCATGTTGATTTAACCAAAATTATTCACATGGAGATTGAAGAAGAGGACGAAGAAGAATAAAGAGCAGAAAGGAAATTGACATGGCAAAAAGAGGAGGATTTCCCGGCGGCGGGATGCCGGGTAACATGAATAATCTGATGAAGCAGGCACAGAGGATGCAGCGTCAGATGGAAGAGAGCCAAAAGGATTTGGAGACCAAAGAGTTTACGGCTAAGGCGGGCGGCGGAGCGGTAGAGATTACCGTTACCGGCGGCAAGCAGATTACGAAAGTAAAATTATCTCAGGAAGTAGTAGATCCTGATGATATAGAAATGCTGGAGGATCTGGTTATGGCTGCGGCCAATGAAGCTTTTCGCATGGCGGAGGAAGCCAATGCCGAAGTGATGAATAAGATGACCGGCGGCTTAGGTCTGGGCGGAGGCCTTCCCTTCTAATGGATTTTTATAGTGGACATATAAATAAATTGATTGATGAACTGGCGAAGCTTCCCGGCATCGGCAGTAAATCAGCAGGACGTCTGGCATTCTACTTGATCAATATGCCTAAGGAACGAGTGGAAAAACTGGCCAGAACGATTGTAGAAGCGAAGGAAAATGTCCGTTATTGCAGTAAATGCTACACCCTTACGGATCAGGAACTCTGTCCCATCTGTGCCAATCCTAAAAGAGATCCGCGGCTCATTATGGTGGTGGAAAATACCAGGGATCTGGCCGCTTATGAAAAAACCGGCCGGTACGAAGGCGTTTACCATGTTTTGCATGGAGCGATTTCACCGATGATTGGCATTGGACCCGGTGACATTAAGCTCAAGGAATTGATACAACGTCTGCAGGAAGAAGAGGTGGATGAAGTGATTATTGCTACCAATTCCAGTCTGGAGGGTGAAACCACAGCCATGTATATCAGTAAGCTGATTAAGCCCAGCGGCATTCGGGTAACCAGAATTGCCAGCGGCGTTCCGGTGGGCGGAGACTTGGAGTATATCGATGAAGTGACCCTTTTGCGTGCGCTTGAAGGCAGAACTGAAATTTAGATATTGGGAGGAAGAAAAATGAATGTAGAAAAGAAAATTTTTGGACAAACCGAAGCAGGACAGGATGTTTATTTGTATTCTGTGTCAAATAGTAAAGGAATGCGTGCCGATATAATCAACTTCGGTGCGATTCTGGTAAATTTACTGGTGCCTGATGCAAACGGCAATCTGACGGATGTGGTCACCGGATATGATAATCTGAAGGATTACATAGAAATCAACAGTTTTTTTGGCGCCACTGTGGGCCCCAATGCAAACAGAATCGGCGGTGCGTCCTTTACCCTGGAAGGCGCCACTTATCAGTTGGAAGTAAATGACGGAGACAACAACCTTCACAGTCATATGGAACTGGGATACCAGAAGCGGGTATGGGGCAGTCAGGAAAATGATAATGGGGTTACCTTTACCCTGGAGGACGAAGATGGCTGCATGGGCTTCCCGGGCAATAAAAAGATTGCCGTAACCTATACCGTCACCGAAGAAAATGAGCTTAAGATAGAATATTGTGGGGAAAGTGATAAAAATACCATCATCAACCTTACCAATCATACCTTCTTTAATCTGGCAGGCCATGAAAATGAGAGCATTCATGACCACATTTTAACCCTTCATGCAAGCAAATACACCCCCGTGGTAGCAGGAGCTATCCCTACCGGTGAACTGGCGCCTGTGGCCGGAACGCCGATGGATTTCACTTCACCCAAACGGGTTGGTGATGAAATTGACTCTGATTTTGAACAGCTGCAGCTGGTTGGTGGATATGATCATAACTGGGTCATCGACGGTGCTGATGGAACTCTGAAGGAAATTGCCAGTGTAACGGATCCGGTTTCCGGAAGAACCATGATTACTTACACGGATTTACCGGGTGTCCAGTTTTATGCGGGTAATTTTGTGGATAAGCACAGCGGTAAAGAAGGCGTAGTGTATCAAAAGAGATGCGCTCTTTGCCTAGAAACCCAATATTATCCGGATACGGCCAACAAGCCGGAGTTTCCTTCCGCGGTTTTCGGCCCGGATCGTCCTTATCGTTCTACTACTGTTTATCGCTTTAAACAAGGCCAATAAATTGTCCTGGCCAATAAATTTCCTGGCCAATAAATTATCAAGGCCAATAAATTAATCTGGAAGAACCCAGAGCGTTTTTCGAAGCTTCTGCAATTAGGGTGCTGCTGTTTGTGCAGCACCTTTTTAGTGTCAAAAAAAGGCGGTAAATTCTTGTTCTGTTTACCTTGTTTCGACGAAATGACCAATAAAAATATGGTATTATTAGTAACATCAAAGGTACATCCGGGTTACAGTTCACATCCGGCAGGGGGAAAACATGGGACAAGTATTTATTGAAGATTATGTAGTTTCCTTTTTGAAGCAAAAAAAGATGGAAGCAACGGAAACGCCTGTGAAACTGGCATTATATGGCCATATCGAAAAGGAAGAAGATACTGAGCAGTTTTTTGTCTATGGTGCGGCTTGCGAAGAATCCGGCCGAACGGTAGAGGAAATCGGTCAGGAGTTTTTTGCGGCCCATAGCTTTATCGGATTTGTGAATGTATATAATAACGAAAAAGAGAATATTTCAAAATATAGTATATTTTTTGATAATAATGAAGCCATGCAGGATTATTTACTTTTTTATAATGCCCAGATGGAAGGGAGCGGATTAGAAGTATTCCTCCCTGAACCGCAAAGTAAGAATGGATCACGGGGCGTATGGGATAAACTGAAGATAATGCTGCTAGGGGGGCTTTGCATTCTTGTAGCCGTAGCTATAAGTGCAATTGATGATTATTCTAAAATGGAAGATTTTGCCCGGACAGCGGAACAGGCAATAGTATTTATTGAAGAAACAGAGTAAAATATGATATTATAGAAAAAGCATTACAAAAAGACAAAAGATAAAGAATTATATGGAGAAATAATCTATGTCTAATATAAGAGACTATATGAAGGCTAAGGAAAAACGCCAGAGTGAAACAAAAGATATCAATTATAAAGAGAAAATCAGAGGGCATAAACTTACGGTTTTTTATCGTGCCGCACTGATAATCGTTTTGGCCGGAGCGCTTATTTTTGCTTTTTTCGTTCAATGGCGGGATAAAATCTATACCGATAGTATTGTCACAGCGTCAGCTGAGGTGAAGGTTGCGTCAGGTACAAAGGTGAAAAATCTGGGGGGTAATATCCTTCATTACAGTAAAGATGGTGCAAGCTGTACGGATATAAAAGGAAATGCCGTATGGAATCAGACATATGAAATGCAAAACCCTATTTCCTCAATCTGTCAGGGTGTAGTAGCCATTGGAGATTATAATGGAAGTGTCATATATGTTATGAATACCCAGAAAAAATTGGGAGAAATTTCGACTAATTTGCCCATCCGTTATTTTGATGTGGCAGCCAATGGAGAAGTGGTTGTGGTTCTGGATGACGGAGATATTACCTGGATTTATCTGTATGCTCCTGACGGCGAAGAGATATCCTTTGTTAAGACAAGAATGGACAAATCGGGTTATCCCGTTGGTATAAGCATATCTCCCAATGGAAAGTTGGTAGGCGTGTCTTATTTATATGTAGATCGCGGTGTGATGAAATCCAGTATTGCCTTTTATAACTTTGGCGCAGTAGGAGAAAATGCGGGTAACTATATGAGCGGTTATAATTATTTGGACACCATTGTGCCGTGTATGCAATTTATGAATAATGAAACAGCCTTCAGCATATCAGATGACCGGATTATGTTCTTTTCGGGAAATGAGAAACCAGTGAGCGTCAAGGACAACTTACTGGATGAAGAAGTGCAAAGTGTATATTATAATGAAGATTATGTGGGCCTGGTATTTAACAATACATCGGGGGAGACCATATATAGACTTGATGTATATGATAAAAAGGGCAGTCTGGTCTTGTCCAAGAACTTTGATATTGAATATTCGGAAATAATTTTTACCAAGGACCGGTTCATTATTTATAACGATTTGGATTGTATTATCTGCAACGTAAACGGGGCGGAAAAATACAATGGGACATTGGATAAAACAACTGCGCTTTTAATTCCCACTACTTCAATTAATAAATACATAGCTGTATCATCTGATTCAATAGATGTTTTGGAATTAAAGTAATGCAAAAGAGGAAAGATACCGTGAGGAATATTTGAATGTATTATGTGGCATGGGCAATCATTATTTTTAT
>JAVBUF010000088.1:0-30614 GCA_031555615.1 Lachnospiraceae bacterium | reverse complement strand
ATACGTAATCAATGACAGCTGTGTAAGCTGCGGAGCTTGTGAGGGACAGTGCCCCGTTGGTGCAATCAGCCAGGGCGATACACAGTTTGAAATAAGTGCAGATACTTGCATCGACTGCGGTTCTTGTGCAGGTGCTTGCCCCACAGGTGCTATTTCAGCCGAGTAGTCTTAAAACGATAATGGTATCATCAGCCGGACGGTAAAACCGTCCGGTTTGTTTATGCAGGTAAGTTCACCGTTCATCTTGTTCATTAAGGAGCGGGATATGTAAAGTCCCAACCCTTCGCCTTCTTTGCCTGACTCGGCGGCAGTCTGGCCACGATAGAATTTTTCGCAGAGGTATTCTACCTCTGTTTCTTTTACCCCTTTTCCATAATCATGAATATCCATTTGCAAAAAAGGATCTGCCATAGTAAAAGTTACTGTTACTGATGTACCGGCATATTTTTCCGCATTATACAGAATGTTGGAAATGATCTGCTCCATTCTGTTGCTGTCTATCCTGATCAGGCATGGAGGAGGAGAAGTTACTGTGACATCGCTTCTGATGTGCACCCCACGGACGATTTCAGACAACTTCCGGCTTTCTTCGTCTGCGCATATTACTTCCAGATGCCCCAGATCCTCCAGGGTGTTTTGCAGAAGATTATTCATCAGATAATCAATCTGCCTGGTTTTGGCTTCGATGGCAGTCAGCTTTTCCAACTGACCGGCATCCGTAATCTGAACCTGCAAAAACTCTGCCAACAGGCGGATGGAGGTTACGGGTGTTTTAATATCATGGCTGAGGGATGCAATCATCTCATTTTTGCTCTGGTTAGCCGCCATCTCCCGGTGGCGGGCCTCCCGCAGGGATTCCCGCATCAGATCAAAGCTCTCGGTAAACGCTCCGAAGATATTATGACGATCCATGGGAAGCTGAGTATCCAGATGTCCATCGGTGATCTGTCTGGCGAAAACCGTCAGTCGCCGGAAGGGGTGCAAGATTACCCGATAGATAAATCCAAAATACATAAGCAAGCCTATACTTACTAGCAGCAATGTTGCCAAAATCCATTTTGCCGTGTCCTGATGCCGCTTTTCATACTGCTTCCCCAGTCCCGGATCAATCATGATCTTCCCCGGAAAAGATTTGGCATCAGCAGTGATAAAGCCTTTTTTGATTGCCTGACCGATATGATCCGGAAGCTCTTTTTCTGATGAATAAATCTCTCCCGAGTCCAAAAAGATGACAAAATCATACTTAAATTCATTCTCCGTTATTTCCGCCGGCCATTTATCCTCATCTTCAAAAGTCTGCACAGAATTAACAATATGATTAACTGCGCCCATATCCACAGCTTCCACCGGTTCCTTCAAAACATTCCAGGCCATCCAGATGCCTGCTGCCATTATTGCCGCTATTATCATAAATAAAATATAAAACTTTTTCATCTTATCTGTTCCTTATTGAATTTCACAAATATATCCTGTTCCCCAGGCAGTCTTGATCCATCGAGGAGTGTTGGGGTCTTCTTCAATCTTTTCCCGCAAATGCCGGACATGTACACTTAGGGTTCCTTCACTGACAAATTCATCCTTCCAAACTTTGGTCAAAAGCTCATCCTTAGAAATGACCCGGTTTTGATTTTCCATGAAATAGTTCAGCAGTTTCCATTCCATGGGCTTCATCTTTACCAGTTCATCATCCTTATATACCCGCTCGGTAGCGCGTTCGATCCGCACATCACCGAAGCTGATATCCTCCGGTAAACTCCTGCCCTCCCCGCTTCTTTTTAAAATCGCCTTCACCTTTGCCAGCAGAATATTCATGGAAAAAGGCTTGGTAATATAATCGTCCCCGCCCAGGCTTAGGCCTGATAAAATATCCTGCTCGGTATTTCTGGCACTGATAAAAATAATCGGAATATTGGAGTTTTTACGCACCTCCTTGCAAAATAAAAATCCCGACTCTGCCCCCAGGTTTACATCCAGTAAAAGCATCGAAACCTGGTTCTCCATCAGAATCTTCATACCTGCCTCATAGCTCTTGGCATAGGCCGAAGTAACATCAAATATATTAAAATATTCACAGACGGTGCAGGATATCTCCGGTTCATCATCGATAATCAAACAATCATATTTCACTGATTTTCCTCCATTGATAAGAATTTGATAAGAAATTAACAGGAATCCGGAAAAGATTTCCTGCCATCTTATGATTATAATATAGATAAATCATAAAGACAATCTTGTTCCCAATAAAGGAGGAAATATATAATGCAAACACTAATCCAAACCAACAAGCTATGTAAAAGCTTTTCCAACGGCGGCACCCAGATTCATGTTATTAAAAATCTCGATTTTCAAATATATGAAAAAGATTTCACCGTCATCATGGGCAGTTCCGGTTCCGGTAAGAGTACTCTTCTCTATGCCGTCTCCGGTATGGATAAACCAACACTTGGAGAAATCTGGTTCGATAAAGAAAACATTGCCGAAATGACCCATGATCAGCTTGCTTACTTTCGCCGGAAAAATTGTGGTTTTGTTTTTCAACAGATTCATCTGATGGATAATATGAGTGTTCTGGACAATATCCTGGCCAACGGACTCTTGCTTACCAAAAATAAAAAAGAACTGCTGTCCCGGTCTAAAGAATTGCTTCTTAGAGTGGGGCTCCAGGAAGAACTATGGCATAAATTTCCCAGCCAGCTTTCCGGTGGAGAAGCCCAGCGGGTGGGAATCGTCCGTGGATTGGTCAACCAGCCCCGGCTGCTCTTCGCCGATGAACCAACCGGCGCACTGAACTCTGCTGCCAGTACCGCTGTTTTAGACGTTTTCACCGAATTGCATCAGACCGGGCAAAGCATCGTCATGGTCACTCATGATTTGAAAACAGCCGCCCGGGGCAGCCGGATCGTTTACTTAAGAGATGGCGCTGCTGTTGGTGTACTGGAATTGAATCCTTATGGAACAGATGAAAAATCGGTTCGGATGGAAAAACTTCAACAATTTTTAGAAAAAATGGGGTGGTAAATATGAACGGAATTTTACATTATGCAAAAGCCAATATTAAAAAGAATAGGGGCAATAGTATCACGCTGGCTCTTTTAATTGCAACAGTCTCTATGCTGATTGCGCTGGGATTGACTTTGATGCTGCAGGCCAACGGAATTTATGATAAAAAATTGGATGAAATGAACAGTATGCACTATGCTTTCGGAGTTTCCAGAGCCGAGTATGACCCCCGATATGAAATATTTTTTCAAGAGGATCCGCGGGTTTCTGAGTATACACTGCAATCGGCAGTTTTTATGTCAGACGCGCATATTGATATTGGCGGTGGACTGGATCTGAAAGCAGTCTTCTTAAATAAAAATGAGAAAACCAACATTTCCCCCTTAGTACTGGCTGAAGAAGATGAAAGCATTTCTCCTTCAGAGGCCATTTACGTTTCCTTATATCATAAGTTCGTAGGGTACGCAATTGGGGATCCTTATACCCTGATTTATAAAAATAAAGAATATACCTTTACTGTTGCCGGATATTATGAGGCATCCGAAATGGCCAAAACCAGCGGCGGGACTGTAAAATATTATCTTTCCGAAGAAGCCTTTATGAAATTGCGTGATCAAATCGGTGAAAGTCTGCTCCTGATGGCAAGATTTTCAAATCCTTCCGATAACGTTTACTTTTCTCTTGATTTTTATAAAACCTTTGATATTGGTTTTGAATCTATTATTAAGGATCCAAGAATGGGCATTTTTTATGAAGATTTCAAGATGCCTAATATTGTTCCGATTTATTCATTCGGCGGAATCCTTGTGGGATTTGCCCTGGTTGCTGTCCTGATCTCCCTGTTAGTCATTGACTTTCGGGTAAAAAACAGCATTGAAGACCGGATGATAAATATCGGCATTTTGGGCGCTGCCGGCTATACCTCCGAGGATATCCGATTAGCCTTTTTAATGGAATACGCTCTGATTTCCTTGCCTGCCGCACTTATTGGTGCCGCTATACCACTCTTGATCACACCTGCGCTGAACAGTGTTCTGCTCTCAATGACCGGATTGCTCCTGCAGATCAATAATATTCCCATATTAAATCTGCTGTCAGCTTTTGCTATCTGTATTCTTTTGCTGCTTATGGTCCTCGTGTCATGCCGACGGATTCGTAAGTTGCCCCCGGTTATTGCCCTGCGGGGCGGCCTGGCCACTCATAGCTTCCGGAAGAATTTTTTTCCGCTCCACAAAGGCTTTTCTTCCATCGATATGCATCTGGGCCTTAAAAATATTTTTGTACACGGAAAACTCTATTTAATGGTTGGAATGATTATTGCCGGTATTGCCTTTATCATTACTTTTGTTACCATGGCTTATATCAATTTTGCTCTTGATAAGTCCCCCATGCTTAAAATAGCGGGTCTGGAAATATCCGATGTTAATCTGACCCTTACCGCCCATACCGATGCCGAAGCTTTTATTACCGAGTTAGAGGCTCTCCCTGAGGTCCGCAAAACATCCATGATGGATATGGGAGGGGCCAAGTTGGATGATTTAAACTGTATATGTTATATTTCCGATGATTATAGCAAAATGGAGCTTTTTGAAGCTTGTGAAGGAAATCTGCCTGTTTGGGACAATGAGGTGGCCTTGCCGGAAAATCTGGCACAACAGTATGAAAACGAAATAGGTGACTGGATTTCAATTACCAAAAACGGGATTAGCAAAGATTACCTGATTACCGGTTTTTTTTCCACTACCAACAACAGCGGGCGTATCCTTGCATTAAGCCTTGCCGGCTATCGGCATCTGGCTCCCGGATACGAGCAGCAAACTATTAACGTGTACTTTAATGACGGGGTTTTTTATGATGATTTTGTTAATATGGTAAAAAGTAAGTTCGGTATGTTAAACGTATTCAATATTGATTCTGAGGATAAATTTGCTGCCGCAAAGCTGCGGGCTGAAGAAAAAATTTCCGCCTATCTGGAGCAATATGCCATTAATAATGTGGAATATGCCGTCAGCTATCAGGGCGAAGTGATTATGAGCGGTTCTTCCAGTGCATACCGGATTGCTAAAATCACCAACTGGCGTGAGTATCTGGAAACCCAAGTAGGAAGCTTCAGCAACGGGATGCCGGCACTGTTAGGATTTATCATTATGGTCTCTCTGCTACTGATAACCTTAATTTTGTACATGACCACTAAAGCCATTATCATCAAACGAAGAACTGATTTGGGAATTTTAAAAGCCGGTGGTTTTCAGACAAGGCAGCTTGTTATGCAGATGGCCGCCAGCTTTATCCCCTCGGCACTAATTGGTTCTATAGTTGGTTGTATCGCCGGTTCACTGATCGTAAATCCCCTTTTTCTGTTTGTTTTTTCCTCCATGGGCGGAGTCAGCAGAGTGGACCTGGGGATCAGCCCACTGGCTATCCTGCTGGTCTGCGTCGGCATCTTTACTGTTACCATCGCTGTGGCTATTTTATCCGCTCTCCGCATCAGACATATCAGTGCTTATGAGTTGATTGCCGAATAAAAAGACGAGAAGATAAACTAAGTCTCGTCTCGAAGAACGCAGAGCGTTCTTCCTCCCTAACTTGTTAGGGTTATAGGTTACTTTAATATGTAATGGAAAGGAAATGATATTATGAGAAAAAGAATTTTAAAAGCTGCTCTGGTATTATTAAGTAGTCTTTACTGGTGGGGAGGAATTGGTTTGCAAAGCACTCCGGTTCTGCTTGCTAAAGAAGCGGTTACCGCAGAAGATCCTGTTATTGGACGGTTGTATGGTATCGGCTCGGTCAGCAAGGTATTTACTGCATCAGCAGTTATGAAGCTGGTTGAAGAGGGACTGGTTGATCTAGACACCCCGCTGATCAACTATCTGCCGGAGTTTACCATGGAAGATTCCCGGTATGTGGATATCACTCCCCGCATGCTGCTGAATCACAGTTCAGGATTGTTGGGTATGACGGATAACAACGCTTTTTTGTTGGGAGATAACAGTACCTATAACCATGATCATTTCCTGGAACTGCTCGCTTCACAGCGTTTAAAACATGACCCCGGCGAGCTTTCGGTATACAGCAATGACAGTTATACCCTGGCCGAAATTCTGGTGGAGCAGGTCAGTGGATTGACTTTCACGGAATATTTACAAAAGAACTTTCTGAATCCTATGGAACTGAAACAGATTCAAACACCGCAAAGTGATTTTGACCGGGCTTTGCTGGCTCCCATTTACCTGGGCGGCCGGGAATCTCTTCCTGAAGCCTTAGGGGTTATCGGCTCAGGCGGTATGTATGCCTCGATGACTGATTTAAGCCGGTTTGGCTCGCTGTTTACCAAGGGAAGCGATTATCCTATTTTATCTCCAGGCTCTCTGGATGAAATGTCCCGCATCCAGCATATCAAACCACTGGTTTCGGAGGATCAGGATACCACCTTTCTTTACGGCTTGGGCTGGGACAGTGTTGAAACCTATCCCTTCAATACTCTGGGCATCAAAGCAATTGCCAAAGGCGGCTCTACCGGCAATTACCACACCAACCTCACGGTCCTGCCGGAACATGACCTTTCTGTTGCCGTTTCTTCTTCCGGCAGCGACAGCTACGAGCAGTTAATTGCCCAGGAAATTATTTTAGAAGTCTTAAAAGAAGAGGGACTTCTTGACCAGAATTTTTCCCTCTCCCTGCCGGAATATAATACAACAGCAGCTCCTATACCCGATGTGATCAAAGCTTATGCCGGATTATACGATGCCGGACGAATGGGTGGTATGTTTACAATTGAATTTACAGAAGATACTCTCGTCATGACCACTGTTAATGCCAGAGTGGAAAAAACTCAGACCTATGTTTATAATCAGGACGAAGAATTTGTTTCTGCTAACGGTGACTATATCACTTTTGGTTTTACCGCCAATCAGGGCGGTACCCGCGGCATTACCCGGCTCTCTTTCCTTACTGATGAAAAGGGGCAGGCATTCCTGATGGGCAATACCTATGAAAATCAAAATGGCTTAAGCCAGACAGCGTCCGCACTGCCCTTAGCTCAAAAAATAGAGCCTGCTTCCGCTAATACGGCCGCAAATAATGCCTGGATGGACAGAAATAACAAAAAATACTTTCTGGTAAGTGAAACCTACTCATCCTTCAAGTATACCAATCAAGCCATCCTTCGCCCCATGCTGGATGAACGTGCTGCCGGCTATGTCAGCATTGAGGTTTATCAGACAAAAGGCGCTTTGGGTACTTCAGCCCGAATATATGATGCTAATTCCGCCAAAGGTTTCCAGCAGACACCTACCATGCCCGGACGGGATATCGTAGATATGAACATTGCCATGCAGGATGGTTATGAAGTGCTTCACGTAAATAACTATCGCTATCTGGAAGAAGATGCTATTCAGAACTTTAACGCCACCGAAACAAACATCAGAACAACCTCTGATGCTGTATGGTTCCATATCGATTCCGCTTACGGCGGCAGTCGGCTAAAGATGGATATCCCCCAAAGAGGTTCCATATTCTTATTCGATGAAAACTTAAATTATATATCCACCTCCCGGTTAAAGGATTTCGATAATACTATCACCCTGCCCAAAAACGGATATATCCTTTTCGCCGGTGAAAACCAGACATTTACTTTTACAGTCACCGATAACCGGTAGTCATCACCCTTTTTTAAAAAGACCCTTTTTCCCTTCTGTTTCGCGCTTACTTTTCTTATTGCGGTTTCTGAGGAGCTCATCAATTCTTTCATAGTGCTTATCGTCTCTGTCGATCTGCTCTTTGATGCGTTCCTCTTCCCGCTCTTCCTGCAGCCGGAACTGATAATCCAGTTCTTTCAGCATGGTTTCCTTGATATCTGTACAAAGTTCTTTATTGTTGGTACGAACAGCTTCCACGATCATCTGCTGCAGAAGCTGCTGCAAACGCAGACTTTTGGCCTCTTTGCTTTCCGAAGCCGCCGGCTCTCTGCTTTGCGGGGACATGATTTCATTACTGTTTACCATCAAAATATGCTTTGGCTCTTTTTCCTCGATTTCTGCCTTGGTTGCTATTTCCTTGCCGGTAAAAGGCGCCAGCTTACCGTCCTTTAAAATCATCCGGATGGCTTTTAATTGAAGTCCCTGTTCCTTAAGAGCTTTTACCTCCTGAAAACGCTGGATGTCTTCTTCCGTATAATAGCGATGCCCCAATTCATTACGTTTAATAGGAAGCTTCAATTCCTCCTCCCAATATCGTAGTACATGTGATTCTACCGCAACCTTTTTGGCTGCATCGGAAATCAAATAACGTGTCTCCTGTTTCATTCTTATACTCCTTTCCTTCTGTTTCCTTCACAAACAATGCTTAATTTGCAAAAAGAGAACACGCCCTTTGGCTTGTCCTCTTTTGTATGGTTGTTGTATGCATTTATGTTTACTTTTGCAAGTTTGCAAACTTGGTATATTCGGGAAGCCATACCAGCTCCACGGTTCCGATGGGACCGTTTCTCTGCTTGGCAATAATGATTTCGGCAATTCCCTTTTTTTCCGTATCTTTATTATAGTAGTCATCACGGTAGATGAACATTACAACGTCGGCATCCTGTTCGATAGCTCCCGATTCACGAAGGTCGGAAAGCATCGGTCTGTGGTCTGGCCGCTGTTCTACCGCACGGCTCAACTGAGACAGAGCCAGCACCGGCACCTTAAGCTCTCTGGCCAGGGACTTTAATGATCTCGAAATATCAGAAATTTCCTGCTGCCTGGAATCACTTCGGCCGCTTCCCGACATCAATTGCAGGTAGTCAATGATAATCATCTGTAAGTTATGTTCCAATTTATATTTCCGGCATTTGGAACGCAGTTCGGAAATACTGATGCCGGGAGTATCATCTATAATCAGACTGGATTTGCCGATCACCCCGGCACTTTCAATTAATTTTTCCCATTCCATATCGGATAAACTTCCGGTTCGCAAATGCTGGGCATCTACTTTTGATTCCAGGGAAAAGAGTCGGTTTACCAACTGTTCCTTAGACATTTCCAGACTGAAAATGGCTACTGTCTGATTCAGTTTAAAGGCCACATGCTGGGCTATATTCAAGACAAAAGCGGTTTTTCCCATGGACGGACGAGCGGCAATCAATACCAGATCAGAAGGCTGCATACCAGCCGTCCGGTAATCCAGATCAATAAATCCTGTTGCTACTCCGGTAACGCTTCCTTTATTCTTGGAGGCTTGTTCGATCTTTTCCATGGCATTCATAACCACTTCCCTGATGGGAACATAATCTCCCGTATTACGGCGCTGAACCAGATCAAATACTCTTTTTTCGGTATCTTCTAAAATAAACTCCAGGCTTTCTTTTCCGGTATAGCAGGTATTGGCAATATCTTCATTTAACCGGATCAGCCTTCGTAAGGTCGCTTTTTCTGCGACAATATTGGCATAATATCGGATATTGGCCGATGTGGGGACGGCGGTAATTAAGTCCCTGACAAATTCCAGGCTGCTGACCTCAGGCGGTACATCCTTTTCCTTCAGCCGGTCTTGAAGGGTAATCAAGTCTACCGGTTTTCCTTCATCATTCAGTTCCACCATTGCTTCAAAAAGAATGGCATATTGTTTTCCGTAAAAATCTTCGCCGGTTATAATTTCGGACGCCACCACGATTGCTTCCCGATCCATAATCATGGAGCCGATTACCGACTGTTCCGCTTCAATACTATGTGGTAAAATCCGCTTTAACAGCGCTTCCTCCATTGCTGCCATGGTACTTTCCTCTCTGTTAAGCAATGATGCCATTCGGCAGTGTATTTCTACTTCCTGTCAGAATTTATGCTTCCTGTACTTTTACAAATAATTGTCCCATTACTTTGGGATGAAGTCTGATAGCCACCTCATGTACACCAAAACTCTTAAGGGGCTCCGATAACTGTATCTTCTTTTTGTCTATTTCCAAACCACACTGCTCTTTAAAGGATTGCGCAATTTCTTTAGAAGCAATGGAGCCAAAAGGCTTACCGCCTTCTCCGGCCTTCATGGTTACAATAATCTGCTTCGTTTCCAGCTCTGCTGCAAATGCTTTGGCCGCTTCCAGCAATTCCTCGGCTCTTTTTACATCATTTGCCTTCTGCAGTTTCAAATCGTTCATATTCTTACCGTTGGCTTCCACACCCAGTTTTTTGGGCAGGACAAAGTTTCTTGCATATCCGTCACTGACATCTACGATCTCACCTTTTTTTCCCAACGCTTTTACATCTTCCAATAATATTACTTTCATGTTTTTCCTTTCCAGCGAATCCTAATCCAATTCGCCTTCCTCAATCATTTTATCCAACGTCTTTTTTACTGCTCCGATACCCTCCGCCAGAGAAATCCCTTCCATCTGACATCCGGCCACATTTAAATGACCGCCGCCGCCCATACGTTCCATAACTACCTGCACATTTACTTCATCGATGGAACGGGCACTGACATAGATACAGTTCTGATAATCTGTTAATATAAAACTGGCCTTAACCCCTTTAATATCCAACAGCTCATTGGCTGCCTGGGCACCGATAATGGTGGGGCTTTGAATATCCTCACTGGTACAGGTGGAAATGGCATAAGCGCCGCGATAAATCTCCGCCTGACTGACTGCATCCGCTTTGGCCTTGTATTCTATGGCATTTTCCCTGAACAGTTTTCTGACTCTGGTAACATCAGCACCGCTTCTGCGCAAAAATGCTGCCGCTTCAAAGGTTCTTACGCCGGTCTTAGTCATAAAATTACTGGTATCGATCATAATGCCTGAGTATAGGCAATCTGCTTCCTCATTTCTGATTTTGATATTATCCCCAATGTATTGCAAAATCTCCGAAACCATTTCACAGGAAGAAGAAGCATATGCTTCCACATAAGAAAGGGTCGCATTTTCAATCACTTCCACTCCTTGCCGGTGGTGATCCAGAACCACTATCGATTTGCAGAAACGAAGCAGGTCAGGACATTCGGTTATGCTGGGTTTATTAACATCTACTACCACCAGTACGGAATTATTTCCCGCCAGCTCGATGGCCTGCTGGCTGCCAATGATTATATCCTCTTCATATTCGGGATTATTCTGAAACAATTCAATCAACGGCTGCACCGAAGTGGTGACTTCATTGATCACGATATGAGCCTTCCGCTCCAGTGTTGTTGCAATCCGATAAATACCGATTGCCGCCCCAAAACTATCTACATCCGCCAGGCGATGACCCATAATCAGCACACGATCTTTACTGGTTATAATCTCTCTGAGGGCATGGGCTTTTACCCTGGCCTTTACTCTGGTATTTTTTTCAACCTGCTGGCTTTTACCACCATAATAAACAATATTATCAGGTGTCTTGATAACTGCCTGATCGCCGCCCCGGCCCAATGCCAGATCAATGGCGTTACGGGAAAATTCATAGGTCTGGGCGTAGGAAAGTCCGTTCAGGCCGATTCCGATGCTAATGGTTACTGCCATTTCATTACCGATATTAACGGTTTTAACGTCTTCCAGTAGATCAAATTTATGTTCTTTTAATTCTTCGATAGCTCTTTTTCGAAGAATTACCAAGAATTTATCTTTTTCAATTTTTTTACATATGCCGTCTAAAGAAGAAATATATTTATTTACCTTGCGGTCAATCAATGCGATCAGCAAAGAGCGGCGGACTTCTTCCACACTTTCCAAAGCTTCATCATAATTATCCAGATAAATCATTCCCACGGCCAGGCTCTGATCATCTACTTCCTGAAGGGCAATACTCAGTGCCGTAGTGTCAAATAAGTACATGGCAATCAAATATCCCTGATAATCTTCCACTTCAACGATATTGCTGTTTTGGGACATCTCTTCCATTGAAATTTTTTTCATGGTAACCGAATATATTTTTTCTTCAAAGTCGATTTCCAGTTCCACTTCTTCCTCTTCACCCGGAAGCTTGTCCTGGGTAATTAATGGAAATAAGGATGTTATTGACTTTTTGTATCCACGATCTTTATGGATGGTTCTCTCAAAAGAACTGTTTGTCCATACTATTTTGCCCTTGTCATCCAATATCGCATAAGGCAGCTCCAACTCATAAAGCAAAGCTTTCTGAATCTGTCCGTATTGTGTCGCAAAGCTCACCAGATCGTTCATAATAACCGGTTTATTGTACAACAGCAACGATAATAACACCGCGAAATAAAAAATAATAAAACAAGTCAGAATTAAACCCGAAGAAATATTTACAAAATAAATAGCCAAATTAACTGCTATTAATAAAAAACCTAAATATAGAGAGGTTTCCAAATATTTTCTAAGTTTACCTTTTAGCTTAATTGTATTCTTCATGTATGTCCTCTTTTATGAAATGCTACAGTCCTTTTCTAGTATAACATTTATTTCTAGGTTTTTCCATAATATTATTTTGTTGCTTTTTGTCAAAAAAATCGCCGCCTTACGGCGACGACTTTAAATTAATCCATTACATAAGGCATCAGTGAAACGTGACGTGCTCTTTTAATTGCAACAGTCAGTGCTCTCTGATGTTTTGCACAGTTTCCGGTGATTCTTCTGGGCAGGATTTTACCTCTTTCAGATACGTATCTTTTTAATTTATTAACATCTTTGTAATCGATTACGTTATCTTTGCCACAGAATACGCAAACTTTTTTTCTTCTGCGCATGCCGCCTTTTCTCTTCATGGGAAAATCGGACTTATCTGCTCTATTATAAGCCATAATATCGCCTCCTATTTGAAATCAATTTTTAGTTAAACGGCAATTCTTCATCTATTCCATCCGGAATGTTCATGAATCCGTCACCGGCAGATGTTTCAGGTCTGGATACATTACCGGAAAAGCCCCCATCGCCTCCGGCATTTTTGCTTTCTGCAAATTCCTGATCTTCCACAACCACATCGGTGGTATAAACTTTCACACCGTCTTTGTTGGTATAGCTTCCAGTCTGAATACGTCCGCTAATTGCCACCTTAGTACCTTTACGGAAATATTTCTCAGCAAATTCTCCTGCCTTACCGAATGCAACACAGCCGATAAAATCAGCAGTTGCATCATCTCCGCTCCGGTTAAATCTACGGTCTACCGCAAGTGTATATCTGGCTATCGCCATACTGCTGTCACCCTGGGAATATCTCACCTCGGGATCCCTTGTTAAACGTCCCATAAGAATTACTTTATTCATACAATCTCCTGTTCTATTATGCCTGGTCTTGTTTTACGCACAAGAATCTGATGACATTGTCCATGATCCGGACTCTGCTCTCAATTTCAGCCGGCGCAGTGCCTTCAGCATCAAATCGGATGAAATAGTAATAGCCTTCTTTCATTTTCTGAATTTCATAGGCTAATCTCTTCTTGCCCCAGTCGTCAACATTTGTAATCTGTCCGCCAAATCTTTCAATCAGCGCTTTACATTTGTCAACTACTGCTGCTCTTTCATCGTCTTCGATCTTCGCACTAACAACGACACATAATTCATACTTGTTCATGCTCTGTTACCTCCTTTTGGTCTCTGGCCCCTGTCTGGCAGGAGCAAGGAATGTCGCACTGATATGCAAGATACACACTCAGCGCATTCTATATCACGATTTACTATAATACCATAAACTACCGGCTTTTTCAAGTATTTGTCCTAATTTCCTTCGTATTTTTTTCGACCTGTTTTCGGGGTATCATAATCTGATGTTCACACCCCAAACATTTCAGCCGAAAATCTGCTCCCACTCGCAGCACTTTCCACTCACTGCTTCCACAAGGGTGCTGTTTTTTTAACTTAAGAATATCTCCTACTTTGATATCCATATTAAAACCATGCCTTTCCTCAGCGACTTCTTACAATTGTTCAAATATCTCCCCAATGCTGCCCTGTACCAGCAAATCAGCCATTTTGTCTCTGGGAGTGGGGGTTTTGTTCACCAATACCAGCTTATTTCCCCGATAGTAGTCAATCAATCCGGCCGCCGGATAGACCGCCAGCGAAGTTCCGCCGATAATCAGTACATCCGCATTGGTGATAAAAGAAACCGCTGCATTCAAAACCTCCTGATTCAAACCCTCTTCGTAAAGCACCACATCGGGTTTGATAGTGCCTCCACAACTGCAGGTGGGAACACCTTCGGCCTGCAGCATATATTCTCCATCATAAAAATTATGACATCGCTGACAATAATTCCGCAGTACCGAACCGTGAAGCTCCAGGACATTTTTACTGCCTGCTGCCTGATGCAGTCCGTCAATATTCTGGGTAATGACTGCCTTCAGCTTCCCGGCCTTTTCCCATTCTGCCAGTTTCCGGTGCGCTACATTGGGCCGGGCCGTCAGACAGAGCATCTTATCCTTATAAAAACGGTAAAACTCCTGGGTGTGGGAACGATAAAAAGTATGGCTCAATATGGTTTCGGGAGGATAGTCATATTTCTGATTATATAATCCATCCACACTTCGAAAGTCCGGTATGCCGCTTTCCGTGGAAACCCCTGCACCGCCGAAAAAAACAATATTATCGCTTTCCTTCACAATCTTTTGCAATTCATTTATATTCATTTTGTTACCTGCCATTTCTTCCTAAAGATTGCCCACCAGAAAATCTTTCACTACACCTATAAACTCTCTGGTCATATTGTTGGGCAGCAATGCCGGTTCCGCTTTTGCCGCTATTCCGCATATTTTTTCATATCCAGCCTTTTTCCCGATCTTTTGGGCCCGGAAGACATGAAAATTGCTGGTCACAATCCCCACAGTTTCATTTTTCTTATCCAGATATGCACTGCTAAGGATCATGTTCTGATGAGTATTGGTAGATTGATCTTCCATGATCATCCGGCTCCCGGCAACTCCTCGGCTAATTAAATAATCATACATTCCCCGGGCCTCGGATACCGGTTCATCGGGGCCCTGCCCACCGGATAAAATCACCTTTGTATCTTCATTTTCCTGCAAATAATCAAATGCTGCATCCAACCGCAGCTGCAGCACCCGGCTAGGCCCTGACGTCTTCATCTGTGCTCCTAAAACAATAATATAGTCCAAATCTGCCGGGGCCTTGGCCCAAAACCGGCTGATAATACATCCTTCTACAAAAACGAAAACCAATACACCGACGACGGCTATCCCAATCAGAATTTTCCGCAGCCACTCCGGCAGAGCAGCAAGTAAATTTCCTTTCCAGTGTATTAGAAAAAAAGCCCCAAAACAAAGTAACGCCGCCGCCAGCCACACTACAAAAAAGCTGGTTCCATGGGGAATAAAAAAAGCAATGGCCAAAAAATAAAGTAAAAATAAAACTCCTGCAATAAAAATCAACCACTCCATCTTTCGTTACCTCTTTTCCGTTTACAAAAAAGTCCTTGGAAATAATTCTCCAAAGACTTTCGCCAGTGACTCCTACGGGAATCGAACCCGTGTTACCGCCGTGAAAGGGCGATGTCTTAACCGCTTGACCAAGGAGCCTAATATGAATGCTATAATTTACGACAGCTTTTAAAGAATATCATACAACTGTTATAAAAGCAATACTTTTTTCTTTTTTTTCATTATATTTTTCGGCTCTTACAGTATTAAAGAGTGGTTATATAATTGGATATATCTGATAACCACTATTTTTTTAAATCAAAAACGCTGCCGCACATACGACTTTGTTTGCGCGGCAGTGTTTTATTCCTCTGATTTTGTATAGCTTATGTTCTTTACAACAATTCCGGATATTCTCTCATAAAATAAGCCGGTGTGCAGCTCCATGCATGGCAATAGCTGTTTATGATACTGGATCCATATGGACTTTCCTCAGGGTTCTCGGGATTAAAAAGTTCCCAGAAGGTATCCGCCCCTTCTTCCACCATTTTTCCCCAATAATAACGGATGTGTGCTCCGGCCTCCGACACCCCGCCGCAGTCCAAAAGTGCCTGAACATATACATGATTCATATAAGGGGTAACCATTCCCACCTCACAGCCGGAAATGCGTCTCAACAGTTCCTGTGCTTCCTGACCCTGTTTCATTCCCGATGCGATCATCCATGCCTGACTGGCCCAGGAAATCTGTCTGTCCGGGCCGCTTATAAATACCTGCTGTTCTTCATCCCAAAATTTCTTCAGTGCCGAAGCCTTGCACCGCTCCTGCTTTTCATTTAGCTGTACCACCCTTTCACAATCCCCCAACAGTTCAGCAATTTGGATGGCATCCCGTAATGTAAATAAGTATATTCCCTGCATTGCACACTGCTTATGTAATATCTCATTCCAATCTACAAAACAGTGGTATCTTCCCTCCGGTTCAAAGATCATCTCTTCATTCATGAACTGCTCTGCCAGTTCAATCTGCCGTAAGGCGCTGGGTCCTAATTGCTTTAACGTCTCCATATCTTTACTTGCCTGATAGTAATCCAATAATGCTGATATAAAAAACAGCGAATAATCCAGTAAAAAAGTGTCATCCATCAAAGGCTTGGGCTCGGTAAACAAGCACGCCGCAATCATCCCATCATCTTTCGTCATCCCGGCAAAGAGATAAAGACACCGCTTCACCAGATTATAGTCCTTAAAGGTATGATAGTTGATCATTGCCTGAAGACGTAAATCACCAAGCCATAATCGCCGGTCTCTTTTGGGTCCATCTTCAAACACATCCTGCATACAGTTTTGCAGGGTTCTGAGTGAAGCTTCGTCAATTTTTCGGAACATTTTATTTTGTGTTTCCACTAAAGGAACCGTTTCCATATTTACAGCCGAAACTGTTTTGAAAATAAAATGGTCAAATGCCACTTTAAATTTGGGGGAAGTATCCAAAATATCTATCTTAACGTACCGGAAGGCATATCGCCTTTCCATAGCTACAGCCTTCGGCAGCTGATCCAAATGGAGCCATTCTTCCTGTATCCATCCCCTGCTGATCCATCCGTTGTAATCCTCACTCTCCTCATAAAGCTCCCTTTCCACCTCGCAGAACTTCACTTTTAGAAACGCTGGGGCGTCCTGGGGACTGCCTTTGCCGGCACAAGAAAAAGACAAATAGCCCACACCATGGTGGCCAAAATCCAGTATAATGGAATCATTTTTTCCCCACTGATAATCTGTAATATCTGCTATTTTTTCCATTTCCGCAAGTTTACAGCCTGTATCATAGCGATAATATGCCGCAGGCGAAACGTTTTTCTCCAAAAGAATCTGTTTCAACTGTTCTGCCACCATAATATGTTCTTTGATGGTGATTGTTTTCATATCCTTGATTGCCCAATCGGTTGCCATTTTTTCTCCTTCTCCCACTATTTGGGGAATTTGCCTTTCATAATATCACGATACCAATAAAAACTATCCTTCGGTATCCGCTTCTGGGTTTGGTAATCTACAAAAATCAAGCCAAATCGTTCATTATATCCGTTGGCCCATTCAAAATTATCCATTAAGCTCCAATAAAAATACCCCTCTACCTTTATACCATCGGCTATAACCCGTTTCAATTCCGCTAAATGTCTTTGAATATAATCAATCCGGTTTGGGTCATGGACTTTTCCATCCAGAGAAATCACATCATGACAGGACATTCCATTTTCAGTAATGATAATTGGCAGATGATATTTTTCATATAAAAATTTGGGCGCCCAGTAAATACACTCGGGCGTGACCGGCCAGCCGATTCCTGTTTTTGCGTGCCCCGTCCGAAGCCGACTTATCTTTACACCGCCCTGCCCGTCCGCTAAAACCGCTTTTCCCTGGTAAATATTCATTCCCAGAAAATCCAGCGGCTGATTCATGACCTGTAACTCTTCTGCCGAAGGCACCGGCATATCGCTGCCAAATATTTCTTCCCACCCGGATGGATAACGCCCTGCTAAAATCGGTTCGTTCCAAAATTCCGTACTGAACAAAAAGCGTTCGGGGGTAATCTCGTCATATGCCTTTTGAGCAGCGACACCATGCTCCTTTCCATCCTCCGCCGGATAAAATCCATCTCCGCAGGTGGGTGCATATCCTACTCTAGCGCCGCTCACCCTCTCTCTCAGCTTGATTACCGCTTTTCCATGAGCTAACATGATATTATGGCTCATCAGTAATAGTTCTCTCATGCCATGCTTCATTCCAGGTGCGTGAATTCCTTCCTGATACCCGCACCCCATGAAAATCTGCGGTTCATTAAAGGTAAAGTAGTGTTTTACTCTGTTGCCAAAATGCTCTGCTATGACAGACGCATATTCCGCAAACCATTCCGGACTTTCCGGATTCAGCCAGCCGCCGCACCGTTGAAGCTGATACGGATAATCCCAGTGAAACAACGTGATATATGGGACAATATCATAGTGCAGCAATTCATCAATCAGCTCCGAATAAAAGCGGATACCGGCTTCATTAACTTTACCGGTCCCTTCCGGCAGAATCCGCGGCCAGGATATCGAAAATCGATATGCCTGCAGACCCAGCTCAGCCATCAGCTTTACATCTTCTCTCATCCGATGGTAATGGTCACAGGCAATATCGCCGTTATCTCCTTCATAAACCCGGTCTTTTTCCCGGGAAAAAATATCCCACACCGACAAGCCTCTGCCATCCTCATTAACTGCTCCTTCTATTTGATAAGAAGAAGTAGCAGCTCCCCAAATAAATTCACTCTCTAGACCCATAGGCATCCTCTCTTTATCTGCGCGACTTCGTATCGCACTTATCCTTTCACCGCACCGGCGGCAATACCGTTGATAAATTGTTTTTGTAATAATGAAAATACCAGAATTAACGGGAGTGCGCACAACACACATGCCGCAAACAAAACATTCCATTGAGCCGGGTTTTCCCGGTCACCCAAAAACTGGATCATCCCCACCGGCAGGGAATACTGGTTGCTCTTGGAAATAAAAACCATGGGGAAAAAATAGTCATTCCAAATCCACAGTCCTTGCGTGATAATAACCGATACAACTGCCGGTTTTAAAAGCGGAAATACCACTGTTTGGAATCTGGTCCAAAGTCCCGCACCATCCAGATAAGCCGATTCTTCAATTTCCACCGGAACCCCTTTCATAAATCCGGCAAATAAAAAGGTGGAAAAAGGAAGGCTGCAGGTAATGAACATAATCATCGGCGTAAACCGGGTGTTAGGGATATTTAAATGCCCAAACATCTGAGCGATAGGCACAATGACCATCTGGGCCGGAATAACCAGACCCGCAATAAAGAAATAGTAGAGCCCTTTACTGAAGGATGATTTGATTCTGGCGATGGGATAAGATGCCATGGTGGCGATCAAAACGATAACCAATACCGAACCACCGGTAGTCATCAGACTGTTCAAAAGCTGCCTGGGATAATTCATTCTTGTAAACGCAGCAATATAACTGCTTAAGGTAAATTGCTGGAACAACTGCAGTGGGGAACGCATATTGCCCGGCTCCCGCAGGGAACTGGAAAGAACGATCAGCAGCGGAGTAATTACGACCAGACAAAATGCAATGATTATGATATAAAGAACCACGATTCCCGGGGTCAGCTTTTCTACTACTTCCACTTCCCTATTGGCTGATTCCTTTTTCGTTTTTTTAATCATTATAATTCCACCTCTCTTTTATTCATGAAGATTAGCATTAAAATGGTAATGGTAATGATGACTATAAAGGATACCACCGAGAATGCACTTGCCTTGCCCATCATCTGATCATTAAAAGCAATCCGGTATATGGTAAACATCAATGTATTGGTTGATTTCCCGGGGCCGCCGTTAGTCATCAGAAATGCATAGTCAAATGCCTTTAAACCGCCGATTACACTTAAGATCAGATTGATGGTAATGGTTGCCGATATCAGGGGCAGTTTTATGTTGCGGATCAGCTGCCATTCCGAACAGCCATCTATTTTACCGGCTTCTACCAGACTTTCGTCAATGGTCTGCAGACCCGCCAGATAAATGATCATGGTAGAACCGAATCCTTTCCATATTTCAACAACAGCGATGGCAAAAAGTGCTGTTTTATAATTACCCAGAACATTAAAGGCCGCGCCGTCCAGACCAATCATACTCAACAGGGAGGCAATCATTCCGCTTTCCGGCATATACACATATGACCAGATAAAGCCGGTTACAATCGCACTGAACAATGCCGGTATATAAGCTGCGGTCCGGAAAAATCCCTTACCCCGGATTTTAACATTCAACGCCAGTGCCAGGACCAGTCCCAGCAGGTTGCTACCGGTCACAATAAGAAGGGCATAAATCAAAGTATTTTTAATTGAATTTATCAACGTTCCTTCTTTCAATAAGGTAATATAATTCTGAAATCCGACAAACTTGTAGTTATAATTAATTCCGTTAAAATTTGTTACGCTGTAATAAAATAATTGAAAAACAGGTATTACCCAAAAGGTAAAAAACAATACAAATGCGGGAATCACAAATAAATACATCCGTTTGGGAAAAACAAGGGATTTTCTTTTCATATCAAGTTCAGCTCCAATCTGCGCAATTTATACATCTGCCATAAAATAGGATTGGGGCTGTATGCTTAACTTTACAGCCCCAATCATGATGATTATTCCTGAGCGATCAGCTCATCGAATTTCATCTGCATTGCATTTACAATATCATCCACTTCGACGTTTTGTCCGCCGACCATGGCACTGAACTGGGCTTCCATTTCATTCTCAACGCCTGCCGGCCATCCCTGATTACACCAGTAAAATGATTTTCCATCATTATACAGATCCACGAAGGACTGGAATAAAGGATTTACGTTATCAGAACCATATCCATAAGTAGGGATGGAGGTTCCTACATCCACATTGGCTTTCCATAAATCAGATTCTCCGTCAAACCACAATTCGAAGATCTGCTTGCACTCTTCTTTATACTTGGAGTTGGCATAAATTGCCGGTCCGGCTCCCATTGCCATAGCCGCATATAAATCCTGTCCGGCTTCATTTCCGGGAAGAGGGAAATATCCGCGTTCAAAATCTGCCGCACCCTGGGCGCAGATCGCCCCTGCATTAAAGGAACCGTCAAAAGTCATTGCTGCTTCGCCGTCTACGAATTTCTGAATCGCCTGCTGGGCCCCAAGTCCTAATGAAGTGTTGGCAATATATTCATTGTCATAAAGTGTTTTATACATTTCCAGAACTTTATCCCATGTCTCTGCATCGGTATATTTGGTCTCACCGGTTCGCAGCTGATCATCATAAGATGAATTTTTAGGATAAACCTGATTGGCAGCAATCTGATACAAACCGAACTGCAGCACATACATATCTTTATCACCCATAACGATGGGCTGGATACCGGCATCCTTTAATACCTTGCAGCAATTTAAGAATTCATCCCAGTTGCCGGGTACCGATAAGCCGTTTTCTTCAAAGATGCTCTTATTGTAGTAAGTACCTAAAATGGTTACGCTGGTGGGCACTGTATAAATGTGGCCTTCATAGGTAAAAGAATCTTTACCGGCTTCACTGACATTTTTCATTACCTCCAGGTCTTCCAGCGGCTCAAGATACCCTGCTTTGGCCAACGCGATACTGGAATTGGCTCCGGCGTATTTGGGCTGTACCAGAATAATATCCGGACATTCCCCGGATGCCAGCTTGGTTTTTAATGCGGTATAGTACTGGTCATCAGGCAGTTTGGTAACTTCCATAGTAATATTGGGAAATGCCTCTTTTACAAGGTTGGGTAATATGGTTGTTTCAAAATCATTTTCGGCTACCGTTCCCGAATACATCATTGTAATGGTGATGTTTTCTTCTTTTGCACCGGTTTCTGCTGCCGCATCCGTTTTAGTTTCCGCTGCTGTTGTCTGGGTTGTGTCCGTTTGTGCCGTTTGCGTACTTCCGGAATTTCCGCAGCCGGAAAGCATTGTCAGAACCATGGAACCGGTTAATGCAAGTGCTAAGATCTTCTTTAACTTCATGATATTTCCTCCCTAAGATGTTTTGTTTTCTTTACATTTTTATCCTATCACAATGATGGTATACTTTTGTTTGCAGATATGGTATACTTTTGTTAGATTTTTCTAAACTTTAACAGAAAGCCGTGTAGACGCATGAAACTTAGAAATAAATTTTTAATTATTTTCCTCTTTATTTCCATCATACCGGTAATCATTATAACAGCGTTTACCTACGACCGGTATACCCGGCTGGTTGAAAGCCAAACATCGCAAATGGCGGATAACATATTTGAGAAGGCAGAAGTGGAAGCCAATGCCACTATTGCCAATATTAAACATATTTCAGAAATTTTCAATTTTTATTCCGAGCAGGAAAATTCCATTATTGAAGATTTGAAGAAATATACCTCTAATCATTATACCAGCTATGATATCCTCCAGAGCAATCAGAATATCAGTTATATCTGTAAAAACTTTATTTTTTCCTTTGACTATATTAACGGTATTTTTATTTTTACACCTGATGGACCTGTCCTGGGTTACGGATATGGCAACGGAATCAGTATTCACCCTTCTTATCTTCCCAATAATGATAAATGGTATCAGGAAACCCTTGCTTTAAAGGGCGGCTATTACATCAACGGCATCAGTGAGAAGGATTTTATCCTCAATACCAGCCCTTCGATTTCCTTTTCGCAGGCTCTTTACGATGTCTATACTCATGAATTTCTTGGGGTCTTATTTATTGACTGTAACCCTGAGGTGTTCGATTTATCCAATGTCAATACACTGCCGGACATCGCGATGCTGGCAGTTGAAAATCAATTCGGTCATATTTTGTATTCCAATGTCAATTCCCTAAAGACAGAATTGACACCAAAAAATGCCCATGTTCAAAGCACCTCTCTGGACATGGAAGGTCTAAGGCTGATTTTTGCCGTAAACTACAACGATCTATATAAAGATTTTCAGTTTACCCGAACCATGATCTTAGCCATCGCTATTATCTGCTCCCTGGTTTTCTTCATCATCTCCGTCTTTCTCTCCCACTCCATCACCAGGCCCATCACCCACCTGAGCAGGAAAATGGCCATGCGGATCGGACAAAATCTGGAAACAACGCCCAAATACCTTGAGCGGACGGATGAAATCGGCATTCTTTATAATGAATATAACCGGATGCTGGAAACACAACAGAAGTACATCGAAAACGAGCTGCAAAGCAAATTGATAACACTGGATTCACAAATGAAATCCCTGGAAGCACAGATTAATTCCCATTTCCTGTTTAATACCCTGGAATCCATTAACAGCATTGCCGAACTGGAAGAAGTGGAAAGCATTGCAACCATGTCACTGGCTCTGGGAAATATGTTCCGTTACAGCATCAAGACCCAAAGTGAGCTGGTTACCATCAGCGACGAGTTAAAGCATGTAAATGATTATATCGCCATTCAGAAAATCCGTTTTGAAGGACGTTTTGAACTTATTTTAAATATTCCCCCGGAAGCCTACTCCCTGAAGGTTCTGAAACTGATTTTACAGCCTATTGTGGAAAATGCTTTTTACCATGGTTTAAAATACTGTACCTGCGGCAGCTGTATCACCATTTCCTTAATCAGTGAAAGAGAAAATAAATTGATTTATATCGATATCTCAGATGATGGTGTGGGAATGACAGAAGAACAACTGGTGAAGCTGCAGAACCGGCTGCGGGAAAAGGCCGAATTCACCGAGCTCGGACATCGCAACAAACAAAGCATCGGCCTGTCCAATATCCATACCCGTATCTCCCTTTACTATGGGGAAGGATATGGGCTGCAGATAAAAAGTATGGAAGGAATCGGCACTACTGTTCGTATTAAACTTCCTCTGCTGCAAACCGGAAAGGAGCATGTTGATATATGTACACCTATGTAATCGTTGATGATGAACCAATAATCCGCCGTGGAACCATTAAAAAACTACAGGCCTTAAGTGACCGCATCCAATGCATCGGAGAAGCTGAAAATGGAGCCAAAGCCCTGGAAATAATTGCTGATCTGAATCCTGACCTGGTAATCACCGATATGAATATGCCTGTCCTGGATGGCAGCCAATTTTTGCCCATTTTTACTGAAAAATACCCTGATAAACGAATTATCGTCATCAGCGGTTACAAAGATTTTGAATACATGAAGCAGGCCATTACCGCCAAAGCAGTGGATTACATTTTGAAACCCTTCAGCAAAGAGGATGTTCAAAATGCTGTCCTAAATGCTATCGCCCAGATTGAGAGCAAGCAAGAGCTGGAAAGCCAACTGATTTCCAGCAAGGAAAAACAGGAAATCGCCCGCTATGAATACGATACCCAAATGCTGAAAAATCTGATTTTGGGATATCACACTTCCGAAGTGGAAATAACCTCACAAAGTCTCAATTTCATTAACAGCACCCACGATTTGGTCATGATGACCCTGCATTCCAACCATTCATTAAACGAAGGTATTATGCAGCAATATCTGACCGATAACGGCTTCGGGGATCTTGCCCTGTTCCTGCAGCATATTCACCATCAGAATCTGGGCTTTTTTATCTTATTTATTCCAGCCCAGGCCGCATTAAGTCCCGCTGATTTATGCCGCCAGGTAATCCGCAGTCTGGCACGGATGTTTCAGGAAATGGGGCAAAATGTTTCTTTTGGAATCAGTCAATCCCACCATTCTCTGTTAGAACTCCACGAAGCTTTTATGGAAACTGTAAATGCTTTGAATTCCAAAATACCTTCCGAAAATAACGGCTCCTATTTTTATCAGGGTCCTTTCAGCGAATCCAAACCCCTTATATGGGAAAAAACCGAAGAGTTTTTGTTTCAGGTAGAGGCCGGTGAAAAAGAACGGACGGGTGAATTGCTAAACCAGTTGTTCGATATGCTGTCGACCCTGGAAAAGCACACCTTATATGACATAAAAGTGTTCTGCTTCTGGCTTTCCGACCAGGCCAGACATATGATGATGGAATATTTCGATCAAATCAGTCCCAATACGGCAAACAGCAGCATGCAAAATATCCTAGACAGTATTTTCAGTATCGCCGAATTGCGCGAACACTATCTGCAGTTCTTTTTAAATATTGCTGATATTTTAAAGGAAAACAGTGTTTATTCCACCGATGACGTGATTGAAAAAATGAAAATTTATATGGAACGCCATTATCAAAATAACATTACCATCGAATTTCTTTCTTCTCTTTTCTACATGAACCGCAGTTACTGCAGCCACCTGTTCAAAGAAAGAACCGGTGATACCTTTGTGAATTACTTAAATCATATCCGGCTAGAAAAAGCAAAGTACCTGCTGGCCCATACCGATAAGAAAATGTATCAGATCGCCAAAAGTGCAGGCTATGACAATGTGAAATATTTCTTTCGGATTTTCAAGAAAACCGAGCATATGACACCCGAGCAGTACCGGATTTCACTGAACTGAGTTGGGGCTGAAAGAAGCCAATAACTCTTTCACTGCATCTACCGGAAAGTCTGCCGGCGGATTAACAAGCAGTGACTGTAAAAAAATTTGGGTATTTTTGTCTTGGGGAACCATAAATCCGGCTTCTGCCAACAATCCCTGGGCCATTATGCGATTGGATTGCTCCAATGCCTTGGCTAACGGCAGGAAAGTGGAATCATTTGTTTTTTCAAGTTGGCGGGCAATGTCTTCCTGTCTTGTCTTGCTGGCACTTAATTCCAGGAGCGTGTTTATCACTGCCTCTTCATTTGGCTGCTGTGACGGTATTCTGTCCTTTTCCGGGGCCATTGAAATAGCCGCCGCGGGACAAGACCGGGCGCACACGCCACACCCAATACATTTTGAGCGGTCTATCTGACCATCTTCCGTATCGGTTGCACCGGTGGGACACACATCTATACAAAGACAATCCTTTGTACATAACCTGTTATTTCTGACTGCATACATAAAATCACCCCTTTTCTATTCTACTTTATGGATTTTAAGATTTGACACCCTGCAAACAGGACACCCCCGTGGCATGGTATCGCTGATTTCTATATGACCACAGATCTCACATATATAAATACCTGTATTTTGAAGAAGCTGATCTCCCTGCGATTGGTAACGGACGAGAATCGATCGGGATGCCTGGGTTACACCCTTGCCCCACTTAAGGATACGCTTGGCTCCGCGATCATTGGCAGCCCCTGCTGCGTCCTCTGCCCATACATAAGCTCCGGACAGATCATCTTCAATCAGAGCAAGCAGTTTTTCAACAGATGCGTCAGCAGGAGAGGGTGTACGCGATTGATAATAATCTGCCAATATGGAAAATTGCTTTGCCTCAGGAAATAGATACTGCCTTTCACAACTCTTCGCTAATCCGGAGCACAGCGCACTTAATTCCCCAAATGACAACTCATGCATATTCTCGCGGAAATGTACATCATCTATTGCGACTGTTCTTGTTTTGTTTTCCTCTTTTGATGTCGTATAAATTGTGGATTGTATCGGATTAAATCTGACTTTCGGCACTCCGCACCAGGGACATCTGAAGTGGCCGCTAATCCGCTCCCAGCGGGTACCCTGCGGGATTCCGGCATTGGGTATTCCCGATGCTTCATCATATGTATAGCCACAGACTGGACACAAATATTCCATTAATTATTTCCTCGTACATCTGGTCATTTTTTCTATGTTATGCATACTGCAAGGATAATAGAATTATTACAATATATCTTCGATTATAACGTGGTATGTAATAACGTCCTGATTTTTTCATATATTATTTTAAATAGAACGTGAAAGGGTTATCTAATTGAGAAATTTACAAGGAACAAAGACTGAAGCTAATCTTGCGGCAGCATTTGCCGGGGAATCACAGGCTCGCAACAGATATTTATTTTACAGTGAAAAAGCACATGAGGAGAAATATTACGGACTGGAGCGTCTTTTTTTGGAAACAGCTGAAAATGAGCGGGGACACGCTGAAATGTTTTTCACATATCTGACTGAAAATGGATTAAAAAAAGAACTGACTGTTGATGCAGCATACCCATTTTCCATGGGAAACACATTTAATAATTTAATCGCTGCCGCCGACGGTGAACGGAATGAATGGACCAATCTGTATCCTTCTTTTGGTAAAACGGCTGAAGAAGAAGGTTTTAGAATAATCGCCGAGTCATTTTACCAAATTGCTTCCGTGGAAAAGTGGCATGATTTACGATACCGACGGCTTGCTGACCGAATGTCACAGGGGCAGTTGTATGATCTGCCGGAACCTACTGCCTGGGTATGCCAGAACTGCGGACTGCATATAACGTCAAGTGCCGCACCTGAAATATGTCCTGCCTGCCATCATCCGTACAGCTGGTTTCTTACATATTATGACATGGTTTGGCCGGTAGAGTATTAAATTTTTGATATCCTGCTCCTGTCTATAGAAGAGCTATAATAAAAAAATGGCCTGATTATAGCAAAGGTAATGTTATAATCAGGCTATTTTTATTTTTTCAATTCAGTTTTTCCAAATAAACCGGCCAGGTAACCATCAAAGCCGGCCCAATCGACATCCGCCGGAACCGCTGCACCGGCCGGAATAACGATTTGATACGTTTTCCCGGACAGCCGGTATGTCAGTTCGATGTTGATATCGCGACGAGCCGCAATAGCTTCCATGACCTTCTGGGGGAAGCTGGTCCATAAGCGGGTATTGACTATTACTGTTTCATTTGCTTGTGCTTTGTTAACCTTATCAATTACATTCTGGTTGAAAACCGCATAGGCAGAAGTGCTGGCTGTCCCACCCCTCATATACTCCAAAATATCTCCACACTTGGTACAAGTATAGGCCATCGTACCGTCTTCTGTTTCGGTAGCTTTGATCACTTCCCTCCATTCGCTTGTATGTGTACAGCCGGATGCTGATGCTGATTTGGCACCAACCGATTCATCTCCATCAGGATTGCTTTTTGATGTTACCACCGCGTACTTGGCATAGTAAATGGGATTGCCGTTTCCATCTTTTATACCATAGGCTAAATTGCCAACATACTCAAGTGTATCAGTTGCACCTACCGTTTCCCCGCCTTTAACAATCACATCGGTTGCATCTGCAATTTCCACGTAACATAGTGCATAGCTCATATCGGGCTTTGATATTCCGCCAGTTTCTACCCCACCGCTCCTGGCAGTTAAAGTCCCGCCGGTAAGGGTGAATGATGTACCAGCAGCCGCACCGGCACATTCGACAGAGCCGTTAGTAGGGCGGTTTACATTACTGCCCGTAGCATTTATTTTGCCGCCAATGATAGTAATATTGTTACTAAAGACTCCATAGCTGCCGTCTTCACTGTTACCGGCGACAGCGTTCACCGTTCCGCCGTTAAAGGTAAGACTTCTCGCTACCCATATCCCGTAACTATCATTTGCAGTGCCAACGCCGCTTGTTTCGCCGCTTGTGACATTTAATGTTCCGGTGCCATTGATGGTGAGCGTTTGGCTGCCATATAGCACGCCACATAATATACCGTAAGCTTTTCCGGCAGAATTGTCGCCGCCCTTGATGATGTTGGTCCCACTAAAATCAATCGTCGTGCCGTCCGGTACCGTGAGTGCAGTAGGGGCGGTGGTAACAAGATTAATGCCGTCCAGCACCAGCACCTTACCGGGATAGGTATTACCATTAACCGTTGTGCCGTTTGGATACCATGCCCAGCCCTCAGCGGCCAGCGCATCAATATCTCCACTAGTCTGGTATTTTGTTCCATCTTCCTCTTTCTCGACCTCGGTCGCTGCCAAATCCAGTGCCTTGGTACGCCCCGCGGGTGCTGCCGATACCGTCGTCCCCGGCAGCAGCGAGAGCATCAAGGCCACCGTTAATAACATACTGAATATACGCTTCGTCTTAAATGTTACTTTCATCGTTTACATATACCTCCAAATTTCCGTATTTATTTGTTTTTATAGTTTATCACAGCATGTCCAACGCTTGTCCAACAAAAAACATTAAATAAAATATTTTTATGTAACCTTTTTAAAATATATAAAACAAGGTTATTCACTAGTATGTGTTCTTGTAATTTGAATAGAATAATTGTAAAATACAGTTATGAAAAGTCAGGAGGGCAGTACATGAAAAAAGAAATACAAGTTTTTGACTACACAAAGGAAATAATGCAGGCGCTTTGCAAAGGCGTACTGCTGACGACAAAGGCAGACAATAAAGTAAACTCGATGACAATATCCTGGGGAACCCTTGGGATTGAATGGTCTGTTCCCATTTTTACGGTGTATGTCCGTGAAGGCCGATTTACCAGAAATCAATTGGATAAAAATCCTGAATTTACTATTAATGTACCCTATGGAGATTTTGATAAAAAGATACTCGGAGTCTGCGGCGCAAATTCCGGCCGCGATATGGATAAAATCAAAGAACTTGGTCTTACGCTTATAGAACCTGATATCGTCTCTGTTCCGGCAATTAAAGAGCTTCCGCTGACCTTGGAATGCAAAATTGTTTATCAGCAAATGCAGGACCGGAATGCCATTCCCGAAGATAAGAAGAATATTTTCTATCCCCAAGATGTCGATAGCAGCGCCTGCGGTGGCAACAAAGATTTCCACATTGCTTACTACGGGGAAATTGTAAAAGCATATATTATTGAGTAACGTAAAAAAACCAGTTGTCACTTTACTTGTGATGACTGGTTTTTTGTTAAGGTGCATTGCTTAGCCTCTTTAGTTAATCGCCTCATGACCTTGCTGTCTCAGCTCTTCAATACTGTCGCGCATACTCTGAATCACTTCTGGGGCATGACCTTCCCAGTCTGAAACTTCACCTACTATGCGCAATGGTGATTTTGTGCGGTATGATCTTGTGGGGTTACCCGGGAATCTCATGTCCGTCAGGTTGGGGTCATCATCAACAGGACCTGTTGGCTCCACAATGTAGATTCTTCCTTTTCCCTCGCCAATTGCCAGTTCTGCTCCCCACATTGCAGCATCCATAGTTGCGGAAAGATATACAAAATTAGCCTTTTCCCGTTGGCCATAATTGGAAGCGTACCCTGCTTCCAGCAAATCACCCACTTTCAGATTTGCTTTTGTACCGTGATAGAGTAATCCGGTTTCTTTTACATCTGACCTTATACCAACGGGTGTGAATCCTTTTTGATGTTCTTCTAAATTCATTTTCCACTATCTCCTTTTTACTATTACATATATTTATTTAGAAATTAAAATAGAGAAAATGCTTTAAATAACATTTTCTCTACTTTTTAGAGAGGCGCCAACCAGATTTGAACTGGTGATAGAGGTGTTGCAGACCTTTGCCTTACCACTTGGCTATGGCGCCTTATTAAAAATACAAACTCCCCGAGTAGGGCTCGAACCTACAACCCCACGGTTAACAGCCGTTTGCTCTACCATTGAGCTATCGAGGAATAACTTGCTTGGCAAGTTTGATCATGAAGGTAAAACCGAAAAAAGCATAAAAACCTTATTTCTAATATTTTATGCTATTCTCTGAAGATTCATACCTTCAAAACCGAACACGAAAATCAATTATCTTCTAAGACATTTCCTTTGCTTTGTGCGTAAGTCATTTATAATGACTTCCATTTTTTGGATAAGCCCTCGATCGATTAGTACTTGTCAGCTGAACACATTGCTGTGCTTACACCTCAAGCCTATCTACCTTGTACTCTTCAAGGGATCTTACTTCATAGAATGGGATATCTCATCTTGAGGGGGGCTTCACG
>JAVBUF010000078.1:0-32706 GCA_031555615.1 Lachnospiraceae bacterium | reverse complement strand
TAGACTATTCTGAAAAAGATGCATGGGAAGTAGTAAAACGGCGCCGGGTAAATCCTCACCCCTGCTACCGGGCTGGTTGGAATCGGTGCAGCTGTGCAGCATGTATCTTTTCAACGCCAAAGTTGTTTGCTGGATACCGGGAGTTATATCCGGAAGAATTTGAGTTACTTATGCAGGATGAGCAGAATTTAGGCTTTACTCTTGATAATAAATGTGACCTTGAAACGTTTATCGGCGATACTGAATCTTGCGTATATCATGGTGATGCAGAAGCGATTCATAGTTTGATTACAGGAGAGTTTTCCGTAGATGATATATATGTAACCGGTGAATGGATGTATCCGGCAGGTGCATTTCATGGAGCTGAGGGTGGTCCTTGTTGATGACAGATTTATCTTTTTAATTAATATTGTACCTTGAAAACTAAATATTGATAGTCGGTATTCTTTTGTTTATAATCGAATTATCAAACAAAAGAAAAGGTGAAGGAATGATATATAATTCATGGGAAATAATGAATGATTTTGTTGCAATAAAGAAAAGCGATCTTTCTTTCTTTGCACATAAAGGTTCAGGAATACCAAAAGATACAAGAGACTTTTGGGGTGTACAAGGATTAACGAAGGGGGAGAAACAGAATATCAAGATTTTTTATCAAAATAAGGATTATCGTGCATATATTCGATTAGCATCAGGGCAGACACGTATATTCTGGCGAACGGATTTACATAAGATAATTTTATCTAGCTTTCCCAATCATAAAGAATTTACCAAAGAAAATTATCCGCTATTTAAATTTACCAAGATTAACCCAGACGAGTATGAAATTGAGTTTTCGATGGAAATCACTGATGTAGACGAAGAAAACTATGAAAGCTATGATGATGTAAGTAGTGGAAAAGAAGGAAAACAGAAAGTCTATTATGTTACCAGGTATGAAAGAAACCCTGTCAACAGAAGAAAAGCTATTGAGATTCATGGGACTAAGTGTAAGGTGTGTGGTTTTGATTTTGGAGAGGTATATGGTGAAATTGGAAATGGACTTGTAGAGGTTCACCATATAGTTCCACTGCATGATAAAAAAGAAGAGATTATTGTTAATCCACAAACAGATTTAGTGCCCGTATGTGCTAATTGCCATCGAATAATCCATCATACAAGGTATAAAACATATACGATTGAAGAAGTAAAGAATATGATTCAAAAAACTACCAACTATCAATAATTAGTTGGTAGTTTTTTATTATAAATGATGAGGGTTGCATGAAAGTAAAGGAAAGTTGTAATTTGCTTAGGAATACCCTCGCTCTACCGACTGAGCTACTCTGCTAGCGCCGAGACAAGTCATAATATATAAAAATGAACTAATTATCATAAAAACGACACCACCCTTACTGCTTAAATGCAAATATACACAGTATATAATTGTTAAAATTGAAATTCCTACGATTATTTTGCAGAGGCCGGACTTGAACCAACGACCGAGGGCGTACCTAAACAAACTACATATATATTATACATTATTATTAAGCAAAATTCAAGAAAGGAGCCGAAACTATGGCCATAGTGATGCACGTGCGGTTTCCTTGGAAGAATGAAAGACTTAACACATTTATCCCTATTCACCGGTATAGGAGGACTTGACCTTGCTGCTGAATGGGCGGGATTTAAAACAGTCGGGCAGTGTGAGTTTGCGGATTATCCAATGAAGGTGTTGGAAAACCACTGGCCAGACGTATGGAGGTGCAAAGATATACATGATTTACGAGCAGATGAGTTTTATAGACAAACCGGAATCGGGGGCATTACCGTCATTTCAGGGGGCTTCCCATGCCAGCCGCATAGCGTTGCAGGAAAGCGTAAAGCGTCTGGTGACGAACGTGATCTGTGGCCGGAGTACCGGCGGGTCATTGATGAGTTTAGGCCCAGATGGGTTGTGGCTGAGAATGTACGGGGACTCTTATCAAGTGAAGATGGACGGTTCTTTCGAGGAATACTCAGAGACTTTGCCGACCTGGGGTATGATGTTGGATGGTGTTGTTACAGGGCTGCCGATGTCGGAGCGATTCATCCCAGAGAACGGATTGGAATTATTGCCCACGCCCGTAGCGAGCGAATGTTGGAGTGGGAATTTAAAAAGCACTCAACAGAATGGAACAAAGCACAGTATGGGGCTATCGGATGTCATAAAATTACTGCCGACCCCAACAGCAAATTTGGACAAGGGGTACAGTCCACAGACGGCAACACGGATAATGAACGGGATAAAGAGCAGAAAGAGCGGCGCACAAATTGGCTCATCACTCAATTGGGAACCGACTTTTATGCCACATTTCACGGAGGGGACAAAAAATATATTAAACCCCTTATTACTCGAAGGGATGATGGGTTTTCCGCTTCACTGGACAGAGATAAGGCCCTCGGAAACGCTGTAGCACCACCTCAATTTTATCCAATATTTCAGGCCATAGCGGAGATTGAAAATTTTTGTGTAAGTTAACTAAACCAAAGTTTAAAGGAGTAAATATGACCCAGTATTGTAGATATTGCTGTCACATGGTAGTCGGGGACCATCAATATTGTACAGAGCGGAACGAAACCATGAGCGAAGCAACCGCCAAGTCCCCAAACCGGTGCCACAGCTTCGCATTTAACCCCATAGATGCATTTGGCGGTGACCATGAGTATACGCCGAGGGAGCCGAAGAAAACGCAGTGTGATGGGCAAATAAGTTTGTTTGGAGGATAAGAAGTGGATAGAAAACCATTAATACCGCTTAGTACGGCACAACAGCTGTACGGAGTTGAAAAAACTACATTCATCCGTCCCCGGTACGTCCCAGAAGGTTCCTGCGAATGGTGCGGCAGTCCCATAACAAATAAGCGCAGAAAATCGTGTTGCTGTGAGGAATGTACGCAGAAATTCAACATATCCACAAGCCCAATATTTTATGCCAATCAAGGTAGTGCCGGTGGATATAGGAACCATATCATGCGGAGAGATAACTACACCTGTCAGGAATGTGGTGAGTTTCATGCAGAAATCAATGAAAATGGCATTCCGCTGCCGACCACGGACGGACATCTGCATATTCATCATAAGATACGTGTCGTTGATGGAGGGACGGATTGCCCGGACAATCTGACAACGGTTTGTGATGGCTGCCATAAGGAAATACATAGAAACGATGAACGGAGGAAAGTTGTATGAATGATATAGAAAGAGCAATAGAGACAATGAAAGGTCTTACCCTATGCGGTTCCTGTACTCAAGGGAATTGCAAGGAGTGCGACCGGAAGAACGCCAAGGACATGGCAATACCAGCCCTTGAATTAGTAAACCTCCTAGGCCAATCCGGTTTTACCACGGAGGTAATAAAAAACTATAAAATCTTTGAGGACGAAATGATATCACAGGGATTTACCCTTGCCAGTGTGTTGGAGGCGAGGGAAAAACAGATTCCTAAACCGGTGCCGGAAACTGAAAAACCTGATTGCGAAGAAGATATAAAAAAATACGGAGAAAATGCGCTATTCGGATGTTGCCCAGTTTGTAAAGAATATGAAAGCAGTTTGTGGAATAGTAAGTATTGCGGTAAATGCGGACAGGCACTGGATTGGGCAAAAGCTGAGTCGGTAGTGAAAGACTGTGATAACTGCGTATGCCAGACATGTATTTATAAATCAGAGTGCTGTGAGGACTGCGAAGGTGCAATTAACGGTTGTGAAAGTCACTTTGAAGCGGAGCCGTTTGTGCAGGATGCGGAGGGAGAGAAAGAATGAGTAGAATATTACCAATATTATTTAATACAGATATGGTCCGGGCGATACTGGACGGGAGAAAGACGGTTACTCGGCGGTTAGTTAAGCTACAACCTGACTGGTTTGACTGCGGAATAAAAGGAGATAGAAATACTCCGATGCGTGCATGTGACGTATTATTGTCGGATTTGGAGATAAAACCATCATACCAGCCGGGCGATATCCTTTATGTCAGGGAAACATGGAAGTATTATGAAAAAGCCGTAGGAAAGGGTGAGGGTTTTCATATTGGGAAATTCCTCGCATACAAAGCGGATGAAGATAAATACAAAGAAGGAAGACCTTCTGAATGGTATGAAGGAAAGTGGAAACCATCTATACATATGCCTAAGCCCGCCGCACGTATCTGGTTAAAGGTTACTGATGTACGAGTGGAGCGGTTACAGGATATCAGCGAAGAACAGTGCTTAAGAGAGGGAATCGTAATACTTCCGGAAGATATAGAAGATGAAGAGTTTGGCAGTTGTCCGAATGTCCCGATTTTTAAGTATTCAATCCTGTGGGGTTCAACTATTGGAAAAAGTGCAATAGTTCATTCCGGCTGGAACGCCAACCCGTGGGTATGGGTAATAGAGTTTGAAAGATGTGAGAAGCCGGAGGATAAGAGTATATGAGAAAAATTAAATTCCAGTTCGGGATAGGTTTTGTGGGTGCAGAGCATCGAACAACAGAAGAATTTGAAGATGATGTAACAGATGAGGAAATCGAAGAATTTCTGAAAGAATTTATATGGGAACATATTGATGCATGCTGGGAGGATATGGAATGATAGAGAAGATTATAAAAGCATTGGATGAAGATATTGCAAAAATAAAAGCCGAAACACCTGACGAGGCATTTATAGAAGAAATATTAATGGATGGTTCGGCAGTTAGGCAGACTGAAAGAATTAAGAAGATAATTAAAAATATTTCTGCTGAATACAACAACGGCTGGATACCGGTAAGCGAGAGATTGCCGGAAGAAGAGGAAACAGTATGGACAACTGTAAAATACAGTACGGGGAGAACAGAGACAAAAACAGCAATTTATCAGAGTGGCCGTTTTTGTAATATACTTAGCCGTGATTATTTCAGCAATATTGTCATAGCATGGAGGCCGAGAATAGTGCCAGAACCGTACATACCGGTAGAAAGTGAGGAAACATGACAAATGAATCCGACCAATGGCTTTCATATGGTAAATGCCATATATGCCGTAGAAAGAATTACTGTTCTAAGCCTTGTAAAAAGTGTAGTGACCGGCGGGAATATGAGTTTCGGTGTGATGTGGCAAGGGCAGCGGTAAGAGCAATTTTTAGAGAAAGTGAGGAAAAGTGATGAACGATAGACATTTATTTAAAGCAAAGCGTATTGATACAGGGGAATGGGTAGAAGGAAGTCTTCGCATTGATCCTGATCTAGACACAGCATACATAAATGGATGGGAGTATTATAGTAGTCCAGAAGGTATGCAAAGAGAACCATTTGAGCACCAAGTATACAATTTCACCATCTGCCAATGTACCGGATTAAAAGATAAGAATGGGCGGTTGATCTGGGAAAACGATATCGTCAGTAATAGTAATATATTTATGACTGGTAAGGTAATATGGGTAAATATAAAATGGATGATTGACGATGTAGACGATGGATATCAGGATTATGATGGATTCTGGGGCGAAGTAAAAATTATCGGTAATATCTTTGATAGCCCGGAATTATTGGAGGTGTGATATGGCAGGTATAACAACAATAGAACACGGTGAGTTTGTTCGAGAAGAGATACTCCAAGCAATCATTAGATATATCGACCAACACGGATATTCACCATCAGTCCGGGAAATAGGCGATATGGTTGGACTTAAGAGTACATCAAGTGTTCAATCGCACCTGACACGCATGTTTACCGATGGGATGATAGAGAGTGACGCTGGTTTGGGATTTCCCAGGGCAATAAGGGTACCGGGGTATAAGTTTGTAAAGGTGGTAGAGTAGATGAGTAAAGCAGAGTATATAACCACAACTTTCTTAATCATAACCGGAGCCTTTTTCTGGTATTACCAGGCGGTTAGGCTATCGGTGTGGGTACTGAGGAAGTTAGGAGCAATAAAAGAATTGTAACATCTTAACGAATTTCGACGAACCTTGATAACTGAATATTGATAGTTGGAAGAATATGGGATATAATGGGGGGAACTAAAGAAGAAAGGGGAATTTACCTATGACTGTTTTAGAAATGCACTTATCAAACGATTTACCCTGTATATGTTCAGAACTGCAAAATAAAGGAATTGTTTTTGAGGGAGATTTTTTAGTTCTGGATGGTAATACGTGTAAAAGTAAGACTATTGCCATGACGGAAATCTTTTCAAGGGAAACTGGCTTAGACATATGGTATACATTCGAGAATCCCTATTTTGCATTTTATGATACAGACAGATTTACCGAAGATGATGTAAAGAAAAAAATAAGAAACAAACCCTAATGAAAACAGAAAATAAATTATTTTACCAGCTATCAATATCAGGTAGTTGGTTTTTTATTGAGAAAAGGAGAAAAATACTATGAGAAAAATATATGATGGAATTATGGGATTAGTAGTAGGGGACGCTTTAGGTGTTCCGGTGGAATTTAAAACAAGAGAATATTTAGATAAGAATCCGGTAACAGACATGATCGGGTATGGTACATACAACCAGCCTCCTGGTACATGGTCTGATGATAGTTCTATGACCCTGGCAACACTGGAAAGTATAGGGAGATTAAAAAGCATTAGCCCTCTGGATATCATGGAAAATTTCAGTAAGTGGTACCAGTATGCGGAGTTTTCTCCATACGATGAGGTCTTTGATATAGGGAATGGAACCCGATTAGCCATTAATAAATACCTGAAGGGGTGGAATATGGAGGATTGTGGTGGAAAAGACGAAAGCGACAACGGAAACGGTGCGTTAATGCGAATACTACCGGTTGCAATGTATGATGTATCTTTTACTGATTTTACCGATGCTTTGGTTGATGTTAGGAACACAGCCGGGCTTACACACGCACACCAACGGAGTTACATTGCTTGCTATATCTATGCAGGAATTACAAGATCACTGATCGATGGGTTGAGCAAAGAGGATGCTGTCAGGAAAGGCATCAAAATGGTTGAAGAATTATTTGATATTGATCAAGAATGGATTCATTATGAAGAACTTCAAGTAATTCAAGGGAAAAATCGTGCTGAAATTAAAAGCACGGGATATGTGGTTGATACATTGGAAGCTGCCCTATGGTGCTTGCTAAACACAGATTCATATAAAGAATGTGTTCTTGCAGCGGTTAATCTTGGAAGTGACACTGATACCACGGCGGCAGTTGTTGGGGGATTAGCGGGAATATATTACGGTATAGACGGTATTCCCCAAGAATGGATTAATCAGATACCTAAAAGAGAATGGATTAAAGAATTATGCGACAAGGTGGAGGAAATTAATGGATAAAAGTATATTAACGGACTACACAGATGCCCGTGAACTCATTAAAGAAACGGAAGAGGATATTCGGAGATTACGTAAGCGCGAGATTGTGCATGATAAGGTAAGTGGTAGTAATCCAGAATTCCCATACCAGCCGCAGAGTTTTAACTTGTCAGGGGTTGCAGAAATCAGTCTTGATGATAGTGAACTAAAAAAGGAAAAAGAACTTCTACAGCAGCGGAGGGAAAATGCACGGCAAATTAAAATAAAGGCAGAAGAAATAATGAACCGGGCACCGGTACGGATGCAAAGAATTATACGATTCAAAGTGTTCCAGGAAAAATCATGGGATGAAGTGGCTATTTTAATGGGAAGAAAATGTACAGCTGATAGTGTTCGGAAGGAATTTGAGAGATATTTGAAAGAAAAATAAAGTTTGTCCGTTTTGTCCACATTGTCCGTTTTTGATGTGATAATATGGTATCAATCATAAGTGGGCTTCCTGATAACTGTCATTAATCTTTGATACTGAAAAGACATCTGTTGTAGAAATAGATGTCTTTTTGTTGATTAATGGTAGAATATGTTATAAAATGGAATAAAAATACGGGGGATTTTATATGAGCAAAAACAGAGATTATTACGGATTAAAAGAAGAAAAAGCAAAATACTATAATGTAGGAAAGAATAAAGATTTTCGTAGTTACTCTCAATGGAAAAACCATGTCATTAAAAAATATGGGAAATCAGCATTGATTCAATTAGAAAACATGGCAGGATACATAAGAAGAGAAAAGAGAGCATTACAGATTAGGTTAGATAATTTTACAAGTTTAAGTTTGCCGATATTACTTACGGTAATTGCTCTGGCAATAGCAGTATGCCCTTATGCTTATACTGTTTTTAGAGATATTGATAAACTGTCTTTTGACTTTCATAATTATGATATAGAAAGAAATAAAGACATAGACGATATTGAAAAAGATAAAATGACAATGGAGAATTTCAATTCTTCATTAAATGATTTGAGGGAAAGTTTTAACATTGTAATGACTGCATTCCTTGTACTTCTCGGACTTTGCTCTTTTATGTTGGGTTTTGTAGTATTTTTTTCAAAAGCGATGAAAGAAAAAATAAATTACTATAAAGACTATTTGATAGTAATCCAAGAACTAATAGAAGAGAAGCATAAATCAGAGTCACAATAGTGGCTCTTTTCTTTTACCCAAAATAGGAAGGATGGTGAGCCAGATGGCAAAAGGTAAATATGAAGAATGGCTTACGCCTGACGGTTTACTGAAACTTGAAGCCTGGGCACGAGATGGTTTGAAAGATGAGCAATTGGCTGAAAAAATGAATATTACGCCGTCTACCTTGTATGAATGGAAAAAGAAGTATTCGGAGATTTCGGAGGCCCTAAAAAGGGGCAAGGAAGTTGTTGACGTTCAGGTGGAAAACGCGCTTCTTAAACGGGCGCTTGGATACGCCTATAATGAAGATAAATACCTTATGGTTAATATGGATCAGGAAGAATACGAGCAGAAGAGAGCAGCATTTATAAACGAATATAAATTTAATCATCCGGAAGCATCATTCGAGGAACTTAACCGGCTAAAAATAGAATTCCCAAAACAGAAACAAGTGTTAGTGGAACGTAAGACTAAAGAAGTAGTCCCGGACACCACTGCACAAATATTCTGGCTTAAGAATCGCCGTCCCAGTAAGTGGAGAGACAAACAGGATGTGGAGCTTTCCGGCGGCATTAAGCATGAAAATCCATTCGAGGGACTAACTACAGAAGAATTAAAGAAGCTGATCCATGATGGATAAAGAAACACTCAAACAATATGCCAAGATAGAGCTTGCCAGGCGCGAGTTCTTTTTTTATTGTAATCTGAAAGCCCCTCAGTTCTATAAAGAGGACAGGATATATCTGGTTGATCTCTGCAATGAGTTCCAAGACTTCCTTGAATCGGATGATGAGGTAATGATAGTAAACGAACCGCCCAGGCACGGAAAGAGCCGAACTGTTGGTTGCCTAGTAGAATGGGTATTAGGAAAAGATCAGACTAAAAAGGTCATGACCGGGTCCTATAATGAAACTTTATCAACAACCTTTTCCAAAAATGTCAGAAATACCATCATGGAGGAAAAAGGGGATAAAGACAAGGTTGTATATTCAGATGTATTCCCCGGAGTAAAGATTAAACATGGTGATGGGGCTATGAACCTTTGGAGTTTAGAAGGTGGATACAATAATTACCTGGCAACATCCCCTTCCGGTACGTCAACGGGTTTCGGTGCTGATCTGCTGATCATTGATGACTTGATTAAACTTGCCGAAGAAGCCTTTAATGAAAGCGTGAAGCAAAAACATTGGGAATGGTTTGTAAATACGATGCTGTCCCGTTTGGAAGAAGGCGGGAAAATTATTATCATTATGACCCGGTGGGCTTCAGACGACTTGGCTGGCCGTGCGTTGGAGCATTATAAAGAAACCGGCGCGAAAGTCCGCCACGTGAGCATGAAAGCCCTGCTTAATCCTGAAACCCATGAAATGCTTTGCCCGGAAGTTCTATCATATAAATCCTATCAGGCCAAAGTGAAAGCAATGGGGGCTGATATCGCTTCGGCAAATTATCAGCAGGAGCCTATTGATATCAAAGGCCGATTATATACCAGCTTCAAAACATATAGCGGAGAATTACCAGAGTTTAAAGAGATTCGCAACTATACAGATACCGCAGACACCGGAGAAGATTACCTATGCAGTATTAATTACGGTGTTACATTTGCCAATGAAGCATATTTTCTTGATGTTCTTTATACAAAAGACCCAATGGAAGTAACAGAACCGGCAGTTGCCAAGATGTTGTATGAAGGTGAAGTAAATACCGCAAAGATTGAATCAAATAACGGTGGCCGTGGCTTTGCGCGAAGCATAAGGCGCATTCTCGAAGAAGATTTGGGAAGCAATTATACCACTGTAACCTGGTTTACCCAAACCAAGAATAAACAGGCAAGGATTTATTCTAATTCAACGTGGGTGATGCAGCACATATACTTTCCGGAAGATTGGCGTAACCGGTGGCCGGAATATTATGATTCCATGCTGAAATATCAGCGAGAGGGTAAGAACAAACACGATGATGCCCAGGATGCAACAACCGGAGTTGCTGAAAATTGCAGTAAGAAGAAAAAGGGAGTTACCGTATTTAAGTGAGGTGATAAGTGTGAATGATGAACGACCTAATATAGAAATTGTAAAAAGCCTGATTAAAAAGCATGCTGGCAAGCACAGGCGGCATATAAAGCAGTGCCAGGAAGCGGCTCGTTATTATAAGAATGAGAATGATATCCTGTGGAAGGGTGTCCAAAAACAGGAAAACGACCCACTGCGCAATGCGGATAATCGTATCCCCAGAAACTTCCACGGCTTACTGGTTAATCAGAAAACCGCGTATATGTTCACAGCGCCGCCACTATTCGATACTGGTGAAAAAGCGATAAACACGCAGGTTGCAGATATCCTCGGGGATGAATATGCTAAGGTTTGTAAAGATTTATGTGTTAATGCATCAAATAGCAGCGTGGCATGGTTGCATTACTGGCGTGATGATGAAAACCGGTTTAATTATGCCGTAGTGGATTCTGAACAGATATTACCGGTCTTTTCTTCTAATCTAAAAAAAGAATTAATCGCGGCATTACGGACTTATAAGGATATTGATTTTGCCACCGGTAAAGAAATAACAATCTGGGAATACTGGGATAAGGATTACTGTTACTCTTATTATAGGGAGAAAAACACAATATCCGATACCGGCTTGGAGGCATACAATTGCTTCAGTATAGAAGATGCAGAGGGAGAAGAAAACGGAAATACATTTGCACATGAATGGGGGCAGGTGCCCTTTATTCCATTCTATAACAACAATATCAATACCAACGATCTGAAAAATATCAAACCGCTTATAGACGCTTACGACAAGGTCTACAGCGGTTTTTTAAATGATTTAGAGGATGTGCAGGAAGTTATCTTTGTCCTGACCAATTATGGCGGCGAGGATAAAAAAGAATTTTTGAATGATTTAAAAGAATACAAGATGATTCAGATTGACAGTGTTACGGATGGAGAGGGTGACGCAGGTACTGGCGGAATAGAGACACTTACAATCAGTATCCCCATAGAAGCCCGGGAAAAGTTTCTTGAACTAACCAGGAAGGCTATTTTTGAACAGGGCCAGGGCGTGGATCCGGATCCACAGAAATTTGGGGATTCATCCGGTAAGGCACTAAAATTCCTTTACTCCTTGCTGGAGTTAAAAGCCGGTCTTATGGAAACAGAATTCAAAGCCGGTTTCGGGCAATTAATAAGAGCCATTTGCCAATACCTTGGAGTTGAGTGCAAGCAGATTATACAGACTTGGACCCGGACAGCAATCCAAAACGATCAGGAACTTGCAGAGATCTGCAATAAGAGTGTGGGTATCATATCAGATAAATCTATCTTAAAGGCCCATCCTTTTGTGGAGAATTGTGAAGCGGAGGAAGCCCAAATAAAGAAGGAAAGAGAAGAGCAAGAAGCTGATCCGTATAAAACACCGAATAAAGAAGCTGATGAGGATGATATAAAAGGGGAGGATGATGGATAATGTCAAACTCTTCTTACTGGAAAAAGCAATTTGAGAAATTAGAAGATGCGCAAAGCAAGAAAGCCGATAACTTCCGGCAGTATTCAGATTTGCAGTTTAAGAAGGCCCAAAAGCAAATTGAATCCAAGATAACCTCATGGTATGTACGCCTTGCGGATAATAACGATGTTTCCCTTGCCGAAGCACGGAAGCTGCTGACCAAGGATGAACTGGAAGAATTTCACTGGACCCTGGAAGAATACATCAAGAACGGCAAGGCCGGTGAAATGGTCAAGGAGCTGGAAAATGCTTCTGCCAAGGTACATATCAGCCGGTTAGAAGCCATGAAGGTTCAGTTAAAGGCAGAATGTGAAATCCTGTACGGCGAGTTGGATACCGGTTTGAAATCTACTCTGGCCAATATTTATACGGATAATTATTACCATTCGGCCTATGAGATACAAAAGGGTGTAAAGGTTGGTTGGAAGGTAAATGCTCTTAATTCTGCACAGGTGGAAAAAGCAATTACGAGGAGCTGGACTTATGACAACGATACATTTTCTGACAGAGTATGGAAGAATAAGGATAAGCTATTCCATGAACTTGATAATTCTCTAACACAGGCACTTATTCAAGGAAAATCGTCAAATGCACTGATTTCGGATTTTGCCAAGAAAATGGGCGTTTCTAAAAAGAACGCCGGTCGGCTTATTATGACGGAGGGTGCTTTTGTACAGTCTGCAAGCCGCAGGGATTGTTTTAAAGACCTTGATGTAGAAGAATTTGAAGTAGTGGCTACATTGGATTCCCATACATCGGACATATGTCAAGGTATGGATGGTAAACATTTTAAGATGAGTGAGTACAAAGTCGGAGAGACAGCCCCGCCTTTCCATTGCTGGTGTCGGTCCTGTACCTGTCCATATTTTAACGACGAATTTTCTAAGGGTGGAGTAAGGGCGGCCAGGGGAGTAGATGGAAAAACTTACTATATCCCGGATGATATAAAGTACCCGGAGTGGAAAGAAGCATTTGTAGATGGTACTACTAAGGACAAGTACGAGGCATATACCCAAGATGGCATGGTGTATTTTAAGAAGAAAGAAGAGCCAAAACCGCCCAAGAAAGAATATCTGACTAAGAAGAAGCTTCAAGAAAATATCGATGACTTGGATAATCAGCAGAAAGTATTGCAGGATAAGTACGCGGGTGATCTATTATCTAAAGGAACGCCAGCAGAACAGGCGGCCTGGATGCAACTGGAAGATAAAAAACAAGACTTTCAGGAAATGCTTGATAAAAAGCTTCTGGCCGAACAAAAGAAATCCCTCAAAAAGCAAGAATTATTATTACAGGACGAATTTGACGGACTACCAATAAATAATTATGCCGGTATCTGGAAGGACGATATTACCACCGCGGATTGGAAAATAAAACAGCATTCCATACAATCAAAAAAGGAATACTTTGAGAATAAACTTCTAATTTGCACAGGTGATGAGAAAGATAAGTTTGAAAAGCTTCTTGCTGACTTAAATAAGTTCGATGAAGAAGGAAAGCATTATTTCGATGTCCAATCTAAGTTAAAAAAGGTCCAGGCTGATTTGACCGCTATTAAAAACGGTGGTAATATAAAATCAGAGGATTTAACGGCATTTACGCAGGAGCGGAAGGACGCGGCATACTGGTTCAAATCGAAGAAAGCTGCAGATGATGTTCTTCGTGCTAAGTGTGCTGAGGTTTGGAAGGATGCTGCTCAGGAACAAAGAAAAGCAGCATATAAATATACTTCTGGTTCTGGTAGTTTCAACCGGCCTTTGCGAGGATACGAAGGAAGCTGGTATAACTTTAAAGGTGTCGGCAATGTGGATTTGGATTACGAAGGCAGCGGCAAGGCCATTGAAGAGCTTACTAAAATAATTGATAAATCAAGTTATGATTTTGATATTTGGCTACAGCGCGGGGTGGACGGATCCGGTACGGCTTCGTTTTTAGGGATACCTGAAGATATATTGTATAGTGCATCGCAGAAGGAATTAGAGGAACGGCTTATTGGTAAAAGAGTAAAAGAAGAAGCATTTTTCTCCTGCGGAAGTGCAAAGGGTACTGGTTTTGGTGGCTATATTTTTAATGTATACTGTCCCAAAGGTACAAAAATGCTGTACTCCGAACCATTTTCATGCTTTGGAAGTGGAGATAAATTAAGCTGGGATGGAATTTCCGGTCAATCGAGTTATGGGAGTGAGTTTGAAACCATCATACAGAGAGGCACTGGCTATGAAATCACAAAGGTAGAAAAAACAGGCGGAAATATTTATTTTGACATTGATGTCGTTGAACAGTAAAGAGAGGAAAAGTTATGGATAAGAAGCCCAAGTGGGAAGAAGAGATGTTTGCACCAATTACCCCAAAAGATGATATCCATTGCAAAACTTGTAAATTCAAAAGGCCATCTGTAAAAATAGGTGATGAAATAGTCGAAAGGCACACATTTGCGATTTGTAAGATTTATGATGATGATGAGCGAAAGCCCAACGATGTTTTGTGGGAAGGTGCAGAATGTGAGTACTATGAACCGGAATAATTAATTAAAAATAATTAGAACGCTTAGAAATGGGCGTTCTTTTTATATGCAACAAATTATAATCAAAAAAGAAAGGATAGGTTATGAAGAAAGAAGAATTTATTGCACTGGGAATCGGTGAAGAACTGGCCGCAAAGGCAGAAGCAGTGTCCTTGAAAGAACTGGAAGGCTATGTCACTAAAACGGATTACGACGCGGAGGTTGAGGCACGGAAGCAGTTAAAGACCAGTCTCGAAGACCGTGATAAGCAGCTGAAAGAGCTGAAAGAAAGTGGCGGGGATGCGGAAGAGCTGAAAAAGAAGATTGGTGAGTTGCAGGAAGAAAACAAGAACGTCCAGAAAAAGCATGATGATGAAATGAAAACATTAAGACAAACATCGGCGGTTAAGTTGGCTGTTGCCGGCAATTCTCATGATGCAGATATCGTTGCCGGTTTTATCGATATGTCGAAAGTGGTCTTTTCTGATGATGGAAAAATTACGGCCGGACTGGATGAGCAAGTAAAAACATTGAAGGAATCCAAGGCATTCCTATTCAAGCCAGAAGATTCCGGTAAAAAGCCTTCTGGGTATACGCCCAAGGGTGGAGAGACCAATACCGAAAGCGTAGCCAAGAGTATGGCCGAAGCATTAAACAAGACAGCAACTGGTGGAGATAATCCCTATGCAAAAGCATGGAGTTAACTTAAAAAATAAGGAGGAAAAATTATGTATTTAGCAAAAAAAACCTTTGAAAACTCACCGGAGTTTTTGAAAAGTGCCGATTATCAGAACGTTACCTGTACTGTAGACGATACGGGCATCGCAGCAGACGAAACCGGCAAAAAGTATGTCTTAGGGGGAACGCTTCTGGACGCAGATGGAAAGAAAGTTAAGGTAACCCGCAGTGGTTCTTCAGGTTCATACACCTATGCTTTCTCATCCATACCGGTGGGCATCCTGTTTGCCACTATTGACGTTACCTATGGGCCGCAGCCGGGGGCGCTTCTGATTGATGGATCTGTTAATACAGAACGTCTGCAGGGGGATTACCTGGTTGAAGCAGTTCAGGAACTTATTACAAAAATGCCGTTTATCAAATTCTTTGTAGATGGCCAGTTACAGATTAAGGAGGATTAAATTATGCCAAGAGTTGAAGATTTATTAACACCGAGGGAATTGATTGACTATACTATGGTGCGCCAACCAAAGCCCCATATGGGAGAGGTCTTTTTCCCTGAAAGGAAAACGGAAGCGCTGGAAATTGACATTATCAAAGGAGCAAACAATCTGCCGGTATCTGCTAAAGTACACTCTTTCGATACCGAGGCAGAGATTGGTTCTCGCGATGGCGTAGAACGTTCCATGCAGGATCTGGCTCTGATTAAGAGGAAGATTAAGATTTCAGAAAGAGAAATTATTGCACTGGAAAGCCCTCGAAACAGCAGGGAGGAAGCGGAGAAAGTAAGGAACATTTTCAATGATGTAGACAATCAGGTTGCTGCTGTACGTACTCGCGTAGAATGTATGCGCATGGAAGCCATTACAACCGGAAAGATTGTAGTCAATGAAAATGGTGTAAGAGCCACTATTGATTATGGTATGCCAGCAAGCCACAAGAAAGCATTTTCATGGCTGAGTGATCCCAATGCAGACATTCTGGGTGGAATGACAGAAATGAAAAAGATTGTAAAAAAAGATAGTGGTTATGATCCGGCGAGAACCCTTACTTCGGATACTATCCTTAGCAGAATCCTCATGGATACCAAGATCAGAGAAGCTATTTACGGCGTTAACAGCGCTAAATTGCTCACAGTAGCAATGCTTAATGAGTTTTTGAAAGAACAGAAGTTGCCTGTAATAGCAACCTATGATGAAATGTACCGGTTACAGGATGCAAAAGGCCAATATGTCCCTACCAGATTTTTCTCGGAAAACGGCTTTGTTATGATGCCTGATTGGGCATTAGGAAATACTTTCTATGGTGTAACAGCAGAGGAACTGGAATTAAGAAGAGATCCCAGTGTTGACATGGATGAGATTGGCAATATTGTTGTTTGCCAGTATGCCACTACAGATCCGGTAGGAAAATGGATTAAAGCGGTAGCAACAGCACTGCCTTCCTTCCCATATGCCGATCAGGTATTCGCTGCAACCATTAATTAATGCAGGAGGGTAGCTATGGAAGTAAGCAAACTCAAAGTTCTATTAGGCCTTCGGTGCAGCGATAAGCGCCAAGATGCCCGTATCCAATTCATTATTGATGATGTTACTGAAACCATATGCAATTACTGTAATGTAAAAACACTGCCATCCGGCCTTACCAATACGGCATACCGGATGGCAGTTGATTTATACCGGTCTGAGGGATTAGGGGAGGCATCTGCACTAATTCAGGTGACTTCTGTCAAAACAGGAGATACATCTACAAGTTTTGCAATTGCTTCAGATTCCCTAAAAGGCGGTATCCTGAAGAATTACCGAGCACAGCTAAACCGATACAGGAGGTTGCCAAGATGATTTCAGCAGCAATTAAGCAGGCACAGGCTATGCATAGAAAAGCAATCGAGAGTACTTATACCGGTAAATGCCAGATATATGAGCAAAGAAACGTCATTGATCCGGTAACGAAGATTACTAAGCCATCAGAGGTCATGGTAAAGAAGGACGTATCTTGCCAGTTATCCCATGAATCCGTATCGGCGGTATCCGAAGATAGCGGTGCTTTCAAAAAGGCGCAGGGGATCAAGTTGTTCCTTGCGCCGGAATTAACGGTAAAGCCAGGTTCCAAGATCGTGGTTACCCAGGATGGTGTCACCGGCACATACGGCCAGAGCGGTATACCGGCACATTTTGCCACCCATCAGGAAGTTTCATTGAATGAATGGGGAGGGTATGCCTAATGGGGAAATGGGGCAATTGTGATTTTTCCGAATTAAAGGAATTTGCAGAAAAGATGGAGAAACTCTCAGCGGATCAGTCCAGAGAATTTTGCGAAGCGGTTGCCAAAGAGCTGGCGGCCAGACTGCTGGCGAAGGTAATTAAGCGGACACCGGTCGGAAAAGCTCCTAAACTGGCCAGTGAAAAGACAAAAGTAGTTATCGGTACAAACGGCAAAAAGAAAAGTTTTTTAACTGCGGAAGCCGCCAGACACGAAAAATATTGGGGCGGGTACAGCGGTGGTACATTAAGGCGTGGGTGGACAGCAGAAACCCACGAAGAAGCAGAAGCGGGCAAGAAAGACACTGTTGACGTTAACAAGTATGTGGAAAACATCCAGGTTACTAAAGAGGGAACGAACTATGTCATTGTAATTACTAACCCCGTGGAATATGCGAGCTACGTAGAGTATGGGCATATACAGACACCTGGTCGCTATGTACCAGCACTTGGTAAACGGCTTAAATCCTGTTGGGTCCCGGGTAAACTTATGATGACTACTTCTGAAAAAGAGGTGGGTGCTATAGCCCCGGCACTATTGCAGAAGCGGCTTGAACAGAAGTTAAGTGAGGTGTTTGGATGATTGATCAGATTATAGTGGGCATGGCCCAGGCACTGGATGATAAATTTGGTTACCCAGTACACGTAAATAAAATCAAACAGGGATTGGAAGAACCGTGTTTTTTGATTAAAGGAATGCGCGGCAGCCAAAGTCGTAAAATGGGTATCCGGTTTGAGCAGTTGAAATCATTCGATGTGCATTACTTTCCGTCCACGGATGACATCACAGAAGAATGCACAGCAATTGAGCAAAGGCTATACGACACACTGGAATATGTCCAGACAGAAGCAGGACTTTTCAGGGCTAAGGAAATGAGCGGTGAGGTGCAGAATGATGTACTTCATTTTTTTATTGACTTTGATTTCTTCCTCCTGAAACAGCCGGCCAAAGTAGACCCGATGGAAACGATAGCTATTGATATTGATAAAAAGGAAGGTGGATGAGTTGACAAAGAAACAGGAAATGGCCGAGGTCGTGAAATTCAGCAAAGATAAAATACTGACTTCATCTAAGTATCAGGACAGGAAAGACATAGTTCAGGCGATTCTGTCAGAAAAGAAAGAATACACCCTTGATGAAGTGGATGGAGAAATAGAAAAATTTATGAAAGGTAAGGTGAAATAATGGCATTAGGAGGCGGCGTATTTACAACGCAAAATAAGATCATTCCGGGAACATATATTAACTTTGTTTCGGCACTCAACGCTTCTGCGGTTTTATCCGACAGAGGGATCGTTGCCATGCCCCTGGAATTAAAGTGGGGTGCGGATGAGCAGATCATCACGATGGAAAGTGAAAAGTTTGAAAAGGATGCCCTGTATACTCTGGGATATACTTATGATTCCGAGGAAATGAAAGGCTTGCGTGACTTATTTAAGAACACCAGGACAGCCTATCTGTATAAGCTGAATTCCGGTACCAAAGCAACCGGAAAATATGGTGAGGCACGGTACAGTGGTGTCAGGGGCAATGATCTAAAGGTAATTGTCAGTGCGAACATAGAGGACAGTACCAAATTTGATGTAACAACTATCCTGGGTAATCTGGAAATAGAAACCCAGACAGTAGGTTCTTCTGCGGCTTTAATGGATAATGAGTTTATTGTTTTCAACAAAACAGTCCAGTTAACAGTATCGTCTAATCCTGATAATCTGACCGGTGGCACTGCCGGGGAAGTAACAGGGGCAAATTACCAGAACTTCTTAGACAAGATTGAATCCTACAGCTTCCATGTGTTAGGGTGTCTTTCTACTGCTCCGACCATCCAGGCGCTGATGGTGGCTTTTACCAAGCGGATGAGGGATGAACAGGGGGTTAAGATACAGACTGTGCTCTATAATGCGGTATCACCGGATTACGAGGGCATTGTCAATATTAAGAACGCAGTAACAGACCTCGGAGCGGCAGGGAGTGAGCTGGTCTACTGGGTATCCGGTGCGTGTGCGGGGTGTGCAGTTAATAAGTCCAACACCAATAAAAACTACAATGGCGAATATAGCATTGATACGGCTTTCACGCAGTTACAGTTGGAGAGAGCTATCAAGGACGGTTACTTTACTTTGCATAAAGTAGGCAATGAAATTCATGTGCTGGAGGATATCAATTCACTCACGACATTTTCGACAGAACGGAATGAGTATTTTCAGTATAACCAGGTTATCCGTGTACTGGATCAGGTGGGTAATGACATTGCGGTGCTGTTTAATAGGACTTACCTTGGCAAAGTGCAGAACAATGAAGCCGGTCGGATCGGGTTGTGGTCGGATATTGTTTCTTACAATAAGCAGCTTCAGACCATCGGAGCGATTGAGAATTTCAGTTCTGAGGATGTGACGGTATCCATTGGTGATGATAAAAAGACCGTGGTGGTAACTAACGCCATTCAGCCGGTATTTGCTATGGAAAAACTTTATATGACGGTAATGGTACATTAAGGAGGAGGAATATGAACAATATAGCAACAATGAATTCAGCAGATGCATTAGCTTCTAATTTGGCCGAGTGCTTCGTAACGATAGAGGGGAACCGATATCTTATGTTACAGGCTAAAAACTTTGAAGCGAAGGTTGAATATGAAAAAAAAGATGTGCCCATTCTAGGCAGGCCAATGAAAGGGCACAAAGTAATTTCTTGCTCTGGTACAGGATCAATGACAATCTACCATAACACGGAGATTTTCAACGATATGATAGAAGAGTATAAAAGAACCGGAAGATTTATTTATTTTGATATTCAGGTAACCAATGAGGATCCCTCATCAGATGCTGGGCGAAATACAAAAATTTATAAAGACTGTAGTATTGATGGTGCGGTTTTACAATCATTTGACAATGAAGGTGATTGGCTGGAACAGGATGTTGACTTTACCTTTGAGGACTTTGAGAGCCCAGAAAAATTCAAGATGCTTGCAGGAATGGAATAGGAGGATATTTATGAGTGGATTAAGTGTATTTTTAAAAACAAATAAGAAAGAAAGAGCAAATGTAAAGTTCCCGGCTTCTGAATCTTTTGTAGACGAAAAAGGCAAGCCGGTAGAATGGGAAATAAGAGCAGTCAAACCTAAAGAAGCGGACCGAATTCGTACAATCTGTACAAATGTTAGCAAGGGAAAAACAGTAAGTGTGGATCATGCAAAATTTACCTTACTGATGGCTGCTAAAGCTACGGTATTTCCAAATCTTGATGATAAAGACTTACAGGATTCTTATGGCGTCATGGGGGCGGAAGCATTATTACAGGAGTTGTTAGATGTGGACGGAGAATATCAGGCGTACGGAAAAAAAGTTATGGAGGTCAGTAAGTATGACCAATCAGATGAAGAATTGGTGGAAGAAGCAAAAAACTAATAACTGGAGGTGATGGAGAAAGCAACTATGCTTACTATTGCCTCCACAAGTTCCATATGCGGCCGAAAGAATATCTGGCTCTGTCAAGAAGAGAAAAGGCATTTATTATGGCCAGTATTGACCATAAATTGGAACAGGACGAAAAAGCCGAAAAAGAAGCCAAGGCAAAAGCGAAAAAGAAAGGCCGGTAAAATAATTACAGGGCTCAAAATAGTATTGTGTGTCGGATGTTGCCGTGCTATGATTATGGTAGGGAAACACAAGCGAGGCGGTTCACTCTCTTCAAAAGAGGGAGTTTTACCTTCCGAAAGGAGGGTTGCCAATGATTACATATGCGGATTTATTCCAATTCTGTATATTCGTTGTCACTCTTATCGGTTTGACTTATCAAATCTTTAAGGGAAAAAAGTAACCGCCACATCTGACCATGTGACGGTTGCATGAAAATGTAACGGTTATTGAGGGTTAACCGCTTCGGGTTTCCCTTTTCTTTACTATATCACATTTAAATATCGTTTTCAACTATTTTGAACCATGCTGAAGGGCGTGGTATTTTTATTGCCTTTTTTCCATAAGGCAGGACAGGAAGGTGAAATAATTGTCAGGAATTTCAACAAGTGTAAAAGTAAAAGATGGAATGACCTCCCCTTTTCAGACAATGACCAATGCTATCAATATTTGTCTTAGTAGCTTTGAGAATATGCAAGCTGCCACCGGACAGGCAGTAAATACCCAAGCCATTCAGGCGGCCCGCTCGGCGCTGGGGGAAATGAATAACGAAGCAGTACAATTGGCAGATGAGATCGCCCGGGCGGGTAATGCGCAGGAAGGATTCAACCGGAAAGTACAAGGCGGTGTAGATAAGGCTAACAGCCTGGAAAGCTCTGTTAGAGGCATAGCCGCCGCTATAGGAGGTATTGCAGCAGTAAAAAGCGCGATTGGATGGATTAAGGAGAGCCTTGACTTCGCGGACGTACAGATCAATGCCGAACAGCAGTTAAAAAATGTACTGGCTAATGTAGGGGCCGCAGAAGGGGCATTTCAATCCCTGAAAGAAACCGCTTCCTCCATACAGGGTTATTCTTTATATGGTGATGAGGCCATGATAGGAGGCGCAGCGGAACTTTCCACATATATGTCGGATGATAAAGCTATTGAATCCATGATGGGAACACTTGCAAACTATGCAGCTGGTATGAGTGGCGGCGGTGAGATTGGCCAGCAACAGATGGTAGAATATGCCACCCAGTTAGGAAAAGCGCTGGATGGTACCTTTGATGGGCTTTCCAAAAAAGGCTTTACTTTATCGGATGCCCAAAAGAAGATTATTGAAAACGGAACCGATATGGAAAGAGCCCTTGTGATTGATGATGTTATCAGTCAGTCGTGGGCTGGTCTTGCTGAGCAGATGGCCAATACACCCCAGGGACAGATAATCCAGATGAAAAACGCATGGGGCGATATCCGGGAAGAAGTCGGTATGAACCTTTACCCTGCGGTAACATCCATGTTCCAAAAAATAAACGACAATATGCCATTGATCCAAACAGCTTTAAATGGCTTTGTGATAGCGGTGGGGTGGATCGTATCCGGAATAGAAATGGGCATAGATGTGCTATCAACAATGGTGCAATATGTCATTGATAACTGGTCTTGGATATCCCAGATAGCCCAAGCATTAACGATTGTCTTAGGCGTACTGTTTGCCGTCAGTGCAGCTACGAAAGTATTTAACCTTATATGTCACATGAACCCTGCTGTATGGATCGTTTTAGCAATTGTAGCGGTTATATATTTGCTAATAACACTAATCAATCATGTCACTGGTTCTACCATCAGTGCCACGGGGGTTATTTGCGGTGTTTTAAATACTTTAAAGGCAGTATTGCAGAATATCATAGTCTACTGGTGGAATATCATAGCGGATTTTGTGAATTTTTTTGCCAATGTCTGGAACGACCCCATTGGTGCGGTGAAGGTGTTGTTCTGGGATTTATGTAACACAGTCATTGGTTACGTAATAAAAATGGCCGAAGCGATCGAAACTGTCATCAGCAATGTAACAGGTAAAGAAATCGGTATTACTGCAAGCCTAAAGGGTTTTCAAGACCAGATAGAACAAGCGGCCAAGACAGCCAAGTCAGAAGCAAATTGGACGGAAGTCATGGGCAAGATGGAATACGGAGAGATAACCGGTTCTTTTGATGCCGGGTATGCTTTTGGACAAAAGATGGATGATGTATTTACCAACGGACTGTCAGCTTTTGGGGCTTTTGACCTATCTAATTACGCCGCAGGAATGGCTGGTGATGTAGGCAGTATCGCCGATAGTACCGGCAAGGTAGCGGATTCTATGGAAGTGACAGACGAACACTTAGCGTATCTTCGTGATATCGCAGAGCGCGAGATTATCGACCGAACAGTATTTTCCGGTGTAAGTATCGACTTGGGCGGTATACAAAATGTAGTAAATAACCAAATGGATCTGGAAAGTGTAGGGGAATATATTGTAACTACCCTGCAAGAACAGATAGATATCGGAATGGAGGGGACGTAATGTATCAACTCTATTTGGATGGGGTGTTATTTCCGATAACACCCTCCAAGATACAGGTAAAAGCAAAAGGGCAGAACCGGACCGTGAACCTGATCAATGATGGTGAGATAAACATCCTAAAATCCGAAGGACTGAAAGAAATAGAATTTGACCTTCTTCTTCCTAACGTGAAATACCCTTTCGCGGTATATCAGAATGGTTTCAAGATGGCATCTTACTACATAGATAAGCTGCAGAGTTTATTAAGTTCCAAACAGCCCTTTCAGTATATTTTAGTCCGGCAGTTTCCGGATAAGAAAAACATCGGCTCCACCAATATCAAATGTTCCCTGGAAGCCTATAACGTAGCCGAACAGGCCGCCGAAGGCTTTGACCAGGTGGCATCCGTCAAGCTAAAGGAATTCAAACCATACGGAACGAAAGCGGCATCTATTTCCAATGGCTACATCAGTTATGCATCCCAGCGGGAAGCGGTAAATGCCCCACAAACAGGCGTAGCTTACACCACCCAGGGAAATGATACCCTTTGGAGCGTTGCAAAGACCCACTATGGTGACGGAGCCGCTGCGGAAAAGATTCAGACCGCCAACAAACTGGATAGTCCAAACCTTTCCAGTGGCCAGACCATCACCATTCCATAAACGAGGTAAACCATGAAAGCAGTTGTACAGATATGTAACGGTGGAACGATATATGAACCGGTAGTCGAAGAGGGCATCAGCTGGAGTACGGAGCGTAAAGGCAGCCCATCCAAACTGACCTTTAAGATGGTCTATGATGATATAAACATCCAGGAAGGAAACGCAGTCCGATTCCTGGTAGACGGTCAGAACGTTTTTTATGGCTACATCTTCAAGAAGTCGATGGATCGGGAACGGATAATCACAATAACGGCGTATGACCAGCTAAGGTATTTTAAGAATAAAGATACCTATGTCTACGAAGGGAAAACCGCCGGACAGTTGCTTCAGATGATCTGTGAGGATTTCTACTTAAGAGCCGGGAACGTTGAGAATACCGGTTATGTCATTCCCAGAAGGGTAGAACAGAATAAAACCCTATTTGATATCATCCAGGGGGCCTTGGACATCACCATGATGAATACCGGGGTCCTTTACTGTCTGTATGATGATTTCGGGGCTATATCCCTACGGAATATTGCATCTATGACGGTTCCCATTTTGATAGATGAGGAAACCGGCCAGAACTTTGATTATGAATCCTCCATTGATTCCCAGACCTACAATCAAGTGAAGCTGACCTTCGACAATGAAGAAACCGGTATGAGGGATATCTACATTGTAAAGGATTCCAGCCATATTAATGAGTGGGGTGTGCTGCAGTATTTTGACACTCTACAGGAAGGGGAAAACGGAGTTCAAAAGGCCAACATCCTCTTAAACTATTACAACCGGAAAACGAGGAATCTGACCATCAAGGACGCTTTCGGAGATATCCGGGTAAGAGCCGGTACCGCCCCATGCGTCCAACTGAAGTTAGATGATATGACTATAAATAACTTCATGGTATGCAATTCTGCTACCCATACCTTTAAGAATGAAGAGCATACAATGACACTCAAACTGATTGGAGGGGAGTTTATTGGCTAATTTGCTACAGACAATCAAACAGGCTTCGGCAGAGGTAGTGGCGGCATCAGACCCCAGTACGTTCCTATACGGCACAGTAATCAGCGCAGAGCCGTTGCAGATTCAGATTGACCAGAAAACAATCTTACCAGCCGCTTTCTTTGTCCTGACCAGTAATGTAAAGGACCATGAAGTAATCATGGAAGTGGACCATGAAACGGAAGCGGCAGAAAAACACACTCACGGATATACCGGAGAAAAGACCTTCTTAGTAAAAAACGGTCTGAAGGATGGAGAAAGAGTTATCCTGATCAAACAGGCCGGAGGCCAAAAGTATCTAATTGTAGACAGGATCAAGGAGGGTGAGGGATGATACCCCAGACAACTGCATTACCCAATACCGAATATCAGAAACAGCCTTCCTATACCTACAGGATGGATCTAAAAAAAGAAATCGTCTCAGGTCATTGCGATAACCTGGAAGCTATGCAGCAAGCCGTATATAAAGTGATCAACACCGAACGATACCAGTATCCAATCTACTCCTGGAATTACGGGATAGAGCTTCAGGACCTCATAGGTATGGAAGTGAATTACTGTATGTGCGAGATTGAACGCCGCATCAGGGAAGCTCTGAAACAGGATGACCGGGTAAATGATGTATATGATTTTGTATTTGAAACGCCTAAGAAGGGCGTTATTTTTGTGACTTTTAAGGTAGACACCACCGAGGGGACGGTCACAGCAGAAAGGACGGTAACGATATAGTGTTCAATGATAAAACTTATGAAAGCCTCCTTCAGGAAAAACTGGATCAGGTGAGCAGCGAATATGACAAGCGGGAGGGAAGCGTTATTTATGATGCTTTTGCCCCTAACTCTGCGGAAATGGCCCAGGCTTATATTACATTAAGCTGGCTGTTTGACCAGATGTTTGGTGATACCGCAACCAGGGAAAATTTAATCAAGATAGCCAAGGACACCAGGGGTCTTGGTCCTTTCGATTCCACCTATGCAGTCAGGAAAGGGGAATTTAATGTCATAGTACCGATTGGCACCCGCTTTTCCATTGAAGATGTTAATTTTTCTGTCACCTTGCCGATGGGAGAACCGGAGGAATCCGGCCGGTATACCTATCAGCTGACCTGTGAAACTAAAGGGGAGATCGGGAACCGTTACACCGGGAACCTGATTCCCATCGACTTCATATCTGGACTTTCTTATGCGAAACTTACTGACATCTTGATTCCCGGTGAGGAAGAGGAAGGAACGGACGAGTTCCGCGAAAGGTGGCGAAAGGCTTTTAACAGCACTGCTTTTGGCGGCAATCGGGCAGATTATAAGCAGAAGATCAAAGCAATTAATGGTGTTGGGGGCGTAAAATGTTACCGGTCCACGGATGAGCATGGGAAAATGCTGGGCGGTTATGTGAAGTGTGTGATCATAACTTCAGAATATACCGTGCCATCACCGATTCTGATTGCATCCATACAGGAAATGATAGACCCCACCAAGACGGGCTCCGGGGATGGCTTTGCACCAATCGGGCATCATGTGGCTGTTTGCGCCATAGAAACGGAGCAGATAGACATTCAAAGCGAGATTACCTTTGCAGACAACTATAATTATGAAGACAGCAGGGATGAAATAGTGCAAGCGATAAGAACGTACTTTAAAATGCTGGCAAAGGAATGGGAAAATAGCCTGCTTACGATAGTGCGCATAAGCGCGATAGAAAATGCTGTTTTAGGTGTGACAGGGGTGATTGATGTCGGTAATACGAAACTGAACGGCGTGGCCACAAATATGACACTGCAGGAAGATGCCATACCCATATTGGGAGTGCTGGAGGTGATCCGATGAAGCGGAAGCTGTTAGATTATCTGCCAAACATCATGTCAGTGTTTGCAGAGTTTAAAGAAATAGCACGGGCAGAACAAATCCAGGTTGATGATTTGTGGGATGCCATAGAACAGCTTTTAAATGAGAAGTTTTTAGATACTGCTACAGCTAACGGAGTAGCCAAGTGGGAAGGTATCCTTGAACTGATGCCCAAAAGCAGTGATTCTTTGGAAATCAGAAATTTGCGGATCCGTGCCAAGTTACTGGAGGATTTGCCATATACGGAGGAAACATTGTTCCGGATGTTAACTGCTTTGTGTGGTGAAGACAAGTTTTCGATGGTGCTGAAAAATTCTCAATATACACTTGTAGTCCGATTGAAACTAGAAATAAAAGGCTTGATCAAGGATGCCAAGGAGTTGTGCGAAAGAGTGACGCCGCTAAATATCATTCTGGATGTTTCTGTGATGTATAACACGCACAAAGTATTATCAGCATATAGGCACGAACAGCTGAGCCTTCTTTCCCAAAAGGGGTGCCGGGAAGAAGAAATAGAGAAATGGATATCTTTTTTAGTATCGCAAATATCATTACTGGAAGTGGATAATGAAAGTGGTGATTTATATTTTGATGACCGTGACGGAAAAGGTACTGGGTTTGAATATAACCCTGAAAATGGGTGCTTGTATTTTGATACATCAAAAGTGGGAGGAAACTATGAAACATAGTGAAAAATTAGGTCTGATACTTCCGGAAGAGGAAGATTTTTACAATATTAATGAATTTAATGAAAACTTTGAAAAACTTGATGCGGCGCATGAGCAGTTTGAGGATAGTAGATGTATTATTTCAGAAAATACCATAATTGAAACTTATGCATCCGGCAGCCGAATCACTCAAATAAGTGATAGCGGAGAAGAGATTACGGAATCGGTTTATGACGGCAATGATATGTTGATAGAAAAGATTATTACAACCATAAAAGGATCTGAGATTAATGAAGTCAAGCAAGACTTGAACATCAAGGATGGATCACCAGAAGTTCAGGAGGTAGAGGAATGAAAGAGGGCTGGGCCAAAACACTTTTCTTATCTAAAAAATTAGATAGGAGATTTGACGATATGGAAAACAAAATTAACTCTGTCATTATTGCATTGACAAATATTACCCTGTCTATAAAAGGGGTGGGGGCAGGGCTGATCGGCACGAGCGTAGAGGTTACTGATGGTAATGAAAAATTTACAGGTATATTTGATGCTAATTTAAGACTAACATTTCAGCTTACCAACTTAGGAACTTATTCAATTAAATATCAACACACAGAAACCCAAGTAGCAGTAGAGCAAGTGGTTATTTCGGATTATGGATACGTTGAAGCGACGGTTAATTATTTCCCGGGATATGATCTGTGGGAATACTGGGCAGATCTGGCAGGAATCAATACAGAACGCTTCCCAAGTGCGGAACAGATGCTCAGGGACGATCTGGCAAGACTTTCTTTGATGTCTTCTGTTAATGCAATCAACTATATGTTTGCCAGCGAAGGAGGATTGATATCAGGTGCGGTCTTGAACAGTGCGGATACGGTAAAAAATATGCTCAGGAGCCCTTATGCAGTACAGAAATTAAAAGAAAGCGCTTATTGGAGAAATGCACTACTTAATAATGCCGTTGCGGGTGCCGCATGCTATAGCATACGAAATGAGCTGAAAAGTAAAACGCTTACGGTTAATACTGGAGGCTACGGTTGCCCGGAGAGATCTAATGGCAGTAAGACGAGCACGCTTTCAATTGAAGATGCCAATATGTTCTTGATATTCTACACATATCACTTGAAAACCGAATCCTCAGATGCACTAAATGCAGATGGGGATTTCGCATATTCCAGGGGCGCGATCAGCATAAACGGAACACTTACAATCGAACGCAGCCAGAGTGCGTGGAAGAAGGGATCCTATGCCAGTGCCGAAACGGAAACGGTACTTTTATACAACAAGCAAAGTATTATTCAAAGCATTTCGGCAACTATTTTCGCAGAAGGCTATGGCACAAGTTATGGTGGTACTGTGACAGGTGCATTCTATTATTTATAAGGAGCGAGAAAAATGGGAAAGTTATTACTTGGAAATATAAAGGGTCCCAAAGGGGACCCGGGTGATGTACCAGAGGCTAAAGAGTACACTGATCTGAAATACAATCAATTGCTTCGCATGATTAATGACATATGCGATACATTGAATATTCAGCCTTCCGGATGGCTGTACCGATTCTGTGTAGTGACCGACACGCACATTGACGGTGATGGAAGTGACTGGGCAGAATCGATTGAGGATTTTAACAAAATAATTACATATTGCGAAAATAATAGTATTGATTTCATCTGTCACGCCGGTGACGCTACTTTCGATGGAAGGCTTGTAGATTTGCAAAAATATAAGGAAATAAAGGAAGCGCATCAAGGCATTAACGTGTTTGTTGCCAGGGGAAATCATGACACGATCAATGAAGCTGGGGACATCGGGTTATATAAACAATACGTAGAACCAAATGGACTGTATTTTGAAAAAATAATTAATGGCGATGTATTTTTATTTATTGGCCTGACATCTACCAGCATGAGCAGCAGCTTTACGGCAGAATCGTTAGACTGGTTGGAAGCCAAGTTGGTGGAGCATAGGGAAAAGGATAAAATATTTATATTCGAACATGTTTATATGCCAAACACTTGCGGAGATGTTGAAAATGTGGATAACAGCGCATTGAAAACCGGTTCAGGAACATCCAACAGATACATCAATCTGATACGGGCTTACCCCAATACGATTATGTTTAGCGGCCATAGCCACTTAGGCTTCGAGACGGAACAATACCGCCAAGATGTGAATTTGTATAAAGACGAGACAGGGGCATACGCACATGTTCCGTCATTAGCTGTTCCCAGAATATATAATCCTGAAACTGGTACAGTAAGTTCCAAGGGTGATGGCAGCCAGTGCTGGATCGTTGAAGTCTATGAAGACAAAGTGGCTCTTAAAGCTTACGACAACAAAGCAAATAAGCTTTTACCGGAATATGATAAAACAATTGAGTTTAGCAAAACCGAACCCAATTATGTTACAGAAGGTTTATGGGGTGAGTACCGGCATACATACGTAGATAATGCAAATCAGTTATTGCTTGATTCAACCGAAAATCAAAATCATTTGAGTATGGTGAACTTTACGGCTTCCTCCCGCCACGCTGATGGTATCCTATTTGATAGAAGTTATAATAATTATATGTCTATTCCCAAGACACCAATATCAAGCAATGAATACCCGCTAACGGTCGAATTTTATGGAGCGATAGATAATTCGTCAAGCGGTGGTGCAGTAGTCTGTATTGGCAGTACAAGCACAAGTAGAGCCTACATATACAGGATAAAATCTGGTTATTTTGAAAGTGCTGGCTATGTGAGAAGTAGTGCCGTACAGACACCGGAAATATTATTTTCGTTAAATGAAGTACATCACTTTACGTTTGTGCTTAATCGAGATAGTGGAACGACCATAGCAACGTCAAAAATGTATGTGGATGGCGAACTCTTCTTTTCACATGAACGTGCAGTCAGTGTTATTGATTATGAACCACAAATGCTAGTCGGTGCTCCATATGATATAACTGATTTTGCCAAAATGAAGCTGCAGCAACTCAGGATATATAATAAAGCGCTGACAGAAGAAGAGGTTAAATTAAATTATCAGTATTGTTTATAAAAATCAGAGTAAAAGCCGATGAAGATAAACTTTGTCGGCTTTTGCTATGGGAAGAGGGAAAGAATGGATGACCTGAACAAAGAATTAGTCGAAGATGTGGCAGCACTTAAGGAAAGAGTGAAATCAGCCCATAAAAGAATAGATGAAAACGACAGAATCACAGAAGGTATTTATAAGATTGCTTCCAATGTAGAAGCCCTTGCCTTACAAGTGAAGATGCTCACTGAAAGTTTAGAAAATAATGTGGCGAGATTGGAAGGAAGTTTGAAAGCACAAGGGGAACGTATAGGGGCCTTAGAGAAGAAACCGGCAAAGCGGTGGGAGAGCCTTATCACACAGTTTATTTCTTTGATTGTGGCCGCTGTGTTCGGTGTGATTGTTGCCAAGTTTATGTGATGGGTAGGCTGGTCCGCGGGTAACCAGTAAGGCACGAAATCCAGTAATATTATCTCAGAACATACGTATGGACTAAAAATAAAATACGAAAGAGAGATAATGTTATGGAAAATCAAAATTGTTGTGAAGAAGTAAAAGATGAAAAGGGCTGTGGAGCAACCTATAATTTTTATAATTGCTGCAAATGCGGCGCTGACGGGGAAGGAGGGAATGGTGGAATTAACATTCCTGTATTAACTGAATCCATTACTAAAACCATTGAAATCACCGATTTGCAGAGTGAACTTGATGCTTTGCCTAAATTGCTTATGGCTGATGTTACCTTTATTGTAAATCAGGGCTCGTGTAGCGATGAAATAATAATTGAAAGATTTATAGGATCAGGAATATTAACAATTAATGGGGCAAATTCGGCAGGACAGACCAGCCACAATATTTTAAGTATGACAATTAGGAATTGTGCTAATCCTCAGATTACAGTACAGGGAATTAATTTTACCACAACAGCCGGCAATGCTTTTCATATGTGGGGCTGCCCTGGTACCGTATTATATTTATTTTATTGCAATTCGACGGCGGGGAGTAATAGCACGGTAGGATTGTACGGAATAAACGTAGCGGACATCAGTTCAGCTCATATTCAAGAATGTACAATTAGTAATAAGTATGTTGCTTTACGCGCATACCGGGGTGCAAAAGTAAGTGTTTTAGATCTGCACGGAACAAACAACAGGGAAATATACAGTGCTGCTAAAAGTGGGACAATACATAAAGAGAATGCAGGAACCATTACGGGAACAATTTTAAATAATTATGCATTTGGCGGTCTCATAGTTAATCCTAGTGGCGGAGTGGTAGGGTCATAAAGGATATTATGCAGTAGAATGTATCAAGTATAAGTAGATGCAAGAGCCGATAAGAGAAATCTTTTCGGCTCTGTCATTAAAAAAGGGCGGTGATGTATTGCTGAAGCCAAAACGAAGCAATTTCAAGACATTTTCAAAACTATGGGTAAGCCGGTTGATGTACATAGCAGTAATTGATATTCAGTTATCTTACGTGCTGGCGTTCATGGGAAAAGACCAGATAGCAGAAACCTTATCCATCACCGTAGTGACAGAAATAATCGGTGTCATGGCCGTTTATTTTGCAAAATCATTTTTAGAAACCAAGGAACAGGAGCGGATCAGGCTCCAAGAAAAAGAAATGGAGGATTTAGACTATGAAAAAGATTGATTGGAAGAGAAAATTAAGCAGCAGAAAGTTTTGGGTGGCGTTGATCGGATTCATCAGTGCGTTATGCATCGCTTTTAAAGTGGATTCCGGCACCATAGAACAGGTGACGGCTATCATTATGTCCGGCGCGTCCCTGATTGCCTACATTCTGGCAGAAGGCTGGGTAGATAGCAAGAGTGTGGAGGATACTCAGGAAGATACATATGCAATCGGGTTTGATACTGGAGGGGATGCAGAATGAAATTATTGATCGTAGCTTTTACAATAGTGATGCTGATACTTGGCATTGTGTTATTAGCACTAACAGCCCTGAGCCGAGCGGGAGAATACATGGAAGGAGATTAGAATGTATACATCACAAAAAGGAATAGATTTTATAAAGAAGAAAGAAGGCCTTAGACTACAAGCATATCTCTGTTCTGCAAATGTCTGGACCATCGGATACGGCCATACCGGAGGAGACGTATTTGCCGGAAAAACCATTACAGAGCCGATAGCAGAAAAGATATTAATTGAAGATTT
>JAVBUF010000054.1:0-10054 GCA_031555615.1 Lachnospiraceae bacterium | reverse complement strand
TAGACATGTGGTTTCCTGTAGTTCTTCGGCTACTTTTTCGCGAATTGGTACAATAGGAAAGAATCACATTCAGAGCAGTTCCAGGTTTATTTAGAACTGCTCATTTTATCTGCTCTGATTCTGATACTTTCCTTGGATATTGTAGCATACCGAGTACTACGAAAGTACGCGCATCGATTGATATAAAATATGTAAAAAGAACATGCCAGATATTTCTAAACCGGCATGTTCCCTTTTCGATTATTTTTATTATCATCCAGCCAGCCGGTGGTCTCCTCCGCCCAACTGTAGTTCTTCAGATACTCCCCGTGAAATGCCTGACTCGCCCACAGCTCTCCCTTCAGCAAATCGTAATAATCACATTCCAGAGAGTCGGTATTTATCGCAATACTATTCCAGTTTTTTATGATCACATCCTCTATTCCTGCTGCTTTTAAATCCTGCATCATATAGGAAATCGTGCTGGTTACCGTATTCCGCAGAGATCGTCCATACTCTTTCTCTTCCCAAATCACCGCCGCTATTTCGGAAGTTCTGACCGATCCCCCATTGCGATCCACCAGAAAGGCAAATAGTTCCTTGGCTTTAGAGCGGTGAAAAGTCAAGGGAATGCCATTCACAAATACCTCAAAGTTACCAAAGCACTGCACGAACACCCTGCTGGTCTTTTTTTTGTTCAATGGATATCTTAAATTTTGCATCTCTTTTAGAATTTTCTCCTTTGTCACCGGTTTCATCACATAACCGCTGGCATATATGGAAAAAGCATCATTGGCATAGTCCATGTATCCCGTTACAAAAATAAGATTTACCTTGGGATTATACTGTTTAAGCTCCCGGGCTACATCGATGCCGCTTTTTCCCCTCAAATTGATATCCAAAAAAGCAATATCAAAGGTATTTTCATTAGCAAATGCAAGCAATTCCGCAGCATCATCAAAGGCCAGGATTTCCGCCTCGGGAACTGCTTCCCCGATAGCCGTGACAAGCAGCTTAAGTACAAGTTCTTCATCATCGACAGCTATTATTTTCATTATACATTTCCTCCTTTGTAATTGAGGTTTTTATTATATCATTCAAAGTACTACAAATGTACGTCTCTCTCTGCTGTTATTATTATTTTGATTTACCCCAAAAATATACTCCGCCCTGGCTTATAATTAAACCGGGGCGGAGCTATTTGTTATTTTAATAATTATTTTTATCCAGATTAGAACTGGGCCGAAATACCGGCATCCCTTTTTCATTCCATGTAACTTCCATCAGCATGGCATGGCGGTTAGGATCATACAGAGGATCCCCCTCCACATTTTCATAGGTTCTGGCGTGGAACACACAGATATCCCGGCCGTCGGCGGTCTGGGTAAAGCTGTTGTGTCCGGGGCCGTAAATGCCTTTTTCCTCATCGGTGGCAAAAACCGGCTGCTCCATCTTCTGCCAGGCCGTCATATCCATCATATCAGCCGTTTCCGGTATCCGCAGTAATCCCATGCAGTAGCAGGAGCCGGTACCGCTGGCGGAATAGGTCAAATAGATCATTCCATCTATGTTTATCACCGAGGGACCTTCATTGACCAGAAAATCGATCTTTTCCCAATCATATTCCGGAGTCGTCAACAGCTTGGGTACAGTTGCCAGTCTGGTGGGACTTTCCAGCGGGGCAATATAAAGATTGGAAATGGGCGGCTCTACTTCCCGGGGTTTTTCAGCCCAAACCAGATAATGAATACCTTTATTTTCAAAAATCGTGGCATCCAGGGAAAACCCGGTAAAGGATGTGGTGTCTCCCGGTACTGCCTGCATCATACCGCATTCAACCCATTCATCCGCCATGGGATCATCTCCGGTACATTCCAGGACATAGGGGCGGATTTCCCAAACATCCTCTGCTTCACCCGCCGCAAAATAAATATACCATTTTCCATCGATGTAGTGGATTTCCGGGGCCCAGATGTGCTTACTCATAGCACCTTCGGTGTGCTTATGCCAAACCACCTTTTCTGCTGCACCTTTTAATCCCTGCAAAGTACCGGCACTTCTTAAGATGATTTTGTCATAAGCCGGAACCGATGCGGTAAAATAGTAAGTACCGTTGATGTGACGGTAAACATACGGGTCAGCCCGCTGTACGATAAACGGTTCGTTATAATCCGTTATCTTTCCATTTATTATTGTATCCATAGTTACTCATTTCTCCTAGATTTCAATCGCAAGGTGCAGTACACTGCATGCCGGAATGGTAAAGGCAACCTTGTTTTCTTTTACTGTGCATCCGGTAAATTCGGCCGGCTTTACGGTCTCCGGTGCATCAAATGTATTATAAGCATTCATTTTACCTGTTAAAATCGTTCCGGCCACCTGCTTAACGGGTGTATCTGTGAATTCCGCGTCAATCTCCACGTCTTCTGTGATACTGAGGTTGGTTAAGGTCACATGGATTTTTCCGTCAGTTCCCAAAGAAACCGATTCATACAGATGGGGTACCATATTTTCTTCTTCCAGGCCGATTTCCTTAGTTTCCACATAGCTGTCCAGCAGCTCTGCATCCTGATGGTATTTATACATATTGAAGACATGATAGGTGGGTGTCAGGATCATCTTCGGTCCTTCGGTGAGGATGACTGCCTGCAAAACATTGATCATCTGCGCAATATTGGCCATCTTGATCCGGTCACAATGTTTATTGAACATATTCAGATTAATGCCGGCTACCAGTGCGTCCCGCATGGTATTCTGCTGATACAGGAAGCCGGGATTGGTTCCGGGCTCACAGGTAAACCAGGTGCCCCACTCATCCACGATCATGCCTATCTTTTGATCGGGATCATATTCGTCCATAATCGCACCGTGGCGATTAATCAGGGTTTCCATATAAAAGGTTTTCTTTAATGTTTTGTACCAGGTCTTTTCATCAAATTCGGTAGCACTTCCCTTATTTTCCCAGCCTTCCGGATGGGTGTAATAGTGCAGGGAAAGGCCGTCCATAAAGCCATGGAACTGTTGAGCATGATCGAAAGTGGTTTCCAGTACGCCCTTGGTCCAATGATAATCGTCTACGTTGGCACCGCAACAGATTTTATAAATCGGGTTATCCTGGTTATAATTTCTCACATAGGTCTGATAATTACGGTACAGGTTACCGTAATGCTCCGGTGTCATGTTGCCGCCGCAGCCCCAGTTTTCATTACCCACGCCAAAATAATCCACCTTCCAGGGTTCCGGGTGACCGTTTTTGGCCCGCAGATCAGCCATGGGGGAGATGCCTTCAAAGGTCAGATACTCAATCCACTCGGACATCTCCTGAACGGTGCCGCTGCCCACATTTCCGTTAATATATGTTTTACAGCCTAACTGCCGGCAAAGCTCCATAAATTCATGGGTTCCGAAGCTGTTATCTTCCACTACACCGCCCCAGTGGGTATTGATCATCTTCTTACGATTCTCTTTCGGACCGATGCCATCCTTCCAGTGATACTCATCGGCAAAACAGCCTCCGGGCCAGCGCAGAACCGGTATCTGCATCTCTTTTAATGCGGCAACTACATCGTTGCGCATTCCGTTGGTATTGGGAATATCCGAATCCTCTCCTACGTACAATCCTTCATAAATGCATCTCCCCAGATGTTCTGAAAAATGTCCCTGAATCTCTTTGCTGATCCGGCCCTTTTTGTTCTTTGGATTCACATATAATTTTGCCATTTTCCTTCTCCTTTTAATTATTTATTTTATTAATAACTAAATTATTTAACTTATATCTGAACTATTTCCAGTTTATAATTAACCCGGCAAAAAGTCAAGATAATATATGCTTTCTTATTTCTTTTTTTTGCTTTTTTACTTAATATTGTTTATTCTTTTCTTAACTACTATATTATTGACTTTAATATGATAGTTGTTATAATAAGAATAAAGAAACTATCAGAATGCGGGGTACATTGAATATGCTATATTTCCAATCCATCGGTGATGCTGAAAACGTATTTAAAGCCTTAAGCACTCCCATGAGACTTAAAATTATGGAAATGATCTATAAAGATGACCAGCTTAGCATGAACGACCTGGCCGAAGCTTTGGGACTTACTAACGGCGCCATATCCATGCATGTCAGCAAACTGGAGGATGCCGGTCTGGTGAAGATCAAAACTACTTCCGGGAAGCGCGGTACCATGAAGATTGTACGCCCCCGCTATGATCGTCTGATGATCGATCTGGCTCCGGTCAAGGAAAATAAGCGCTGTTACGTGGATGATATCCGCATCGGCTATTACACTGCCTGTAATATAACCCCTACCTGCGGTCTTTCCACAGCCAGTGAAATCATCGGCTCTTTTGATGACACCAGAGTATTTTCTTATCCGGAACGGTTCAATGCTAGTATTATGTGGTTTTCCAGCGGGTACGTGGAATACAACCTGCCCAATCACCTGCAGGCCGGACAGACTTTGACAGAACTGCAGATTTCTTTTGAGATTTCTTCCGAATGTCCGGAATATAACGAAGATTACCCTTCGGATATTTACTTTTCCCTTAACGGCATCCCTCTGGGGATGTGGATCAGTCCCGGTGATTACGGTGCCCGCAAGGGTTATGTATCTCCGTCCTGGTGGCCGGAGCTATTAAACCAGTATGGCCTGCTGAAGACCCTGATCATTAACGGTGATGGCTGCTTTATGGATGGTAACCATAAGATTTCCGCCACCACTATCCAGGACCTTCACATTGATTATACCAGTTATATAACTTTTCGTTTCGAGGTTCCCAGGGATACCGCCAACTGCGGCGGCTGTACTTTATTTGGGGAAGAATTCGGAGACCACAATCAGGCCATCCGGATCAAGGCTTACTATGATGAGGAAAAAGAAAATTAATTAAAGCAAAGGAGTATTGGCATGATTATTTGTACCCCTACTATTCATTTTAATGGCCGGTGCGAAGAGGCTATTCATTTATATCAGGAAGCATTTAAAGCTAAAATCGGCTGCCTGCTGCATTATTCCGACCGGAATAAATCCGACTGGGATCTTCCCTTGACTGGGGAGCAGGAAAATTATGTCTATCATTCGGAAATATTGATTGGTGAGCAGCGTATTATGATGGCTGACAATCATGAACCGGATCCAAACAAAAATACTTCGATGTTCTTAACCATAACCTTTGACTGTGCCGAAGAGGTAAAAGGCGCTTACGAAGTTCTGAAAGAAGGCAGTACAATTATAGTTCCCATGCACAGTACCACCTACAGCTCCTGTATGGTTTCCCTGATCGATAAGTTTGGCATCCGCTGGGGGCTGATGACTGAGCAAACAGACAGGTAAGAAGGGAGCGCCGATGAATCAGGATATTCTTACGTTATTTGACAAAATGCCGGATGCCCTGCCGTTTTATGAGCAACTGGAAAAACAGATCCTTGATACATTTGCAGATGTAACTTTTAAAGTGGGCAAAACACAGGTGAGTTTTTATAATAAATACGGATTTGCCTGGGTCTGGCCGCCATACCGCAAAGTAAAAGGCTGGCCGGAAGTATATATGGGGGTTACCTTTGGGCTGGGCCATAAGCTGGAACATCCCCGTATCATTGAAGCTGTACAGCCTTATCCCAATCGGTGGACACATCATGTGCTGGTGCAGCACGAAGAAGAAATTGATGCGCAGTTATTGAGCTGGATTAGTGACAGTTATTATTTTTCACTTAATAAAAGATAAGGAAATAAAACAGAGCCAAAATTCAGTTCCTGACTTTAATATTGAATTTCGATTTCGTTTGTGTAAGCAGCAGATTTTTATTGACATTTAGGAACAGCAAGGTATATATTCTAAATATATCAAAATTTCAGAGGTATCTTAACGGTACATCCGGCTTTTTGCCACTCAAATACGAACTTTCTCTGTTCGGAATTCCAGTAATAAATTGATATATTATATACTTAACAGGGCAGCCGATAGGGCGGTAATGCCATCCGTTTCAGTTTTGGAAAGGGGGTGGTGCTTATGATTACATATTCGGATTTATTCACATTTGTAATCATGCTTTGTGCGATCATTACTTTGGTTTTGAAGCATAAAAAATAGCCGTCCTGTTCTTTGGCGAGAATAACGGCTATTTTTTAGTACTATAATCGCCGGACGGATAGGTGTGATCTATCTATCGGCTGTCTTGTTAAGTATATTATAAGTTACGCCTTGTGTACTGTCAATGTGAAAAATAAAACATACTAATCCATTCCGGTCTTAGGAAGGGAGTGGTGCCAATGATTACATACTCAGATTTATTTACGTTCGTAATCATGCTTTGTGCAATCATTACTTATTTTTAATAGTTAGATTCGCCGGGACGAGAATACTTGACCTTCCTTATCGGCTTCTCTTAATTCTACGAACAGAGGCTTCCACCATGACCACCATTAATATTAACAGCAGCAGTAAATAAATGGGCAATATACTATGGCTGATATGGGCTGCCAGAACACCGAACAGAGGCGGCATTACAGTACTGCCCACATAAGCACAAGCCATCTGAATACCCATAATAGCCTGAGAATACCTACTTCCGAAATTAACCGGGGTTTCATGCAATAAGCTGGGATAAATAGGTGCACAGCCTAATCCGATCAGCAGAAAACCGGCCAGAAGAATATTGTTTCCCAAGGGCAAAAACAAACAAATTACTCCTGCTGCCAAAAGAGCCTGCCCTAACCGAATCATATTCCGGTTGTTGAACTTCATGGTTAAAAACCCTGACAGAAAACGGCCGGCGGTAATCCCAAAATAATAAATTGCCACCCATCTTGCTGCCACTTCGGCATTGATTCCTTTCGATATAACCAGATAGCTGCTGCCCCATAATCCCACTGTGGCTTCTACCGCACAGTAACAAAAAAAGGAAACCAGTATGGTCTTTGCACCGGGAAGTCTTAGCACCTCACCCATTCTGATAGAGGATTTCTCCCCTTTGGTTTCTTGGGAACCGCTCTGTACCTTTTTCCACAATGGCAAGCTGATGAGCAAAACAATAACCAATGCAATCTGGATAAATCCAATGATGCGATAGCCCATCTGCCAGTTTCCCGTGCCTTTTTCAGGATTCAGAAAAAGGGACATGATCATGGGGCCCATAGTGGCGCCCACGCCCCAGAAGCAGTGAAGCCAGCTCATATGTTTAGCCGCAAAATGCAGTGCAACATAATTATTCAGAGCCGCATCCACAGATCCTGCTCCCAATCCAAGGGGAACTGCCATAGCACTGAAAAAAAGAAAATGATTGCCAAAAGAAATGGCAAACAAAGCAGCCGCCGTCATCAAAACGCTGATAAAAGTCACCAGACCTGTTCCCAGACGGTTGATTATTTTTTCACTGAAAAAGCTGGAAACAATCGTACCGCCGGAAATAATCATAAAGATAATGCCGGCGTAGGATACGGGTACACCGATTTCCTGATAGATCACCGGCCATGCCGATCCCAGAATCGCATCCGGCAATCCCAGGCTGATAAATGCCATGTAAATAATAATAAGTAAAATTGTAATCATATATTTTCCCTTTCCGGTGCAAGCTGTTTTTCCATTTGCATCATTGCCAGTCGTATCATTCCTTTTTCATAATCTTCATACATATTATCTGAAAAGGTTATAGTTAGTGAAAATTCTGCATTTAATCTGTTTCTGACATACTGCACGATCGCTTCCTTTAGTTTTTCTGTCCAGAAATCACCATATAGAACCAGCCGATCCGGCGCCACCGTACAAATATAGATAATGGCCAAAGTAGCAATAACCCGGACTGCTTTTTCTTCATCCTGATAACCCGTCTCTTCCCATTTGTCAAAAAGCGGAATATACTTTATTTCACCTGCAAAATGATGCAATCCCTTATGTACCTCCCCATCAATGATCAGCCCCGCTCCTACCGCATAGGTATTGGGAAAGTAAATACCGGCCGTACACCTTATCCCTTCTTCCTGCAAAAAATGGTAATATCCGCTGACTGCCGCATTTACATCGTTTTCAAAGTAAACAGGTATCTGGTATCTCTCCTGATAATGCTTCATAAATTCTGTTCCGATAATATCCGGATAATCGTTTATGATAATGACACCGTTTTCCTCCATACCGGGAAGCCCGAAGGCAATCAGACGAATACCCGGATAGCTGTCAAAAGCCTCATCCAGCAGGCTATCAAAGCTGTCTACCATGACTCTGTCCCGATGTTCTTCCCTTTGTTCCACGATTTCACCAAACAGGTTAATGACCCTCATATGGACATTGCCGGTATTACTTTCGCTATAAACCACCACGGCATGACAAAAATCGGGATTATAACAGTATTGCATCGACGGGCGGCCACCCCCTGAAGGCTGCAGCTCACCCTCGCTGACTTCTTTTTCTCTGATCATCTCGCTGATCAGCGAATTCACCGTCACTACACTTAACCCTGTCAGTTTGGCTAACTCCGGCTTACTGGCAGCTCTTGTTCGCTGCAACTGCTTTCGCAAAATATGTTTATTTATTTCCTTCATAAATAGATTATCAGCTGGCATGTTTTCTCCTTAATAAAACATCTTTATAAAGTATCTTTATTTAATATACAATCTTTTACGGCTTCTGTCAAGTCAAAAAATAGAACCTGACAGAGACTGCAATAGCTCTGACAGGTTCCTTTCTTTTCAACCAGTTCATCACTTTATAATTGAGATGTACAGTGCGGACATCTGGTTGCTTCTATGGCAATTTCACTTTTGCAATATTGGCATTCCTTAGTGGTGGGGGCTGCCCCTATCCCTTCTTTCTTCTTGCCATTCAATACTTTATGAATAATACGGATAAAGCAAAAAACCACCAAAGCAACAATAAAAAAATTAATCACCGCTGTTATAAAGTTACCGTAATGCAAAACCGGGGCCTGTTCGCCGGTTCCCAGCACAATATATAAATTGGAAAAATCTACACCGCCGAAGATTCCCAGCAGAGGCGTCAGTAAATCCTCATTCAAGGATGTCACGATACTGGTAAAGGCACTGCCGATAATGACACCTACCGCCATGTCCAAAACATTTCCCCGCAATATAAACTTATTAAATTCGTTCAGAAAACCTTTTGCTTCCTTTTTCATAATTCATCCTCTTGTTTTATTTTATCAAATATTTAGTCGACCTTGCATTGCCTGTTACCTTGATTTTATCCTTGGCCAACAGAGCATTTAATATCTGTCTGGCCGGAAATCCGGAGCAGCCTAATAGTTCTTCCACATCTTTTCTTGTAATCTCCTTTTTCTTATTGATTAATCGCATAACCTGATCTTCCGGAGAATTTTGTAATGTTGATGATGTCGTTTCCTGAACAAATCGCGTATTAGGTAATACTACTACGAAGGAAGAGGCCTCCGGCAAAAACTGTGGCTGCTCCTTTCCCCGATAGCTTTCCAAAATTCTTTGAATTCCTGTCCCATAGCTTTCAATCAATTTCAACCGGTAAAAAACATTAGCCAGTACCATATTTCTTGATTGAGACACGCCATTCATAATATCACCCAACGTAATTCCTTTCGCCAAACCGCCGATCGACACAAATTCCACACGATTATCAAATATATTAATAATCGTACTGCCGGAATAATTATAATCCCGGTGTACCATCGTATTCAATAATGCCTCGCGTAAAGCATATTCCGGATAGTCAAAGTTCTCTACTCGCTCCAAACCTATAAAGTCTGCATGAACATAATTCAGCAGGCTAATGTATTCATACGATTCTTCCAGTTGCTTTAATATTGATCCCTCAAACTCCTTGCGGGTTTTAAACAACGTCTTACCAGTGCCTTCAAATACAGCACATTTGATACTATGCTCGCATTGATCCGATAACAGCAGGGCTGCATTAGTGTAATAGCCATCCGAATCAATCAAACCCAATGTCCGTTTATTTTCCACTTGAAATGAAAGATTGCGGCCTGCAAAGTATTGCTCTGCATACCCAAATGTCAGTTCCTGATTCAAAGAACGAGCCTTATCGTAAGTAAGCCCATCACTTTTTCTGATCATATCCCGAATCATCTCTT
>JAVBUF010000087.1:0-2958 GCA_031555615.1 Lachnospiraceae bacterium | reverse complement strand
GATAAGCCTATGACGCAATACAAGAATATTAAAACGGATTGCGTTATTATATTTATTGTAGAGCTTGTATTAGGATATTTCTATTATCTGTCTAACATCAGGGAAAAAAACACTTCTGAGACCGATGAAAAGATTACCAAGGTTCAAGAGGTGATCCTCAAAGATCTGGATACCCATTACCCCCCTACGCCAAAAGAGGTGGTTAAATTTTACGGGCAAATTTCCCAGTGTCTGCATAATGAAACGTATACCGATGAAGAACTTGCGGATATGGCCAGGCAAATGCTGAAACTATACGATGAAGAACTGGTGGCCATTAATCCGTTGGATAAATATATTGAAGATTTAAAGTTTGATATCCAGTCAATGAAAGATAAAACATACACAATTTCCAGCTATGCCACTTCTGCCAGTACCGATGTGGATTATTTTACCGATGACGGTTTTGAATGGGCCAGACTGCATTGCATTTTTTCGATTCGTGCAGGGACCCAGATGGCACCCCCCAGTGACCAGATTTTCCTGCTGCGCAAAGACAGCAGCGGACATTGGAAGATCTATGGATGGATGCTGGCAAAAGATACAAAGTTTGGTGGAGAGAAAATACATGAGTGATATATTGATTTTGGCTATTGAGAGCTCCTGTGATGAAACGGCTGTAGCCGTAGTCAAAAATGGCAGAGAGGTTTTGTCCAATGTAATTTATTCACAGATTAAGCTGCATACGGAATACGGTGGTGTGGTTCCGGAAATTGCTTCCAGAAAACATATCGAAAAGATTAATCAGGTTACCCGGCAGGCATTGTCCGAAGCCCAGGTGACCTTGCAGGATATTACAGCCATAGCAGTAACCTACGGCCCCGGATTGGTAGGGGCTTTACTTGTGGGTGTGTCTTTTGCCAAAGCGCTGAGTTTTGCATCGGGGATACCTTTGATTGGTGTCCACCATATTGAAGGGCACATTAGTGCTAATTTTATTGAAAATAAGGATCTGGAACCGCCTTTTATCTGTCTGGTGGTGTCTGGCGGACATTCTCATCTGGTGGTGGTGAAGGACTATGGGGAATATGAGATTATCGGCCGTACCAGAGACGATGCTGCAGGAGAAGCCTTTGACAAGGTGGCAAGGGCTATCGGTCTGGGATATCCGGGGGGACCGAAGATTGACAAAGTGTCCAAGGAAGGGAATCCGGAGGCCATTCGTTTTCCCAGAGCAAAAGTGGAGAATGCTGAATATGATTTCAGTTTCAGCGGTTTGAAGTCAGCGGTTTTAAATTATCTGAATTCCTGCCAGATGAAGGGTGAGGAAATAAATACACCGGATGTAGCTGCATCTTTTCAGAAAGCGGTAATTGATGTGCTGGTGGATCATTCCATGGATGCGGTGCGCAAATATAACTACAAAACCTTTGCCATTGCCGGTGGAGTGGCTTCCAATACTTCCCTGCGGGCAGCGTTTCGGGCAGCATGTGAAAAAGAAGGGATTGCCTTTTATCATCCATCACCGGTGCTTTGTACCGATAATGCGGCAATGATCGGAACCGCAGGTTATTATGAATATCTGAAGGGAGTTCGCAGCGGTTATGATCTGAATGCGGTACCTAATCTGAAACTGGGGGAAAGATAAATGAAGACAACGGCAATTATACTGGCGGCAGGTCAGGGCAAGCGGATGCAGAGCGATGTGGCGAAGCAATATCTTCTTTTTCACCAAAAACCGATTTTATATTATGCCATCAAGGCCTTTGAGGAGGCGGAAGAAATAGACACGATTATTCTGGTAGTGGGAGAAGGCGAAGAGAAATATGTAATGGACGAAATCGTAACACCCTATAATTTTCAAAAAGTAGAGAAAGTCGTAGTGGGTGGAAGAGAGCGGTATCATTCGGTGTATAATGGACTTGAGGCGGCAGATTGTGATTATGTATTCATCCATGACGGTGCCAGGCCGATGGTGGATCAGACCATTATCAGCAGATGTTATCATGAAGTAAAAGAGCATAAGGCAGTAGTTGCGGGGATGCCTGTTAAAGATACCATCAAGATTGCCGATGAAGAAGGTTGTATTAAAGAAACACCCCGGCGAGAAACAGTTTGGGCAGTACAGACGCCCCAGGTGTTTGAATCGGCGTTGGTGAAGCGGGCATATAAAGCATTATTGGAGAGTGAAAAATTTGTTACTGATGATGCCATGGTTGTTGAAGCATTTACCGATGTAAAAGTAAAATTGGTAAAAGGTTCTTATGAAAATATAAAAATAACAACGCCGGAAGATTTAAAAATAATGGACGTTTTTTGTGCTGAAATGGCGTAAAATAGGCATTGTAAAGTAATAATAAAAATAAGAGCAAAAAAACAGGAAAAAGTTGTTGACACTGATACGGATGTTTGTTAAAATGAATTCTGCGCCATATGAGGCGTACGAACTGGAGAGGTATCGAAGTGGTCATAACGAGGCGGTCTTGAAAACCGTTTGTCCGCAAGGGCGCGTGGGTTCGAATCCCACCCTCTCCGCTGGAGATGCTTCTCCGCCCAGTCTGCTTTTATGGTTTTGCAGGCTGTCAGGATTACAAGACAAGCCATACAATATGTATTATTTTTCGGATTAAGTTGGAGAAGTACCCAAGCGGCTGAAGGGGCTCCCCTGGAAAGGGAGTAGGTCGTTAATAGCGGCGCGAGGGTTCAAATCCCTCCTTCTCCGTTGATGATTTAACAGATCATCGTAATGAACCTTGACAAATAAATAGTAATGCAACCCTGAAAAATTCTAAAAAGAATAATTCAGAACAAAGAAACGAACCAAAAACAGTATTTGATGGAAAGAAATTAGCTAGCTAATTCTAACCGGATCAAAACAAAACTTTTAGTGAGAGTTTGATCCTGGCTCAGGATGAACGCTGGCGGCGTGCTTAACACATGCAAGTCGAACGGAGTTAACATTTGCGAAGTAAGTAGTTT
>JAVBUF010000123.1:0-9379 GCA_031555615.1 Lachnospiraceae bacterium | reverse complement strand
ATACTCAAAATATTGATTTATTAATAACAGACATAAAAATGCCCCGAATGGACGGGCTGACCTTACTGGCACATGTTCGAAAAAAATACCCAAATACCCGCTGCATACTTCTGACTGCTTATGGAGAATTTGAATATGCTCGTTCCGGTTTTCGTCTTGGAGTGGAGAATTATCTCTTAAAACCTCTACAGATAAATGAAATTACTGAAACGATTGAAACTGCTGTCGACAATATGCACGCACATCAGGAAAACAGAGATATTCTTTTTTTAGAAAATATATTACGACGCTGGCTCAGTGGAAATATAAGCGATGATGATTTAGCGGAACGTGCCAGTATCCTGAATATAAATATTTATCAGTCAACTTATTGTGTTATCTGTATGAGCAAAAAAGACGACACGCTCTCTCTGTCCGGTTATGGTAACGAATGTATGAAAACGATACAACCTATATATGATTGCTATCATGTACTGGATAATCAAGGACATTATATTATGATAATTGGCGGAAGCTCGATATCCAGACAGCTTCTTAAAAATCTCTTTGTGCAAACTGCGCAGTCATTGGATATCATTGACAAAGTCAAAATTGCCATTGGGACTGTCATATCAAACAGCCAGAACTTGCCAATCAGTTATCAGTGTGCAAGCAAACTTTTGGAACAACAGGATGAAACTCCCCCGTCAATCATGATCTGTCCAGAAGAAGATCTGCTCGCAGCCGAAAGCATTATTCCTTCTTTGGATGGCACAAAACTGAGTCCAATCATACAAAAAGCAATCGATTATATACACACTGGGTATTCCGGAAGTGTTTCTATTAAGGAGTTCTGCACTAAGTATATTATGACTACTGCTTATATTGGCTATCTATTCAAAAAAGAGACCAATGTTTTTTTTAACAACTATTTGAACAGTTATCGTATTAGCAAGGCCATTGAATTACTTAATACCACTTCTCACAAGATCAATACCATTGCAGAAAAAACTGGCTTCACTAATACCAGCTATTTTATTACATCATTTAAAAAATACACTGGTGTATCTCCACAAAAATACCGGGAGCAAAATAAAATATGAAATCAAAAACAAAAATAAACAGGCTTTTTTTAATAATGACCTGTATGTTCTCTATATTTTTATTTGTTACAAGCTGTATTGCTTGTTATTATGCCTATACAGAAAAGAAATCACAAATCCTTTCTTCCATGGATATGGCTTATTCACGTATAGAACAGGAACACAAAAATGTCGTGAATAATTTTTGGCAGGTATATATGCCGATAGCAGATAGCAACTCCTCCACATACGCCTTATTTCGTAATTATTTTGACAGTACTGAGCCTGAGGATTTAGCACCTATGGAAAAACGAAAACTGACGTCGGCTCTTGAACAGATGTGCGTCAGAGACAATCGTATCGAATGGATTGCTTTATACTCTGAAATCCGAACAATCAATTACGTCAAATACAGTGGTAATACTTTTGTGCAGGAATTACCAGATACGTTTCCCTATATTTCTGATATGAAGCAAAAAACAACCCAAATGGAAGTGTATGGAGCCAGAGAGATTCTGACTACTTATGGGAATCTCTGTACATTTGCCATATGCGGAGGTGTACCTTCCACGATGGGCAATGGAAAAATACTCATAGGATATCGGCTGGATACCTACGAAGCAATTAGTAATTTCCAAATCACTTCGATACCATCCATGCGCTATTATATTTTAACAAATAATCAAATCCTGTTCGATTCTTCCGGAAAATATACATTAAATGATTTGTATATCCCTGAGGGAATCCATGAGGGGCTGGTTACCAGCGGAAACAGCAAACTTTATATAAAGACCAATCATGTGGGAGATAACACTTCAACACTGGTTTACACAGCACTCTGGAAAGATATTTTTTTGGCTGCTCATCAGGATACTTGGTGGATCATTGGGATTACCTTTTCCTTTATAATACTTTCACTCATTGTAAATATGAGCATGAACCATTCCGTTTCAAAAGAAGTCTCTATTATTCAGGATGGTCTTAGTTTTATTGCGGACAACAATCTTGATTACCAGCTTCCTACCGATTTTAAACAGGGTGGATTACCTGAAATCGCTCAGAACATCAATGAAATGAGTATGAAGCTTAATGAAAACATAAAAAAAGCCTATTATTTTGAATTAAAACAGAAAGATGCTGAATTAGCTCAATTACAAACAACGTTTAATCCCCATTTCTTATATAACACACTGGAAATGTTGCGAAGCAAAAGTTACGCTAACGGAGATACGGAAACTGCTGATTTAATTTCCAATTTTTCTTCCATTTTCCGCAGCTTTATCGGTGCAAAAATATTTATTACTCTTAAAGAAGAATTGGCTTTCAACAAAAAATATCTTACCTTGTTAAACGCCAGATATGGTGAAAGGGTCACAATACAATATGATATTGATTCTCCACTCCTGGATTATGGTATAATCAGAAATTTTTTTCAAACTTTAATTGAAAATTACTTTATTCATGGATTTGATGCAGATAAGTCTAATAACTTAATACGATTTACCGGAAAATCCATTGATGACAATAATATGCTGCTGACGATGGAGGATAATGGATTTGGAATGACAGAAGAAAATATTGCCCTTCTCAATCAGCAAATCGAAGAACCCATACGTCATAGTAAAGAAAGTTATGGACTTAAGAACTTAAATCAACGTTTAAAGCTCTTTTACGGACCAGACTATGGGCTTCATATCATGAAAAATGAATATAACGGTGTTACCGTGCAAATCAAACTTAGAAAAATGTTAGTTGAAGAATATGATAAAAAAAAGAAACTGCATCAGCTCTAAGGGGTTCCAAGCCAATTCTCTTTTCGTCCATTACACTTTACAAGATAATTTAGGGCTGCGATTAATCGCAGCCCTAAATTATCTCTCCATACTGTTGCAATAAGCAAATCAATTTATTTTGATATTGGCATATTTCTAATCCATCTAATCGATAATGGCATCCAATTTTCATTGTCCTTTTCGTTCAACTTTGTACCAACACCACTTGTTACCTCATTTGAAAGTGCTAAGCCATGCCCTCCTTTAGATTGCGGTTTTCTGCTGACTTAATTATCAATAATATCAACTTTAACATTTTTTAAAAATAAATTATTAATATTGGTTATCGTTCCAAAATCCTTGGCTTGTATCTCAATATTCTCAAATGTAAAGTCATTAAAAGGAGCTTCTTCAATACCCTGAATATCAAATGCGACAGAACCCGCTTGATAATCCTTTGTAGAAAAAGGTATCTCTTCTCTTTCCCGAGTATCTGTGATAGCTATATCCATCTCACTGTCTTGTTTAAAATACGCTTTCACATTGCTGATATAAATCTTTCTCGCAATCGGAAGTACTTCCGGTGAAACATTTAAAGTAAGTATTTTCCAATAATCTGGCTGCTCCCCTTGATAATGATCAGGGAGCTTGCAATAACTATAAGACGGATTCCAGTTAAACTGGAAAGTAAACGGATACTGTACATTACGCATTTCCAGTTCATTAACGGTAATGTTTTCAATCACCCCGCCGCGCGTTTTTGCTGATTTAATTCGAAATCCACAAGTCGATTCATAAAACTGATTATCGGTTATCGTAATATTGCGTATACCGCCGGATGTTTCACTTCCAAGTGTAATTCCGTACCCCTGCAAAATCCGATTATTTCGTATCATCACATTTTCGCATATTTTATTTACTCTTAACCCATCTGCATCCCTTCCTGACTTGACACAAATATTATCATCGTTACAGGAGATCGTGCAATTCTCTACCGTTACTTTATTACAAGAATCAATATCAATTCCATCGGTACTTGGTCCAAGATTATCGGAAATCGTAATTCCATCTACTGTAACATCATCACAGTAGCATATATGTATATTCCAAAATCCGGAACGCTTGCTTGTAAAATCCTTCAATGTAACATCATTGCTACGATAGACAACAACATTTCTGACCCGATAACAATCATAATCCACTGCCCAACGAAGACCCAGCTTCTCATGCTGCGCTCGCATGCCGCCTTTTCGATCTTCGCCCCAATATTTATTCCACCAGAATTCCCCTTGCCCATCTATTGTCCCTTCTCCTTGAATCGTCACGCCTGAAGCATCTCTGATATTGATCACTGCAGATGGCCATTCCATTTCAATTCCCGCAACCCGGGTTTCCAGTATTGGATATGCCTTCTCATCTGTGGTACCCATCAGTATTGCACCTTTTTCTAAATATAAACACATATTACTTTTTAGAAAAAGCGCTCCTGTAAGATAAACACCCTTGGGAATATATACCTGTCCCCGGCAATGTGCCGCTTCATCAATTGCTAGCTGTATTGCCTCTGTACACAGCATTATCCCCCCTTCTGCTGCGCCATAGTCACTGATATTTACTACTTTCATTGTCTCTTCTCCTAACTAAAATATTTAACATTCATTTTCGTCAATGTATAAAAAGTCACTCTTTTATCACCAACACTTCTGCATCTCCGCACACATAATCAGGAACGCTCCAACGCCGTGTAAATCGTTGACAGAGGTAGATCTCTCGCAATAATGCTGATAATCACCTACACCTGTGCCAATGCAGACATCTCCCACCAGCAAATCCTCCCCGTCCCAGCTCAAAGAGGTGATAACTCCTTCATATCCCTTACGTGCCTGCTCCAGGTAGGTTTCCGGCAGTATTTGGCGGCGCACCGCCTTACAGAGTGCCGCGACAAACAAACAGGAGCAGGATGTTTCCAGCCAGTTGCCTTCCTGGCCGCCTTTATCCACGACCTGATACCATCTGCCCTGACGAGACTGATACCTGCATACTGCCTGCAAAAGTTCCCTGACATATTGCTCCATCTCGCCCTGCTTTTCATAATCCTCCGGAAAGAAGTCCAAATCATCCAATATGGCCACCGGCACCCATCCGATGCTTCGACCCCAGAATTCAGGAGACCGACCGGTTTCCGCATCCGCCCAGGGCTCGGCCTTGGAGCAATCCCATGCATGATATAAAAGGCCAGTCTCTTCGTCTTTTGTCATCCTAATCATCAGCCGTACCTGCTGGGCCACCAGATCAAATAATTCAGGATCATGAAAACGTGCCCCGTATTCCGCACCAATAGGACCGCCCATATACAATCCATCCAGCCACATCTGCTCTGGATACCACTCCTTGTGCCAGAAACCGCCGATTTTATTTCGCGGAAATTCCTTTAAAACAGATATCAATATATCAAGCGTTTTCTTGTATTTTATATTTTGTGTTTCATTAAAAAGGGAAAATAACAAAATGCCGGGCTGTAAATCATCCAGCTGCCCTTTATCAAAATCAATAGGTACTCCTTCTTCATTCAGGCAGGAATCAGCCCAATCTTTTATGTACTGAAAATACCTCTTATCACCGCAGCTCAGATAAGTCTGATATACACCAGATAAAAACACTCCCTGATGATAATGAAAATGTCCTTTCGGCGGCAAGTCCGCCGCTTTAAATTTCCGCATCATCGTTTCTACAGATGCTTTTGCATAATATAATGGTTCCTTGATTTCCTTCATACTATTCCTCACTTCCATGATGTTTGCATTATATCAATATAGTTTTGCCATGTTCTTTTATTTTAGATATTCAGGAATGAACTCAAGGCACATCATTACGTTCAGGCACCACTGGGAGGTTTCATTGGTGCTGTTCAGAGGGACTTCCTGGCAAGTATCGCCATGGACTTCTTCACCATAGGAAACCAGATAATATTTCTTCTCCCCCTCTTTACCCTGCATATCCCCAAACAAAATATCCCAAGTCTGTCTTGCCAGTCTGCCATCCTGGTTCCGCATTGCACTGTAGCCCGACACACCTGTGGCCATCATTGGCCATGAAAAAGGACGTTTGTGAATCTTTCCGTTTGTGAGCCGGCATTTTTCCTCAGCGCTCAAATAGTAAAATGTCCCCAGATCTGCCAGTAGTTTTCTTAACGTATCATCTTCCAGCATATCCGCTGCTTCCAGCCATATTTGCGGTCCGCCCATACAAATTTGCAGATGCTGATTGGGCGTATTTTCCATTTCTCCATAATAGATTAAATGGCCGCTCTCAACTTCATAACAAAAATCCGGCCCGGATGCCAAACCAAAAGGAGTTGCTGCAATATCCAAAATTCCGGTTTCTATCTTTGTCCGGTATTTCTGTTCCAATGTTCTTTCATAATGGGTCATCCAGTTAGAAACATAAGCAGACCAGTCCGGGCCGCTGCGGGCACCGGGTAGAGTGCTCCCATCCGGCAGCTCTACCTGGTTATCAGGCATCCTGGCCATTGCCGCATCCGCATCCAGTACAGTTTCCATTACCTCGCCAATCCGGGCATCTCCGGTTAAGTAATACAAAAATCTGTGATGTCCGGCCATCCCAATCCGGGGTTCCTTGCAGGAACATCCCCAGTGCCTTACATTATGCCTGGAACCAAGCCCTTTTAAAGATCCAAAATGATAAGTATCCACCTCGGAGCAGTGCCTGCTCATGGCTTCTGCCATGGTAAATACATCCTCTCGTCCCGTCCGTATAAAATACAGCCACAACCAATAGGTATCCACCAATTCCGTATTCTGCCAAGCAAATCCGCCTGTATCATATCGCCAGTTATGCCGCACCGGATCATAGGAGTGCATGACATCACCGTAGTCAAAGAGCCCGTACCAATCCCTGTTCTCTACTTCCTGCCGGTAAAAATCGAAGGCTGCGCTCAGTTGTTCCTCCAGCCATCTTGCCTGTATGTTTTCCCGGCAAGGCAAACTCCAATAACCAAAGGCTCGCTTATCGTGATAATATTCTGGATTTCCCACATAAACCGCCGGTTTCTGAATTCGCTCCGCAAGTTTCAGCAGCTGTTCATCCGGCATCAGTCCTTTGATAAACTTCACAGTACATTCGCTGGTGACACCAATTCCATAGGCACTTGCCCCTACTTTGTCAAATCCCTCATAACAGGTTCGTGGATAACTCCTGGTATCATAATGTCTGAAATCAAAGGCTTCTGCTGCCGGAGAATAAAACCAGACTGTCATTTGTCCTTTTTCCTGCCCTAAGCCGGTCATCTCCAACTCTCCGGGATGTTTTTGCCAGAAATCCCGAATGCCGGCAGCGATGCCTCCGTTCTTTCCGGTAATAGCCATCGTTCCCATACTGCGCCCGCCCTGTCGGCAGGACAGTTCACAGCAGGAATTAGCGGTCTGCTTGCGGATACCAAAATGGTAAGCACTATCCTGTATCAGGCGATAACGATTCCAAACAGGCAGTTCCCCTGCCGCAATCATGGCATCACTATCTTTTGGAAACTCCGAAATTTCTCCCGCAAGCTGCTTCTTTAGAACATCATATCCCACCCTCGGGTGATTGGAAAACAGTAAAACGGCCGCCTCATGGAACACCGACTTCTCCATTGCATATTGAAGATGATGCTGATAAGGTGCCCCAGCAAGAACCGTGTCAAATCGGATGCCCATGCCTTTCAAATAATCCTGTTCTTCCTGACCATCAAACAGAAATGTATGGACAAATCGGATTTCATCACTTCCCGCCCAAAGGTACATACGTATTACAAATGGCATCTTCTCAATCAATCCGGTCACATGATATCCCCGGAAACAAACAATTGCCTGTAGGAATCCCTCCTGCTCTAACTCCACGGAAGTGATCTCCCCCTCAAATTCTTCCACGGAAATACGTCGTACATTTGCTTGTTCCGTTGTTCGATGTTCCAACTGGAAAACCGGATATAACCGTTCGGCTAGCAGAACGCCCTTACGACTTATCTGCTCGGCAAGACTATAACTATTATGTTTCTTCGGTACTCGCAATGCCAGCTTCCCAGTGTCAATTTGGAAGTACTCTTCTGTCTCCTGAATCTTGATTTTTTCTCCTGTATCATCAGCTCTTATTCCATCGGTCAGCGTAACCGATGGTCCCATTCTCTCTGAATCCGCCACATGACTGCTCCACTTAATGCTTCCATCCGGCCAATATGCCGTAGCCTGAGATTGCATTGGTACTTCCTCACCTTTTTCATTTACCAGAACAAAATGATTTTCCAATACCTCTCCCTTAGTCCATATACCACCAAAAGTGGTAAAGCCTTCTTGACTTCTCCCTGTTAAATTATGCAGTTTCATTTCTGCTCCCATCTATTCCATAATTTTAAGAAAAATATTATTTTGTTTCAACCTTATTGTAAGTCCCATCTATTTGCATTTCTATAATAGAAATTTAAGATAATTTTAAAAATTACGGTTTGTTTTATTAGGCAAATAAATAATTTCTAATTTAATTATTTTGATATTGGCTTGTTTTGCTTATTGTGGTTTTTTATATACCTGCTATTCTGATCTCAAGGCAATAACCGGATCCTTTTTCGCTGCATTACGGGCTGGAGACAGCCCACTGATTATTGTGAATAATTCCATTGATTGGAATTGTTAACAGTTGGGTAATTCCTACTCCCAGTAACGCAGCTGGCTGTCAGTGCAACATTGCCGCTTCCATATGCATTGGCTTTGATTGCGATTAGTGTAGTTATTACTTATGAACTGGTTATCTTGGATGATATGCCAGTGCTTTTTACCAGCAGTCGGTTAGAAAGAGAGTCAATGCCAGACCCTTAAACTTCTTAAATCTATTTTCTCCCTGTACTTGAAGCTGTAAAAAATAGGGCAAAAAATGTGAGAACCATTCTTTGCCCTTGCGAAACTATTTGTTGCTTATTCAATTATTAAGTTTATTAGCCGTTTAAAGTGTTTGCTTTTGCGTTTGTTTTTTATCGAATTCTTAAAATGCACCTTGCTTTTTTTAGTACGCCAGCAAAAACCACTTAGTACACCAATTACATAAAATTTTGCGATATTTTACGTTATTTTTGATACATATGTTCTGTCTACGTAAAATCCTCAAAAACCCTGTATTTACGCCACTTTCCGGCACTTTTTCTAAAGCTCATAGGGGGTGATTTGATAAACATATAATTCAGCCAGCTAGATTTTCTATTGCTTTTGCACTCTCACATTTTAAGCACTTTTCTACCGCTTGTACACCATCAGATTCTTAAGTACACCAATTTTACTCTATCTCATTTTTGCTCAAATAATCCTCTACCATACTAACAAATAGCTTTGCATTATCCAGCTGTTGAGTGGCTTCCTGTTTAGAAGCAATATAAAAATCCTGATAATCTGATTTCTCACGAAGCAAAGAAGCACCTTTAATTATTTTGGAAGCACTTTTATCAAATATGCTTTTTTTGACAAAATTCTGATTGAAATATGCAATTACGCCTGAATGCTT
>JAVBUF010000037.1:0-60413 GCA_031555615.1 Lachnospiraceae bacterium | reverse complement strand
CGTCGCCAAACAAGCACTCATCTGTGGGGCTATTCCTTTGCCTAAGATGAGATAATTGTAAAGGAAAATCTGTACCAAAACAATGGCACAGCAGAAAAATTAGAAAGGGCTATCACGCAGCATGCGTGATTTGGTTCAATTGAGGATTATGAGGATTGGATTAAACAATGTGGGTTTAACCTTGTATGGGTAAATAACGGTAAGTTCTGGGAAAAACATATGGATATAACTGATAGAGTGCAATTTTATGCAAAACGTCCAGACGGATTCATAAGATGAAGCTTCGATTTCTAACGGAGAATAAGTAAATATAATCTACATTATTGTAGTTAATATAGAAAAATAAAAGAAAAGAGGAAAAGTAATGAATATTGTATTGAGTATTATCGGATTGGTATTGGTTGTTGGTGGTGGAATAACATTATTTGTTGAGTCAAGTAGTTTTAAGAAAGTGGCAATTTTGATCTTAATTGCAGGTATTGGGCTATTTATGTTTGGTAATTCATTTAAGATTATTCCAACCGGATATACAGGAGTTAGTATTACACTTGGACAGGTAGATGAAAGATCTATGTCAAATGGATTCAACTGGAAAAAGCCATTTGTCCAGAAGGTTTCTACTATTAATAATAAGTTACAGAATATGGTTGTTGTAAGCGAAAAAGAAAAAATTGAATCAACAATCAAAGGTAAAATTCCGATTGAGATTAGTGGAGTGACCGTTTCTTATTATATAAATCCCGAAAAGGCCGTATATATCTATTCAACTGTAAGTGATGTAGATAGCTTATTAACACTAAATATTGTCTCATCTGCAATTAAGGCGACCACCCCAAATTTTGATACCGACAGTGTGGTAATCAGATCCGGAGTAGAAAGCGTTATCTTGGAAGAACTACAAACCTATGTAAATAATAAGTACGGAGAAAATGTACTTGATATTGCCCAGGTAACAATTGGAAACATTTCCTTTACAGATGACTATAACATGTCCATTTCAGAGAAAAATAAGGCGGCTCAAGAAGCACAGACACAAGAAGTGCTGAATACTCAGAATATTAACAAAGCCAAAGCTGATGCGGAGGTGGTTAAAACAACGGCTGAAGCTCAGGCACAAGCAGAGATTATCAAGGCAGAAGCGGCAGCTCAAGCCAAAGTAATAGAGGCAGAAGCGGAATCTAAAGCTAATGAGCTGATTACTAACTCGTTGAATGATAATATTTTGAGAGAAAAATACATCAGTAAATGGGACGGCGCATTACCCAAAGTATCTTCCGATGCTGGCAACTTGTTAATTGATGCAAATAGTTTTAATTAGTCTTCAATCGAAAGTCCAATTTCATCGGAGAACCAAGGAGGTAAAATGTATATAGGGAACATAGATGATAAAAAGATAAAACAAACAATTGGAAAGCATTATGATTTAGAGGTAATAATAAATAATAGTTATCTTGAAACGGCAAAAAATTGTTTATATTCAATGCCAGTAAAAAGATATTCTAATGTTGAACTAGTAAATATGAATAAGCATATGCATTTTCTAACAGAAGATGGAGAGTATTTGATGCTTCCTTGGCAGTATATTATTTCAATGGTTCCATCGTTAATTAATAAAAGCTAGACAGATTCAGATAATGAGGCTTGGGGTGGCGATGAAGATTTTTAGTAACACGGTTTGGCGGTCAAGTAATAGAGAACATACATATAACAGACTTGAGAAGAATATTAATCAATTCTGATTAATATTTCAATTGTTATAAGTGAATAGAGAATAACTATTTGGGTGTCAAAACGGCTACCCTTGGGATTTGGCACCCAAAAAATGACGTTGAAGATAGATTTTATATAGATTTCTTTTTGTTCCGGCTGGAAGTGAGCCGTTCATATAGATGTATTTATATAGAAGAAACACATAATTATTTTAATTTACGGAGGTAATTCAATTTGGCAAAAGCTAAAGAAAGAAAAGCATTAAAGAAGAGCAAAGCATCATTCAATCTCATTGGTAGAGTAAAGGTAACAGACAAAACATTTAATCTTGATAATACATATGACTCTGGATGGACAGATAACAGTATGTACGTGGGTGTTGATTGTGGCAAAGGCAATATTGTGTATGCAGAGATGAGAAGTGGCTTCTTCCCCGATAAGGATAATACAATTCGTGCTTATGATAAAACTGAAAAGGACGATGCCGGTAAGAGCAAATCAGTTGAGATTGCATGGGAAGACCGTTTTGATGATGACTTGCTTGACAATATCTCTGATTCTTCATTCTTAACAGTAGGTGTTGAAAAAGATGTAAAAGAGAAGACTGTTTATAAGAAATTCCTTACTGCATACGATGCAGTTGAATACTTGAACGAGCATCTTGAAGATGGTGTCGTTGTAAATGTCAAAGGAAATATTGGCTATAGCGAATATGATGGCAATGTTTCTATTAAGAAGGAAATTACTTCAATTGTACTTTCAAAGGTAGAGGATGAAGACGATTTTAAGGCAACATTTTCTCAAACAATCCTTGTAGATAGTAAGAGTATCGGCAAAAAAGATACAGAAAAAGGAACGATGACACTTGATGCATATGTTGTTGACTATGTTGGAAGTCCAAAGATTGATGGTAACAAGGTTGCTATTAAGAAGAACGTTACATATCCTAAGACATTTGAAGTTGCAATTAATGAAGATAATCCAGAAATTACAGTTAAAATGTTACAGAAATTCTTCAAACCAAAGAAGAAAAATACTCTTGATGAGATTACGGTTACAGGTAATTTGGTAGAGGGTGGAACTGTTGTAAACATTACAGAGGATGATATTCCTGACGACATTAAAGAGCTTATTGAAATGGGGCTTTATTCAGAAGAAGAAGCTGAAAAGAAATGTGCAGTTGGAAACAATAATCGTGAAAAAAGAATGATTATCTTAAAGCCTGACATTATATACGTTGGTCAGGGCGATGACAGAAAGCCAACAGTTGCATTTGAAGAAGGTAAATATGAAGATACAGACTTGTACTTCTATGAACAAGCCTTAAATGACGCTGGTGTAGAAACTGAAAGCGAAGAAGAGACAGAAAGCGAATCAACTTCGGAAGATGATGATTTGTTAGCAATGTTAGAAAATATGTAATATACAGGGCTTGTTTGGTTCAAAACTAGACAAGCCAAATAAAAAATAAAATTAGGAGGTATTAAATTTGGCATTTAGAAAAGCAAAGAGCAGTAAGATTGGTGGTAAATTTTTAGCATATGGGTATGAAGGTTCTGGTAAGTCATGGTTTGCATTAACATTCCCAGATGTAGCATGTATTGATTCAGAGACAGGTAATGCACATTACGAGGGTAAAGATATTACACTCGCAAATGGCAAAACTTACAACAATTTACGAATTGTAGATAATACATCGGACTTAGATGATTTAGAAGATGATATTGACGATATTATGGATTCTGATGATATTCAGACATTAGACATTGACTCAGAAACTAAATTCTATGCAGCTATGCAGGTCGGAGCAACGGAAGTTGAAGAAAGAAAGGCTCGTAGAAAAGGTGGAGATGTTGATGATACTGTAGTTAGTCAGAGACAGTGGGGACGCATTAAGATCATTAATATGAAATTACAGCAAGCAAAAATTGATTTATCTTCAAAAGGAAAGCATGTTGTATCTGTGGCACAGGCGACAGAGGTTTATGAGGGAACTGGCGATAATAGAAAACTGATTGGTATTAAACCAGACATGCATAAATCAGTTAAATTTGACTATGATACCATCCTTGAATTTTATAAGGAAGAGAATGGTGATGATGTTAAATATTTTGCAAAAGTAAAGAAGGATAGAACAAACGTCACTAGAGTTGGTCAAGTAATTGAAAATCCATCATATGACATTTGGAAAGAGTACTTCGATGCAATGAATGGGCTTGAAACTAACGAGACTACATATAAGAAGGATATTAAAACATCTACAGATTCTATGGTAGATAAGGCTGAGAAATCAGAACAGTTAGCAGTTGAGTTTAAAGAGGTGTTAAAGTCCTTAAAAGAAAACAAAGACGCACTCCTTAAGGTTAATAAATTAATGAAAGAAAAAGAAGTTGACCTAAAGAAATTGGAAATGCAAGCACCTGAAGTACTAACAGAATTGATTGATTTTGCCAAACTACAGTTAGCCTAATAAATATTTACATTCCTGACAGGTATAAAGCCTGTCGGGATAATTATGAAAGGGTGGTTTGGCATATTGAGAAACGTAGATAAGAAAAAAGAAGATGAGCGTAAACAATGGATAGAGCTTTGTGAATATGTAAAGAAAGAAATCCTTGAGTATGATGACAATATGAAATTTCCACAATACTTAGCATTGAAACTACAAGGCATAAAGCGTGGTGAACATATCGCAAATAATACTCACACAGCAAACGCTCATTACGATGATTATACAATACTATGCACATTCAAATTGTGTAAGAAAAAAATTGTTTCGTATTTGCATGAGAATGATAAAAAAATCAAAGACGAAAGACACAAAATTAATCTTATTATGAAGATTATTGAACCAGAGATTAATGATATGTATTTAAGAATACAGAGAGCCGAAAAAACAAAGTCAAGTGTAGAAAGCAAATCATTTGATAACCAATCTAATAATGGAGCTGGTTATGTTAGTAAGACCAAAGAAGTAAGTGACAAAATGAAAAAACTGTTTTAAGGAGGACTTGATTGGCGACAGAAAAGAAAGAAAGTAAGAAATTATCTCCTTATCAGGAAGAAGTATTAAAGTGCGCAAAACAGATTAAGGAATATAAGGTAATAGCAGAAGCTAATATTGTTGCCATTTTATATAAACAACCGGAACTAATTTTTGATTATTCATTACAGTTAGAAGATTTCAGCGAAAATATTTGGCGTGTGTATTGGCAAATTGCCAACGACATAATAATTGTTGAGAAAAAATCAGTGTTGGATGATATGACAGTCGGTTTATATCTTGAAAAACATCTGAAACTCAAAAAAGAATATGAGGAATATAACGGATATGAAACTATTGATAAAGCCAAAGAATATGTAAATGTGAATAACATGGACGGCTATATCAAGGAATTATATAAGTGGAAAACAGTTTTGGAAATGTTAAAGAGTGGATTCCCTGTACAGAATCGAATTAAAGAATTCTGTGATATGTCTTTAGATGCGATTTATGAGGAGTATGAAGCAACACTCAACCATATCTTTATTAATGCGGATGACGATGTTCAATCCTATTCATTAGCCGATGGTATTTATGATTTAATCGAAGAATTAGATGCCGGTGCTGCCGTTGGTTTACCATATAACAGTATGGATATTTTAAATAAAGAAACAGGCGGTCAGTTATGTGGGAATATAACATTAGTTGGTGGATTATCCAATATGGGTAAAACAACACTTACTCGTTCTATGTTAATCCCAAGTAATATCAAGTACGGTGAAAGACTGGTTATTTGTGTTAATGAAGAAGGTAAGAAAAAATGGCAAAGAGAATTAATTGTTTGGGTTGCCAACAATATATACAAGCATGATCTTCCTAAATTTGTTGTAAGAGATGGTAAATATTCTGACGATACAAAAGAATTACTGCGTAAATGTGCTGATTGGATAGTTGAAAAAGCAGAAGATAACATGCTGATAATTGTACCATTTAAGAGATATAAGACACAGAAGTTCTTAAAAGTACTAAAGAAATATGCAAATTTAGGTGTTAAATATTTCATTCTTGATACATACAAAGCCGATTCGGGGAGTCGTTCAGACAAAATGTGGTTAGATATGCAACAAAATATGGTTGATATTTACGACACAATTAAATGTAAAGAAGAGGGCGGTCTTGAAGTACATATAACAATTACATTCCAGTTAGCCAAATCTTCTGCAAGACAAAGGTTTTATAGCCAGGATAATATCGGAATGGCAAAAAGTATTATTGATCCAGCTAGTACATGTTTAATGCTCAGAGATGTATTTGATGATGAGTATACAGGCGAGAAAAACGCATTGTCTGTTTTTAGATTTGACGGCAAGAATAATAAGTCAAAAATTCCAGTCAAACTTGATAAGGACAAACACTATCAGCTTATATTTATCTGTAAAAACAGAGAAGGTGCAGCGAGTAGCATTCAGATTGTTTGTGAACATGATATGAGCAGAAATATTTTGAAAGAAGTAGGATTTACTTCTGTACCAGTTGATTTTTAAATTTGTGATTAGGCGGTGATGGTGTATAAATGCAGATGAATTAAAGGAATACATTATAGAGAATAATTGTATAGAACAGATATTACTTTCTTTGGGATGTCACGGTTTGCATGAATATCCAACCGAATGGCGAGCCGCCTTACCACAAGGAAATAATAAAACTGCTATATGTGTAAAAAAAGATTGTTTATCTACTGCAATTAGAAGTGCAGACGAAAATAAACGAGGGGATATATTCACTTTGGTAATGGTAATAAGAAGTATATCTTTCGGAAAAGCAAACAAATACATACATGAAATATTAGGCATGAAGTATACATATAGCAGTAATTCTAAAGAAGTAAAAAATGATCCGTTAGCAATTTTTAAAAAAGTAAAGCGAAGGAAATACACCATAGATAAGGACATACCTGTATATGATGATTCTTGCATGAAAGAATATATTGATTTGCCATATATAGGTTGGATTAGAGAAGGCGTTATGCCTTTTGCTTGTAAGAAATTTAATATCGGATATTCATATGATAGAAAACGAATTGTTATTCCTGAAAGAAAATGGGACGGGGATGACAATGATTATATTGGAATAAGTGGACGAACTACAATTCCTAATTACGAAATGTTTGATATCCCAAAATTTTTCAAACTTTCCAACACATATCCTAAAGGGATTAATGTGTATGGACTTAACGAAAACTATCAAACAATACAAGAAGCTGGATACTGCGTTGCGTTGGAGGCGCAAAAGTCTGTTCTTAAAAGATATTCAAGAAAAGATGGTACGGCTACCGCAATAGGAAATTGTGAGTTTACGGAAGAACAAGTGAAAATATTAATAAGTCTTAATGTGGAGATTATCGTTGCTTTCGATGAAGGGATAGATGTCAACCATATAAGGCAAGAATGTGATAAATTTTACCCTATTAGAAAAGTGAGTTACATATATGACAAATGGGATTTGATAAAAAAAGGAAGTAAAGATAGTCCTGCTGATATGCATAACAAGGTGTATAACTTTTTGCTCAAACATAGGGTGACATACAACGAATCAGAGAGGAGATTGTTGCGGATTTGGCAAGAAAAACAGGCAAAGAACTAACAGAGATTTGTAATAAATTTGGGATTGATACTTTATGGAGTTGGTCAAGATACCACTGCTATAAACAAGATAGATGGGAATATTTTTTGAAATATATTCTTCGTGCAAAGGAAGATAGAACTAACAGTATTTATTGTGTATCTGGTGGCAATGTACATGATATTATTGAAAACCTTTATACAGATAAAATCAAGTACGAAGATATGTTAGAAGCATATGAGGATAGTTTATTTACTATGAATTGTGCTGAATTGAAATATAACAGAAGTGATTCTGATAAGAATGATGCAATTGCAAATAAATATGAGAATTGTATAAGACATTTTTTCAAAATGCACAACATAATTGCTTTTCCACACAAAGTAGAACATTTTATTATTATTAAAATTTCAGACAAGCTATATATGCAAGGCTATATTGATATGCTCTATATTGAGCCGTATGTTAATGAGGATGGCAATGAAAGAAAACGAGTACATATTGTTGACTGGAAAACATCTACTCGTTATCAAGGTAAAAAGATTGATGAAGAATGTGGACAGCTTGTGCTATACGCAGAAGGAATCAGACAGGCTTTAAATATACCGCTAGAAGATATCGTATGCGAATGGAATTTCTTGAAATATGTGACTGTTTCATATGAACAGAAAAATGGGACTATAAAAGATAGACATATTGAGAGAAATAGTATTGGAGAGAGTCTTGTAAATACAGCTAAGATGTGGTTTAAAGCATTAGGATATGAAGATCAGATTGAAAAATATATTGATGAAATGGTGTTAAATAACAACATTGATTGTCTTCCAGATGAAGTTAGAAGTAAATTTGTTATTAAAGATTGTTATGTGCAAGTGCCACTATCAGAAGAAAAGATAGAAGATTTAAAAAGTGACATTATTACAATAGTAGAAGAAATCGAAATGAAGTCTAAAGAGTATGCCAAGTCAGAAGATGAAAATGTGTTTTGGCAAGATGTGACTGATGCTGATGAATTTAGACTGAATTTGTTATCTGGGTATTCAAGAAAGTTACATAAACCTTTGGATGTTTATCTTAAAGAAAAAGAGATATTTAACAATCCAGAAAAAGAAGATGATGAAACTGACACAACAGAAGAAGATGATTTACTTGCTTTTGTAAGCGGTTTATAGGTAGGTGATTGATTGGGAGATAACTATACAGTATATCATTTACACGATGATACAAGTAATTGTAATGGATTTGCAGACTCATGTACAAATTTTAAAGACTATATAAAACTAGCAAAAAAGTGCGGTATGAAATCAATTGCCTTTTCTAACCACGGTGGCATATATGATTGGATAAAGAAAAAACAAGAATGTGATAAAGCCGGTATTAAGTATATTCATGGTATTGAATTATATTTATGCAATAAACTTGAAGACGATGATAGAGGCGGTCATATTGGTTTGTATGCTAGGAACTGGTCTGGGGTTTTAGAATTAAATAAATTAGTTAGTATATCTACTTCAAAAGGAATAAAGGATGATAATTCTGACAGACATATGTATTACAATCCAAGGATCTGTTTAGAAGAATTGATGAACACAAGTAACAATATTATCGTAACTACCGCTTGTTTGGCTTCTCCTTTGAATAGATGGACATGCAATGACACAGAGAATAAAGAGGCATTTAATAAATTGTTAGAGTGGCTCATTCAAAACAAAGACAGATGTTTTTTGGAGATTCAATATCACAATTCAAGTAGCCAGGCTGAATACAATAAAAAGCTCCAATATATTAGTATGCAAACTGGTATACCATTAATTGCTGGGACAGATACTCATTCAGCTAATAGTTATAAAGCTGAGTGTAGAACAATATTACAGAAGTATAAGAATAGTTACTATGGTGAAGAAGACGAATTTGATTTGACATGGAAGTCTTATGATGAATTAGTCAAAGCATTTGAGAAACAAGGAGTATTTTCAAAAGATATTTATATAGAAGCAATACAAAACACCAATGTTTTAGCTGATATGGTCGAAGATTTTACATTAGATAAAGCTTTTAAATATCCTACTTTGTATGGAGATAATGTTAGAGAACAATGGAAGAATCTGATTTTTTCGGAATTCGAGAGTAAACAAAAGAATAACCAACTTCAACTACCGAGTATTGTTAAGACAAAATGTGAAAAGTATTTTTCGGAACACAATAATCAAACCGATGAATGCGAGTTAGAAATATATAACAATCAGAAAGAAATTTATAAATGGGCTTGTAACACAACTGATAAAGAAGCTGTTTTGAACTATAAGTTAAAAATAGTAGAAGAATACAAAGTTATGTGTAAGTTAGGTATGGAATCATTCATGATGTTTATGTCTGAACTCATTACTTGGGCAAGGGATAATGATATTCCTTGTGGAACAGGTCGTGGGAGTGTTTGTGGGAGTATAATTGCGTTCATAACAAATATAACAGATGTAGATCCGATTGTATGGAACACTGTTTTCTCAAGATTTTGTAATGAGGATAGAATCTCATTGGGCGATATTGACATTGATTTTGCTCCTGAAGATAGAGAAAAGGTATATAAGTATATAATACAAAGATTCACACCAGAAAAGACAGCGTATATTGCAGCATTTTCGACCCTACAAACAAGAGGATGTATTGATGCTCTTGCTGGTGGATTAGGATATGGGGATTTAGATAAAGTTAAGGATATAAAAAATGAATACGATGAATGTTTGAAAAAATATTCAAAAATTATTCAAGAAGAAGTAGACCTTGAAGGACTTGTTGAAAATGGAGAGACAGATAGTTCATCAATAACATTTGATAATCATGATATCTATTTATCTCATATTGTGAAAGAAACAGCTAAGAAACAGGTAATAAGTATAAAGAAGGATTATGAGAATTTGATTAATAGTAATCAGGATTTATTCTATTACTTAGATGGACTGAAAGGAACAATTGTAGCCAAAGGCACACACCCATCAGGTATTATTGGCTCCCCAATCACATTAGCAGACAACATTGGTTTGTTTTACAAAGATGGTAACGAAAATATGCCAGTATCAACATGTGCAATGAAAGCAGTGGACAGTCTTAATTATGTAAAATTTGATATTTTAGGATTAAAGACTGTTGGAATTATTAAAGATGCTTGTAAGTATGCTGGTATAGAATATCCAAAATCATATGATGTTGATTGGAATGATTCTAAAGTGTGGAGCAATATGATTACATCACAACAAGGAGTGTTTCAGTTTGAAGGGAATTATGCTTTTGGATTATTGAAAGATTTTAAGCCAACAACAATCAACCATATGTCTATGGTCAATGCAGCTCTTAGACCATCTGGAAAATCTTATAGAGATAGATTGATTGCTGGTGAGGATAATAAAAATCCATCAGAAGAAATTGATAAGTTATTGGCTAGTAATAATGGGTATCTTATTTTCCAAGAGGATACGATTAAATTCTTGACAGATATTTGTGACTTTACAGGATCGGCAGCCGACACTACTCGAAGAGCAATCGGTAAAAAGGATAATGAGTTATTAGAGGAGCAATTACCTAAAATACTTGATGGGTATTGTAATCATTCACCTAAACCAAAAGAAGTTGCAGAGGAAGAAGCTAAACAATTTGTTCAGATTATTCATGATTCATCAGAGTATCAGTTTGGATATAATCACTCAACAGCATATTCGATGAATGGTTATGAGTGTGTGATGTTAAGGACATATCATGATATAGAGTTTATAGCAGCGTATCTCAATAGAGCAGAAAATACAGAAGATACAAATAATGGTGTTGAACTTGCAAAACAATATAACATCGAAATAAAACCAATTAAATTTGGTAAGTCGTTGTCAGAATACACAATTGATAAAGAAAACAACAAGATTTATAAAGGTATATCATCAATTAAATATTGTAATTCTACTATAGCAAAAGAGTTAATGGATTTGTCAAGAAACAAATACGATTCATTTGTAGAATTGCTTGCAGATATAAAAGCACATACATCAGTAGATAGTAGACAATTAAAGATTCTTATTGGATTATCATTTTTTGAAGAATTTGGTCATAACAAATATTTACTAATGTTGTCTGAATTATATGACAAATTTGGTACATGTAAAATCATTAAGAAAAACAAGCTTGAAGAAATTGGCTTATCAGAAGAAGTTGTAAAGAGATTTTCAGAAAAGGAAACCGAAAAACAATACTCTCAGATAAACAATGTCGGGTTACTAAATGAATTAACAAAAGGAATTGAGAATAAACCATTGTCAATTAAAGAACAGGTGAAGTTTGAGCTAGAGTATTTGGAATATATTATATATACAAATCCAAAAGCACCAGAAAATATGTATTATGTAGCAGAATGCAAGTTTTATAAAGATAAGACAAAGCCATATCTGATTTTATATAATTTGCGGACTGGCGACACGCTTAAATCTAAAATTACATCTGGTAAATCATTTGTTGAAGCACCATTTAAAGAAGGAAATGTCATTAATGTCAAAGTATTTGATGATAGAAATAAAGTAAAAAAAATTAATGGTGAGTGGGTAAAGACAGACGAAATGGAGAAAGTAGTGAAGAAGTGGGATGTTTATTAAGAAGGAGAAGAACGTTTGGATAAAATATTAGACTTTAAATGTGTTCCAGAACGACTTGTATATAATTCGTCTGAATACAAAATATATGGTGTGTCTGTAAATTCGTTTGAATATCCCAATATCAATATAGGGAAATATGGTACAGCAACAGTTAAAGGTAATATATCTGAACTGAATCTTGGTGTTGATTACATAGTAAAAGCAAAAGAAGTATCCGATTCTCATGGGGTCGGATACGAAGTTATAAATATTAAAAGAGAGAAACCTACAACATTGGCAGCAACTAGAACTTTCTTATATGAAATATTAACACCAAATCAAACAGATACATTACTTGAAGCTTATCCGGATATTGTAGATAGGATTATGAAAAATAATCTTGATGATGTAGATCTGAGTAAGACAAAAGGAATTAAAGATTACACATTCAATGTAATAAAAAATAAGGTTATTGAAAATTTCAAATTAGCAGAGATAGTAGAAGAGTTTCGAGGTCTTTTCAATTTGTCAACAGTAAAAAAACTATACGATAAATACACTTCTGTTGACAAAATCAAAGAAGTTATTAGAGAGGAACCATATCGGTGTTTATGTAGATTGGGTGGTATTGGATTCAAAACAGCCGATTCGCTATTATTATCGTTGGATAAAGACTCAAAAGAGTGTAAAAAGAGTGGCAAGAAACCTGTGTTATTCTTTGGATTTGATTTAGTCACATCTTATCAAAGAGCAAAAGCGTGTGTGGATTATTTGCTAGACGAAAATGAAAATGAAGGTAATACATATATGCATGTCGGAGAACTAAAAAAGAAGTTTGATACATTAGTTCCAGACGCAAAGAGTAATTTACCACTTATCCTTAAAGGTGATAACGATGTTGTATTTGATAGAGAATCGCTGTTTGTATGTAAAAAAGAGACATATGAAACAGAGAAATATATATCAGATAGGATAAAAGAAGCTCTGACTATCAATGCAAAATGGGAATGTGATTGTACAAAGTTTAAAGAACTTGATGGCTTTCAACTAACAGAAGACCAATGTAAAACTTCACAATATATGTGTGAATACAATCTTGCAATGTTGGTTGGATATGGCGGTTCTGGTAAATCATCTAGTACACAAGCATTTGTAAATATGTTAAATCACTATAACAAAAGCCACTTATTATTAGCACCAACAGGACGAGCAGCAAAGGTGTTATCAGGATTTACCAAAGAAAATGCAATGACAATTCATAGAGGATTGATGTATATGCCACCAAACGATTGGGGATATAGCGAGGATAATAAATTACCATATGATGTTGTAATTGTTGATGAGTTCTCAATGGTTGATATTTTCTTATTTAAACATTTACTTGAAGCGATAGATTTTAACAAGACCAAGTTACTTTTGATTGGTGATGATGCTCAGATACCTTCAGTTGGTGCCGGTAATGTATTATACGATTTATTGAAATACAATAATATACCAATTATCACATTAGATAAAGTATTCAGATATGGTAAAGGCGGATTATCAACTGTTGCAACTGACACACGTACAAGTACAGAATATCTTGATAAAACGAAAAGTGGTATGCAAGTTTTTGGTGAAGATCAGTCATATATATTTATGCCACTAATACAAGACAAGCTGGTTAAATACACAGTTGAATTATATAAAACACTGTTATCTAAAGGATATACAGTAGATGATATAGCCGTTCTATCATGCTATAACGTTGGTGATTATGGCACAGTAGCATTGAATAAAAAGATTCAAGATGCCGTAAATCCTAAACCAGATGCAAAGATTGTATTCGGTGATACCGAGTTCAGACTTAATGATATCGTAATGAATTATACGAATGATTATAAAGCAATCTTGTATAACGGAGAATATATAGATGATAAGAACACCACATTTATTGCAAATGGTGAGTCTGGAAGAGTTGTAAAGACATTAAGAGATGCGATGGTGGTCGATTATGATGGAACTCTTATTTATATACCAAAAGGTGCGATGAAAAACATTAGATTGGCATATGCAATCAGCACACATAAGTCACAAGGTGGGCAGTTTAAAGTAGTAATTTTAGTAACACCAAAAGCACATACATTTATGCTTAATTCAAACTTGCTATATGTAGGCGAAAGTAGAGCAAAGGAGAAATGTTACCATTTAGGAGAAATAAAGACTGTAAACAATGCATTGAAAAAGAAAGAAAATTTCGACAGAAAAACAATGTTAGGCACTTTTTTATCAGCCAGTTAGGAGAATATATATTTGAACAGAGAAAATAAGATTAAGATTTTTGAACCAATAAGTAAGAATTTTGAGACAGAAGAATTTAGACTATATTATTTGGATATGGTTGCTGAAATACCAGATTACATATTTACAATGCCAAGTAGCACATCTGGCAAGTATCATAACGAAACACAATGTCAAATTTATGGACAAGTTTATCATGGCTATATGTTTGATTCAATTCTTAATCATAGATTGAGATTAAAAGGTAATCAGGAACAATTTGCAACACCGCAAGAGCGTGATGCTATGAGATGTGTTCCAATATTACATGATGCAGTTAAATGTGGTTGGAACGGGTCAAAATTTACTGTGCAAGATCGTCCAATGTTAGCAGCTAAGTGGGTTCTTGAAACAAAAGTAGAACATGATATTTCACAAGAGTACAAACAAATGATTGCTGATATGTGTGAAGCTCATAGTGGAGAATGGAATAAGAGTCGCTCTGGACAAGTTATTATGTCAGAACCAAGAAATGCAAGGGAGTTCTTTATTCATGAATGTGATATATTAGCATCTCGTATTGACTTGGATTATATCATTCCTGACGAGTTGAAAACTCTGCTAGAAGAAAATGCAAAGATTGAGTTGCCTGACATTAATGATTATATTTTACCTTTTGGTAAGCATAAAGGTAAAACGTTACCAGAGATTGCAAAGATTAATCCTGGTTACATTACATGGGCAAAAGAGAATATGACTAATGAGCCTGTAAAAAGTTTGTTAGAGCAGATGTAAAAGGACTTGAAACCTTTCTTTCAACTGAAAATAAAAAATAAAAGGAGAAATATTATTTGAAATTAGTAAATTTGAGCCTATACGCAGAAGGATATTATAGTGGTAGAACGTATGAAGAGAATAGATGGGTAAAGGCAGATTCATATGAGAAAATTAAAGGTGATTTAACAGAAGATATTTTTTGTGGTGAGTTAGATGGTAAACATAGTCAAACATATGGAGAGATCGAGGCTCAGGACTGGTTTGCAAACGACGATGATTTGGTTAAAGCAGGTGATGGAGTATGCGAAGGCGAGCAGCTAAGAAATGAGTTAGTTGAAATTTATAAAAAACACAATCTTGATTTTGAGACAGAAGAAAAAGAAGTAGCTAAATATTTAGAATCTTTGGACAGGTATATAGATGTAACTGTCAGCGTTCTTCAAAGCCAAAAAGATGAGTTAGATAGCTTTATAGATAATCTGGCTAAGTCAGCTTATCAGAGAAAACAGACGAAGGAGTAGTTTTAAGGCTTCAGGAGGTGGACGAAATGCCCAGATATGACTTAGATGAGGATATTATAGCATCTGCAATCGCCGAAGGGTATGTAATTGTAAGCTCAATAGAAGAATTAGTTGAGCGGAAGGAGAAGAATAATAAAATGAAAAATTTGCAAGTAAGGGATTTAAAGAATTATATATCAGTACAGTCATCGATCCGTTTTATTTGGAATAATACTGGCGAGAGTTTTGTACCTAAAGTAGGAGACTTTGATAGATATGGTGATCTATATGTTACTGAATTTTTTTGTTCATCAAACGAGTTGAATTTGAGTATCCAAGGAGAAATTTAGTCGGGTAAAACAGTGGTTTCACAGGAGGATGCTAATGAATGAAAATGTTTGGGAAGAGGAATTAGATGATGATGTAGACGACGGTGGCGGTAGAGTGGTACCGGCAGAACTATGTAATCAGCTAGGAATATTGGCATCACAGTTATATGAAATGTCGCAGACTGTAGATGCTATTAAAGATATCATAAGCTGAAAGCCCGATTTCATGAGAAGAAAGGACAAGAAGAAAAATGATGAGTTATAGCAGTAAAGAAGGAAGTTTTCCTTTTACATATGATGAACTTGACTATATTGGCAACTTGTGTAGTGAAAGAATTTCTGATATGAAAAACGATTTAGAAAAGAAAGATCCGCAAAAATTTCTATTTATTAAATCATTATCTGCGAAAGTCGAAGGACTTATTGAATTAATGGATGCAAGAAAAGACGAAGAAAGCAAAAGAATGGAAACGGCAAACCAAATCATTAAAAGTGCAAAATTAAACTGAACGCCAATTAAATTGGAGAAAGGATAAAAAATGAAACAGCAAATTATTAAATATCGAAGCATTATTGTTATTGCTATGTCACTGATTTTTAACTTAATTAGTAGTTTATTAGTCTGGCATCCTGAAGGACAAATTTTTAATACTAGACCATTAACTGTCACCGAATGGGTGTGCGACATTATATCTACAATAATTTTTTTCTTTGGTTTTATTAGTGTATTTTATGATATCAACGACCATTCAAAAAAGAAAATAAAAGAAGCAATCATTGAAACAAACGATGAACTAAAAAATGATGAAGATGCAGTTGTCAATATTAAGAAAAAAGAAGACTAAACGAGTATTTCATAAGGAGAAAATTGATTAATAAAGTGTGTTTTACAATAGATAATTGCTGTGATTGTCAACATTCTCATATTGATAAAATATATACACCAGATTCTTTTGATCACGAGGAAGGTATTTATTGTCTAAAAGCTAATAATGAACTGATCGCATCTGATGATTGGAACATTAGAAATAAAGCAAGTATACCGGGCTGGTGTCCATTATTAAATAAGTAATAAAAAGGAGAACAAAATTGAATAAAGCAGATAAATATTTAAGAGAATCAATCCAAAATATATTAGAAAATGGGTGCAAGGATGTAAACCCAAGACCTAAATATAAAGACGGAACACCGGCACATACATTTTTTGTTACGCATAATTCAAGAACATATGATTTAAGTAAAGGAGAATTCCCTATTACTACACTTAGACCAGTAGCATGGAAATCGGCAATTAAAGAAATGTTGTGGATCTTTCAAGATCAAAGCAATGAACTAAATCTACTTAGAGAAAAATATAATGTTCATGCTTGGGATGAATGGGAATCTAAAGACGAACCAGAAACGATTGGTCACAGATATGGATACACAGTAAGAAAATATGACTTGTTAAATAAGCGTGTACTTGAAGACATTAAAAATGATCCCTATGGTCGTTATCATATTATGAATTTGTGGCAAGAAGCCGACATGTCAGAAACAGACGGTTTGAAACCTTGTGCTTTTGAAACAATTTGGACTGTAAGAGGAGAATATCTTGATATGGCTCAAATCCAGCGTAGTGGTGATATGTTAGTGGCTTCTGGGGCAGGTCATTGGAATGAGGTACAGTATGCCGCATTACTAATGATGGTTGCAAGAGACACGGGTTACGAGCCAGGCAAATTCACACATTTTGTAGCAAATGAACAGATTTATGACAGACACCTTGAACAGGCTGGTATATTAGCAAAGCGAACTCCGAGCGAAAAAATGCCATATCTTAAATTGAATTTTGCTAAGACAGATTTTTACTCTTTTACAATTGATGATTTTGAAATGTTACTTTATGAGCCAGTTAAGCCGCAACTGAGTTTTGAATTGGGAATTTAGAAGGGAGGAATTCTACATGTTGTTATCTTTGCTTGTCTATAGTACAGCAATAATAGTTGGTATTAAAAACTTTATATCAGCTAAAGTTCGTTACCAGAAGATATGTTGGATATTATATGCGGTTGGATTTTTACTATTATTTATAGGAAAGATACTAAAAATTATAGGAATTTAACTAAATGTGCATTTCATAGGAAGGATAGTTAAAATGGATAAAATAAATAAAATGATTAAAGCTTATGAAAATAATCTTGAAAGGGTAGCGTTAGCAAATATGAGAGCCGGGGCGACTGGCATTCTTGGAGCCGTGTTAGAAATGTGTAACGCTGGCAAGTCATTAGAAGAAATCAAACAATTTTGTGAGACTTCGTTAAATTTGGACAGTATGAAACAGGAGGAATCTATTGAAGGAAGTAATTAAGATATTTGAAATGATTAGGAAAACAAGCAGCTTAAATGAGAAATCGGACATTATAGCTTCCAATAAAGACAACGGCTTATTCAAGAAATGTTTAAGGTTTCTATTAGATGATTTAATAGTAACCGGCATTTCAGAAAAGAAAATTAATAAAGATATGCCGATTGTAAATGGCATTATAGCCTATAGTTTTGAAGAACTAATGAATTATTTAGAAAAATATAACACTGGTAGAGATGCTGATATTGCAGTGGTAAGGAGTTTTATTAACACACAAGACGAAGAGGATAGAGAATTTTACGAACAAATGGTTTGTAAGACATACCGATTAGGTTGTAACTCAAAGGTAGTTAATAAAGTAATACCTGACTTGATACCAACTTTTGATGTAATGCTCGGAACGCCTATTGAGAAATGTAAATTGAAGGATGGCGTAAATATATTTTTATCTCGTAAATTAAACGGAACCAGGGCGGCATTTATTGGAGATAGGATTTTAACCAGGCAAGGTAAAGAATATATCGGACTTGAACATATTATTTCTGATTTACATATGTTGGGACTTGATGAGTGTTTTGTTGATGGTGAATTATTGTATAAAAATGATGAGGGATTATCAGATTCGGAAGCATTTCAAAAAGGAACGGGAATTGCTAATAGTAAAAATCCAGATAAATCTGAGCTGAAACTTATTATTTTTGATGTCTTTCCATTAAGTGAGTTTTGGAGAGGCGCATCAATAAATACTTATAAATATAGAAAGAAGTGTTTATTGACATTAAATGATGAGATTAAAGCAAATCAATTAGAAAATCTTGAAGTTGTACCGATGCTTTATGAAGGAGCCGATCAGTCCGAGATCTGGAAATGGCTTGATTATGCAGAAGAGAATGATTGGGAAGGTATTATTATCAATTTAGACACTCCTTATGAGTGCAAACGTACTAAAAATCTCATTAAAGTAAAGAAGTTCTTCTCTTGTGATTTGTTATGTACTGGTATTGAAGAAGGATCTGGTCGGAACAAAGAAACTCTCGGGGCACTTGTTTGTGATTATAAAGGAAACGAAGTGCGAGTAGGGAGTGGATTTTCTGATGTTGATAGAAAACATTTTTGGACATATCCGGAAGATGTTATTGGTCATATAGTAAGTATTAAATTTAAAGAAGAAACCAGTAATAAAAATGGTGGCATATCAATACAGTTCCCAGTTTTTGAAAATGTTCGTTTCGATAAGAATGAACCAAGTTATGATTAGCTATTTTTAGTGTTGGCGCACTTGAAAAAAGAGAATATATACATATAACAGTCTCTTATATAATTCATATAAAATTTCCAGACTGTAATCTGTGGACGCACAGTAAAATGGATACCGGTATCCTCTACATTGGAGGATGAATGAAGAAAAGAATATTAGCATTATGGTTACTTGTCAGTATGATCTTGACATCAACTTTACCTGTTTTCGCCGTAAATGAATTAGATGCCAAGGTAATATATGATATCGAAAGTGTAGAGATTACATATGACACTGCACCTTTGTATAAAGAAATTGAAGAAGATCCTATTGAATTAGCCTGGATGAATTTAATGAAATTATGAAAGAACACGAAGATTCGGTTGATAAAATGGATTGGTTTGTCAATAGATATCTCAAATGGATGGAAAAGTACAAAGATATCATAGATTTACCAGAAACCATTGAAGATTACTACACAGAAGAAGAAATCAATATGATTTGCAGATGTGTAGAAACGGAGTGTTTTGAGTGCAATTTTGATAGTAAATGCAATGTTGCCAGCATTATTTTAAATAGAGATAATGATGATGGGTTTGACGGCTCTATAATAGATATTATTACTCAAGATGATCCGGTTCAGTTTGCTTATGGTCGTAAGGTTGTTAGTTATGATACATATTTAGCGGTCAGATATGCTTTTGAAATTGATGATACTACAGACGGATGTTTATTCTTTGAAAACACCAGTAGTGATATTCATCGGTTAAGTTATGATTATGTGTTTACTGATGAAAGCGGACATAAATTTTTCAGATATCGGGAGGTAATTTTAGTTTGAATAATTTTAGAATTAAATTAAATTCGGCTGATCAAGTTATTAGATTTGTTGCGATTTGCGGAAAATTTGACGATGACATAACAGTTTATAACGGATCAATACAAATCGACGGCAAGTCATTATTGGGAATGATGAGTGTTGATAATAGAAGAAATTTTAATGTAAGAATTGACACTTCAGATTGCGAATTAATTGCAAAATTTAAGAATGATATGTATGAGTTTATTGTTAAGGAGGCATAAGCATTGGTTATATTTTTAGGCGAAAGTTCAAGCGGTAAAAGCACTATTGAAAAAGAGTTGGTTGAAAAATTTGGATATAAAAAGTTAATTTCCTATACAACAAGGGAGCCTAGAGCTAATGAAGTCAATGGTAAAGACTATCATTTCGTAACAAATGAAGAATTTTATAAGTTGAAGTTACAAGGCTTCTTTGCAGAAGTAGGGGAATATAATGGCTGGTCATATGGAAGTGCCGTTGAAGATTGTACTGACGATAAAGTGTTTGTCAGCACACCTCATGGTCTAAGGCAGTTGAAAAAGAATAAGGATTTACATATTATTTCTTTCTATATTAAAACATCTCGACGTGACCGGTTGATTAAGATATTGGAACGTGGAGACAACATTGACGAGTCGTACAGAAGAAATTTATCAGATGTTGGTCAGTTTGATGGGATTGAAGATGAAGTGACTTATGTTATTGACAATGTAGGTTTTAAAAAATCAGTAGAAGAAGTAACAAATAAAATTCTTCATTTATTGGATTAATTATTTATGGGAAGAAAGAAGACAAGTGTTACAAATAAAACTGAAGAAATGAGATATTGTAAAGACCGTCATTGTCCTTATGAACGATGTTTAAGACATAAAGTTAACACACCATTTGGCGTAAAAATATGGGTTAGTTCAGAGTTCAAAAGGGATAAAGATGGAAATTGCAAAGACATAATGGAGGATTAAAGTTTGAAGAAGTATAAAATTTATAGCGCCGGTTCGATGGAATTATATGGCGGAACTAATAAAGCGGAGGTATGGCGAGATAAAACAACAAAATGGTTTAAAAATCAAGATAGGTCGGTTAAAGTGGTTAACCCTACGGACTATTATACATACGGCAAGAATTATCATAAAACTGACAAAGAAGTTTTTAGATTTGATTTACACAAGGTTAAGCACTCAGATTTAATTTTGGTTAATTTAAATGATATAAGAAAATCGATTGGAACCACAATTGAAGTACATGAAGCTTATCGAAGAGGAATTCCTGTAATCGGATTTATTTATGACGAACTGCCAATTGATGAGCTAATCCAACTTGTTCATCCATGGATATATGAGTGCTGCACTAGAATTGAATCTGGTAAAGATTCATTGGAAAGAGCTTTGATACATATTAAGGACTATTATTTGGACTGAAGAAAGGGTGATTTTATTTGAATTATCACAATATAACCCACGATGATATGTTGAACGGGAGTGGACTGAGAGTTGTCTTGTGGCTCTCAGGCTGTTCTCACCATTGTTATAATTGTCAAAATCCTCAGACATGGAACCCAAATGATGGCATTCCTTTTGATGAATCTGCCAAAGCGGAGATATATGACCGGCTTTCGAAGGATTATATATCAGGGATAACTTTTTCGGGCGGCGACCCTCTCCATGAAAATAATCTTGTGGGAGTTTACAATTTAATAGAAAAAATTCGCGTATTATTCCCGAACAAGACCATATGGCTATATTCTGGCTTCCGGTGGATAGAAATAATGAGTCCACCAGGGATAGAATGTCTTAATCACAAAAGGGATATTCAGAATATTATGCGACAACAGATAGTTAAAATGTGTGATGTATTAGTTGATGGTAGATACATAGATGAGCAACGAGATGTCATATTGTGCTGGAAGGGGAGCGAGAATCAACAAGTTATAAATGTTAAAAGAACATTGGAAAGTGGAGGAATTGTTTTATGGGAATAGCAATTGGTGTGGTAATAATTGCGGCTGTTTATGTAGGAGCTTTATTTAAGTCATTTTACAACGCTAATTTTGAACAAAAGAATAATGAGAAGCTGAGATAAAATATGGATAATACATTTTTTGAAAATTTAGCAATGATTATATTGTTTTTTGGTTTTCCTATATTTGGAGCAATTTTATTTGATGCCCAAGACCAAAATGATAAAAAATAAGAATGAAAGGAACAAAAATAATAACATTAACAAAACAACTTATAAACAAAAACAAAGTATGGGAAACATACAAGTGTCTTGAACCTACAAAAGTAGGTATTAAGATAAAGTATTTTACAGAAAAGATTGACAAATTAACATATATCGAAGGGAAATCAGACTGGATTGACCTCAGAGCAGCAGAAGATATTGATATGAAAGTTGGCGACTTTAAACTCATTCCATTAGGGGTGGCAATGGAACTGCCAGAAGGATATGAAGCACACATAGTACCTAGAAGTTCTACATATAAGAATTTTGGAATTATTCAAACCAATCACCATGCAGTAATTGACAATTCCTATAATGGTGATGCAGATCAGTGGTATATGCCAGCATACGCATTACGAGATACTCATATTGCAGCAAATGACCGGATTTGTCAGTTTAGAATTATGAAAAATCAGCCAAAAGTTGAGTTTGAAGAAGTAGAAACTTTGGGAAATGTTGATAGAGGTGGCCTCGGGAGTACAGGAAAACAATAGATTAAGGAGTGATTTTTATTAATAAATTGGAAGTTCCAATATGGAAAAAAGTAAATTTAACGGTTGAAGAAGCAGTTTTATACTCTAATATAGGTGAAAATAAATTAAGAGAGCTATTAAATACGCCAGATTGTCCGTTTGTAATAATGAATGGAAAAAAGAAATTGGTTAAGCGCGAATTGTTTGAAAAGTGGAATTCACAGCAAATTACTATATAGTTCATTGTGAAAAGACCCTCAGTATGTTATAATACATATAATTATTGAGGTTCTTTTCCGCGTTGAAAGGAGGACAAATGGGAAAGGACTTAAAAGGCAAAGAACTGGGCGTTGGATTATCTCAACGAAAAGATGGCCGATACTCAGCAAGGTTTATGAGAAAGAGTGGTAAGAGGGAGGAGTTTTATGATTTTAAGTTAGCCAATGTCAAAAAATGGTTAACAGATAAAAAATATGAGGATGAACATGGTTTATATGGAGATGGTAGTGGAATTACTGTTAAAAAGTGGTTTGATATATGGCTAGAAACATATAAGAAGGATATCGTGTCTCATTCAACTTACAAAAATTATAGAACTAGATTTAAAATTAATATTGAAGAAGATATTGGATATATGATTCTTAAAGATGTTAAAAAAAATCATTGTCAGTCTATTCTAAAAAAGATGCATGAAGAAGGATATTCATACGGTACTATAAATCAATGCAAAATAACGCTCCATGCCTTATTTGATGGAGCAGTATCAGAAGAATATATTATTAAAAATCCATCTCAGAATATAAAATGTCCTCAAAAAGAAACAACTTCCGAAGAAAGAAGAGTATTATCTAAGGAAGATCAATCAGTTTTCTTAAAATATGCAAGTTCAACGTTTTACTACAATGCATATCTTTTAATCTTACAAACGGGGCTTCGTATTGGTGAATTGGGTGGGTTGTTTTGGGAAGATATTGATTTTGAAAACAAAATCCTTCACGTGAGAAGAACATTGTTACAAAACAAAGAAAAGGGCGGTTTTTATTTTACAAACCCTAAAACCCAAACAAGTATAAGAGATATTCCTCTTACGGACAACGCAGTTAGTATTTTAAAACATCAAAAGATTGAGATTTTTAAGAATAGATCCTTATCAAAGGATTGGACGGACAAAGAAGAGTTTAAAGACTTAGTATTTTGCTCTCATAATGGGCTTCCGATTGGAACAGCCTCATTCAGACTCAATATGATTAGAATAGTTGATAATATAAATAATGATAGAAAAATAAATTGTCAACTGAACAACACAAAGTATGAAGAGTTTGAACATCTATATCCACATGCATTAAGGCATACTTATGCTACTAGATGTATTGAAAATGGCATGACACCAAAAGTACTCCAAAAAATCTTGGGGCATTCCACAATATCTGTTACAATGGATTTGTATGTTCATGTATTAGACCAGACTTTGAGCGATGAAACAGAGAAGTTTTCTCCACAAATAGAAATTAATATCGAAAAGCACGATGGCGTAAGGATGGCGTAAATATATTTTTCAATCCCAAAAGAGCTGAATTTAACTGAATTTTTTCATTAATGTAATAGATTACGCGAAATAACAAAAAAAGCACTTGCATTATTTTATATTTTATAATAGAATAAGCAAGTGCGAATATGGCTCGTTGGTCAAGCGGTCAAGACGCCGCCCTCTCACGGCGGAAACAGGGGTTCGATTCCCCTACGAGCTGTTATTCTTTAAAAAGAATAGCCCAACCCCGAAAGTGCTGTAAGGACCTGCCAAGGTAATTAGAGCATTTTTTGTTTATAGAAAGGAAACCCGATGGAAAATAAAACTGTAATTTTTGATATGGATGGAGTGATTTTTGATACGGAAAATCTGTTTTTAGATTGTTGGAAATTACTTGCCGGGCAACACAATATTCAGAATATGGAACAGGTTTATCATAAGTGTATCGGTGTGAACGAGAAGACTACCAAAGCTATTTTTGAAGAGGCATACGGAACACAATTTTCCTATGATGAACTTTCCGCAGAGGCATCGCTGATGTTTCACAAATATGTGGAGGAAAACGGAATGCCAATGAAACCGGGAGTGAGGGAAGTGCTGGATTATTTGACCCAAAACGGATATAAAATCGGGCTGGCTTCTTCTACGAAAGAGGTACATGTGAGATCACAGTTGGCAGGCCGGAATTTATTATCCTATTTTCAAGTAATTATTTGCGGTGATATGGTAAGCAGGAGCAAGCCGGCTCCGGATATATTTTTAAAAGCCTGTGAAGAGATCGGAGCGCAGCCGGAGAAAGCATTTGCAGTTGAGGATTCTTATAACGGTATACGTGCCGCAGCGTCTGCCGGAATGAAAGCGATTATGGTACCGGATATTGTATCTCCGGATGAAGAGATGGAAAGGCTGGCGTATAGAATATGCCCTTCATTGGCTGAAGTACAAGCGTTCTTCGCCTCCTTGGATTAAGGAAAAGAATTGTAAAAGTTTGAAATAGTGCTAAAAATAGTGCTAAAATGAAAATAAAGCTTGCAATAATGATGTTTCAGTGATAAGATACAAGAGAATTAAAAATATCTATTGTAAGAAGTGAACCGGCCGGTTCACTTTTTTGCATGATAGAGGAGAAGGTGATAGGGAATGTCAAGAGCACAGACATATGAAGCAAGAACAGAGGAACTGCTGACGGCGATAGCTGAGAACAAACAGGTAGAAATTTATGATGTGGAATTTGTCAAAGAAGGCAGTGACTTTTTTTTGCGGGTCTATATCGATAAACCCGGTGGAGTAGACATCAATGACTGTGAGGCAGTGAGCCGCGCACTTTCTGACGTACTGGACAAGGAGGACTTTATAGCGGATGCGTATATTCTGGAAGTCAGCAGCCCGGGATTGGGCAGACAACTCAAGAAAGATAAACATCTGGAAAAAAGTCTGGGGGAAGAAGTGGAAGTGAAGACCTACAAGGCTATCGATAAGGTGAAGGAATTTTCGGGCAAGTTGAAATGTTTTGATGAAGAGTCCATTACCATAGAAACGCAGGAATCAGAAATGACTTTTGCAAGAGCTGATATTGCAGTTATCAGACTTGCATTTGATTTTTAACGGTAAAGCAGGAGGAGAAAGGAAAGATGAACAAAGAATTAATGGAAGCTCTGGATATTTTAGAGAAAGAAAAAGAAATCAGCAAGGAAACTTTATTTGAAGCAATTGAGAACTCATTGATTACAGCATGCAAGAATCACTTTGGCAAATCCGATAATGTAAAAGTGGAAATAGACCGGGAGACCTGTGATTTTCTGTGTTATGCTGAAAAGGAAATTGTGGAGGAAGTGGAAGATAGTGTAACCCAGATTTCTTTAGAGGAAGCAAAGGAAATATCATCAAACGCAAAAATTGGTGATATGATACATGTAGAGATTAAATCAAAAGAATTCGGAAGAATTGCCACACAGAATGCCAAGAACGTAATTCTTCAGAAGATAAGAGAAGAAGAAAGAAGCGTTATTTTCAACCAGTACTATGAAAAGGAAAAAGATGTCGTTACCGGTGTCGTACAACGTTATGTAGGCCGGAATATCAGCATTAATCTGGGCAAAACGGATGCATTGCTAAATGAAAGTGAACAGGTGAAGGGTGAAAACTTCAGACCTACTGAAAGAATTAAAGTATATATTCTGGAGGTTAAGAACACATCAAAGGGACCAAGGATCATGGTCAGCAGAACCCATCCGGAGTTAGTAAAGAGATTGTTTGAAACAGAAGTAACCGAGATTAAGGATGGTACGGTGGAAATCAAGAGCATTGCCCGTGAAGCCGGCAGCAGAACCAAGATGGCGGTATGGTCCAATAACCCTAATGTAGATGCAGTGGGAGCCTGTGTTGGTTTGAACGGTGCAAGAGTAAGTACTGTGGTAGAAGAATTACGCGGTGAAAAAATTGATATTATCAACTGGGATGAAAACCCCGGTAATTTAATTCAAAATGCATTATCTCCGGCAAAAATTGTTGCTGTTTTTGCAGATCCGGATGAAAAGACTGCGAAAGTAGTCGTACCTGATTATCAATTATCACTGGCAATTGGCAAGGAAGGCCAGAATGCCCGTTTGGCAGCCCGTCTGACCGGATACAAGATTGATATCAAAAGTGAGACACAGGCAAAGGATGCTCCCGGTTTCCGTTATGAGGATTATATGGATGAGTACGATGAATATGATGATGAGTATGATGAGGAGTATACGGAAATCAACGAAGACAGTGAGCAGGAAATATAGAAGGGAAACAGGCATATGGCTAAAAAAATCCCGATGAGGCAGTGTGTCGGATGCGGTGAGATGAAGAGCAAAAAAGAAATGATGCGTGTTCTGAAGACTGCCGAGGAAGAGATAGTGCTTGATGTAACAGGTAAAAAGAATGGAAGAGGAGCTTATCTTTGTATCTCCAAAGAGTGTTTGCAAAACGCCAGGAAGAATAAAGGACTTGAGCGATCTTTCAAGATGAGTATTCCGAATGAGGTTTATGATAGTTTGGAAAAGGAGTTTGATGAATGTGAGTAAGAAGATTTTTTCTCTGATTGGTCTGGCAGTTCGGTCAAGAAATGCGGTAAGCGGTGAGTTTATGACTGAAAAGGCAATCAAATCAGGAACGGCTGTATTGGTTATCGTCAGTACAGATGCTTCGGAAAATACACGGCATATGTTCCGGAATAAATGTGATTTTTATCATGTGCCCATGTATCTGTTTGGTACAAAGGAAGCTCTGGGGCATGCCATGGGAAAAGAAATGCGAACATCCCTGGCGATTCTGGACAATGGATTTGCCGATTCCATTCAGAAAATTTTAGAACAACAAGAACAACATTTGGATGAAACATCGAAACAAAGAGACGGAGGTAGTAAGCATGGCGAAAATGAAAATACATGAACTTGCGAAGGAATTAGATATACAAAGCAAAGATATTCTTGCTTTTCTTAATGATAAAGGAGTAGAAGCGAAAGCGGCTCAAAGTTCTGTTGATGATGATGCGGTAACATTAGTCAGAAGAAAATTTGGTGCGGCTCCCGCGGTATCTCCTACTGCGGCTCCGGCAGCAAAACAGGAAGAAGAACCCAAAAAGAAGAAAAAAATTATTTTTGTAAGTAATCCGCAAAACAGCAATATGTCTGGGCGTCCAAGCGGCGGCGGAAACCGTCCGGCAGGAGGCAATCAGCCCAATACCGGCAATCGTCCCCAGAATAATAACAGACCCCAGGGCGGAAATAATAACCGGCCTCAGAACAGACCGATGCAGGAGGCACCGCATAAGATTATCAAGCCGTTAACGGCACCAAGCCTGCCTGAAAGTACCCAGCCGGAAAGAAAACCTCTAAATCCCCAGTCCAGACCGGCAGGAACGGGTGCGCAGGGGAACGTGCCGAATGTACCGACAGCACGTACAACGGATAACCGTGCACAGGACTCAAGACCTCAAAACAGCCGGCCCCAGGCGCCTGCACAACAGAGGTATCAGGGAAATCAGCAGACAAGAAATTATCAGCAGGATAATAGACAGGGACAAGGACAGAATCGGAATACAGATGCGAGGACAGGTGCAGGTCGAAATGAAAGAACATATCAGCAAGGGAACCGATATAATGGACCGCAAGGTGACCGGCCGGCTCGTCCGAATGATGGCAGAAGACCCGAGGGTGGTAATCGTCCGAATAATCAAGGATATCAAAATGATCGCCGGAATGCTGGGCCTGGTACAGGCGGTGGGCGTCCTGGTAACAGTGACGGCCGCTTTGAAAAAGGAAATGACCGGCCGGATAATCGTTTTGCCAACAAGCCAACTCAAGGCAAAACCACATCTTCGGAGGGCATGGGAAAAGACAACACCAAGCATCGTGAGGAAGAAAAACGTCGCATTAATCAGGAAAAAGATAAACGTTCCAAAAAAGATTTTATTTATGAAGACGATAGTACCAAAGTAAGTACCAAGCGTAAGGTCGGTGCCTTTATTAAGCCGGAGAAGAAATCTACTGAGGTACAGGAAGAGCAGATTAAAGTAATTGTGGTGTCGGAAACCCTGACCATTAAAGAATTGGCTGATAAAATGAAAATCCAGCCTTCCGTGATTATTAAGAAGCTTTTTTTGCTGGGACAAATCGTGAATGTAAACACCGAGATTTCCTACGAAGAAGCTGAAAATATCGCAATTGAATATGATATTATCTGCGAGCAGGAAGTCAAGGTGGATATTATTGAAGAATTGCTGAAAGAGGAAGATGAAAACGAAGAGGAATTGATCAAAAGAGCGCCTATTATCTGTGTTATGGGGCACGTTGACCATGGTAAAACCTCCCTTTTGGATGCAATCCGTAAAACCCATGTGACCGAAAGAGAATCAGGTGGGATTACACAGCATATCGGTGCCTATACAGTGACCATTCATGACCAGAAGATCACATTTTTGGATACACCGGGACATGAAGCGTTTACGGCAATGCGTATGCGCGGTGCCAATGCAACGGATATTGCCATCCTGGTAGTAGCTGCAGATGATGGTGTTATGCCCCAGACAGTGGAAGCCATCAGCCATGCAAAGGCGGCCGGCATTGAAATTATTGTGGCTGTTAATAAAATTGATAAACCCAGCGCTAACATTGACCGGGTAAAACAGGAAATGACCGAATATGAATTGATTCCCACTGATTGGGGCGGTACCACCGAATATGTTCCGGTATCAGCCAAATCCGGTGAAGGAATTGAATCCTTATTGGAAACAATTGTTTTGACATCGGAAATCATGGAACTGAAAGCCAATCCCAATCGTCAGGCCAGAGGTCTGGTCATTGAGGCTGAATTGGATAAAGGACGGGGTCCGGTAGCGACAGTGCTGGTACAAAAAGGTACTCTTCATGTAGGTGATTTTATTTCCGCCGGAGCCAGCCATGGTAAAGTTAGAGCCATGGTGGATGATAAGGGCAGACGGGTAAAAGAAGCACTTCCGTCCACACCGGTAGAGATTTTGGGACTTTCCGATGTGCCTAGTGCAGGTGAAATTTTTATTGCACATGAAAGTGATAAGGCGGCAAAAAATTATGCCGAAACTTATCAGGCTCAGAATAAAGTTAAGATGCTTGAAGATACTAAAGCTAAGATGTCTCTGGATGATTTGTTTACCCAGATTCAGGCCGGTAATCTGAAAGATTTGAATATTATTGTAAAGGCAGACGTGCAGGGTAGTGTGGAAGCGGTAAAACAAAGTCTTTTGAAGCTGTCTAATGAAGAAGTGGTGGTCAAATGTATTCATGGTGGTGTTGGTGCCATCAATGAATCGGATGTTTCTCTGGCAAGTACTTCCTCAGCGATTATCATCGGATTTAATGTCCGTCCTGATGCCACAGCCAAGGCAAGTGCCGAACGTGAAGGGGTTGATATCCGGCTTTATAAGGTTATCTATCAGGCAATTGAAGATATAGAAGCAGCTATGAAGGGCATGCTTGATCCGGTCTTTGAAGAGAAGGTGCTGGGGCATGCAGAAATCAGACAAATATTTAAAGCTTCGGCACTGGGTAATATTGCCGGTTCCTATGTACTGGACGGTATGTTCCAGAGAAACTGTAAGGTAAGAATTACTAGAGCTGGGGACCAGATTTATGAAGGTGAACTGGCATCCCTGAAGCGGTTTAAGGATGATGTAAAAGAAGTGAAGGCAGGCTATGAATGTGGTCTGGTCTTTGACGGATTTGATCAGGTGCAGGAGCTGGATATTGTAGAAGCTTATACTATGGTGGAAGTACCTCGCTAATGAGACGAGAAGAAGACGAGAGGATACACTAAGGCACGAAAGGACTGTGCCTAAGTGTAACTAAAATCTCGTCTGGAAGAACGCAGAGCGTTCTTCTGAATGGCGAAAACTATGGGATACCTGCATGGCAGGTATGAAAGGTATTTGTTAAAATGAGAAAAAATAGTATGAAAAATACCCGTATCAACGGGGAGGTTCAAAAGGTGCTGGCGGAAATTATCCGCGGGGAAATAAAGGATCCGCGGATAAATGTCCTGACCAGTGTGGTGGCCGTGGAAGTGGCCCCTGATCTGAAAAGCTGTAAGGCCTGGATCAGTGTTCTGGGCGGAGAAAAGGAACAGGCGGATACTTTGGCGGGACTGAAAAGTGCGGAAGGGTTTATCCGCAGCCAGCTGGCCAGGAAAATCAATCTGCGGAACACGCCGGAGATTCAGTTTATTATGGATCAGTCTATTGCTTATGGTGTTAATATGTCAAAGCTGATTGATGAGGTAAATGAAGGAATTAAGGATCGAGAAGTATGAAAATATTAAAGGAAACAGCAAATGCGGCAACCATCGGGATCAGCGGGCACATCAGGCCGGATGGCGATTGTGTGGGATCTGTGATGGGGCTGTATTTGTATTTGAAGAAGATGCTGCCGGGAGCAACGATTGATGTTTTTCTGGAAGAACCGGCCGGTATCTTTAGCTGTATAGATAAGATTTCGGAAATCCATTGGGATTTTAAAAGCTCAGTGGAGACCTATGATGTTTTTTTTGCACTGGATACAGTGAAAGAACGGATGGGAGATGCCGAAAACTTTTTTGACCGGGCTAAAAAGAGAATAAATATTGATCACCATATCAGCAATAAGGGGTGTGGGGATGTTAATTATATTGTGACCGAAGCAAGTTCTACCTGTGAGCTGATTTATGAGTGTCTGGATGATCCCAGTCAAGTGGATGAAGAGATTGCCAAGGCACTTTACATAGGGATGATACATGATACCGGAGTATTTCATTACTCTAACACTTCTCCCAGAACATTAAGGATTGCGGCAGATTTGATTGCCTTCGGGTTTGACTTTTCAAAGCTGATTGATGAAACCTTCTATGAGAAGACGTACGTACAGAATCAGATTTTAGGCAGAGCGGTTTTGGAAAGTATTATCTTTATGGACGGGAAATGTATTGTCAGTGCATTAGATAAAAAGGTAATGGATTTTTATGGAGTAACTTCCAAGGATATGGATGGAATCGTGAACCAGCTGCTGATCACCAAGGGAGTGGAATGTGCGATTTTTATGTATCAGACAGGCACTCTGGAATATAAGGTAAGCTTGCGCTCCAAGGGACTTGTGGATGTGGCAAAAGTGGCATCCTTTTTTGGCGGCGGCGGTCATGTCCGGGCGTCCGGAGCAACGATGAACGGCACCTTTCATGATATTGCCAATAATTTATCCTTACATATAGACAAACAACTGAATGGAAAGTGAATATGTATCACGGAATAATAAATGTATATAAAGAAGCGGGTTATACTTCCCACGATGTGGTGGCAAAGCTGCGCGGGATTTTAAAACAGAAAAAGATCGGTCACACGGGAACCCTTGATCCGGCAGCGGTGGGGGTTCTTCCTGTCTGTCTGGGAAGCGGCACCAGATTGTGCGACATGCTGACGGAAAAAAGCAAAGAATATGTAGCTGTGCTCCGGCTGGGAATCACCACCGATACGCAGGATACCACCGGAAGCATACTGGCGGAAAAGGCGGTACAATCAACAGCGGAAGAGGTTCGCGGGGCGATCCGTTCCTTTGTTGGTACATACAATCAGATTCCGCCCATGTATTCCGCCCTGAAAGTAAACGGAAAAAAGTTGTACGAATTAGCCAGGGCCGGAAAAGAAGTGGAGCGGGAAGCCAGAACGGTGCAGATCGAGGAAATTGAAATTTTATCCATGAACTTGCCCGATGTGGAAATCAGGGTAGCCTGTTCCAAAGGGACTTATATCAGAACATTGTGCCATGATATCGGTACAGCTTTAGGCTGCGGCGGCGCTATGGCTTCATTAAAGCGCACCAGATCCGGTGATTTTACCATTGATAATGCATATACTCTGGAGCAATTGCAGCGATTGTCGGATCAGAACCGGATGGAAGAAGTCATTCTGGAAGTAGACAGGATATTTGAGCATATGCCGATGATTGTAGTGCCGGAAAAGTTTCATAAGCTCTTAGCCAACGGAAATCGTATCGGAACGGATCAGATTTTGGAAATGCCAGTAATTGCACCGGATGCGGAGGTTCGTGTATATAGCTTTGCCGGTAAATTTTTCGGAGTTTACCGATATGACAGACAGGAGAAAGATTTCCGTCCGGTAAAAATGTTTATAACCGCAGAATAGGAGGCGACGTTACTGTTTACGTCAGTGAATAGTAACAGGAAGGTCAGTCATGCAGATAATAACAGATATAGAAAAAATACATATTGCAACCCGGTCAGCCGTGGCAATCGGCAAATTCGACGGTGTTCACAAAGGACATCAGGAGTTGCTGCAGCGCATTGTTGCCCGTAAAGCGGAGGGGATGGAAAGTGTGGTTTTTACCTTTGACCCCACTCCGGCTGTTTTTTTTGGACATGCTGACGGAAAAGAATTAACTTCAAAAGAAGAAAAGGTAAGCTTGTTTGCGGAAATGGGAGTAGATATACTGATATATTTTCCCATGAATCATCAAACAGCGGCTATCCCGGCCGAAGATTTTATCAGGGATATTTTATGTGAAAAGTTAAAAATGAGTTATATTTGTGCCGGCTCCGATTTGTCATTTGGCGATAAAGGAGCGGGCAACAGTGACTTATTATTTTCTCTGGCAGGACAATACGGATATAAAGCCGAGATTATCGAAAAGTGCATGTACCGGAATCGTGAGATCAGTTCCACTTTTATTAAAGAAGAAGTGGAACGTGGAAATATGGCGTTGGTGACTGAGCTGATGGGTCGGAATTACCGTGTGGAGGGTACTGTAGTAACCGGCAACCAACTGGGAAGAACCCTGGGAATGCCCACGGTAAATCTGATCCCGGATAGTGATAAAATTCTCCCCCCCTGCGGAGTTTACTATACAAAAGTAACCATCGGCAGCGGAGAATACAATGGTCTGACCAACATCGGATACAAACCAACGGTAAGTCAGCAGCCTGTTTTAGGAATAGAGACCTATTTGTATGATTTTAACGGTGATTTATATGGTCAAAAAATACAGGTAGAACTGATTTCATTTAAGCGGCCGGAAATGAAGTTTCCGGGAATTGATGTATTAAAAGCGCAAATGGCAAAGGATATTGCCGAAGGAATAGCTTATTTTAGGGAAATATAGGAAATATAAGTTCAATATTGACAGCCGGACATGGTATTGTTATAATTAATAACAGAATTGTAACAAATTTGTAATATGTACGTCCGGAGGAAAATGTGAGAAGATCATTTATTTTAAATATATGTATGGGGAGTATGGCTGTAATGCTTTTTGCGCCGGTATATCAGGTGCATGGGGCAGAGCATGATATTGCTTCCATTATTCATCCCATCGGTATTGATTCTTTTTTAGAATCGCAACTGACTGCAGCGGAGTATAAAGAAGCGGCGGTTCAGGCTGAAGGCGCGACTTTCGGATATACCAATCTGGGGATATGTAACGTAGAAGAAAATAATCTGAATGTCAGAAAAGAAGCCAATGAATCCGGTAAGCTGGTAGGCAAGCTGCCTAAAAACGCAGCCTGTGAAGTCATTCGGACAGAAGGCGAATGGACTTATATCAAGTCCGGTAAAGTGGAAGGTTACGTCAAAACAGAATACCTGCTGACCGGTTTCGGAGCAGTAAAGAAAGCCCAGGGTCTGGCTTCCACCATTGCAGTGGTAACCACCGATGCCTTAAAGGTACGGGAACAGCCTAACACGGACTGTGAAGTCATTACTCAGGTGCCTAACGGAGAGATCATGGATGTTTCCCAGGTGCGTGATGATGGCTGGGTACAGGTATATCTGGATGATGAAGAAGTATACGTATCAGCAGAGTTTGTGGAAGTAAAGTCCGATCTGGCCACAGCCATTACCATGACCGAACTTTTATATGGTGAAGGCGTATCTGATGTGCGGGTAGATATCTGCCAGTATGCCAAGCAGTTTCTGGGGAACCCCTATGTCTGGGGCGGAACCAGCCTGACCAAAGGAGCAGATTGCTCGGGATTTGTTCAAAGTGTCTTTAAGAAGTACGGTGTCAGCCTGCCGCGTTCCTCTGTGACCCAGGCCAATGCCGGAACGAAAATATCGGCATCGGATATGAAGGCCGGAGATTTGATTTTTTATGCTAAGGGCGGAACCATTAACCATGTGGCCCTTTACATTGGCGGGGGACAGGTTATCCATGCCAGCAGCCCCAAGACCGGTATTAAGATTTCCAGTTATAATTACCGGACACCGGCTAAAATTATCCGGGTTTTATATGATTAAGACGGAAAATTAGATAGTAATTAGCTATTTACTTTAACAAAAGGATATGCTATTATGAATAAGGTAAAATTTAACCCATACCCAGATTCTGGACACTCCGACCTTGATCCGAGTATTGGGCGCTTAAAAACAGGAGGAAATGAAATGATTTCGAAAGAAAAGAAAACAGCAATTATGACCGAGTATGCAAGAGTTGAAGGTGACACAGGTTCACCGGAAGTACAGATTGCCGTACTCACAGCCAGAATTCAGGAGCTCACCGAGCACTTGAAGCTTCATCCCAAGGATCATCATTCACACCGCGGAATGCTGAAAATGATCGGCCAGAGACGTGGTTTGTTGAATTATTTGAAGGAAAAAGATGTTGAAAGATATCGTGAACTGATTGGCAAATTAGGAATCAGAAAGTAATAAGGCAATTGGAAGAAGGTGGAGAGTGGCCGAACATTTCGGCCTTCCGCCTTCTCTTTATGCAATAGGTAAATTTTCACGGGTAGAAGAGCGTATCGAGACCACTGACACAGGCATCTTGGATAGCTGTATGACAAAGGTGTCCGGGTCAGTAGTTTCGACATCTTCTGCCCATAGTTTCAGAAAAAAAGGAGAAGAAAATGAGTAATTACAAAACATTTACAATGGATCTTGCCGGCCATACCCTTCGTGTTGACATTGACAGAGTGGGCAAACAGGCAAACGGCTGTGCTTTTATGCAGTATGGTGAAACAACGGTACTCTGTACCGCAACCGCTTCCGAGAAGCCCAGAGAAGGGATTGATTTTTTCCCTTTAAGCGTAGAATATGAAGAAAAATTATATGCCGTCGGCAAAATCCCCGGTGGATTTAACAAGAGAGAAGGAAAGGCAAGTGAAAATTCGGTTCTTACCAGCCGTGTTATTGACCGTCCCATGAGACCTCTGTTTCCCAAGGATTACCGCAATGATGTAACCTTAAATAACCTGGTTATGGCAGTTGATCCGGAATGCCGTCCGGAAATAGTAGCGATGTTAGGTTCGGCTATTGCCACATCCATTTCAGACATACCTTTTGACGGTCCCTGCGCTACCACACAGATTGGTCTGGTTGACGGTGCTTTTGTGGTTAATCCCAATCAGGAACAGTGGAAAAACGGTGATTTGAACTTGACAGTAGCTTCTACCAGCGAAAAGATTATCATGATTGAAGCCGGTGCCAATGAAGTACCTGAAGATAAGATGCTGGAAGCCATTTACATGGCTCATGATATCAATCAGACCATTATTACTTTTATCAATCAGATCGTAGCAGAGGTAGGAAAGCCCAAACATACCTACACCAGCTGTGCGATTCCGGAAGAAATGTTTGAAGCAATGAAGAGCATCGTAACCCCTGCTGAAATGGAAGAAGCAGTATTTACTGATGAAAAGCAGGTGCGGGAAGAAAATATCCGTAATATTAAAGCTAAACTGGAAGAGGCTTTTGCAGATAACGAAGAGTGGATGGCCGTATTAGGCGAAGCCATTTATCAATATGAGAAGAAGACCGTCCGCAAAATGATCTTAAAGGATCACAAACGTCCCGACGGCCGTGCAATTACTGAAATCAGACATTTGGAAGCAGAAATCGACCTGATTCCCAGAGTACATGGTTCTGCTATGTTTACTCGTGGACAAACACAGATCTGTACAGTTACGACTTTAGCACCTATGTCTGAAATGCAGAGAATTGACGGATTAGATGAAAACGAAGTAAATAAGAGATATATGCATCATTATAACTTCCCGTCCTATTCCGTGGGAGAAACCAAACCCAGCCGTGGACCCGGACGCCGGGAAATCGGACATGGTGCTTTGGCAGAGAAGGCTTTGATACCGGTGCTGCCCAGTGAGGAAGCTTTCCCCTATGCAATCCGTACCGTATCAGAAACTTTCGAATCTAACGGTTCTACCTCTCAGGCATCGGTTTGTGCATCCACTATGTCCCTGATGGCTGCCGGAGTTCCTATCAGCAGACCGGTAGCAGGTATTTCCTGTGGTCTGGTAACCGGAGATACAGATGAGGATTATATTGTTTTAACCGATATCCAGGGCCTGGAAGATTTCTTTGGCGATATGGACTTTAAGGTAGCCGGTACCCATGAAGGTATTACCGCTATTCAGATGGATATTAAGATTCACGGTTTGACGAAAGCGATTGTAGAAGAAGCAATCAGAAAGACCAAGGAAGCCAGAACTTATATTTTAAATGATATTATGATTCCCTGTATTGCTAAACCCAGAGAAGAAGTTGGCAAGTATGCACCGAAGATCATCGCCATTCAGATCGATCCCGAAAAGATTGGTGATGTTGTCGGACAGCGCGGTAAAACTATTAATGAGATCATTGCCCGGACCGGCGTTAAAATTGATATTACCGATGACGGTAAAGTGGCAGTATGCGGTACCGATGCGGAAATGATGGACAAAGCCATTGAAATCATTAAGACCATTACCACGGATTTCAAGGAAGGACAAATTTTCCAGGGTGTTGTTGTAAGCATTAAAGAATTTGGTGCGTTTATTGAATTTGCTCCCGGCAAAGAAGGAATGGTACACATTTCCAAGATTGCCAAGGAAAGAATCAATCATGTGGAAGATGTACTGACCCTGGGTGATCAGGTAACGGTAGTATGTATGGGTAAAGATAAGATGGGACGAATGAGCTTCTCCATCAAAGACGTGCCTCAGAACTAATATTAATATTTATATGTATGAAAAAAGTCCAGCTTGCTGGACTTTTTTTGATTACTGAAAATTCTTACTTATGCCGCCCTAGATGGAATCATGGAAGGTCCGGGAAATAATATCATTTTGCTGTTCGTTGGTTAATTTGATGAAGTTAACGGCATAACCACTCACACGGACAGTCAATTGAGGATAATTCTCCGGGTGCTTTTGAGCATCCATCAGGGTATCACGATTTAGTACATTGACATTTAAATGATGCCCGCCTTTTTCGGTATAACCGTCTAACAGAGAAACCAAGTTATCTACTTGCGCAGTATTTGTGTTCATATAAAAATCCTCCTTCAATATTAAAAATAATAATGATTACTGTTATCTATATTTATATTATATCCGTTTGAGAGATTTGTCTAGCGGAAAACAGAAAAAAGATTGTATTTTTTTACATACAAAATTTACGGTCATAACTTGGACAACTAAACATATATTGAGATAAGAGGTGAGGACAATTGACCAGTCAGGAAGAAATCATAAGTATTTTTCCTTCGGTAGTGAGGGAACGTTTCCGGGAAGCAGCCGGTTTTGCCAGGGAATTGCAGGAAATAAGACTTCAGGTGTTACGGCCGGTAAGAATTATATTGGCCGGTAAAGAACGTTATATCAGCGAAACCGGTAAAATCAGCAGTGATATCAATCAGGCATGGCGGATCAGCGAACAGGAAGTGGAAGAAATCCTGCAATATATTTGTAAGTATTCCCTTTATGCTTTCGAAGAAGAAATCAGTCAGGGATTTATTACCATCCCGGGAGGACATCGCATCGGGCTGGCTGGCCAGGTTATTCAAAAAGAAGACGGAAAAATCCGAAATATGAAGAATATCCGCTTTATGAATATCCGGATTTCCCATGAAATAATCGGAGCTGCGGAACCGGTTATCGATTACATATATGAAGGTAAAAGATTTTTAAATACATTGATCATTGCCCCGCCTGGATGCGGAAAAACCACTTTGCTGCGGGATCTGATCCGTCAGGTTTCGGATGGCAACCGGAAGGCGGCGGGGATGCAGGTGGGTGTGGTAGATGAAAGATCGGAAATTGCCGGCTGCTTTATGGGAATTCCCCAAAATGATGTAGGGCTGCGTACCGATATTCTGGATGCCTGTCCGAAAGTACAGGGGATGATGATGCTGGTTCGTTCCATGTCCCCGAAAGTCATTGCGGTTGATGAGATTGGCAGTAAGGAAGATATGAAAGCCTTAAGTCAAATATTGCAGTGCGGCAGCAAGATACTGGCTACAATCCATGGTGAATCATTGGAAGATATCAGGAGCAGAGCATTTCAGAGAGAATATGCTGTGGAAACAATCTTTGACAGATATATTATTTTAAATAAAGTGAAAGGAATCTGCAGGGTTAAGGCTGTATATGGACGGGATATGAAAGCATGCTTCGAATGGCAGGAGTAATATTTTTGATAATGGGGACCACCGGAGTGGCATGGTCCTATTGCAGGGAACAGAAAGAGCGCCTGGAACATCTAAAGTGTATCAAACAGATTTATGAATTTCTGCAAAATGAAGTGTCGTATGCCAGAGCATCGTTACCGGAAATCTGTAATCTGCTGGGGCAGCGTACACCATTACCATTCAGTCAGGCTTTTTCAGAGATATATAGGGAAATCAATAAAAATAACGGGCGTTCCTTTGAAGAAATTTGGGAAGAACAAATGTCGGAATGCACAAAGAAGCTCCCCCTTAAAAAAAATGAAAAAGAAATATTAATTGAGTTTCCCCGAAGTCTCGGATTTCGGGATGGAAAAGGACAGGCAGAGGGAATGGATAGATATGTCAGGGATGCCTCGCATTATATCAAAGAATTGGAAGATGAGTTAAAAAGCAGGAATAAAGTTATTATGTGTATGGGAGTAATGGGCGGCATTATGGCAGTTATCATTTTATTTTGATTTGGAGGAACAAAAATGGCAATCAGTCTTATTTTTAAAATAGCAGCGGTGGGAATCCTGATCACCATACTTAGCCAGATATTAAAACACAGCGGTCGGGAAGAACATGCTTTTTTGATCAGTCTGGCCGGTTTGATTCTGGTACTCACCTGGATTTTACCGTATATCTATGATTTATTCGTGATGATCCAAAACTTATTTGAACTGTAGAGCGGAGGCGGCGATGGAGATTATTAAAATCGGAATTCTGGGAGTGGCGGGGGTTCTGCTGGCATTGCAGTTTAAGTCAACAAAGCAGGAATATGGATTGTACATAGGATTTGCCGTATGCGTGGTAATTTTCGGATTTGCCATGAATAAACTTGGGGATGTATTGGGAAATATGGCTCTTTTTCAAAATTATATAAATTTGGATAATTCTTATTTCAAAATACTGTTAAAAGTGGTGGGAATCACCTATATCTGTGAATTTTGTGCGGCAATCTGCAAGGATGCGGGATATGGGGCCATAGCCGGACAGATAGAGGTTTTTGGTAAATTATCGGTTTTAATCGCAGGTATGCCCATTTTACTTGCAATCATTGAAAATATTAATGAAATTGCCATATAGAACAAACAAAAACGGAGGAAAAAAATGAGCAGTCTGGATAATCCATATGATCTGCAGGCAATTAAACAGGGATTGGACAAACTTTTTCCCGGATACCACATTGATCTGGAGCAAACCCTTTCCTTGATTATGAGTGGACATGTTTGGGAGGCAGTTAAAGATCTGCTGGGGCAGGTGACAGGAAATATCAGCGGGGAGATAGGAACTTTAAAATCATTGCTGATAGCAATCATTATTTTGGGTCTCCTGTCGGCAATTTTTTCCAACTTTTCAGATATTTTTGCGGGACAGCAAATTTCCCAGGTAGGGTTTTACTTCTTATATTTATTTTTAATGGCTATTTTAACCAAATCTTTTCTTTATATATCGGATGTGGCAGTGGTTACCATACAAAATATAGTCTTATTTGTAAAATTTTTGATTCCTACTTATTTTATGACCGTCGGAGCAGCGGTGGGAGTGACGACGGCAACTGCAGGCTATCAGGTGGTGCTGGTGGTAGCTTACTGTGTCCAGAGTTTATTGCTTTCGGCCCTGATTCCGATTATTTACAGCTATGTGATTTTGGCTTTGATTAATGGAATTTGGACGGAAGAACGTTTGTCTTTAATGTTAGATTTGATGAAAAAGGCAATTGTCGTCATATTGAAAGCGGCATTGGGAATGGTAACCGGAATAGGCTTTGTGCAATCAATAATAACACCTGCTATAGATGGCGTAAAGGCATCTGCTTTTCAGAAAGTAGTGGCAGCTATACCGGGAATCGGCAATCTGGCGGAAGGTGTGACGGAAATGGTGATGGGTTCGGCTGTATTACTAAAAAACAGCATCGGAATCTTATTTTTGATTTTGCTGGTATGTGTATGTGCCGTACCGCTCCTGCAAATTCTGGCTGTAGCCGGAATGATTAAAATCAGTGCTGCCTTGACAGGAGTCATCAGTGATAAACGGATAGCGCACTGTACTGACCGGGTAGGAGATGCAGGATTGCTGTTGCTGCGGACGGTTTTTACGGCGGTGGCACTGTTCTTTATACTCATTGCCATTGCAGCATACACAGTCCGCAGGTAAGGGGGAAAAGTGGGATACACATTTTTGGAATTTATTAAGCGAACGGGCATATTTTTAATATGTGCAGAAAGTATTTTGCATTTTATGCCGGGCAGTTCTTATCAAAAGTATGTCAAAGTATTAATAGGCATCATGGTTCTGGCGCAGTTTTTGATTCCTTTGAAAGCATTTTTTACCGGAACGGAAAAGGCCGAAATAGAACAGCAAATTGTAGAATTCCAGCAGATGATCGAAAGCCAGGGGGCGGAAATGCAGTCTGCGGAGTTGTGGTCTGTTACCGATAGTGAAATTACCATTGAACAGGAAACAAAAAAAGAAATTAAATCAAGATTAAACAATATTGCAACTGAGAACGGATACCAGATAGAGGATATCATCATAGATAAAATAATATATGTTATTATACGGGAAAGAAAATGGAAATCAATCAATATTCAAAAGATTGAACTTGAACAAAAACAGGGAGGAGAACCACAGATGAGCGAAGAATTGCTGAGTTTGAAAGCGTTATTCAGTAAAGAACTGGGAATCGAAGCAGAGTATTTGGAGGTGGTGACAGATGACTGAGAAGGAACCCAAAGTATTGGATAAAATAAAAAATATCTGGAAGGGAGGAAAAATAAAAAAAGACAATTTCCTGATTCTTATTTTAATGGGCGTTTTGCTATTGGTAATCGTCTGGCCGACTTCCGGCAGCGAAAATGAGAAAAACACAGCAGAAGAAAGCAAGTCCCAAATAACGGACAGCAAGAGTGGTATCCTGAACTTAGCGGAAAACAATATAAATATGGTCCCAAGTGAGAGCGGTGAAGAATTGAGTTTGGAAGCTTATACCACTTATCTGGAACAGAAATTGGAAAATGTGCTTTCGGTTATGGAGGGAGCAGGCAAGGTAAAGGTCATGATCACACTTAGTACTTCGGCAGAAATAATGGTAGAAAAAGATACTCCTTCAAAGCGGTCCAGCATGACTGAAGTAGATGCCGAAGGCGGGAGCCGGAATACCAATGATATGGATATGGGGCAGGAAACCGTATTAGTATCCGATGAAAACGGAAATCTGGTGCCCTTTATAAAGAAAACTATCCAGCCAACCATTGAAGGAGTGGTAGTGGCAGTTCAGGGAGGTGAGAACATAAAAATAATTCAAAATATTACTGAAGCAATTGTGGCATTATTTGATATAGACGAACATAAAATTAAAATAGTAAAAATGATATCATCATAGAAAAGGGGATTAAAAATTGAAAAATATGGTTAAGAAAAATCAAATTATGATTACGGCACTTGCCATAATGATTGCCGTAGCAGGATACCTGAACTTTGCAGGTAACAAAATTACAGATGAAGAGATCATGACGGTTTCCAGTGATGCAGTGGATAGCTCCGCTGATTCTACGGAGGTTGCGACAATGTTTGAAATATCCGATGAAGATATTGCGCAATATACATATGGAGACATTAACAGTTTGGATTCCGATGTTGTGATGGCTGAAGATTTTATGGATGAAAATATGGCCGAAAACATTGGTGAGACAGCGGACACAACAATCTCAGCAAGCACATCAGGAATGGGAGGTCTTTCCGGTGCCAAGCTGATGAAGGAACAGACCCGTGCCAGAAATAAGGAAACCTTACTGGAGATTATTAACAATGTAAATATCAGTGAAGAACAGAAGCAGGAAGCCGTAAATAATATGATTTCCATTACGGATGTTGCAGAAAAAGAAACGGCTGCCGAAATCTTACTGGAAGCTAAGGGGTTCAAGGATGTGGTAGTAAGTATTACCGAGACTACAGTTGATGTTGTTGTTAATTCAGCAGAGCTTACCGAAGCACAGCGTGCTCAAATCGAGGATATCGTCATTCGTAAAACAGGAATTTCACCGGATGCAATCATTATCAGTACGACTTCCAATTAACAAAATGGGTGCGGTTTGGAGAGAAATGTGATATACTAAATTGTTATTCAGGAGACAACGCTAGATAAAGAGAGGAAGACTCTATGAAACGTGTTTTTTTAATAGTGCTTGATAGTGTGGGAATCGGGGCCATGGAAGATGCCGGCGAGTATGGTGATTTGGGAACAAATACATTACGCTCGGCATCCCGCAGCCCTCATTTTCATATGCCGAATATGAAGGAATTGGGATTTTTTAATATTGACGGAATCGATTTTCTGTCAGGAGTGGCGGAGCCTAAAGCAGCATTTGCCCGTATGAAAGAAGCGTCAAAGGGAAAAGATACTACTATCGGTCATTGGGAAATAGCGGGAATTATTTCTGAAAATCCCCTGCCTACGTATCCTGATGGTTTTCCCGCTGAGGTTTTAGCGGAATTTTGCAAACAGACCGGCAGAGGTTATCTTTGCAATAAACCCTATTCGGGAACCGAAGTGATCAAAGATTATGGTGATGAACATGTGGAAACCGGAAAGCTGATTGTATACACTTCAGCAGACAGTGTTTTCCAAATTGCAGCTCATGAGGATATTGTACCGGTAGAAGAACTGTATCGGTACTGTGCAATGGCCCGGAATATTCTCACCGGTGAACATGGTGTGGGCAGGGTGATTGCCCGGCCGTTTGCGGGAAATCAGGGAGCATATAAGCGAACGGCCGGCCGTCATGACTATTCCCTTGAACCTCAGGGAACGACTATGCTGGATGTTTTGCAGGACAACCGCAAAGAAGTCATCGGGGTGGGTAAAATACGGGATATTTTTGCCGGAAAAGGGATTACTTCCTATGTTTATACCCAAAATAACGAAGAGGGTATTGAGAAGACATTAGAATATCTGGAGCAGGATTTTGAAGGATTATGCTTTATAAATCTGGTGGATTATGATATGCTCTATGGGCATCGGAATGATATTGACGGATATGCCAAAGCCCTTTCCTATTTTGATGAACAATTACCCGCCATAATGGAACGGCTCAGGGAAGAGGACTTGCTGCTGATTACGGCAGATCATGGCTGTGACCCGGGATATCAGGAATCCACGGATCATTCCCGGGAATATACACCGCTGCTGATGTATGGCAAAGCTGCGGCTAAAGGTAATCGCGGCACCAGAGAAACTTTTGCGGATATTGCTGCAACCATCCTGGATTATTTTGATATACAGGGTCAGATTGCCGGTAAATCATTACTAAAATAACGGCGAGGAGGAAACTACGTGAACGCCAACACGAAAGAAATCAACAGAAGAAGAACCTTTGCAATTATATCTCATCCGGATGCGGGGAAAACTACCCTGACAGAGAAGTTCTTATTATATGGAGGAGCCATTAATCTGGCAGGAAGTGTAAAAGGCAAAGCAACAGCAAGACATGCTGTGTCGGACTGGATGGAAATTGAGAAGGAAAGAGGTATTTCTGTAACCTCATCAGTTTTACAGTTTGAATACGATGATTTTTGCATTAATATATTGGATACCCCCGGACATCAGGACTTTTCGGAAGATACTTACCGAACTCTGATGGCAGCTGATTCTGCAGTGATGGTAATCGATGCGTCCAAGGGTGTGGAAGCCCAGACCAGAAAGTTATTTAAGGTCTGTGTGATGCGTAAAATACCGATTTTTACTTTTATCAATAAGCTAGACAGGGATGCCGGCGATACATTTGCTCTATTGGATGAAATCGAAAAGGAGTTGGGGATAGCAACCTGTCCGGTAAATTGGCCCATTGGTTCGGGCAAAAATTTTAAGGGAATCTATGATCGTGAGAAAAAATGTGTTATTACTTATTCCGATACGGAAAAGGGAACCAAAGGCGGTGCCCATGAAGAACTTTCGCTTGCGGATGAGGACAAGCTGATTGCCCGGATCAGTGAAGAATATAAGAATAGTTTACTGGATGAGATTGATTTACTGGATGGTGCCAGTGCGGAATTTAACCTGGAGGAGGTACAGGCGGGAATTTTGACACCGGTATTCTTTGGCTCGGCATTAACCAATTTTGGCGTTGAAATTTTCTTGCAGCATTTTTTGCAGATGACCACAACACCGCTGCCAAGAAAGGCAGATATCGGTCTGATCGAACCGGCTGAAAGCGAGTTTTCGGCTTTTGTTTTTAAGATTCAGGCCAATATGAACAAGGCTCATCGGGATAGAATCGCTTTTATGCGTATTTGCTCCGGTAAATATGAGGCCAGTATGGAAGTAAAGCATGTGCAGGGCAAGCGGAATATGCGTTTGTCACAGCCCCAACAGATTATGGCCAGCGAAAGGAAAATCCTGGAGGAGGCCTATGCCGGAGATATCATCGGCGTTTTCGATCCGGGCATTTTTGCTATTGGAGATACTCTTTGTATGCCAAAAGATGAATTTCGCTATGAGGGGATTCCGACCTTTGCACCGGAGCACTTTGCCCGGGTCAGACAGACCGATACCATGAAAAGAAAGCAGTTTGTCAAGGGAATTACCCAGATCGCCCAGGAAGGAGCGATTCAGATATTTCAGGAGTTTAACACCGGTATGGAGGAAATTATTGTAGGCGTTGTGGGGGTCCTGCAGTTTGACGTTTTGAAATACCGTTTGGAAAATGAATATAACGTCGAAATCAAACTGGAGAATCTGCCGTATGAGCATATCCGCTGGATTGAAAACAAAGAAATTGACCTGAATAAGATCATCGGAACTTCTGATATGAAAAAAATAAAAGATTTAAAAGGAAATCCGCTTTTACTTTTCGTTAATGCATGGAGTGTGGGAATGACTTTGGATAGAAATAAAGAACTTATACTTTCGGAATTTGGACGTGATTAAATGAAAAAAGCAAAACTTTTGCTTGTTTTGTCAGGATTGATGCTGATAACCTTATCAGGATGTTTGGCAGACAATAAAACAGAACAGGAATCGGTACTTACCCAGGAGAAAACAGAGGAAATTTCTGTATTGGAACCGAAACCGTCCGATTTTCAGGAAGAATACGTGGCGGAAGAAGAAATAACGGAGGATTCTCTAAATCCGGATGATATGACGGCGGATGATATTGCAGCCAGAGAACGAATCGGATTGAATGAGGAGAACATCGCCCTCATGATGGCGGAACAGACGGGACTGTATCATTATGATCATCTGACGGCAGACGAGCAGCGGCTGTATGTGGAGCTGATCAAAATCATGCGGGAGTATAGCTCGGGGATTACCGTATCCAGTATCCAGCCGCAGACTATCGAAAAGGTATTCCAATGTGTTCTCAATGATCATCCGGAAATTTTTTATGTGGTGGGGTATCGGTATACCAGGTATTCTTTAGAGGAAGAGACGAAGAAAATAACCTTTACGGCAACCTATAATGTAGGGATGCAGGAAATGCAGGAGCGGCAGCAGCAAATTGACGTGTACGTGAATGCCTGTCTTGCCAATATGCCTGCTGATGCCGATGAATACGGAAAAGTAAAATATGTTTATGAATTTCTCATCAATAATACGGAATATGATGCCAAGGTGGAAGATAATCAAAATATCTGTTCCGTTTTCCTCAGCGGACGTTCGGTATGTCAGGGATATGCCAAAGCAACTCAGTATCTGCTGCAAAAATCAGGAATCCCGGCGACGTTAGCCATGGGCAGGGTTTCCGGCGGCGAAGGACATGCATGGAACCTTGTCCTGCTGGAGGGTGATTATTATCATGTGGACACCACCTGGGGAGATGCATCCTATCAGATTGAAGAGGGAAATGCCGGAACGGAAGGAAGCAGCAATGCCTGGGCTGGCAGTATTCCGCCGATTAACTATGATTATCTGTGTGTAACCACAGAACAGTTACGTAAGACGCACACCATTGAGGCCATTATACCTCTTCCCGAATGTACGGCTGTAAAGGACAATTATTACATTAGGGAAGGAATGTATTTTACCGAGATCGATGAAGAAAAATTACGGACGTTATTTGAAAAAGAGTATGAAAAGGGAAGCCAATACATTACTCTGAAATGTTCGGCCCCGGAGGTTTATGAGCAGATGTTTGATTATTTGATCCATCAGCAAAAAATATTCCGTTATTTGAACAGTGCGGATGGGGTAATAAAATATGCCGATATGGAAGAGCAGCAAAGCCTGAGTTTTTGGCTGTGATTGGGACTAGGCAAATGAAATAAATTTTGGTATTATTAGGTAGATATCATGATAATTTGAGAGAGGTGCTATTATGGATAAAGGATATGACGAAAAGACCTATACATTAAAAGAGGATGACAATATCGGGACAGTCAAGATTGCTGATGATGTGGTTGCAATGATTGCCGGTCTGGCCGCTACGGAGGTGGAAGGGGTATACGCAATGGCGGGAAATGTCACCAATGAATTCATGAGCAAGGTTGGCGTGAAAAATCTGGCTAAGGGCGTAAAAGTTGAAGTCATCGGCAAGCGGGTAAAAGTAGATATGTCTCTGATCGTGGAGTATGGATTCAGTATTCCGGTTATCAGCCAAAAGGTACAGACTAAAGTACAGTCGGCCATTCAGAGCATGACCGGTTTGGAAGTTACGGATGTGAATATTCGGATTGCCGGCGTAAATATGGCACAGGATAAATAAATATGAGCAGAAGAGAAATCAGAGAACAAATATTTAAGCTGCTGTTTAGGGTAGAATTTAATCAATTAGATGAAATGACAGAGCAGACAGAACTTTTCTTTGAAGAGGACAATGAGGCTGATTCGGAAGAAACAGCATATATTACGGCTAAGCTGGAAAAAATTCTGGAGAGATTGGCCGAATTAGACAAGATGCTGGATGAGCAGGCGGCAGGATGGGATGTTTCCCGAATGGGAAAGGTTGATCTGACGATTCTGCGGCTTGCTGTTTATGAAATAAAGTTTGATGCGGACATACCCACTGGGGTAGCCATTAATGAAGCAGTAGAATTGGCCAAAAAATTTGGTCAGGATAATTCATCGGCATTTATAAATGGAGTATTATCAAAATTTGCCGAAAAATCTCCGAAATAAAACTGATACAGAAGGCGGATATGAGTAGCGTATATACGGTAGCACAAGTAAATTCATACATTAAGAATATGTTCTCCCAGGATTTTATGCTGCAGTCTGTTTCCGTTAAGGGGGAAGTAAGTAACTGTAAGTATCATACTTCCGGGCATATATATTTTACGTTGAAAGATGGGAAAGGAACGATTTCCTGCGTGATGTTCGCAGGGAACCGTTCCGGTCTTGCTTTTCGGCTGCTTGACGGGATGCAGGTAGTAGTCAGCGGCTCCGTGGATATTTATGAGCGGGACGGAAAGTATCAGTTATATGCCCGCAGGATTGTAAACGACGGATTAGGCTTTCTATATGAACAATTTGAACGCTTAAAAAGCAAATTGGAAGAAATGGGAATGTTCGCGCCGGAATACAAGCAGCCGATTCCCCGATATATCCGGAAACTGGGAATCGTGACGGCGCCTACTGGGGCAGCGGTGCAGGATATCATCAATATCGCATCCCGCCGGAATCCTTATGTGCAGATCATTCTGTACCCGGCTGTAGTGCAGGGAGAAAATGCGGCCGCAAGTATCGTCAATGGAATCCGGACCCTGGAGCAGGAAGGTGTAGATGTGATGATTGTGGGCCGGGGTGGCGGCTCCATCGAGGATTTATGGGCTTTTAATGAAGAAATGGTGGCACAGGCAGTATTTGACTGCAGGATTCCAATTATTTCAGCAGTAGGCCATGAAACGGATACCACCATTGTGGATTTTGTTTCTGACTTACGGGCACCAACACCTTCAGCGGCAGCAGAGCTGGCCGTTTATGATGTACTTCGGTTTCAGGAACAGATGGCCGATATCGAAGGTGCCTTCAAAAGAGTATTACGAAATAAACTGGAAGTAAATAAATATCGGATACTATCCTATCAAAATCGTTTACAGCGATTGAGCCCCATTACCCAGATACGGGAAAAGCGAACATATGTTATGGCGTTAGAAGCGCGGTTACAGGCAATGATGGAGAAGGACATACAGAAAAACAGGCATCGCCTGGAGTTATATATTACCCGGCTAAAAGGGGTATCGCCATTGGAAAAACTGAATCAGGGATTTTCCTATGTAGCCGACCAGCAGGGGCACTGTGTTACAGATATAGAAACCGTTGCCATCGGAAGCCAGGTGGAGATTCATGTGAAAAACGGTATTTTATCAGCAGAAGTAAAGAATAAAAAGGCAGTTTACAGAGGAGGCCGGTGATGAATCTGGAAGAAATGTTTGTTAAGCTGGAAGCCACTCTTTCCTTATTGGAGCAGGAGGATATCTCATTGGAAGAGGCATTCAGTGAATATAAAAAGGGCATGGATTTGATCAAGCAGTGCAATGAAACCATTGATAAAGTGGAAAAAAAAGTAATGATGATTACCGACGAGGGCGAAAAGGTTGAATTTTAAAGAAGAGCAGATCAAAAAGCAGAAACATATCGAAGAAGTATTGGCAGGATTTTTGCCGGCAGAGGAAGGATATCAGAAAAAAGTTCTGGAAGCCATGAATTATAGTATGATGGCGGGTGGAAAAAGGATTCGGCCCATGCTGATGGAAGAAACCTATCAGTTACTGAACGGAAAAGGAAGCATTCATTATCCTTTTATGGCAGCGCTGGAGATGATTCATACCTATTCCCTGGTTCATGATGATTTGCCGGCCATGGATAATGATGAATACCGGCGAGGCAGAAAAACCACCCATGTGGTTTATGGTGAAGCTTTTGCCATTTTGGCAGGTGACGGGCTCTTAAATCTGGCATTTGAAACCGCTGCCGGCGCGTTTGATGGGGTAAATGATATGGAAAGCCTGAAACGGGCAGCCAAAGCAATGCAAGTATTAGGACAAAAAGCAGGTATTTATGGGATGATCGGCGGTCAGACCGCAGATATTCTGGCGGAGGAGACAACAACATTATTGACAGAAGATATGCTGCTGTTTATTCATGAACATAAGACCGCAGCCTTAGTGCAAAGTGCGATGATGATTGGCGGGATTTTGGCCGGAGCAGCACCGGAAATCATCGGAAAATTGGAAAAAGCTGCTTATAATATCGGAGTTGCTTTTCAGATACAGGATGATATTCTGGATGTGGAAGGAACCTTTGAAGAATTAGGCAAGCCAATCGGCAGTGATGACAAAAATCATAAGTTAACTTATGTGTCACTGAAGGGAGTGGAAGCAGCCAGGGCAGAAGTGGCCAGACTGTCCCATGAGGCTATTGAGATACTCCGTTCTTTGGGAGAAAACTTATTTTTATTTCAGTTAGTGGAAGAGATGATTCATAGAAACAAATAGTGAGGATGAACTATGTTACTGGACAGCATCACCAAAGAAAATGATATCAAGAATATTTATCCCCAGGATTATAACTTATTGGCCGAAGAAATCCGTGAGTTTCTGATTCAGAAAATCAGTAAAACCGGCGGGCATCTGGGTTCCAATCTGGGAGCGGTAGAGTTGACCATGGCCTTACACCTGTGTCTTAGCTTTCCGGAAGATAAGTTAATATGGGATGTTGGTCATCAGTCATATACCCATAAATTGCTCACCGGGCGGCGGGATGGGTTTGATACCTTGCGCAAGTATGGCGGTATGAGCGGCTTTCCTAAAAGAAAAGAGAGCAGCAGTGACTGCTTTGATACGGGGCACAGCTCCACCTCCATTTCAGCGGGTTTAGGTCTGGTTAAGGCCAGAGATATTCAAGGCGAAGATCATACCATTGTATCGGTAATCGGTGATGGTTCCCTGACCGGCGGCATGGCTTATGAAGCTCTTAATAATGCAGCCAGACTGGATACCAACTTCATTATTATTTTAAATGACAATAATATGTCCATTTCGGAAAATGTCGGAGGGGTCTCCAAATATCTGAATAATGTGCGGACGGCCAATACTTATCTGGACCTTAAGGAAGGGGTCTATAATACCCTGATGGACGTACCCAAGTATGGCGATAAAGTGGTGGAAGGTATCCGCCGGGCCAAGAATACGTTTAAGCAGATGGTTATACCGGGGATGTTTTTTGAAGATATGGGTATCACTTTTTTAGGTTCGGTAGATGGACATGATATCCCCAGAATGACCAGGATGATTCAGGAAGCCAAAAAAATAAAAAAAGCGGTGCTGATTCATGTTGTAACGCAAAAGGGCAAAGGATTTACGCCGGCTGAACGGCATCCGGCCCGGTTTCATGGTGCAGAGCCTTTCGATGTGGAGACAGGAATTCCCACCATTCCCAGAACCACAGCCAATTATACGGATATCTTTTCAACAGTGATGACTAAATTAGGGGCAAGAGATGAAAAGGTGGTGGCAATTACCGCCGCCATGCCTGACGGTACCGGATTAAAACGCTTTCGCAATATGTATCCCCAACGGTTTTTTGATGTGGGGATTGCCGAAGAACATGCGGTGACCTTTGCCGCCGGATTGGCAGCCGGTGGTTTGAAGCCCATTGTGGCTATCTATTCTTCTTTTTTACAGCGGGCTTATGATCAGATTTTGCATGATGTCTGCATTCAGAATCTGCCGGTGATATTTGCGGTGGACCGGGCCGGATTGGTGGGAAGCGATGGGGAAACCCATCAGGGCATTTTTGATTTGTCCTTTTTATCCTCGATTCCCAATATGCATATTATGGCCCCCAAAAATAAATGGGAACTTTCCGATATGCTGAAATTTGCCGCACAGCTGCCGGCCCCCATGGCTATCCGTTATCCCCGGGGAGAAGCCTATGCCGGATTAGCCCAGTACCGGCAACCTATCAGCATGGGAAAGGCTGAGGTCATATATGAAGAAACCGATATCTGCCTGATTGCGGTAGGAAGCATGGTGAAAGAGGCAGAGGTGGTCCGGGATGCATTGAAGAAGGAGGGCCTAGGCTGTTCTTTGATCAATGCCCGCTTCGTAAAGCCTATTGATGAAGAATGTATCATCCGGGCAGCAGGTACCCACCGGTTAGTGGTAACCATGGAAGAGAATGTGGCCAGCGGTGGTTTTGGTGAGAAGGTCCGCAGCTGTCTGGAGGAAGCAGGAGCTTCGGCAGGACTGCTTACCATCGCAATTCCCGATGAATATGTAGAACATGGAAATGTGGAATTGCTAAAGCAGGAAATCGGAATTGACAATCAAAGCATCTTTAATAAAATACTGAAAAAGTGGAATTAAGCCATGAAAGAACGTTTGGATATATTACTGGTGGAGCAGGGAATGGCAGCTTCCAGAGAAAAGGCGAAAGCGGTCATTATGTCCGGAAATGTGTATGTAAACGGACAGAAGGAAGATAAGGCAGGAACTACCTTTGACAGGGAAAAGGTACAAATTGAAGTACGGGGAAATACCCTTCCTTATGTCAGCCGGGGGGGCCTTAAGCTAGAAAAAGCAATACCGGCATTTTCATTGGATTTACAAGGCCGGATTTGTATGGATATCGGTGCGTCAACCGGCGGATTTACCGATTGTATGCTGCAAAACGGTGCAAAGAAGGTCTATGCCATCGATGTGGGGCATGGCCAGCTGGCATGGAAGCTGCGCAATGATGAACGGGTGATTTGTATGGAAAAAACCAATTTCCGTTACATGAAACCGGCAGATATCGGCGAAAGCCCGGAGTTTGCATCGGTGGATGTTTCCTTCATATCATTGACCAGGATATTGCCTCCCGCATGGGAGATTTTAGCTCATCAGGCTCAAATGGTCTGTCTGATCAAACCCCAATTTGAAGCCGGACGGGAAAAGGTCGGAAAAAAAGGTGTGGTAAGAGAAAAGTCTGTGCATAGGGAAGTCATTGATAAGGTTATAAAGTTTGCGCTGGATCTGGGGTTTGAAGTCCGTAATCTGGATTACTCCCCCATCAAAGGACCGGAAGGTAATATTGAATATTTGCTGCATATTGTGAAAGGCAGTCCTCCGCAGATATGTGAGGCGGTGTGTACCCAAGCGGTAGTGGATGCTGCCCATCAAGTAATGGAGAATTAAACATGAAATATTTTTATATTATTACCAATAAGACCAAAGATCCGGAAAATAAGATGACGGAATATATCAAAAATTATCTGGAAGAAAGAGGAAGTGTCTGTACCGAGAATCTGGCCTTGGTGGAATGTGTCCTGGTGCTGGGAGGGGATGGAACCCTGCTTCGTGCAGCTACTGATCTGGCTCATGTGAATGTCCCTTTTTTAGGGATCAACATGGGGAGCCTGGGTTTTTTGGCGGAAGTGGACCGGACCGGAATCGATGGGGCTCTGGATATGCTGATGGCAAATGAATTTGCCATTGAAAGCCGGATGATGCTTTTGGGAGTTATAAATGATCAGAAGGATCCCGGCAGACATAATCGGGCCTTAAATGATATTGTTATTTTGGGAAATACTTCCATGCAGCTAATTTACTTTAACGTATATGTAAACGGACTTTTATTAAAACGATATGTGGCGGATGGAATGATTGTTTCGACTCCAACCGGTTCCACCGGTTATAATTTATCGGCCGGAGGGCCCATTGTGGAACCCAATGCTGAGCTGATGGTGATGACGCCGTTAAACCCACATTCTCTCCATAGCAGGAGTATTGTCTTATCGGCGGAGGACGAAGTGACCATTGAGATTGCGGCTGACAAGTATGGCATGGAACAGCAGGCTGATGTGATTTTCGACGGAAACCGGCGGGTTTCCCTGATCACCGGTGACAGGATAAAAATTAGTAAGTCAGAAAAAACCACAGCTATTTTAAAATTAAGTACTACCAATTTTTTGGAAATTTTGCATAGAAAAATGAGTGATTAGAGAGAAAAGATGAAAAAGAGCAGACAGGAAAAAATCAAAATTTTAATTACAGAGTATGATATAGAAACCCAGGAAGAACTGGCGGATTGTTTACGTGAGGCTGGTTTCGAGGTGACTCAGGCCACCGTATCCAGAGATATCAGAGAAATGAAGTTGTCTAAGGTCCCCTCGGGAGCAGGGAAGCAAAAGTATGTATTTTTACCTCAGTCGGAAGACTATCTGGGGGATAAATACATTAGAGTGCTAAGGGATGGATTTATTTCTGCGGAAGGAGCACAGAATATTTTGGTGATCAAGACGGTATCGGGGATGGCCATGGCAGTGGCAGCGGCGATAGATGCCTTGAAGTTCAAAGAAGTGGCCGGCTGCATTGCCGGTGATGATACCATCATGGCAGCAGTCAGGACTACCGAGGATGTTGCGGAAGTGATAACAAAGATTAAGGGAATGATTGAGGAATAAGAAGGGATGTTAATCAGCTTACATGTAAAAAATCTGGCATTAATCGAAGAGGAAGAAGTATATTTTACCCAGGGGCTTAATATTTTGACCGGTGAAACGGGAGCCGGTAAATCGATTATTATCGGCTCTATCAATCTGGCACTTGGGGCCAAGGCTGATAAGGAATATATCCGTTCGGGGGCGGAATATGCTTTGGTAGAGCTGGTATTTGAGCTGGAAGAGAATATGCGGCAGGAAGTAACAGAGGTCATGGAGTTGCCGGTAGAAGAAGATGGAACGTTGATTATTCAGCGAAAAATTTTACCTTCAAGAAGTGTTTGTAAGGTCAATGGCGAGACTGTCAGTGCCGGTCAGCTTAAAAATCTGGCTTCTGTACTTTTGGACATTCATGGGCAGCATGAGCATCAATCACTGCTGAAGCCTGCTAATCATAAGGAACTTCTGGATTCATTTGCCGGAGAAGAGCTGGTCACCCATAAGGAACAACTGCTAGGGTTTTATGAGAAATATACCAAAATCAACAAGGAGTTGGCAAAGGAAGGAACCGATGAAGCAACCAGACAGCGGGAAATAGATTTGCTTCAATTTGAAATAAAGGAAATTGAAGAGGCGGCTTTAAAAACGGGAGAAGATGAACAGGTTGAAAAAGAATATCAAAAGATGCGTAATGCCGGAAAAATTCGGGAGGCGGTGATTTTAGCCTATGGACTGACCGGATATGAAAGCCAAAACGGAGCAGGGGAAGGCATCGGAAGAGCATTGCGGGAAATCAAAAATGTTTCCGGATTGGATGAAGAAGTTCTTTCTTTGTCAGAACAGCTTCAGGATATTGACAGTTTATTGAATGATTTTAATCGTTCGGCGGCAGACTATCTCTCAGGACTTGAATTTGATGAGGAAACCTTCAGGCTGACAGAGGAACGTCTCAATACGATAAATCATTTAAAAAGCAAGTATGGGGCAACCATTGCGAAGGTCCTGGAATATCAGGAGGAGCAGGGAAAGCGGCTTTCCCTGTTAGAGGATTACGAAAATTATAAGCAAAATCTTTTAATGGAAAAGAATCAATTGAAAGAACAGATTTTGCAAAAATGTAAGGTGATTTCCGAAATACGGAGCATACAAGGTAAGGTTCTGGCAGAGCAGATCCGTAATGCTTTGGTTGATTTGAATTTTCTGGAAGTGCGTTTTAAAGTGGATATAATCAGTAATGAAGAAGAGTTCGGCGCAGACGGTTATGATAAGGTCATCTTTATGATTGCCCCCAATCCCGGTGAAGAATTGAAGCCGTTACAGCAAATCGCCAGTGGCGGTGAGCTTTCCCGCATCATGTTGGCGCTGAAAACGGTGCAGGCAGATAAAAATGATATACATACCCTGATCTTTGATGAAGTAGATGCCGGAATAAGCGGAAAAACGGCATGGAAGGTATCTGAAAAGCTGGGATTGCTGGCAGCAGGACATCAGGTTATCTGCATTACCCATTTGCCTCAAATAGCGGCTATGGCGGATTCGCATTTTGTAATTTCCAAAAAAGTGGAACAATCAAGAACCATTACGTCAATTCAAAAAATAGAAGATGAAGAAAGTATTAATGAACTGGCCAGATTGCTGGGAAGTGATACGATTACCGATGCAGTAATCAGCAATGCAAAAGAAATGAAAGAATTGGCAGTAAAATCTAAAAAGTTTTAAAGTAAAATTCAAAGTTTTTCACATACTAAAGGAGACGTTTTTCAATGTCTCTTTTTTTGTTAACGTAATATTTAGAGTAAGGATGTGAAGAATTGAACCAACATATATATAATAAGCGAATAATGATTTATCGAAAATGCCTGTTTGTTTTATTATTTGTGGGAATCCTTGCAGTAGTCGGAGCGTGGTGGATGCTTATGTGGAATAGCGTGCCATCGGCTATAAAGCTTAGGGCTGATACTGCGGAAACAGTGAATTTTAAAGTTCCAGCATCCGGAGATATTTATATGGAGGCGATGGAGGTGGGCGGATTTGCCAGAAGTACAGAAAAACAGGAGAGCATTCATGTTGACTTGTCAGGTCCTGTTACTTTTAAAACAGGTTCCATAAATCATTATATTGTAGATTTAAAGTTATTTGGAGTTGTTCCTTTAAAAAGTGTCGATATTGAAATCATTCAGGATAAGAAAGTGATTCCGGCGGGTATTCCTATTGGTATTTATGTGAAGACCAAGGGAGTTCTGGTGGTAGGAGTTGGTGATTTTGAAAATGAAGAGGGTCAGATCGTATCTCCGGCACATTATATTCTGCAGCCCGGTGATTATATATTGGAAATGAATGATGAGGAAATTACCGGAAAAACACAGTTGATTGAGCGGATTACCCATAGTGAGGGGCAAGACCTTATTTTGAAGGTATTGCGGGGAGAAGAAGAAATTTATTTAATGGTCAAACCGGTTATGAATCTTAGCGGAGAATATAAGCTGGGGGTTTGGGTAAGGGATAATGCCCAGGGCGTGGGAACCTTAACTTATATTGAAGAGGATGGAAGTTTTGGCGCCTTGGGACATGGTATCAATGATGTAGACACCAGCACACTGATGAACCTGGAAAGCGGATCCCTATATCATACCGAAATAATCAATATTACCCGCGGAAGCAATGGTTCTCCCGGGGAATTAACCGGATTTATCGAATATGATGATACCAATATTTTAGGATCAATCATTGAAAATACACCCAGAGGCATTTTCGGGATCTGTGAAGGATTCAATATAGAAGAATCGGAACAGGAAGCAATGTCGGTGGGATTAAAGCAGGATATCAAAAAGGGCCCGGCCCAGATAATCTGCAGTATTACCGGTGAACCTACGGTGTATGATGTGGAGATTACAGAGATTCATCTGGAAAGCGATAATATCAACAGAGGGATCGTACTGAGGATTACCGATCCCAAGCTGCTTTCCCTGACGGGGGGAATTGTTCAGGGAATGAGCGGAAGTCCGATTATTCAGAATGATAAGATTATCGGCGCGGTCACCCATGTATTGGTGCAGGATGCCACCAGCGGATATGGGATATTTATTGAATCGATGCTTTCGCATTGAATCCTTAGAAAATTTATTGGTAAATGATAAACAGGAAAAAACTGCCCTAAAAGTCAGAGTTGATGGTCTGATTTTTAGGGCGGTTCAAGATACAAATACATAAAACTTTTTATTGCAGTAAATTATTTACGCATGAGGAATATCCGTATATTCCGATATCTCCCTGTTCACCGTGCACAAGTCGGCAACACTCAAATCATGCAGATTCTCATGCCCTGTTATCCGGGCAAAGGTTCTCAATTCATCTAAAGAGACATTCAAAAAATTAGCAACCCGCTGTGCTCCGGCATCCATTTTCAGCCGTTCCCGCAATTCCGGGTTCTGGGTGGCGACACCCACCGGGCATTTATCGCTGCCGCAAATCCGATACTGCTGGCAGGCCATGGCCATCAATCCGGCAGTGGCAATGGCGATGCCATTGGCTCCCATAGCCAGCGCTTTGGCAAAATCGGAAGATACCCGCAGACCGCCGGTAATCACCAGATCAATTTCGGAATGAATGGAGTCCAGATACTTTCTGGCCCGGTGCAGGGCATAAATGGTGGGTACGCTGGTGGCATCCCGCACCAGTTTGGGACTGGCACCGGTGGCGCCGCCCCGTCCGTCAATGGTAATAAAATCAGGATCAGCATAGACGCAAACAGCCAGGTCCTGTTCAATTCGTCCCGCCGCAACCTTGATGCCGATGGGACGTCCGCCGGAAGCAGCCCGCAGTTGTGCAACCAGTTCTTTCAGGTCATCTTTGGTATGAATATCTAAAAATTTAGAGGGGCTGTGAATATCCTGTCCCTGAGTTTTTCCTCTCACAGCAGCAATCTCTTCAGTGACCTTAGTACCAGGAAGCTGTCCTCCCAGACCGGGTTTGGTACCCTGACCGATTTTAATCTCGATAGCATCTGCATTTACCAGATTTTCCGGAGTTACACTATAGCGGTTGGGGACATATTCAAATATGTATTTATATGCAGCATCCATTTCCTCCGGCAGAATTCCGCCTTCGCCGCTGCACATTGCTGTTTTTGCAAGGGCACTGCCTTTTGCCAAAGTAATTTTGGCCTCTCTGGAAAGGGCACCAAAGGACATATGGGAAATATAAACGGGACTTTCCAGCACCATGGGTCTGGCAGCCTTCCGGCCGATAACGGTTTGAGTGTTGACAGTGGCATGATCTTCCAAAGGCATGGGATCAAGCTGAGCCCCCAGGATCAGAATATCATCCCAGGAAGGAGACATTTTCTGAATGCCCATGGCCTCCACAATGGAGGTTCCGGTTACGGCCATTTCATGTATTTCACTCATATAACGGCAATTAGCATCTTGGCGGGCATATTCCGAAGCGTATGACAGGGAATTGACCGATGTTATATTTTTTTCATTTGATTCAGAGGCCATTTCATCCCAAAATTCAGCCGGTTTGCCGCAGACCGGACAATGAAGCTTGCCATCGTCACCGGTAACGGCCTGCTCTTTATTAAATTCATGACCACAAATCTGACATTTGTACTTTTTCATGAGATTCCCTCCTTTGGGTGAATGAATGTTTTCATGTAATAATAGTTTACAATAACAGTGCTAAAAGTCAAGTCAAGTTATCGGAATTGGTTGGGGCTGAATTGGTCAGGTCAGCGGCGGCTTCTTCCTTTATGCCCAGATCATAAAGTATCTGCAGTAAACCATAGCGGTCCCGTAATTCTTTAGCATAAAGGATACTGTCAGCCAGCATTTCATCGTGGACATCGATATCAGCCGGTTTCACCGGCGCATCCAGAGAACACAGAAGCGCGTCAATGTCCTCAGCAGCAGGGAGTACGGCAATGAGTGTCTGAATTTGTGGCCAGTTTTCTTCCAGTTTATGAATGCTTTGTATTACGGAATCGGTGCTGTTTTTGCGGCATTTTTCTTCCAGAGAAATGACTGACGGAGCAGCAGCGCCGTAAGCTGTTTTGATTTTTTCAGCCCATGTGATTTCATCAAATTCATAATTTCTGGCTCTGGCAAAATCAGGGGTGAGGTTACCAAGGTACCGATATAGGCGAAGCGCCACGATGGTGCCGGTACCGACTTTGGTTCCATGCCATGCACCATGTTCCCCATGCTGAAGAAACTGCATTTCCCAATAATGCGACAGGTGATGCTCGCTCCCCGAAGCCGGCCGGGAATTGCCGATATAGCTCATGGCGATACCGGACAGTACCAGTCCTTCCATCAAAGAGGCAATTGCCTTTTGATCCCGGTCCTTCAGACCGGGAACGGCCTGTCTTACTTTTTCAATGGATTCCCGAACCAGTGCTTCCACCTCATCACAAAAATATTCGCCGGTAACCAGATGGGCAATCTTCCAGTCGGTGAGACAAACATATTTACCCAGTATATCACCCACTCCGGCAGCAATCAGATCCATGGGTGCAGCAGCCAGGATATCCAGATCACCGATTACGGCAGCGGGCATATGAGCCTCGTAGGTGGTTTTGGCGTGTCTCGTAATCATGGCAGCCACATTAGAAGTAAAGCCATCCATGGAAGGGGCGGTACCTACGAT
>JAVBUF010000040.1:0-113769 GCA_031555615.1 Lachnospiraceae bacterium | reverse complement strand
AACTGTGCCCGCTCCGATGACAGGTTCCCCCAATGCCGCAGGGTTATAAACAAAACCGCGCTCTTTTATGGTTCCGCCGGTAATGGATACATAGGAGTTGAGCCTTGCCCCGTTAAGGGTTATGGCATCCGCCCAGGGGGGACCCTCGGAAACACCGTCAGACCCCACGAACCAGGGGGCATTGGGGGCAATGGCCGCCTGCCGGAAGACAAAGGAAAAGTTTATACTTTCCATGGACCAGTCCGCGTTCAGTGTCTGGTTTAAACAGCCCGGATAGGTAATCTGATTTGCGGGAACCGCTACCCTGGCATCATCCACCCGGGTTCTATTAGCCGCCTTGCCCTCAAAGGTAATCAGCAGCATGGTATTGCCTACTCTGTCCACCTTGGGAGCAAGACCCGCCGGAATATTTGCAAACTGCAAATTACTTTCCGCTCCGGCTGCAAAGACACCGTTAGTTACCGAAAGAATCAGTGTGTCGGCAATACCGCCGTCAGCACTTGCCCGTTCGTTAAGGATGGTCCGGCTGATGGAAACAGTGGGCCGCGGTGTCCATACGGCATAGAGGGTAATATCCTGGTTGATGCTGCTGCTAATGGAACTGCCGGGCGCATATGCTGATGTTACTGCTGTTTCCGAATTCGCCCAGCCACGAAAAACATACCCCTCCTTTTGAGGGATTTTATTTGTAATATATTCGGCAACGTTGTTGTATTTGATCTGACTTTGGGGTACATCTCCCAAACTACCGCCATTGGCATTATAAGTCAAAGTGCTGGCAGCTATTGCATTTGTACTTGCTGCACCGGAAACCATCGCCCCTGCGGCTTTATATACCGTTCCGTTACCACCTCTGCCGCCGGCAACCCCGGCAGCGCCTCCGGCGCCTGCATTCGTACTTGTAATGGTACCGGAAGCACTTACACCATCCACCGCTTGCGGTGATCTTGCACCTAGGGCACCTGCTGTACCGTTTTGCGTGTAGCCTGCACCACCATTACCGCCATAACCACCGAAACCATGGGGAAACAGCCAACCGCTGCCTTTCCATCTGCCTCCGCCACCGCCTCCGCCACCATGACCTCCGCCTCCGCCTCCGCTGCCGATTCCAATAGCACTTCCGCCTCCGCCGCCTCCGCCGCCATTGCCGCCGTTACCCACGGAATAATCATTACCCCACTTACTATCCTTATCCGTTAAGCGGTTGCCGGTTGTAACACCGGTGCCCCCTAACCCCTGACCACCGGCGCTGCCGCCGCTCCCTGATACCTGAACGGTATCCAGTACATACAACGCTCCCATTGCGCCGGAAGTTCCACCGGTGCCACCCTGAATGCCGCCATTACCTGTCGCCGCATACCACGTTGTAGTATGTGATTCGTAAGATTGTCCGCCTCCGGCTCCGCCACTGCTGCTGCCCACGCCGCCATTGGTACCAATACCTGCGCCGGCACCACCTCCGCCGTTTCCTCCGGTACCGCCAGCACCACCGTACCATGTGCCGCCCTGATTAACAATCGTAAGTTGTCCTGCCACTCCCTGGCTTCCCGTCGAACCACTTCCGGCAATCCCGCCTGTGGCATTAAGGGTACCTCCGCCGCGGATAACCAACGCCGATGAGGACGGCAGATAAATTCCTGCGCCTCCGCCTGTCGTAGTAGAACCGGCACCGCCCTGGACTTTCAATGTAACTCCTTCCGGTATGTAGATCGTTACCGTTGCATTTGCTGGAATAGTAAGACCGTTTAGACCTGCGCCGGGTGTACTCACCGTTACCGTTCCGCTTGTTGCATTTACCCGGTATGTTCCGCCTTCAGATAAAGTTGTATTTCCGGTTGTGGGCAATATCGTCCAGTCTTCCCAGTATTCTTTGTATTCCGCCGCACTTGCTTTCATGGCCAAACCATCCCATTGGATAAAGCCAATATCCACTCCGGCCAACATCGAAACTATCATACAAATACTGAGAAAATAATTTTTAAATTTCTTTATTTTTTTATTCATACTTATCCGCTCTCCTTAGAGAAAATTTATTGTATTTTATCTGATTACTGCATTGCTTTTCACCATTGTCGGGAAATGTTTTATTATATCACATCAAGTGTGTCAATACCGTGTCAAACCAGCCCCGGTTGACATCACAAAAACTTCCAATTATAACCACTAAAAAAACACCACAAACTGTTGCGGTGTTTTTCCATTTTAAATCTGCTTATAACTGACTATTGCATTTTCTCCTAATTAAAAACCACTGATTTTTCCAAATATTCCGTCTTCAACACGATCGTCGGGTAAGATGGACTGTTCTTCTTGGTGAGATCGATGGTTCCGGGTTCCGGTCCCAAAAGGGTGGTGTCTGCATAAATGGCGTTATCCGTCTCATACAGATCGTTTACGCAAATACTGTAACCGCCGGTTTCCTGCTGCCCGTAACCAATACAAATGTACATAAATCCATTATCCTGATATGTCATCTTAAAAGGCTGCACCTTTTTTTCATCAATCATTGTCTTCAGTTCTTCCGGAAAATCATCCTCACTCAAAACCGTAAACTCCAAATCCTTCATTTTCTCCATCATGTTATCGCCGCTGCCGCAGCCTGCCAGGGCAAGTGTGGCCGCCATAAACATTGCCATCACCAGCAGTCTCATCTGCTTATACATAAAAATCCCATCACTTTTCCATCTGATACTTACTATCATTTTATGAAAAAGCAATGGGATTATTCCGATTAAATTGGGTTATTATCCTTGAATTGATTCTCGCGTTCCTAATTCTATCTGAAGCGTCTTTTCCTCATATCCGCCCATGGCATCTCCCCGCATTATCGTAATCTCCACGATCTCGCCGGCGTTATAGAAACTCAGTCTTTTTTGCAGAGATTCCATGCTGAGCATTTCTGTTCCGTCAAATCTGGTAATAATATCACCCTTAACCAATCCGGCCTTCTCTGCAGCCGTTCCTTCAAATACCTGTGAAATATATACTCCCTTGGGAAGATTATATGCTTCGGCATATTCATCTCCCACGGTAAGGCCTGTGATTCCCAGATAGCCTTGTTCCTCCTGAGATACCTTTCCTCTGGTCTGCATTAACATCAGATCAGCGATTATGGGCTTGGCTGATGAAATCGGAATGGCATATCCCATACCTTCAATCAAAGAACCGCCGACTTTATTGGAATTGATTCCCACGACCTCACCCTTCATATTTAAAAGGGCACCGCCGGAGTTACCGGGATTGATAGCCGCATCCGTCTGGATAAAAGTATTGCTTACCTCTGATTCCCCATTGGAATAAGCAGCTTCCCGGTCAAGGGCACTGATCACACCGGTGGTAACGGATTGTCCGTATCCCATGGCGTTACCGATAGCAATAGCCGGTTCACCTACCGACAGCGCATCGGAATCACCCAAAGTGGCAATGGCAATGCTGTTTATGGTCTCGCTGCCAATATCGGCTAATTTAACAGCAACTACAGCCAGATCCATGCTGGGTTCGGTTCCTTTCACCTGTGCCTCGGCAGTACTGCCGTCAACAAACTGAATCTCCAATTTTTGGGTCTCATATACTACATGATAATTGGTTACGATTAAAAGCTCGGTATCATTTTCACCGACAATAATTCCGGAACCGCTGGCTACTCCTTCATTGGAAAGTTCCCGTCCGTAAAAATTTATGTTCTCCACATAGTTATTGCTTACGGAAACTACTGCCGGCATTACTTCTTCCACCACTTCCGTTACATCGGTCACCACCGCTGTAGTCACTTGTGTACTCTCTACCAGTCCGGCCGTTTTTACATTCGCTGCCGCCGGCTGTTCCGCGCCATCATTTTCTGCCTGGCCCAGGGCTTCTACCACATCCTCGCTATCCGCCTTATTCAATTTTGCTTCCGCCTGTTCGATACCGCTTTTGATAAGATCAGAAGCCGATGTTACTGCCTGAAAGCCCAAACCTCCGCAAACTCCAAAAAACAATCCCAAACTGATGGACACCATAACTTTTTTGCCATAACCCATCCCCTTTTTAGGAGCAGGTGTTTCGGGCTTCACATCAAAAGAAAAATCATTCTCATACATAAGCTCCACCTCTTTCTAATTTGATTATATTGTAAGTATAGCCGTCATTTGTGTCCTTTTTGTGATTAATTTGCAAAAAAAATATGTACTGGCTTACTTCCAGTAATTTTTATTCATGGTATATTTTAATATGCGCTGATGAGACAACTTCCTGTACCGTTTTCCCATATAGTAACCCATATATTTCGCCAGGCTTTGAAAAAACAGCTTGATAATCAGGAAAGGCTTTCCATTTTTCAGCAGATAGCCGGAAGCCTGTGTGATCATGCGGATTCCTTCTGATTCGGAAGACAGCCCGTCAAACACCTCCGGATGATCGGCATGGGAAACGCCCAGATCAAAATTCCGGCAAAATTGCTGACGGTTGGTATAATTGTGGGTATGAAATACGGCAGCGGAAGGTACATATTGAATGGCATATCCGGCTTTGACTGCTTTGGCGGCATAAATCATATCTTCGTTAAAAATGGTTCGGGATATAAAGCCACCCAATTGCTGAAAAATTTCCGCTTTATATGCCGCACATACATTAGAACAAAAATAGGTTTTTATGCCCAACTGCGCTGCATCCTTCTCTGTTTTATACCGCGAAATTTCTCCATAATTAAAATTTCGGACAAACCGCTCCAGAGCATCGCTGCTTTCGGTGGGGCATTGGCGGGCATAGGCCACCGCTGTCCTTTCATCCTCCAGTGCTTTTATCAGATTTTCAATCACAAATTTATTTGTCGGTATGGCATCCTGTGTCATCATAATAAAACAATCCGCCCCGGAGAGAGATGCGCCCAGATTACGGCTGTTTCCATGATCAAATTCAGCCTCGGTAATGTGACGGACAAGCACCTGACCATATTTTTCCAGTAAAGCTTCTGCGGAAATCAAATCTTCCAAATATTTTTTTTCAGTATTGATGATAATGATTTTTTCCGGTTTAACCGTCTGTTCCTGCAGGCAATCCAACAGTCTCAAAAAGCCTTCTTGCGGCTTATAGGCAGGAATTATTATATCAACTGTCATATCACATGCCCCTTTCTTTTAAAAAAGAGCTGCCGCAGACCGGCAGCTCCTTACAGCTTGTCAAATACTATTACTTATTTTATATACTGACTGGTATCACTCTTAATCTTCTGGCTATATGCTTTTACTTCTGCTGAAGGCTCATAGTCATCCACATCAAACAGGAATTGATGCAGCCAGATTACGTTCTTCTCCAAATCTACCGGAACAACACAGCTTCCGGATTTTCCGATGGTTCCCGTGGCTCGCATGGAAGCTTCCGGGAATCCGCCGTTGTCTACAATCTTATATTTTGCAACATCACCCAACAGGGAAATAATTTCCGTCAGATCCAAAGATGTATAAACCGAACCGAATACTTCATTTGCTATATTATTAAGGGTTGCGGGCGATGCCTTTTTCGCCTCATCCAAAATGGCCATCAGCACTTCCCGCTGACGCTCAGCTCTTTTGAAATCGTCCCCCGCAGTATAACGGATACGGCAGTAGGCTGTGGCCTGCAAGCCATCCAGCTTCTGGTATCCGGTACTGGTAACGGGTACATAATCCCGTTTCATCTCCTTGGCCATGGTGGTCTGGTAGCTGTTGATGTGCTTCAACTCGGCTTCATCAATATCAATCATAATGCCGCCCAAAGCATCCACTGTATCGGTAACGCCTCTGAAACCTACGGTTATGAAATCCGTGACATTCATATCCATGTTCATATTCAGCATATTAATAGCCTGTTCCGGGCCGCCTTTGGCATATGCTGCATTACATTTATTATAGGAGTCATTGCTGAGATTCAAATAAGTATCACGGTAAACCGATACCAGCTTACATTCTCCTGTATCCTGATTGACGGAAGCGATCATGATACTGTCGCTTCTGGTTCCCTTGGATAATTCTCCGGAAATGGAATCCACACCAAATAATGCTACGTTGCGATATCCTTTCAGACTGGTTTCCGCATATTCCTTCACCGTTTTATTAATAACAATATCTTCTTCCGGAATATTAACTTTACCGGTTTTTTCTACTTTTAAAGCGCCGTATAAAAATACCACCATAAGAAGCAGAACAAATATTTCTACAATAAACAAAATAATCTTTCCGCGTTTCTTCTTTGCACTTTTTTTGGCTGACACTGCGCCGCCGCCATTAGGCCTTTTGCTTCTGGTTTCCCGGTCATCATATCGGTCATCATACCGATCCTCATATCTGCTTTTGCTTCTGGGATTACCCTGATTGCTTCGGCCGCCGCTTCTGTCTCTGGTGCTTCGGTCACTATAGTTTCTATCATTATTTCTGTCATAATTTCTATCACTATTTCTACTGCTGCTGCGCTTATCGCCGCTGCGATTACCATTTACATTCTTTCTGCCATCTGTAGCCATTTTTTCTAAATCTCTCCCTTATTTTTCATTAGTATTACCTAATCAAGAAATAATTCTCTCATAGAAGCTAAAAAAATACAAGTATTTTTGTCTTAAAAATTACTTAATAAGCGTTCTTGCTGATAAAACCTTTAAAAATTGTCAGAAATAAAATTTTCACATCAAATAAAAATGTCCAGTTTTCGATATAGAAAATATCATATTCGATTCTCTTTCTTATGGATGTATCCCCCCTGTATCCATTAATCTGTGCCCATCCGGTAAGTCCCGGCCGGACCTGATGCTTAATCATATATCTGGGGATTTCTTCCTTAAATTTTTCAACAAAAAGCAGTTGTTCGGGCCGTGGTCCTACCAGACTCATTTCTCCCATTAATATATTAAAAAACTGCGGCAGTTCATCAATACTGGTCTTTCGTAAAAATTTGCCCACCTTGGTCACGCGGGGATCATCCTTCACCGTCCAGGAACGCTGATCGGTACTTCCCTTCTGCATCTCCATAGTCCGAAACTTATATATATTGAAGGGTTTATTATGCAGCCCCACTCTTTCCTGCTTGAAAATAATCGGCCCCCTGCTTGTACACCTTATGGCAATAGCGGCCAGCAGCATAATCGGGGAAAACAATATAATTCCGCAAAAAGAACCGATTAAATCCACAGCCCGCTTTGAAACCCAATTCAAGGTATTGGTCAATGGTACGTACCGAATATTGATAACCGGCAGTCCCATCAAATCTTCTGTATAAGGCCGGCTGGGCACCAGGGAATTATAATCCGGAATGAATTTTGTATGCACCCCTGACTTTTCGCACAAATCAACAATATATTCCAAATGGTCATAATCCTTCAAGGCCAGTGTAATGGCTATTTCATCCAGCTTGTTTTCCGGCAGGATATATAAAATATTATCAATCCGGCCCACAACCTTGACGCCTTTATACATGGTTCCGCTGGGTACCCGGTCATCCAGTATCCCACGGATCACATACCCCCACTGGGGATTGGAATTGATTCTGGTAATGTATTCCTCTGCTGCTCTGGAATAGCCTACCAGCAGAATATATTTGAGATTATAGCCCCGTTTCCTGAAAAATTGCAGGAAGCTTCGAATCAGCGAGCGGCTTAAGGTTGTCAGAATAATGTTTACACAATAGAAAATAAAAATCATCATCCGGGAGAAATCTTCCTGATGGATAATATACAACACCACGATAAACAAAACTAATCCGGCTGTATTGGATTGAATAATTCCGAATATTTCATATTTCCGGCGGGTCGCCCGTTTCGGTGCATACATATTAAAGAAGTAATACAATAACACATATGCAGGTACCAAAAAATAGAGCGCGTTGAAGTAAGTCTCCATTGACAGCGCTCCGGCTTCCTCATCCATAAATATAGTTTCAAACTTAATATACCAGGCCAGCATATAAGAAATCGCTACAACTATGGCATCCATCACAAGATGTATTCTATTGAATATTTTCTGATTATCTTTAATCATTTGGCTTAACCTTTTGTTAAATAACCCCTAGGAAATATTTTACAATACCGCCCTGAAATGTACAACTTAAATTTTACTAAAGAAGCTACTGTCCACTGGCTGGCCAGTAACTGTAACCTAAAAAATCCATATCCGCCTAAGCATATTAAAGTAAAGCTGCCCCTGTATCCTTACATAATATCCAAAATCACTCCATTTAAACCGGACCTTCCTGCTTTTCCCCTTTTTGCTTGCCGACAGGACAAATCCCTGGCCCAAACCCTTCAAATAACGGCCGCCCATTCCTTTTAATGCAAAAAATAAGAACTTAATCCCAAAACCAATGAGTAAAAACGGAAGATTAATTAAAATTTGTAAAAAAGGCATATTTTTATAAATCAGGTAAATGCTGTTACGGGAAGTCTGATCGGTTTTAAACAGATTATACCGGGAGCCGCTGGCTCCGCTGCCGGCATGAAGAACCTCGGCCTTAGGCGCGAACACATTATAATATCCCTTCAACTGTGCCCGATAACCGATATCAACATCTTCTAAATAAGCAAAATGTGCTTCGTCAAAATAATCCAGTTCCTCAACAATGCTCTTCCGGTAAATGGCTGCTCCGGCACAGGCAGCAAAAATTCGTTTTTCTTTATTGAAATTGGCTGAAGGCTTATGCTTGCCCCTGGCAAAGGCCCATCCCAATGCACAGTAGTAATCCCCGGCATCATCAATTTTTTCCGGTTCCGCTAAACAAAGCATCTTGGCCCCGGCCGAAAAAATCCTCTCATCTTTGCTAATGGCTTCCACCAATCCAGAGACAAATCCAGGCGCTGCTACAGTATCATTATTCAGCAAAATAACATACTCTGTTGCTGCCTGCTTAATACCGGCATTGACCGCTTTACAGAATCCTGTATTTTCTTCAAAACAAATCAACCGAACCTGCGGGTAATTCTCAGCAACCCACCCCGCACTTCCATCCTCCGAACCATTATCGCTTACAATAACATCCGGTATTAAATCTCCTGAAAATAATGATTTCAAACACTCTTGTAAATAATGAACCCCGTTATAGTTGGGAATCACCACCGTAACCTTCTGCATAATAAGTTGAATCTCCATTTAATATTTCAGTCTTTCTGTCATATTCGGATCCCATACTATTGTGTAGCCCGCCGCACGGACCTTTCGGCAAAACTCCAAGCTTATCTTTTTATAATCGGCCTCCTCTTTCAAGCCGCCTTTCCAGTCAAAACGACCGGTTTTCGTATTTTTCAGATATGGCAGGCCGATCACTTCCTCTAAAATCTCTTCTACTGCCGGAGATACCATCATACATCTGACATCAACCGCTTCTGCTTCCTGACGAAGACTGGCTCGATGCATATATCCGCTATATTCCTTATGCAGTCCGTGAAAAAGCGGCGTACCCTCACTTTTATAAATACCACCCGCTATTTTATTCTTCCTGTTCAGCAGCTTGCCGCCGACAATTCCCACCTCCGGCCTGAGGCTCAGCTCATCCGGTATATAATCAATCCGGTAAAAACCCAAATGCCTGGTATGGCTCACTTCACCGTTCCATCCCCGTTTACGCAGGAAATCCTCGATGGCCCGTTTTCCCGCTTCGTAAGCATATTCCTTACTTTGCGGATTATCGGCCGTAGACCCGGAATGACATCGCCAATGATACAGCACCTTGTCCACATGAGCAACTTCTTCTTTTGTATGACGCAGACTGATGATCAGCTCTTCTGCCGTTCTCTTGGCAGCTTTTCCCAGCATGGAATCGATAGCCCGAAGAACAATATCATAATCCTGAGCCCCATCATAAGCAGGACGGAACTCCAATGTTTGGATCAATTCTCTTTTCATCACCAAAAAGTGACAAATATAGTTGTTTGACAAAATTAAATCTAAATTTAATGCAGGTTTTTGGTGATAATCAAAGAATTTTGTCCCATCCTCATTGCACTTATCCTCGTTAGAATAGAGGAATTTGATCATGTTTCCCTTTTTCGTACCTGCATGCACAGCCTCAGCCATCTCATATAGTGCATCCTGTGTCAGCAAATCATCATGATCCAAAAGTCCCACATAATCACCGGTAGTAAACTGCAATGCCTGATTGGTATTCCCTGATATTCCCTTATTCCCGCTTAATCTTCGATAACAAATACGAGAGTCTTTTTCCTGATATTCCTTGACAATAGCCTCTACCGTTTCCTGCTTACCGGCATCAGCAATAATCAATTCCCATTTTGAATAAGTCTGCCGGAGCACAGACTCCATCATTTCTTTGAAGTGTACCGGATTGGGTTCATAAGCCGGCACTACGATACTGAACTTATAAGGCAGAGCGGCGCTGCGCGCCCTCTGCCCCATTAATGTATGCTCCGATAAAGGCTGATAGGTATAATTATCCCCTATTTCCCTGACAGCACGCTCTTTAGCCGCATAATAAGCCTGTTTAATGCCATTCTTCTTCATATAATATATGGTTTTCTTAATATTGCTGATTCTAAAGAGGTTGCCCATATAAATCTCCTACAAATACGCTTTCAATGCTTCGGTCAGCTTCTCTACCCGATCCTGAGCATCGGCGAGACTGTTTCCTTTCACACCCATATAAAACTTGATTTTGGGTTCTGTTCCCGAGGGACGGGCACAACACCAGGAATCATTGGTGAGGTCAAAATATAAAACATTGGACTTCGGAAGTCCAGTGGTACCGGTGGCACCGGTTTCCAGATTGGTAACCACATCATTCTCATAATCCCGCAATTCTTTTACTACCAGATCACCGAAGTTCCTGGGGGGATTGCTTCTCAGCTTATCCATGATTTCCTGTATCTGTTTGGAACCGTCGATACCTTTTAATGTAATGGCATACTGTGTTTCTTTAAAATAGCCATATTTTTTATATAAATTCAGCATCTGATCCCAAACGGTCCTGCCATGCTTTTTGCACCATGCCGCCATCTCACATAAACACATCACGGCAACGATGGCATCTTTGTCTCTTGCATGGGTACCGGCCAGACAGCCATAGCTTTCTTCCAGACCAAAAACATAATGATTGGATCCGGTTTCTTCAAATAATTTTATCTGCTCGCCAATATATTTGAAACCCGTCAGCACTTCAATAAACTTCACCTGATAGTCTTTGGCAATACCGGCAGCCATATTGGTGGTTACAATGGTGGAAACCATGGCCGGGTTCTCCGGCATGGTGCCGGCAGCGGTTCTTTCTCTTAAAATATACTCGGCAATCAGCATACCGGACATATTACCTGTAAAAGGTATATATTCACCGCTTACCGCATCCAGGGCATAGATTCCCAAACGGTCCGCATCCGGATCTGTAGCCAGAACAATATCCGCATTTTTTTCTTTGGCCAGCCTCAGGGCTAACGTAAATGCCTTAGGGTCTTCCGGGTTGGGATAATCCAGGGTGGTGAAGTCTGGATCCGGCATTTCCTGCTCCGGAACCACATATACGTTCTTGAATCCTAATTCGGAAAGGATCCGGCGAACCGGTACATTTCCGGTTCCGTTAAAAGGAGAATAAACAATCTTAATATCATCGGCTACTTCCCTGATAATTTCCGGATGTATAATCTGTTTCTTCAATTCTACCATGTAAGCATCGTCAATTTCCTTGCCGATGACCTGATACAGGCCGGCTTCCATGGCTGCCTTTTTATCCATGGTCTTCACATCAGCATAGTCGGTTACCTGCTTTACTTCTTCGATAATTTCCACATCTTTAGGTGCTGTTACCTGGGCACCGTCTTCCCAATAAGCCTTATATCCGTTATATTCCGGCGGATTGTGGCTGGCGGTAATAACAATACCTGAAATACATCCCAGTGTCCGCAATGCAAAAGACAACTCCGGAGTAGGCCGCAGTTCTTCAAATACATAAGCCTTAATCCCATTGGCTGCCAGGCAAAGAGCCGCTTCATCGGCAAATTCAGGAGATTTTCGCCGGGAATCATAGGCGATTGCAACACCCTTGTCCTTCCCGCCCTGCTTAATGATATAATTAGCCAGGCCCTGGGTGGCTTTTCTGACCGTGTAGATATTCATCCGGTTGGTTCCTGCACCGATTACTCCCCGGAGCCCGCCGGTCCCAAATTCCAATTCTTTATAAAAACGATCTTCTATTTCCTTTTCATCTCCGGCAATGGCCTGCAGTTCCTGATGGGTATTCTCATCAAAATAAGTACTGGTACGCCAAAAATCATACTGTTCCTGATAGTTCATGGTCATTTCCTCCAAAAATGTTAAATTTTTACCATTATAGCATATTCAGGTGAAATTTTCAAAGCATAGTCGCTCCGGTCCAAAGAAAAATTCACATTATAGTAAGGGTCGCCTTTTTCCAGCACTTCCTGCCATTTTTTCCGAAATCTTTCTGACTCTTCATCATAACGTCTGGCCTTTTCACCATTGTCGTCCAAACCTCTGGAGATAGATTCATAATGATATAATTCCGCAAAAGGCGTAAATACATTCAAATATCCTTCCTGCCGCAGTTTCAGACAAAAATCTACGTCATTCAATGACACGGCAAAGGCCTCCGTCAAACCGCCCACTTCCCAAAACACATCTTTTTTTACCATCAGACAGGCGCCGGTTACTGCCGATACATTTTGGGCATAACACAATCTGCCCATATAACCCAGGTTTTCCCGATGCTGCTTATAATGAGTATGTCCGGCTGTCCGGTGAGCCCCCAGCCCAAGAACGATTCCGGCATGCTGGATGGTTTTATCACCGTAGTAAAGCTTTCCGCCCACTGCCCCAACATCCTGCCGCTGGGCATACATCAGCAGTTCTTCCATCCAATTAATGCTGATGACCTTTGTATCGTTATTTAAAAGCAATATATATTCGCCTTCAGCCTGTTCCACGCCAAAATTATTTACTGCCGAATAGTTAAAGGCACCTTGAAACTTCACCACCCGAACCCGGGAAAAGCCTTTCAATTCTTCATAATAAGCCGCTATTTCCTTTGTTTGGCTGTTATTCTCCACAACAATAATTTCATAATTCTCATAAGTAGACCGCTGGATAATGGAATCGATGCACCGGCGCAGGTCACTTTCATGATCTTTGTTGGCAATAATTATGGAAATTTTAGGCTCACCGATAATCTCATATCTGATTTTAAAAATCGTTTCAAAAGCCCTGGTGCTGGTAATCTGAAAGTGCTCATAACCGTGGTGCCGCAAATGATCCGCCACGGCTCCTTTTGCCGCCTCAATAGCATAGGTTTTGGCATTGATGTCCGATGCCACGCTGCCCGGATGGGAACGCCAATAGTAAAGCAGCTTGGGCACATGCACGATTCTTTCCGCCGCATCGGTAAGACGCAGAATCATATCGTGATCCTGGCTGCCGTCAAACCGGGTCCGGAACAATTCGGTTCCCTGCAGCAGCTCCCGGGAAAACACACTGAAATGACAGATATAATTATTGGCCCGCAAATTATCAATGGCATAATCGGGTTTAAAATGCATCACGATAATCTTATCAATATCATTATTTTTAAAGGTAGCTTCGTCACAATAAATATAGTCGGCATTTTGTTCGTTGATTACTTTTACATATTCGTACAAGGCACAGGGATGCAAGATATCGTCATGATCAAACAGGCCGATATATTCTCCGGTTGCCAAAAGCAGACACTGGTTGGTGTTTCCGGATATTCCTTCATTTTTTTCCAGTTTACGATAGATAATCCGCTTATCTTTTTCCAGATACTCCCGGCAGATTCGTTCCACCTCGGCATGCTCCCCATCGGAACCATCCGCCAGACAAAGCTCCCAGTTCTGATAAGTCTGCTCCTGTACCGAACCGATCATTGCCCGCAGATACTCTTCCGGCGTATTGTATAAAGGCACCAGAATGCTGATCTTGACCATTCTCTCAAATTGTTCAGCCTTCTGACGTGCCGCTTCTTCCGGCGTGGGAAAGCTGGCCCTGCCAAAACAAGCCATCGCCTTTTTTTCATGTGCTTTATATCGCACCTTGGCAATAATCCCCTTTAGGCTGCCGGTATTCCTGATCCGCTTAGCCTGCCGTATCACAAAATGCATACCTCGCCGCAGCGGTGCCGATGCTTTCCATAAGGGATTGCTCTTAATACGATTCAGTTTAAATTCCAGTTCCTCTTTTTGTTCTTCCAAAAGAGCAACCTTCTCCGCCAGCTCAGCACACTTTAGATGTTCCTTTTCATATGCACTTTGTAATACTCTTATTTCTTCCTCATTCATAACTAGTGTTATCCTTTTATAATTAATTGTCTGTCCGACCAGTTTACAAGCTTTTGCCGAGAGCACCGGTCTTTTACCTTTATACCAACCAGATATTCTCCGGGTGGTACTACATCTGCCTTTACTTTACTGAAAAAACCAGTTAAATCTACATTTAGTTGATCTGACAGTTCCTTTTTAATATCCGGGCGATATTTGATTTGTATAGGAATCTGCCACACGATTCCCTCTTTTATATTCTTTAAAAGGAGAATTTTTTGATAGCACGCGTTATCTCCTCCGATCACAAAAGAATATCCCTGCAAAAAATAACCCTGATCCTCATCAGACACCTTCCGGTTCTCTTCCCTGGCGCGTTCTGCCGATATGCCGTATTTCCATTCAAATAGATCCGTGATACATTCTACTCCGATTCTCAGGCAGGCATCCTCCCGAAATTCTGTGGCCCCCGCCCGATCTGCACTTGCTGTTGCCCAGGGTATCGCCAGGTCCATTTCATATTGAAGGATTGGTGTATATTCGGCTAATAGCATATCTGTCACCAAATATTTATGGTAAAAAGGATCCTTGCCATAGATACTCCGATGACGGTCATACAATATCTCTCTTTCCTGCATCAGACGAATTCTTTTTTCTTCCGATTCACCGTCGTTTCCCCTGCTTAAGGATTCATGGTGAAATAAGGTAACATTATTTAAAACCACATTATAGTATCCCGCTTCCCAGATGGAATAACATAAATCCACATCATTAAAAGCTACCGCAAGATCTTCCCTGAAGCCCCCTGCTTCATGGAATACCGCTTTCCGCATCATCAAGCAGGCTCCCGTAGCAGCTGCTACATTATGTACGCCGCGGTTCTTTCCGTAATAATGTTCCTCCTGGTCAGACAAAAACTGCAGCTTATGGGCTGGCCCAATCCTTAAATTGGTAATACCCACATGCTGGATGATATCCGAATCAGGATATAGAAGCTTAGCTCCCACCGCACCCACACGAGGAATCATCGCCTTTCCGGCAAGCCGTTCCAACCAGTCCGGCTGTAAGATTTCCATATCATCGTTAAGAAACAGCAGCAGTTCCGCTTCCGCACTTGCTGCTTTCACTCCCATATTGCACATCAGCGAAAAGTTAAAAGGCATTGGTTCATACAAATATAAATGGGTAATACTTCCTTTTTCTTCTTGATTTAATTTTTCAACTAACGCTTCTATAACCTTTTTATTTTCTTCCGTACTGCCATTATCCACAATCACAAATTGATACCGCTTATATCTGGTGTATCTAACAAATGATTGGATGCAGCGCTTTAAAATTTCGGGATGGTCCCTGGATGGGATAATCACCGAAATCAACTGACCGGAACAGTCCACATACTCCTCCGGAAAGCTTCCCTTCCATACACCAGGGGTTGACCGGTTATGAAATAAAACTTCTGAAATATGACCAACAGGAAAGGTGTCGATTTCCCCTTGCTGCCTTTTTTCAAATCCCATACATTCCCGGGCCAGCTGATGGCATAATCTATAAAGATTTTGTTCTGCAGAGGAGGATACTTTTCCGTCCTTTTGCATCTTTTCCAGAACCGCCAGAGCATCAGAGCGTCTTACTGCGAAGATACTGCCGAAATAAAACTTTGCCAAAAACAAATCCGGAGACCAGTCCGGCTTGAACCTTGGATTGACCCGCCTCCCCATTTCTTCGATTTCATCCTCATCTCCATATACCAAAGACAGGTTGGGATGCTTTGTCATATAATCAATAATCAACGGTTTTGCAAGTTTCGACACTTCACCGTCATTTTGATGAAAAATAATGATATTCTCTGGCATGCGGTACAGTTTTTGATAAAGCTCCCCTGCGCATTCTGCAAAAGATATAAGGCCGGCTGAAAGATTTCCTGCATTTTCCAATTTTATTTGGCTTTCCTTATGCCTGATCCAGTCGTTATAGTCCTTATTTGCATTTCTCAGTATTTTCTCGTATGTCTTATGCTGCCTTGCGACCAATAATTGCTTCGCACGGGCTTTCACGGATCTTGCGATACTCATTGTTCCCTCCACGTTTCCACCATTAAAACAACTTTTTGATGGAAGCCGCAATACTGTCAGCCAGCTCCACCGGCATTTTTATGATTTCCAATTCTGCTTCCAGGAGGTTTTCGGCTTTACGTTCCAGTAAATTTACCGGCAGATAAATATTAGGGTCCTCTGTGGCAAAAACATAACATCCTTCTTTTAGCTGTTTCCCATTTGTACTAATATTCTTTTTTACCGGCAAAATTACCTCACCATTCCACAAAAGCTGCTTAATCTGTACAACACAGGCCTCGTTGGCAGGATCCAGGCGCAGTGTCTGTACGTTCCCATCAACAGAAAGCTCAAACCGCACATCCTTATCCGAATGATATACATCCGGTATAAAGCAGGATTCCTCTTCATTGAATCCTTGGCCGCGATCAAAATAAATCTGTACACGACGCTCCAATACCCCATCCATATATTGCTGTACCAGTTTTTGGGGATCCAATACCTGGGTCCCGCAAGTGGCGCGAATATCTCCCAGTGATTTGCGTTTCCCGGTTACCAGCTTTTGAAATTTCTTCTCATTGTCCCTGTATTCTTCCGCATCTTCGGGAGAAATACCGATTTTCTCCATAATCAATTCTAAATTTAATTTATTCCTTTTTTCTTCCGCAAGTATATAGCAATATACTGCTCTGAAGGCTATTTCAGCAGGAGAGACTTCTCCCACTTCTACCCATTCATAATCAATCAGGGTCCATTGTTCCTGCTCCACACCGCTTACCAGGATATTGGAAAAAATAAAATCATAGTTGGTAAGGGCATTCTCCTGCCCATAATACACATACTTCAAAAAACGGTCAAACAGCTTCTGAAACCCTTCCATATCCCCTTTTTCCAGGCATCTGTCCATCAATTCTTCTAATGTTGTTCCTTCAATATATTCAAATACTGCACTTTCCCCGTCTTCTCCGTTTTGACAGCGATTTACCGCCAGCCCGCTGCCCTCATACTTTTCACTTAATGTATGATACGTTGCCTCCATCTTTTTTACGTGGGCCCGGGCCTCCTCTGAAAGCGCCGTTTTATATACCGCTAAGCCGTCCCGCTCCTTAATTTCCGTGCGGACAACATATTCTGCCGCCCGGTCATTGGAATATTTCACATATACCGTTTCCGGCTCTTTTCCGATCACCACCACATAGGAATTGGAAAAATCCGGAAACAGGCCGTCATCAATTATGCCGTCATAAGCATATTTTTCATGAAACAACACCATCCTGTTGCGGTCAAAATTACGAATATTATCGGTCAATTCGCCCTTTACCGGGAGGCGTTTATCGGAATATAAGGTGGTCATAAATTTATAGTCCGGATAGGGATAATAAAAGGTATATTCACTGATATCACAGGCATTCATAATCTTTTCCAGCCCTTTACGGGTAAAAGTACGAGCACTTCCGCCCTCCGGATACCCTTCAATACCACTGAAATAGGTTCCCAAATGATCCTCCGTGCAGCCGGCCCAATACTTTAAGCCGAATTTATTTTCGATTGCAATGACCAGTCGCCCATCTTTTTTCAAATGCTTCTGCATGATCCGCAGCATGTCCTCATAAGGCGTATCTGTCCCCATGTATAAGCAGCTATATTCAAATACACCGATTAACAGTATAAAATCAAAATCTGTGGGCAATTCCGGCTCAATATCCTTGAAATTTCCCACATGAATATAAACATTATCCCGATCCTGGTTCCGATAGGCATTGATCCTGCTGCGAATACTGGACAAATCCACACTCACTACCTGACCGGCTTTCCTGGCCAACATATCGGTAATAGCACCGCAGCCGGCGCCGATTTCCAGGACCTTATGTTCCCTGGTAATGGGCAGCCATTCGATAATATTACTCCTTAAAGCAGACAAATGATATAAAATCGGCCAGCTCCCACTTTCTTCGATGATCCGGGGAAATTCAACCCTGGAATGGTTTTTGACAATTTCCAGAAGCTGTTCTTCGATATCCCCGTCAGAATACAGCTCCTGGCCGGGATAATGCTTATAATCCAGTTTTACTTTTCCGATTTCTGTGATCTGTTCCATTTTAATAGCCATGCCTTTCCACTACCTGCAAACTTTCAGTTAAGCTTTGCTTAACTTGCGCAGGCACATATTTGCAAGCAGAATATATTCTGCTGTGAAAAATTTATTTTTCACACTTCTCCCCATCTGTTACGGCCACTTCCGAGTTCATATCATAGTAACCAACGGTATCCTTATCTGAAATAACCGTAATATTGATTACATCATATAATCTATGATAAACCTGAAATTCATCCTTCTCAAATCCTGTCACCCCAAGGGAAAGCAGATATTCCCCGCCCTGCAGGTCCATCCTCTGTTTAAAGGTAATCTCCTTCACCGTTCCGGCTTCCACACCTTGTAAAAAGGCCTTTTCCGCCATGGTATTGGTTCCGGTGATTTCCGTTCCCTTACTGTTCTTAATGGTAAATGCAAATATCGGTGCGGCAATATCGGTGGCAAAACGTACTTTCATATGTATCGTAAATACATGCCCTTTCATAATTGCACTGACACGATTTTCCTTGTCATCGGTAACAAAATACTCCTCGATCATTGCCTCTTTCGTTCCGTATTCCAATAAATCGGGATTGATGTTGCCATTACCGTTACCCAGAGATTCTCCGATTTCCTGATTCCCCGCCGAACGTTCCATGGCATCCTCCACAACCTCGTACTGGCCTACCAGAACCTGTTTATATACATCTATCATTTCCTTAGGGGTACCCTCCCCAAGCTTTTCCCCTTGATTTAATAAAACAACTCTGTCACAATATTTGCTGATACTGCTTAAATCATGACTTACAAAAAGAATAGTCTTGCCCATTTCCTTGAATTCATCGAATTTATGATAACACTTGGCCTGAAAAAAGACATCTCCCACCGAAAGAGCTTCATCTACGATCAAAATTTCCGGTTCAATATTAATGGCCACGGCAAAAGCCAGCCGTACGAACATACCGCTGGAATACGTTTTGACGGGCTGATAAACATAGTCCCCAATATCTGCAAACTCCAGAATAGCATCCATCTTGGCATCTATTTCTTTCTTGGAAAAGCCAATCATGGTTCCGTTTAAATAAACATTTTCAATACCGTTGTATTCCATATTAAAACCTGCTCCCAATTCCAGCAGCGCAGAAATACGTCCGTTCACCTGTACTTCACCGTGACTGGGATTTAATACCCCGGTAATGATCTTCAGGATGGTAGACTTACCGGAACCATTTGTGCCGATAATTCCTACCGTTTCCCCCTGATATACCGTCAGATCCACCCCTTTTAAGGCATAATGCTCCTTATACCGCTTTTTACGGCTAAGTCCCAGGGCTTCCTTCATCCGGTCAGAAGGTCTGTCATATAATTTGTATACTTTCTCAAGGTCATTAATTTGTATTGCTACCTTTTTTTCGTCTGTCATATCTGTCTTTCCTTTACAATACGTCTGCAAAATGAGGCCTGAGACGCTTGAATATCAGTGAGCCGATACAAAACAGCATCACTGTTACAATCCAAAAATAGGTGGAGGAATAAAAGTGCTCGAAAAACCATTCCTGACCATAAACTGAACTGCGGAACCCATTTACGATATAGACCAGGGGGTTGAGCTTAAACAGCGGCTTCAAACCCTCCGGAACTACTGAAATATCCCACAATATCGGTGTTGCCCACATGCCAATCTGCAACGCAATATTAATAATCTGTGCCAGATCCCTGAAAAAAACAACGATGGCACAGGTACAATAACTCATGGCCAGCACGAACAGAAACAGGCAAAGGGTATAATAGATTAATTGAAGAGTATATGCACTGGGATAATAGCCGTATCCGATGGAAACTACCACCAGCACCACCATAAAAAATATATGGATAAAGGTAGCGGCAATCAGCTTGATGATAGGCAATATACTGATATTGAAGACCACTTTTTTTACCAGATAATTATACTCTAAAAGAGCCATGGTTCCGTTTACAATGGTCTCCTGAAAATAAAACCAGGGCACCAATCCGGCTGTCAGGTATAATACGTAGGGAACTTCGATACCTCCTGCCACCAGCTGGCTTCTGGTATCAAAAACTTTATCAAAGACAATCCAGTACATCAGTACTGTTACCACCGGCTGGATCATTGCCCATACGAATCCCAGATAAGAACCCGCATACCGCTTTTTAAAATCATTCTTTGCCAGCTTCCAGATCAGCTTCCGGCTTTGCAGCAGCTCCTTCGGCAACACCATCAAACGGTTATAATAAACCGCAAAAATAAAGCAGGCAAGGCCCAAAAGCAGGCAGGCACATATTTTTTTCAGTCGTTCCGTATCCGGATCGGCCAAAGGATTTTGGTGAAATACAATGATGGCGGCAAAAACAGCGCAAACTACCATAAACAGTAAAATTCCAGCCCACCGGGGTATTTTCTTAATTTTGGCAATCATCCCTTCAGACCCTTCCATTGCATATCTTTCTCCGTCATAATCAATTCCATTCCCGCAGGGATTGGCCATTCCACACCTATTTCGGGGTCATCAAAGCGCAGGCCGCCTTCATCATTAGGATGATAAAAATCCGTGCATTTATACGCAAATTCCGCATATTCAGATAAAACCAAAAAACCATGGGCAAAATTTTTCGGAACAAAAAACTGTTTTTTATTTTCTGCCGACAGATGTACGCCATACCACTTTCCATATGTCTCTGAGCCGGGACGCATATCTATCGCAACATCAAATACTTCCCCACTGACTACTCTGACCAGCTTATCCTGGGGATAATTAATCTGAAAATGCAGCCCCCTCAGCACTCCTTTTACCGAAGATGACTGATTGTCCTGAACAAATATGCAGTCAATCCCGGCCTCTTTAAAATCATTATAATTGTAGGTCTCCATAAAATAACCCCGGGCATCGTTGAAAACCTGTGGTGTGATCACTTTAAGCCCTTCGATATAACATGTTTCTACTGTAATTTTTCCCATATTGATTAATACCTTCCTTTATTTTATATAACTGATATTTAAATCCACATTGCCGCTGATTCCATCAATGTTTCCTTTTGAACTGTACTGCCACATCTGATAGTATCCGGAATAAAGAGGCACTTCCCGATATTCCGCCAGCCAGACGATATAGTCCTCCAACTGGGACATATCCAGCTGCTTTCCAAACCAGTTGCGGGCACCATAAATTCCCGCATCATATCCGGCACTTTTGATAGTTTCCAAAAAGGCCCTGCTCAGCTCTGTTCGGTGTTCCATGGTGAGCTTATCCGCCCTTCCTTTACCACCGGTGCTTTCACTGTCTAAGAAAATGGGATATAACAAGCGGTAGTTCTTACACAATTCAATTACCATACTGGCTTCTTCCACTGCTTCTACTGTGGTAATCGCCTGTGAAAAGAAGTAAACCCCCACCGGAATACCGGCATTGGTAGCTCCCCGTATATTCGCTTCAAAATAGGGATCCTCAATCAGGGATCCGGAAGTATAACCCCGATACCCTACGCGGATAATGGCAAATTCCACGCCGGCCGCCTTGACTTTATCCCAGTCAATTTCTTTATTCCATTTGGAAACGTCAATTCCCAGCCTGGCACCTGCCGAAGTACTCAACAATCCCGTCTCTTCGGTCTCATCACGGTCTGACGCCGCCTCTTTATTGGCGGTATCTTCCTTTGATGCATCGATTTCATCCTCTGTCAGAATAATTAAATCAATGGCATTGATGGCTACATACTCCACCTTTTGCTTGATGGTGATAAGCGATGGTTCCGACGGCGTCTTGTAACCGGACAAAGGCTGAAGCATAACGCTGCATTCCCCGGCACTTAAGGGTTTGATATAAATGATGCCGTCCTTATCGCTGTCCTGATACTCACCGATTCCTTCTACTGAAACACAAAATTCCTCACCTTCAATATTTTTTCCCAAAATATCTACGATATGAATCTTCAAATCCTTTTCCACCGAACTCATTAACAAGGATGCCGTCTTTCCGTGGGAGACCAGGACGCTGCTTTCCTTCTGGCTGTCCGCATTAAAAAAGGCTTCGTCGGACATAAATCCCGCCAAATCGGAGCCTAACTGCTTACTGCCGGCTTGCATTTCCACGTTTTCTTCATCAATGATACTATCTTCTGTATTTTGCACACGATTTCTTTCCTGGCGGGCCTTGATATCCTTCCAGTTTCCCATAACTACCGCAAGGATAATGATTACGACCACACAAACGGATACCAGTACTGCATTTCGTATCAACCTAGAGTCCATTCGCAACCTCGATCAAATATTGGCCGTATTCTGTTTTCAGTAACGGCTCGGCAAGTTTTAATAACTGTTCTTTATCAATAAATTCTCTTTTATAGGCAATTTCTTCAATACAGGATATATAAAGTCCCTGTCTCTTTTGAAAAGCTGATACAAAATCCGCGGCATCCAGCAGCGAATCATGATTACCTGTATCCAGCCAGGCAAAGCCCCTTCCCAGGGTCTCCACCCGCAAAGTCCCCCGGCGCAGATATTCATTATTAATACTGGTGATCTCGATTTCTCCCCGGGCTGAGGGTTTGACATTTCTGGCAATCTCCACCACATCATTATCATAGAAATATAATCCCGGTACCGCATAATTGCTTTTGGGATGTTCCGGCTTTTCTTCAATAGATAAAGCCCTTCCGTTTTCATCAAATTCTACCACACCATACTCTCTGGGATCCCGTACATAATATCCGAAAATGGTAGCGCCGCTTTCCCGGGAAGCCACCTCCCGCAACACCTTGGAAAAGCTCTGTCCATAGAAAATATTATCGCCCAACACCAAAGCAACACTATCATCAGCAATAAAGTCGGCACCAATAATAAATGCGTCTGCCAGCCCCCGGGGCTGTTCCTGTACTGCATACTCAAGACGCATACCCAGCTGACTGCCGTCCTCCAACAGCTCCTTAAAAACCGATATATCTCTGGGTGTGGAAATAATTAATACTTCTCTGATTCCTGCCAGCATCAAAATCGACAGCGGATAGTAAATCATGGGCTTATCATACACTGGCATAATCTGCTTACTGATGGCTTTGGTCAACGGATACAACCTTGTCCCTGCGCCGCCTGCTAAAATAATTCCCTTCATATAACATCCTCCATATCCTCTTTATTACCAAAGCTATATTTTTAATCGCATAAGTAGTAACAGTATACCACAAAATGGGAACGATTGTAAATCGCTCCCATCCCTTAATTATTACTTAATCCTGATACAGGTTACTGTCCACTGGACTGATACATTTCATTATAGTATTTTTGATAGTCGCCGCTGGTTACATGCTTCATCCAGTCCTCATGTTCAAAAAACCACTTGATTGTAAGCTTGATCCCTTCTTTGAACATGGTTTCCGGTTCCCAGCCGATCTCCGCTTTAATCTTATCCGGAGCAATTGCATAACGCCTGTCATGCCCCTTTCTATCCTCTACATAAGAAATTAAATCTCGATTTATATGTTCTTTCCGAGGGTCTCCTTCCGGCAGCATCTCCTGCAGGGTATCTAATATAATATAAATGATTTCAATATTTTGCTTTTCATTATGACCGCCGATATTATAGGTTTCAAACAATCTTCCTTTTTCCTGCACCATATCTATCGCCTTGGCATGGTCCTCCACATACAGCCAGTCTCTGACGTTCTTACCGTCTCCATATACCGGAAGCTTCTTCCCCTGCAGCGCATTATTGATAATCAAAGGAATCAATTTTTCCGGAAATTGAAAAGGCCCGTAATTATTGGAGCAATTGGTTATGTTGGCAGGGAATTTGTAAGTGTCCATGTAGGCTTTTACCAGCATGTCCGACCCGGCTTTACTTGCCGAATAGGGGCTATGGGGATCATAGGGCGTGGTTTCGTAAAAATAGGTTCCTTCTTCTTCCAGCGAGCCGTATACTTCATCCGTCGAAACATGCAGAAATCTTTTCCCTTCTTGAAAGGAACCATCCGGATTTTCCCATGCATTCTTGGCACAGTTAAGCATCACCAAAGTACCTAAGACATTGGTCTGAACAAATACTTCCGGATTCTTGATACTTCTGTCCACATGACTTTCAGCGGCAAAATGTACTACCCTGTCAATTTCGTTTTCCGCAAAAATTTCCTCGATGGCTTCTTTGTTGCAAATGTCTGCCTTCACAAAGGTATAATTTTTTCTCTGCTCCATTTCCTTCAAGTTCTCCAGATTGCCCGCATACGTTAGCGCATCTACATTGATAATACGGATGGCATCGCCATATTTACGGAACATATAATGAATATAATTGGAACCGATAAATCCTGCGCCTCCTGTTACAAGGTATGTCTTTATCTGATCTGTTTTCATGTACTCTCTCCTGCATATCTTTATTTTAATATGAGTTTTACTCATATTAAGCTTTGCTCATATTTTTTACTATAATGCAATCCAGGCCAAAATACAATATCAATATCCCAGATAACTGATATTCATATCGACACTGCCGCTGATACCGCCTACTGTGCCTTTGGAAGAATACTGCCACATATCATATTTGGTGGCTGTATAGGTAGGGGCAGCCGCATATTGTGCCAGCCAAAGCTTATAGTTGGTTAAGCTTGCCGTATTAATATAGCTGGTAAACCAGGTTTTATTGGCATAAACACCTGCTGTATAACCCGAGTTCTGGATGGTCTGACAGAAAGCTTTACATACCGCCGTCCGGCTCTCTTTGCTGATTCCATCGGCACGTCCGCTATTGCCCGCAGTGGCTTCCACATCCAAAAAGACGGGATAGGAAATCTTATATCCTTTGATCAGTCCCAATACCATCGAAGCTTCTTCTACCGCTTCTACTTCATTGGTAGCCTGGGTAAAGAAATATACACCTACCTTTAGTCCTGCTGCTGCCGCACCTTTGATATTGGTTTTAAAGGTGGGATCTTCAATCAGTGCTCCCGTGGTAGAGCCCCGGTAACCACAACGGATGATTACATAGGATACTCCCGAGTTCTTCACCGCATTCCAGTTAATGTTACCGTTCCATTTAGACACATCTATTCCCAAATGACCTGAACTGGTGTTTAGCGAACCGTCACTGGCAAAGTTATATCTGGCCCCCTGAATTACCTGTTCGCCGGTGACCTTATTTCCGTTTTTATCAAAGAAATATGTTTTTCCGTCAATATCCTGCCAACCGGTATACTTGTATTCTCCTCCCGATACCTTCGTTGTTTTTTTATAAAATTTTATATCTTTATAGTAGTCGGCATATACCGCCTCCACATAGTTGCCTGAAGAGTCTTTAATATAAATCTGATTTCCGCCGGTGTCCTTCAACTTGCTTTTGGTATCATTTTTCGCATTGTTGGGGGTTGCTGTAGGGGTTGCCGTGGGCGTCGCCGTAGGGGTTGCTGTGGGGGTTGCCGTGGGCGTCGCTGTAGGAGTTGCTGTGGGTGTCGGCGTCGGCGTTGGTGTCGGCGTGGGTGTTGGAGTCGGTGTCGGCGTTGGTGTGGGGGTCGGCGTGGGTGTGGGCGTCGGCGTTGGTGTCGGCGTAGGGGTTGGCGTCGGCGTGGGGGTTGGCTCGCCCCCTGTTCCTCCCTGGTTCTCATCCGACGTTTCTTCCCCATTGGCATTGGGATCCGGTGTACCCGTTAACAGTTGGAATCCCTTTGGCATGGTTCCTGGAACCAGATAATCCGATAATGCACCATTAACCCGTGCCGTTTTGCCCGGATCGGTTATATTGGATTTCGCAATTTCATCATATTGAACGACGTTGTTTTCCGTCCCGCTGATAAGCGATTTGGTAGATTCCACCCACTCTACCGTATCGGTATTGGCGGATTCCACAGCCGTATCATTTACCTTGGTATCTTCTACCTTGGCATTAATCTGAGATTCTTTTTTTACTTCATCGGATACATCCACCTTTTTATATTCGATGGTATCACGAACGTTCAGGGTAGACGCCGATGTATTGATTATATAGCCTGATGTGCCTGCATTCTCAACCATGGCAATCTGATACTTGCCGGCAGCAATATCCTTTTGATAAATAATACCGTCTTTATCTTCATCCGTGAGATTATGGCTCTTTCCATCCGGCGCCGTCACTTTGACTTCAAAAGCCACATTGGGAATTAATTTACCGGACTTCTCATTGGTAAATTTAATTTTCATATCCTTTTGAATAGAAGACAGATTCATCAGTACCTTCACGTCCCCTGTTGCTTCTTCCTGATATTCCTCTTCCTCTTCTAAATCCTCAAACTCTGCCACAAAATTTCCGGCCGCCTGGGCATCGGCAACCGCAATAAGACCTCTTTCTCCGATAATCGTAATATTCTCTGCCTGGGCACCGATCTCTGCAAAAGTCGCCACCTGCTTTTCCTTGCCCTTTGCATTGATATACATGGAACCGGTAAAAACAGCAATAATAAGCACTCCGATTCCGGTCAATGCAACCAGGTTGTCTACCATGCTCATATTGGTCAGTTTATCTATAAATTTGCTGAAAACACCCGTCTTTTCATGATAATCATATTCATCGTCATAATCTTCAGCATAATATTCTTCATCATCATCATACTCTTCATCGGCATAATATTCTTCGTCATCGTCGTACTCTTCATCCGCATAGTATTCTTCGTCATCATACTCTTCGTCCGCATAGTACTCTTCATCTTCATATCCTTCATCTGCGTAATATTCTTCAGCATCGTCATACGCTTCGTCCGCATAGTATTCCCGCTCTTCTTCGTCTTCGTAATACTCTGCATCTTCTTCCATATATTCAGGATCCTGATGGTCCAGATCTATCCATTCAATTTGATTTTTTTTCAGTCTACGGTTACTTTTTTTGCGCTTTCCGCCAAATAACTTCGCCACTTTTATGTAAACCCTCCTCTTAACAATTTTGTAATATTATATCATTAGAACCTTGTAAATACAAGGTTTTTGTCTCTTAAAATACTTAAGAATAATTAACATAATCTTGATTTTTCATAATTTGTCGATAACTAAATCAATTAAGTTGTTGACTTTTTTTGCAAAAACTGCCACAATTTACATGAATTAAATAAAAAACTAAATAAGAAAAGGGGAATATTTTATGATGTACATGCACTATTGTTTAAAGTGTAAACGGATGTTTATGCTCAATGGACACAAATTAACTTGCCCGAAATGCGCCAATTCTATTTCAGAATTAAAGATTTCATATATAGATTATGTTAATCTGGACATGCATGAACGGGCTGCTTACAAAGCCAAATGCGAAGATGAAACGCTTTTGCGGGAACTCAGTACTACATACCGAATGTATAAATACAGCAAATGGTATCGGGAAATGCAGGAAAATAAGGAAACAATAAAATAGGCCGTTTCGGCCTATTTTATTTCTTCATTGATAATCTTTGCGATTCTTTCGGCCAGTAATTCTCTTCCGGCATCATTGTAATGCATATGATCGATCATATAATCTTTATAATTTTCTTCATTAATGGTTCCAAAATAATTATCAATAAAGGATACACCGCAATCCAAAGCTGCATTATATTCCATGATCAGATAGTGGGGAACATTACCGTTGCCCAAATCAGTCACCGTCCCATTGTGCATTTTACCGTTTTCATCCTTATATCTGGCATAGGTATGCGACATAATAAATATTTGAATATGGGGAAATGCTTTCTGCAGATTTTGTATGGATAATCTCAGTGCCCCCGTATATGCGGTGACATCATATTCACTGTTGGGATTATCGGCCGCTGACAGCGTATTGTAGTCCGTGGTATCATACATAATGATAATCATATCAACCTTGTCCATATCTACGGCTTCCAGTTCCCTGGCCGCTGCCATATAGTTTTCGTTTGTCTCGTACTGCGCTGTCTAAAGCAGCGGCTTCAGTTCCTGATTGATCAGTGCCTGGGTCACATAATACAGGTTAAAATGATCCTTTGTATACTGCGGATTATAGACGGGGTATTTACATACCACTACCGAATCGGGAAAGGCTCCGTTATACACTGTGGCGCCGGTCTTTTCGGCAATTTGGGCGGCCAGCCCGTTTTTCCCCCGTTCATCGGAAAAAGGATTGTTTCCAAGGCAGAGAATGGTGGTTTCTCCGTCATCTGTCCGGCCTTCCAGACTGGCCGGATCCAGAGGTATGATCATATCCAATACCTCCACGTCAAAATCGGTTGTTACTGCATTTGGGTCATAATCAGAAACGGTTCCTTTATTCCACTTCAGCAAAACAAATAAAGCAATGCCAAAGATAATTACAATAAAACCAATAATAACAAGATGCCAGTTAATCTTTATTTTCTCTTTCATGGTTATCCTCCGCTTACGTATTTCATTCTTAGTTTACTATCTTCAGTAAAAAAAATCCATCTCTTCATAAAAAATTAATAATAGTTGTAAAAAAATAAGAATTCATGTACTCTAAAAAGAAAAAAGGAATCCTGCATCATGAAAAAGAAAACGGCATTAAAAGATCTTTTAATCCTCCAATCGGTATTCGTCATATACAGCATTTCCAGTATCGTGGCCAAGTTCGCCTCCGCCCAGCTGACTTCACTGCAATCGGTTTTTACCGTAAAATTTATCCTGTTAGGAGTTTTAGAGGTTGTTATCCTGGGTGTCTATGCGCTGCTCTGGCAACAGGTAATTAAGAAATTCGAACTTTCTGTTGCTTATGCCAATAAAGCCATGACCTTACTGTGGGGACTGCTCTGGGGCGCACTTATCTTCCATGAACAGATTACTTTTACGAAAGTCCTGGGGATTCTGGTGGTCTTTACCGGAATCATCATTATGAATGGTGAAAAGGAGGAGACGGCATGAATTTTTATTTTCTGATTCTCTTATTGTCAGTAGTGGTTGCCTCTTTTTCCCAGATTTTATTAAAAAAAAGTTCGGCCAAAACCTATCCTTCCCTGTTGCGGGAATATCTGAATCCTCATGTGATCTGCGGATACGGGATGATGTTCCTGTCCCTGTTCCTGACCATTCTGGCTTATCGGGGATTGGACTTTACCAATGTTCCGGTGGTAGAATCCTCCGGTTATGTTATGGTTATGGTCTTAAGTTACTTTTTCTTCCGGGAAAAATTTACCCGCCGCAAGATCATCGGGATGCTCTTTATCATGGGCGGGATTGTTGTTTATTAGTTATAAAGTAGTCCATCAAAATCGAAACCATCGATAATTTCACGCATATGTGCCAGATTTTCTTCGATATCCTCAATTTGGCAGGTGCCGTCAGCAAAGCATTCGGTCATATAGCGGTTATAATCAGGATGATAATGGCTATAGTCGGCATAATGATTTAAGTCACTGATAATCCATTCCTGATCCAGAAAAAAATAAAGACTGACATTTTCATATTCCCCTAACCGATCACAAATATAGCGAAGCTCTTCCAGAGTGGCTTCCAGATGGTTCTCCTGCAGGACATCATTCCAGTACAGAATGCTGTAGGGCGGAAAAAAGATTACAAATTCCGTATCCGGATGGGCTTCGATAAAGGGGCAGATGTTCACCGTCAGGTTGGCTTCCACACTGGGGATATAGGCATCCTTTGCCGTTTCCTCCGGTACTTTTTCCGGCGAAGTATAGTTATGCAGCACCCATTCCTCACTATAATATTCTTCGGTCCACCAGCTGGCATATATGGTCGCCAGATCCGATTTGTCCGGATCCACCAGGGGCCGCAGGATATAATTCAGCAGCACATCTTTATTCAGTAAATACTCCCCGTCATCCAGCACAGTATCATTATATAAATACTCCGGAATGGGATATTTTGTTTCTTCGGTTCCGCCGGTATAGGTAAGGGTATCAATCCCCAAAAAGACCTTCTTCACCTGATTGGGACTTTTAAAAATAATCTTCATGATATTGGACTGATCCTTGGGAAAAGCACCGCTGTAGCTGAGTTTTACGGTATTCAGCCCCATCAGCTCCCGAAACCAGTTGGTATTAAAATTGACCGTCATGGAGGACCCCAGAATAACACTGTCGTACTCCAGATGTTTGGCCATCCCGGGATTTTGATTGATCTGGTTGTCCACCAGATAGGGAAAACCCGCCAGCGGGGCATGATACTGAAAAAAAGGATCCACATATACCGTAATGGCCATCACACTTCCTAACATCAAAAGGATGGATACAGCAAATATCAGTAAGCTTTTCCGAAACTGCTTCATAACTTATGGTCCTTTCTTAAAAATTCAAATACAAAAAGGTACTGACACCGGAGAGAGAAAGTACACACCAGACAAATAATACCGCCAATACCAAAGTGTTACTGACGGCTGGCTTAATCCCTGCCGCAATCGCAACCGCATTTTTCCCCATAAAAACAATCAGTACTGCGGTAAGCAAAAATAATACCGTTAAAATATAGTGACCATACTGCCACTTATCCAAACGCAATACCTTGATAACATACCAGAATTCATCCATATTAAAACAAGCCGCCAGATGATACTCTACTTTCTGCCATTGCTGCCGGCCCACTGTCTGTAAAAGGCTCCATGCCTCTTTCAAGGATGCCGCCCGGAAAAATACCCAGGCGGTACTGACATACAAAAATGTCCCCGCCGTCTGTATACCTCTGATAATCCTCCGATTCCGGCCGGACTGCCGTTTTCCCCGGACCATTCTGGTGATGACGTAAAGAAGGCCGTGGAGCATTCCCCATACTACAAAAGTCACGCCGGCTCCGTGCCACAGACCACTCACCAGAAACACCAGCAATAAGTTGATATACATCCGCCCGGCTCCCTTTCGGCTGCCTCCTAAGGGTATATATACATATCTGGTCAAAAAACGGGTCAGGGTCATATGCCACCCCTTCCAGAATTCAACAATATCGGCGCCTTTATAGGGTGATTCAAAGTTCACCGGCAGTTCAATCCCCAGCATCCGGCTGATTCCCATGGCCATATCGCAATAACCGCTGAAATCAAAGTAAAGCTGCAATGAGTATGACAAAATGACAATCAGCGCATCGGCTGTATGTAGGGTAAGCAAATTGGTGTAGCCGTAATCCACCGCCCCCCCCAGGGTATCCGCCAACAGTACCTTTTTGGCCATACCCAGGGTAAAGAGAACCAGTCCCCGATAAAAAAATTCCGGATTAAATTTGATTTTATGCACATTTTGGAACTGAGGCAGAAGCTCATTGTGCAGGGCAATAGGTCCCTGAAGCAATTTGGGAAAATAAAGTACAAACAGAATATAATCGCTGATGCTGTGTTTTTCTACCTGCCCCCGATAATGATCCACCAGAAAAGAGATCTGCTGAAAGGTAAAAAAGCTTACCCCCAGGATGAAGATGACACTCACATAGCGGCAATAAAACAGCAGTGAAAGATTTCCCATGACTCCCAGAACAAGTGCTGTTTTTCCCCATTTTTTCATATTTCTCAGCAGCACCAGATTATAAAGAAGGCTCCCCCCCAGCCAAAGCAGCAGTTCCGGGCGGTAACAGCCATAGAACCACAAAGACACCACGATCAACCAGTATTTTGCCCAGTCGCCTTTTTCTTTTTTTAACAAAAAATAGTACACAATCAGGCATATGGGGAGTAGCAAAAAAATAAAATTGATGGAATTAAATACCATAAATCTAACCCCTATTCTTCTTCTGAAAGATATATTCCATACTTCTCTTCAATTTGCCGTACCATTTCCACATCACGATAGATCAGATATCCGTCCATCGTCCCCAGTAATTCCAATTGATAATCCGCAGGATCACTGTTTAACTCCCGGGTTTCATGAAAAACAATATAATTACACTCATAGCTTCTGGTGGCTTCCAGCAAAACCGGCATATCCACAATCTCGGTCTTCTCCATGGCCTCATAAACCGCGTCATAGTAGCCCCAGCGCGGAACCAGCATATTGCGGCCATAGGGCATCATAATATCGGCATCATACTGCCGGATAAAATGGGCCAGATCCTGAGGCACTAAAACCTTGATATATTCACTTTCTTCCTGCACTTTGAGAAAATCACAGATCTTCACTACCGATTCCGGGAGATGATACAAATTCTGGGCCTTGCTTATATTGGGATTGGCATACACGCAGGTTCCGCACAGGATCACTGCCGCCGACATCACCGCCAGCCCGATTCTTTTATGAGCGGCAAACAGCTTGCAGCCCGCATAAGCTATAGTTATCCCCATAGTCAGCAGCCACAGCACCCGGTAATATGTTTCACCATCCAATCCGGCTCCTACAAAGTACTTGCGGAACAGGGGGCACAAAAAAATCACCAGCACCGTCAGGGGGGTATATACCATCAGCACCCGAATCCTTCTTTCCTTTTCCGTTATCAACAGATAAATTACGCCCAGCAGATACAGAACCGCCAGCAAACGTAAACCCGTATATAATTTTAAAATAACCACACATTCCATAAAAATTCCGTACATTCAGATAACCAAGCCTTTCCAACACCTGAAGCTTTGTGCCCATCAGCGAGTCATAATCAAATACAATAAAATGTATACCGCATTGGGAACACAAACCAATCCGGCTTTAACCAATACCCATATATTCTTTTCCTTAATCATCATAAAAAAGCCGAATATACCGGTCAGCATGGCACACAAAAAGACCGCCTGAGAACTGCCGATTCCGGCCATCCAGTTAACCCCTCCCAATAAAATCCAGAGTATGGCACTTTTCTGCCCTTCTTCCTTTTCCTCTTCAAATATCCATAAAAAAAGCCATAGTACCGCCGGTATAATAAAATTGGCGGCAAAAGACTTTCCCTGCCAGGTTCGCATCATCAGAAAGGTTTCATTGGTATATATGGATACATTGCCAAACATCTGGATCAATGCCATAATCACCATAAACATCGGCTGCATGTCCGGTTTATTTTTCAAAAGACTTTTACCGATTTGAAAATACAGCAGATAGGTAAGGGGCAACAGCACCAGGGGAACAATACTGTGGGATACGATGGTGGCATGAATACCGCTCCGTTCGGCTATATAGGCAATCCACAAAGGAAATACGGCCAGCGCATGACGCATATCCAAAGGAGTGCTTTTTCCGGTATCCGGTTCGATCCGGTACAAAATATCCTTTTGCTGTGCCGTTAAAGAATGCACCACATAATAAGCATCGTCGCCATCGAAGGATGCCCTTGTAAAAGCCATATAAAGCTGAAAGCCCACAATCAGAAAAAAGATGATCCACACAATTTTTTCTTCGATACCGGTTTTTTTCGGTTCTCCCCATCCGGGAAGCTGTCCGCCTTTCCGCCAGGATAAAACCTCCCAGAGAATGCCTGCTCCCGCCAAAATCAGGGCCACCGGGGTAAACCAGTTCATCAAAGCCGTTAATCCTTTATATATCGTATTGATCACTACCGGAATCGCAATCAATTCAAAAACAGCCAGCATAAAGATATAACCGGACAGTAAGACCACTCCCGGTGTCCGGTGCCGCCCGGCCAGCAGCCTTGCCGGCAGTAATCCCATGGCAAAGGGAATCAGCAGCAGCCACATAATGATACTGAAAATTTGCAATACTATCATATAAATTTTTCCTTCCGTTTACTACACTTAGTTTATCCTAATTTTTCCAGTCTGTCTAGACTATCAGTAGACACCCCTGCTTAAACATGGTATAATAATCAGGAATTTTGTTCATAAAATTGGATTGAGAGGATATTTTTCAAATGAAAAAAGCACTTATTATCGGTGCCGGTCCTGCCGGATTAACCGCCGCATATGAACTACTGACCCAATCAAAAGATGCCGATGGAAACCCTGCTATGGAGGTAGTTGTTTTTGAGGAAAGCGAATGCATGGGCGGTATTTCCAAAACCGTTAACTATAACGGAAACCGGATGGATATGGGCGGACACCGTTTTTTTTCCAAGGTACCTGAAGTTAATGAATGGTGGAAAAATATGCTGCCGATGCAGGGTGCTCCTTCCTACGACGATATCTTATTAAACCGTTCTATGCCGCTGACTGAGGGCGGCCCGGATCCGGAAAAAGCAGACAGAGTTATGTTAACCAGAAATCGTGTTTCCCGGATTCTGTTCCAAAATAATTTTTTTGATTATCCCATTTCCTTAAAATTCGAAACGCTGGCAAATATGGGGTTCGGTACCACTATTGTGGTTGGTTTCAGTTACTTAAAAACATTATTCCATAAAAGAAAAGAAGTTTCCCTGGAAGATTTTTATATTAACCGCTTCGGCAAAAAACTTTATTCCATGTTTTTTGAACACTACACCGAAAACCTTTGGGGACGGCATCCCAGTGAAATCGATCCCAGCTGGGGCGCTCAGAGAGTAAAAGGCCTTTCGATTGTTGCCATTCTTAAGGATATTTTCAGTAAACTGATTCCCGGCAACAAAAACCGTAAGGTGGAAACCTCCCTCATCGAAGAATTTGCCTATCCCAAACTGGGTCCCGGGCAGTTGTGGGATGTAACTGCCGAAGAAATCATCAAACTGGGGGGTAAAATTTTAAAAAATCACAAGGTAACCGGTATCACCAAAAATCTGGAAAACCAGCTTTCTTCGGTAACCTATGAGTATAACGGTACCTTTGATACGATGAAAGGTGACTATGTCATTTCTTCCATGCCGGTAAGAGATCTGGTGGCCGGTATGAATGATGTTCCGGAAGATATCGCTGCCATCGCTGCCGGACTGCCTTATCGGGATTATATGACTTTGGGTGTTTTGGTTCCCAAGATCAATCTGATCAATAAGACCAAGATGAAAACAGTCAGCAATATCGTTCCCGACTGTTGGATTTATGTTCATGAAAAGGCCGTCCAGATGGGCCGTTTCCAGATTTACAATAACTGGTCTCCTTATATGATCAAGGATCTGGAAAACACCGTTTGGCTGGGGTTGGAATACTTCTGCAACGAAGGGGACAAGTATTGGACCATGAGCGATGAAGCCTTCAGCAAGTTCGCCATTGATGAAATGGTTACCATGGGACTGATCAACAGTGCCGATGAGGTGATTGACAGCCACGTGGAGCGTGTCAAGAAAGCTTATCCCGCTTATTTCGATACCTATCAGGATATGGACAAGCTGATTGACTATTTAAGCTCCATTCCCAATCTTTTCTGTGTGGGACGCAACGGGCAGCACCGGTATAATAATATCGACCATTCCATGTGCACCTCCTTTGAATCGGTAAAGAACATTATGAACGGAGTAACCGATAAGAAGAATATCTGGAGTGTCAATACCGAGCAGGAATATCACGAAAAAGCAACGGAAAATGAAATAGATTACATATTAAGAAAGTGTTGGGGTTCGGATTTACTGTCCGAACCCCATTTTTACATCTTATTTTTAAATTATTTTTGAAATTGAAAATATTTGAAATTAAAATCACTGCCCGGCAAAAAGACAAACTCCACTTTTCCTTTTTTGCTAAAGCCCTGCAGGGTAAATTCCTGCTCCACATAATCATTTGCATCAAGGCTTGTGTGCTCTCCCTTAAATTCTATGATCTGTCTGACACTTTGGCCGGCTTCTCCGGTAAACAGGATATGGATAGTATTGACTGTTAAAGGCGTACTGCCGCATAGCCCAATAGCAGCGGCCCCGGCTTCGCCAAAGTCCATATTTTCATAAGTAATGGTTACGTTATTACCGATTCCCTGGATAGCCTCTTTACCCATATGGAACTTGTCACCGTAGATACTGTTGCATTCAATGGCCTCTATGGGACTGTATGCCTTTTCGTAATAACGGAAGGAAAATCCCTTAATGTGGGCCTTCTTCGTCAGCATAATGGCAATGGTCTGGATTCCTTTCAGACGATAAGACAATTTCCAGGTTTCCGGCTGATATACATTCCAGATGGAAGGCTTCTGATAGATCCCGGTAATCAGGCACTCACTCTCCGCTTCTCCCGGTTTTCCCCGCCAGATGGAAACAGGATATTCCTCATCGTTTAAAGCAAAGATGGGAATGGTAATCTCATCCGAACCGTACTCCCCAAAATCTAATTGGGCATAAACCACGCCGCTGTCGCTGTCATGGGCCGTGGCAATGCCTTTTTCATTGCCATTGCCAATTTCGCCGATGGTCTCGGAAAACAGGCCGGCTCCCACAAATTCATAGGGATTTAAATTGGCCAAGCCCAGGCCCTGGGCACAAAACTCCAATTGGGAAATGATCCGTACCTTGCCATTGTCGTCGGCAGCCATACAGCGCACGTAAAACTCACCGTCCCCCCTTGCCGCCACCTTGGCCAGGTGTTTGCGATTGATGGTTTCCATCACTTCCACAGAAGCAAAGTTCACTTCGATTCCCACTGCATTGACCGCCTGCCAGATCAATTGATAATGGGATGCATGGGCCGGATAGACACAGGCTGAAACCATGATTTCCTTTTTTCCCGGAGAGAACTGCTGTCCTTCTCCGGTTTCCAGGTCTACCCTTCTGACCGCCACCGGCAAGTCTGCCGGATGCTTTGCTGCTTTCCTGCTGCAATCCTCGGTCATGCAGATGCCTTCTCTGACAGGGGCTTCCTGCACCGTAAGGGTGCATGTTCCCGCCAGTAAATCTTTTCCTGCTGCAGTCACGGTAATCGTTCCGGGCTGTCCGGTTGTACTGATGACTGCCAGAAGTTTGCCGTTAAATAATCTCCGTACATTGGTTTTATAAGAATCATAATCGGTACTGTCACCGTTATCCATACCCAGCAGCCGCCCGGGACCTTCCATAGAAATTTCAATATAATCCATGGCATTTTCCACCGGATTGCCTTTGTCATCTTCCGTGGTAATGGTCAGGAAACATAGATCCTCACCGTCAGCCCGAAGGACCTCTTTCTCCGGGGTCAGAATGATTTTGCTGCTGTCGCCAAAAGACTTTCTACTGTCTTCGGCAATGATCCTCCCGGCCTTATCATAGGCCACTGCCCGGATAGTTCCCGGCTCATAAGGCACCTGCCATTCCCCCAGCAGGTGTTTGCCATGCTGATGATGGATTTCCTGCTTTCCGCAGGATTTTCCATTGACGAACAATTCCACTGCTGCCCCATTGGTACAGGCACGCAGGTCGATGATCTGGCCTTTATTAAAATCCCAGTATGGGAACAGGTGAACCATGGGGTGCTTCTCCACATCTGTCCACTCCGCCTGGAAGATATAATAGGCATCCTTGGGAAAACCGGCAGTATCAATCTGGCCAAAGTACGAATTCTTGGTATGATAGGGTGTGGGCTCTCCGATATAATCAAATCCTGTCCAGATAAACTGGCCCAGGGAGTACTCCGCATCACGGTCATCGGTAATACATTTCTCGATACTTTCAGCTCCCCAGCTGGTGGTGGAATTGCCCAGGGCTGAACATTGCTCGTCTTCATCGGCCAAAAGGGAACGGTTCATGGGAAAATGATATACCCCCCGGCTTTGCACCACGGAAGCGGTTTCACTGCCGTAAATGATCCGGTCCGGGTGTTCTTTATGGTGTATATCATAGAATTTTTCGCCATAGTTATATCCGGCGATATCCACGATATCGGCACACTTTCCGGCATTTTCCCAGGGCATATAGTTGGAGCCGATGGTCACCGGGGCATTGGCCTTGGGATCATGATCTCGCACATATCCCTGCAGCAGACGAGTCACTTCCTGCCCTCTTGGACCGGCATGGGTATCGTATATTTCGTTACCGATGGACCACATCAACAGACTGGGATGATTGCGGTCCCGGCGGACCCAACTGGCCACATCCCGCTTTGCCCAGTCAGGGAAAAAGCGGGCATAGTCATAATCCGTCTTTTTCAGTTCCCACATATCAAAGGCTTCGCTGACAATTAAGATTCCCATTTCATCGGCCAGATCCATCCATTCCGCCGCCGGCATATTGTGAGATGTGCGAACGGCATTGACACCCATTTCCTTTAGTTTTTTAAATTTGCGGATCATGGCTTCCTTATGAAACGCGGCCCCCAGACAGCCGAAATCATGATGCTCACATACTCCGTTCAGCTTTAACCGCCGTCCGTTTAAAGTAAAACCTTTCCCGGCATCAAATTCCATGATCCGGAACCCAAGGGTAATGCTCTGGGTATCCAGTACCGTCCCGGTATGTTGGTCAAAGAGCTCTGCCTCAAGGCGGTAGCAATGGGGAGCCTCAATATCCCACAGGTGTGGTTGGGCTATCGTGGCTTTTGCTTCCATAAGCCAGCCTTCGGCGGTCTGCTTCCGGCTTCCTTCGCCCATATCCAGTACCTTTTCATCCTGATACCAAAGCCCATAGCGGCATTTTATCTCTTCGGTGAGGGGACCTTCCACTTCCGTCTCCACTTCCATAGCAAAGTCGTCCTGATGATGCTTAATAGACACATAAGTCCCGTCAAAGGGAAGGAATACACGGGGACTTACCTTCAGCCAGACATTTCGGTAAATTCCCGCCCCGCTATACCAGCGGCTGTTAGGTGCCTGATGTCTAACCCCAACCAGCAGTTCATTATCACCGGGACACAAATAGTCGGTAATGTCGAAAGAAAAAGCGGAATATCCATATTTCCACTCCCCAACCTGACTGCCGTTGACATATACGGCGGAATCCATATACACACCGTCGAAGCGAATCCACACCCGTTCTCCGGCACTGATATCGGCGGGACATGGGAAATTTTTTTTATACCATCCGCAGCCATCCTCATATAAATTATGTGAATCATAAATCAGCCAGTCATGAGGAATATCTACCGACTTAAAAACCCCTTCCGGGGGCATATCCAGTTCCGTTCTTAAAAATGTCCACCCATCATTAAACAGCTTTATCATCTCAAAACTCCTTTTATCTATTCTTCTCTCGATTATACTCCGGCAGCTGATACCCTGACAAGGGAATTTGTTATGAACTATATCCGGCGAGCTATACTCTGGCACTTTCCGGCGGTCCGAAATAGGACACCGGCACTTCTGTTTTTTCACTGAAAATCAGTATTCTTTCCAAGACTATTCCCGCATCGGGTGCATGGATACCGATAGTATTCAGCCCTTCTTCCAAGACTACCTGGCACCGGCAGATACGTTTATTGTTCAATACGCCTTCCACCCACGCCGCATCCTGCAGAGTGCCGATCCGGTAATCCTCCGGTACCGTATTGTAGTAAGCCGGCGCCTCCTGGTTAATGCTCACACCATAAAGAAGAGTATTTTGCCTGTTCAGGGGATTCCCCGGAGCTGTCTGCAGTTCCAGGAAATAAGCACCTTCCCGGGGGACCTTGACCTGGTAAAAAAGGGCCGGTTCCTGTTCTCCCACAAACCCATATCTCTCCGGATAAACCTTCATGCCGCTTCCCGTAAGCCCATAATTCTCCAGTTCTATCCAGCGATATCTTTCCGGCTGACGGCTCCGGGTGTAATGAGCCGCTTCCATGCAAATCCATCCCCGGTCCGGTAAAAAGGTTCCGGCGGGGAGATTGGACACCTCTTCCTTTTCACCGTTAAACCTGAGTACCACCACTGTATCGCCATCCGTAACGGTCACCACGGCCTGCTCCCTGCTGCCGGGCAGACAGTTCCGGTGACAGTAGAAAATAACCCTTTCATAATCCTCCACAGTTCCCCGGGTACTGCTGACTGACAGCCAACTGCAGGCCGGCATGCGGATGGTGTATTCCAACGCGCCGCTGCCCTGGTTGGCAATTTCCACAGCCACCTCGGTATTTCCTTCATACCGGAAATCCTCAAACACCAGCTCACAAGGGGTTCCGTAATTCTTGACACAATATTCATTTTTATCGGTCCGGGCCACTGCCATTCGGGGCCGGTCAAAAGCTTCTACCTGCATCTGTACCGGATACTGGCAGCCATCCTCGTTCCACTTGATAAATCCGGTGTGAACGGCCATTTCCATGCCCTTCCACTTTTCCTCTTTGAAAGAACGGATTGCCTGGGCAATTTCCTGATCCTGTTTGCGGCAGTCACGCAGCAGTCCTCCCCATATATTGGCTGTTTTTCTTCCCTGGCCGGCATAATGATGGTTCTGACCGGCATACAGATGCAGCAAAACATGATTGGTCACCGCTTCGGTGTGAAAACCAATCAGGCTGTCATAGGCTTCCTGCTGCTGCCTGTTCAATGCCTCCCGAAAAGCCCGGTTACGTCTTTGTAAAACCTGGGCCCGTTCCAGCATTCTGGCTGCCTCACCAAAGTGGCAGGGATGATAGGTATCGGTTTTCAATGCCTCCGGCCGCCGGTAATGATTGATGGCTACTGCTTCGGTTACGATCCATGCTGCTTCGGCAATCTCCTCAGGGGATAAGGTATCGGCAAAATGCCTGGCAATAAACTGTTTGGTATACACCCCGGTGGTATTAGGGGCACTGCTGCCCCATTGCTCAAAATCATAAGCTAGGGACAAAAAGAAGCTCAAGGGAAACTCATTAAATTTTAAATCTCCCACATTCACAATCCACATCCTGCGAATATCGTACTGATAAGCCATGGACATCTGTTCCCTGATCTTGGTCAAAGGGGTGGAGTTCATCCATTCATAAGAAACCGGTTCCCCATGATAATCCAGATGATAATACATCCCGAATCCTCCGGGATGCTTTGCCAGTTCCTGATCCGGCAGTGTCCGGAGATTTCCATAATTGTCATCACAGAGCATCAAAATAACATCCCGAAGCTCTTCCCACCTGCATAATCCCTCCATTTCACCGTTTCCGTAGAAATACTCTTCCACTTCTTTATAAAGAACCAGAAGCTGCGGTGACTTTTCTGCCTTTTCCGTTTCAGCACAGTGAATCAGCCTTCGCTGATTGCTGATAACATCTTTCAGCAAGTTTATGTTATCTGCTAAAGTGGCTTCCGTCCCCAAAACCTTACTGTCACGTTCTCCCCGCATCCCAATGGTGATCATCCGCTCCAGGTGACTTCTTTCCTGGAGACTGTCTTCCCAGTACCGCAGCAGTCCTTCTTTGTTTTGCAGAAAACTCCACTCCGTTCCATAGCCCCTGTCTGTCCCCTTTAATAAATCCCATTCCTCGCTGGCCCGCAGGCAGGGTTCGTGATGAGAATTACCGATGATGATACCATAGTCATCCGCAAGCCGGGCCGACACATCCCCCGGTCCATCGATATCAAAGGAGGAGGTCCACATGGCTGTCCATAAAATATTTCCTTTCAGGCGCAGCAGCAGTTCAAAAACATGATCATACATCGGGGCTGTAAAACCACCAAAATGCTCCATGGTCCAATTGCCGAAGCAAGGCCATTCATCATTGATAAAGAAACCCCGGAAACAAACTGACGGTTCTTTAGACAACATTTCCGCGGAAGCATCCAGTCGGATTTCCTTGCGCCGGGGCACCACTGCATCCCCCCAGTAAATCAAAGGGGAAATACCTATATATTCCGATAAACGAAACATCCCGTAAATAGTTCCCCGTTTATCACTTCCCATAATCAGCAGCACTTCCCCGGCCCCAGCCCAGGGTTCCCGCAACAGCTTCCACGCAAAGACCTCCCGTTTATCCCGGAGGCCTTCCAAATCTATTTTTCCTTCCCGGCCTAACTGCTCCAGCAAGCTGCTTTTTCCTGCCTGGGCAAAAAGAACCACATAATCACCCTTGGGCTTTTCCCCCTGACGGCAAGTGTTAACCGAAAAGTCATGCCCGGTGACTTTGGCGGCATCGGCAGCTACTTTTTCCCCAATCCGGAACAGTCCCCGGGAACTTTCTTCTTCCAGCCAAAAGCCGGCATATGTATGATTTTGTTGTGAATACAGTGTAAACATCTGCTACCTCCTTCAATCGTTCATGAGAATATATGCCTTTATTATGGCTCATAAAAGGGAGCCGCCGGCAGTCCTTCCCGGTTATACAGATTGGCCTTTTGCGGATTATTTCCCCATGCATACCGGCAGTATACCGGTTCAGAAACTTGATCGTTCCAGATCATAACGCTGTTATGATCGATTATTGCCTCTGCGGGAAAGAACCTCTTATCTTTCCCGGCAATCTCAAAGCCTTCGGCCCTTTCGCCCCTGGTAAGTAAGCCATCCTCAGCAAAAGCAAATTGCAGGCGTATCCGCTGCCCCTCTACGGTTCTTTGCACACACTGGGGACCGCTGTAAACCATTTTTTCACCATATGCCAGGCCTTCCATGGCCAATGCCAGCCGCTTGCCCAATGTCAGTTTATCCTGAGGATGCAAATCATTATACTCACCGATATCAATGGTCACCACCATGGCGGAAGCTTCCAGCTTGCGGGCTGCCTGCTGCTGATTGCGCAGCTGTGCCCAATCTTCTCCCACATCCGTCAGCTTGCTGTCCGCAAAATTGGCCAATTGGACAAATACTACCGGCAGCTCCTGTTTGGGCCACAATTTGCGCCAATCAGTCATGGCCTTAGTAAAATACTCCTTATACCGCTCCGGGTATCCGGTATTGGACTCTCCCTGATAAAAGGCCACTGCCTTCAGTCCGAAACCGGCAAGGGGACAGATCATCCGGTTAAAAACGCCGGTAGGCTTATATTGAAAAAACGTAGTTTCCTCTAATACCGGCATGGGTTTTAAAATCTTATATTTCCAGCGCCCGGTAAGAGCATATTTATGCTGTCCAAGGGTCAACTCATATGGTTTATCGGGAATGAAACCACCCTTTTTCCGGAATACCAGCATCTGAATTCTAATCCTGTTCCTGCCTCTTTTTAAATATTCTGCCGGAAAACTATATTTTCTCGGAGGATAACGGTACTCCGTTGCTCCCACCAGCCGGTCATTGACATAGATCCGGTCGGCATCAACAATAGCTCCCATATATATCATCCCGCTAATCTGCCGATTTTCATTTTGAAAAGGATCATACTGCGGGTCTTCCTTGAGAAAAATTTCTTTTTCCAGTTCCAGACTTCCGCAAAAGTTTTCCCATCGGGTTCCTTCCCAAAGTCCCGGGATCTGCAGATCCCCGGTTTCCATGGCAGTATTTTCATTCTCTTCTTTGCTCTGTTCTACGGCCTCGTACCACTGCCGCTCCCGCTCCTGTTCCCTTTGCTGAATGCTCTCGATATATCCGGGAATCTGACATTGTTCCAGTTCTTTGACAAAATCACCTAATTCATAAATGGTTTCTTTACTGCACCAGGCTTCAATGGGGGTTCCTCCCACTGCCGTCAGAATCAACCCCACCGGCACCTGGTATTTTTCATAAATCTCTCTGGCCATAAAAAAACCGGCTCCGCTGAACACCAGCTGCTGTTCCCCTACCGCCGGAATCCAGCAGGCTTCTCCCGTACTGCCTGCTGCCATTTCCCCGCAAGGGCCTGCAAAATCATATGCAACAGGCACCCTGAATTGCCTGATGAAGGGAAAATCCCTTCCCAGTTCTCCGGCCGTTACATCTAATGTCCTTCCCACCGGCAGTTCCATATTGGACTGTCCTCCCAGCAAAAACACGTCTCCGTACACGGCATCTTTTATCTCCAGCCGATGGATGATCTGCTGTGTGGTTTTATCTGTTTCTTCCAAACAAATGGTAAATACCTTTCCTGCCGGCAATTCCGGCAGAGAAATACGAAAATCACCATCTGCATCTGTTTGAGCTGTTGCTTGCCAGGCTTCTATGCCGCAGATAATTTCATTGCCTGCTTTGGCTTTTCCCCACAGGATATTCTCCGCCCCTCGCTGCAAAATCATTCCATCTGAAAAAATAGCTTCAACCTTCATAAGCACACCTGCCTTATACACTTAATCTAATTAACCATATGTTTCGCTTGCCTAAGTAAATCATATTTGTAATTCCTTTATTATAACATTTATCTTATTAATAAAAATCTCAGTCTTTGCTTTGCATGCTGCAATTATTGCTAAAAACAAAAAAGTATTGCGTCCATCAAAAAAACTGGTAAACGCAATACTTCTATGATTCTGGATTATTTACTGAACAGGCTCTGGCGGGCACCGTGGCGCTCACCCTTGTTCTTTAAGGTATCGTTAACGATATCCATCCGCAAACCGGCATCAATAAAGTCACAATACTTGCAGAAAGAGTAATTTTGCCGGCCATCCTTGATGGCTTCCCGTAACTGCTGATACTGAACGGTGTTCCAGGCTTCCCGCACCGTCACTTCATGAAGATCGGCAAGATTGGTCACCTCAAAGTTATCACAGCAGCAGATGCCCAGTTTTCCGTTAGGGAAAATGAACATATCGGTAAATGGCATCAGACAGGTTTCCTTGATGACCTTCTGCGTGTTGGTCTTATTGGGTGCACTGCCGGCACGATTGGTCAAAACCGCTTCCATATACCGCATCTGAATAAGAATATCCACATCCTGAAATTCCTCCGGATGAGCCTTGGCATATTCATATATCACTTTAACATTATCATGCAGCTTCATATCAAGACAATAATTATTGATAATCAACTGGTCAACATAAGGAATGATTTCTTTGACCTTGTCCACATTCAGCAGCAAACCGTTGGTGGAAAGGAAGATAAAGCTGTCCGGCAGCTGCTCCCGGCAGTATTTATGAAATTCCACGATTCTGGTATCCAGCCAGGGCTCATTGTTTCCGTAAAGGGTCAGATGCCCTTTATAACCCCAATCCTTTAACTGATCAATAATCTGATAAAATAACTCGTCTTCAATCCGCATATAAGGACGCTTCTCGGCATTTTTATTGGCCGTACAGAAAGCGCAGGTGCTGTTGCAGCGGTTGATGGTTTCAATATTTACAACGCAGGGATAAGGAACCTCATCCTTTTCCAAAAAATATTTGATAAATTCTTCCTGGGATTTGCCCCGGCTTAAAAATTGAAGCTTCAGGTAACTCTCACTGGAAAGCTTGGGAAATACCTTCTGCAAATTCCATCCCAGTGCTCCCCCGAAATTATGAATCTTAATTGGCATAATTTGCCTCCTTTGTCCTTTTATACGTGATTTATCGTACCACGATATCCATCGCCGGTCAACATTAAGCTATTTTAAAACCCCTGGTAAATGAATTCGGCGGCACTGTATCCCGGCCCGTAGTATCCCAGTAAAATCGTGTAAAATAACAGTGCATACCAGAGAATCCAACGCACCGGCAGCTTTTTTGCCGCAATCAGATCCCGGACACTGCCTTTTTGCTCCTGCAGCACCGATATGGTAATAAAGATCATCAGCGAAACTGCCGCAACAACGAATTCCACCCAGTCCAGGCCGAAGGTAAACAAAGTACCGCTAAAAAGCACCATGGGATTCCAGACCGTAAACATACTCTTCAAAATCTGCACTGCGGCAGCAACCGACTCCGCCCTGAAAAAAATCAATCCAAAGGTTACCAGCAAAAAGGTCCTGACCATCCGCACCGCATTAAAAAATTTATTTTGCGGATCCATCCCACACTTATTCCAAAAGCGGGTAAATATCGGTTCTGTCAGCTCTCCGATAACAATATAACTCCAATGAATCAAACCCGATCCCAGTACATATTTCCACTCGCCGCCATGCCATATACCCACAGAAAACCATAAAATGAACATGGCACAAAATGTGGTCAATTGCTTTCCCCGTTTTTTCCCCCATTTTTTCTTGAGGAATTTCCCCAGTTTCGTAAAGACCGCCGAACGGAGCAAAGGATAAAATACATAATCCTTCATCCAGATTCCCAGCGTAATATGCCATCTTCGCCAGTATTCCGCAATACTCTTAGAAAAAAACGGCGTTTTGAAATTTTCCGGCAGCTGTACTCCAAAGGTCTGGGAAATTCCCAGGACAATATCCATACACCCGGAAAAATCCGTATATAATTGAATCACAAAGCAAAAAGAGGCAATCCACAGATAGCTGCCCTGGTAAGAGGTATAGTCGCTATAAACCGTGTTGACGATCATAGCCATGCGTTCGGCAATCACCAGTTTTTTGAAAAACCCCCACAGGATGCGCTGCATCCCTTTGGTAACCTGTTCATAATCCAGTTTATGCACCCCTCTTAAGGCCGCTCCGGTCTGTCCATACCGCATAATGGGCCCGGATATCAGGGTGGGAAAATAAATACAATAAAGTAAAAACTGAAAATAGTTCCGGCTGACATCGCCGATACCATAATAAATGTCGATCACATATCCCAGAATCGACAATGTATAAAATGAAATACCCAGGGGTATCAGAAATTCCACCACATCCAATTGCAGGCCGGAGAAAACCGATGATATCCCATTATAAGTATAAATACCAAAATTCACATATTTTAGGATTACCAGAATGCCCAGGGTGCCCAGCAGTGCAAATACCAGCCCGGCTCTGCGTCTGCCCGCATGTTCCGCTGCCGCAATATATTTGCCGCTGACAAAACAGATCACTGACGTGGCCAGGGGATAGAGGATCAGCAGTCCATTTCCCGACAACAAATAATATGCCAGGCTTGCCAACAGTAATACACTCCACTGCACCTTGCCTGGCACAACATAATATAAAAGCAATATCAATACATAAAAGCATAAAAAATAAAAAGAGGTTATTGCCATTTTTCGCTACCATCCGCAAACATAATTACTTTTCAACACTCTTCAGAATTATGTCAACCATTTCTCCTACGTTTTTCATGGATACTACTTGTCCCATGGTAAATTTCATCCCAAATTCCTGTTCAATTGCGGCAACCAGATTAATATGCTCCAGGGAATCCCAATCCTCAATGTCATCGGCTGTGGTGGTTTCTCCCACGGTAATGGACTCATCATCAAATACATCCCGGAAAACTTCATTTAAGCTGCTAAATATTTCTTCTCTGTTCATGTGGTCTCCTTACTTTTTTCATAGTATCTCCAGTTTATCATCTGACCGGCATAAATTCAACTATTTCTATTATACCGATAACCGGGTTCATCAAAAAAACTACCCGGCGATTTTCAATGGCCGGTGCCTCACAGGCTTCTTCCATACAAACATACCCATTGGCACATAGTTTCTCCATATCCTCATCAAAATTCTCGGATTCATAACAAATATGATAGGGACTGTTCTTGAAGCGCTTGACCAGTCCGGCTACCACCGAATCCGGCCCGGCCGGAGCAACCAGTTCAATTCGGTATCCTTCTTTTTGCATAAAGCAAATATCCACCTTGCGGTGGGCATCATATACCACTTCTCCTTCGGCTTCATATCCCAGTTCCGTAAATGTTTGGATTGCTTTAACTATTTTTTTGACAAGATATCCTATGTGGTGAATCTTCATCTGTATCTCTCCCTGCTTTCACTTCGGATTAACTGCTATGACTTTATTTTTATATTCATAGTCTGCCGGAATAACAAATTCCCATGTGGTATTGCCTTCTGCATCCTCGCCAATCTTACGAAAGCCCTGCAGATAATAAAAATCTTTGACCATGGCATTCTTAGCAGTGGGATAGTAATATCCTCTGATAGTCGTAATTCCGCACTTTCTGCACTCTTCCACCACTGTATCCATCATGGCATACTCCATATCCCGTTTCAGCACCCGGCAGCTCATCAGCCACAGTTCCAAGTGAAGGCAGTTTTCCTCCTTACGCCCGATTACCACCGATACTACACCATTGTCCCCGAACTTGTCAACCAGCTTGCCATATAGGGCAATATGCTCTCCATCCGCGGCAATCTGCTGGATCTCATTCTGGGTCAGCCGTCTGGTGGTGAGATTGAACTGATTGCTCTTATTGGTCAGCTGGGCGATCCTGGCCATATATATAGGCTCAAATTCCCTGATGGTGCCCACCATCTCCAATGATTGCAGATAATCACTCATATTTTCATAGGTACCGGCCTGCTGCTTTCTGATGACATTGGCCTTATACATTTCATTTCGTTTTTTGTCATCCTGGGAAAGACCGGTGACTTCAAAATAACCGTTCTTATCCAAAATCCGAATATACTGCTCCGGCATCAGGCTTTCACTGCCCGCCAGGGTAATCTCCGGCACTGCCGCACCGCTTACCTGCTGCCGGACAATCTCCCGCTCCGCCGGATTGTCATCCACAAAAACCAGTGATTCCGGCAATATCTCCAGCTCTGCCGCAATCTCCAGCAAATTTTTGCTTTTGGGTTCCCAGTTGGCCTTAATCAGGACAAAATCTTCCGGCTTTAAAACCCCGTCGGGGTGATTCAATCCTGCCAAAGCATTTTCTTTTTCATTTTTGGAATTCACATTCAGGATGATCCCTAAGTCTTTATGCGCTTTGATATAACTTTGGAATTCTCCGTACACCTGTCCCATGGCGGTTTCCGGGCCAATCTCCAGCTGTTCCACACCGTCATCCCCGACGATGCCGCCCCAAAGGGTATTATCCAGATCCAGCACCAGCCCTTTTTTGTTTTTACCGAATACCGACTTGATGATATGGGATAAACTGAAAGCAAAATCCGGAATGGCCTGCATATTCAGCGCATACTTGTACATATGCCAGTAAAATGGATCAGCCCACTTTTCCAGGCCGCAGGCGGCTGATATATAGTGAATATCGTGAATATGGAAATTCTCATTTTTCTGGGCATATTCGGCAAATAAGAGATTCAGCCGGTTTACATAATAATTTTTTCCATGAATATCACTGGCTTCCTTATTACCCATCAGCCGGTAAAAGGGATATTCAAAATTATTCTGGATAACCGGACATTGATACACTTCCCGCAGCCTGTCCCACATGGCTGTAAAATGGGAAAACTGCTCCTGCAAAGCTGCCTCCACCTCTTGTGCCGTATCTGTAAGGGCCGGAAAAGCGGAAAGGTTACGGCTGCTTGTATGGATAAAAATAATATCGGGAGCAAACTCCGCAAGAGCCGGATTATCAAACATGGCATCCTGCCAGTACTGACCGAATTCCGATTCATAAAAATCTGCTTTGATTCCTTCTTTTAATAAAAACAACTCTAAAATACGGATAATGTCATGGGTGGTGCTGCCGCCCAAGACTGCTATTTTTTTAGATAAAAAAGTACTTTCTGCTTTCTGTTCCAGCAGTTCACGTTTTATTTTTTTTGATTTTTTTAGTATATATTCACTATCGAAGGGATATTCCAGTTCTCGCACGGGGGACCTCACTTTTGGATTTAATATCCCCTATTATAATATATTCTGTATAAGTATGCAAAGATAAGTTCTCCAATATCTCCAATACAGAGTCATACAATAAATTTGCATTATTTTCCTTAAGATTTGGGAAATTAGTTTTGATTATTTAGATTACTTCTTTGTCTGGCCAGACATCTGATGCGGAGGCACTGCCTGCTTTTTGGCACATTGCCGTTTAGACAATGCCTCCCGCTGTTAATTTAGACTTGATCTTTCTGATATCAATATCGTGCTGCTGTAAAAGCATACCCTGCTGCTCTGTACTGTTCAGTACTGCCACTACCTGTTCATAGTATACATCCAGTTTCCGTGATAATGCTACATGCCCTTCTGCAATGAACATAATCTGATTCCTTATGTCATTCTCCAAAGTCATTCCCAGCGCCGCCAGCTGCCTTCCTGTACCTTTATCTCTGTCTTCAATCATTTTGATGCGCTCTTCCATGGCAGCCACACGAACCTCTATACTGCCTAACCGCAGTTCAACACTTTCCAAATGCGATTCAAGCAGATCCATTCGCTCCAGGATAATTTTCATGATACCTTCTACCCGTTCCATACGGGCTTCCAGTTTATCCATTCGCTCTTCCAGTTCGTTCATCCGAAGTTCCAGACGATACACCTGTGTTTCCAAGTGGGCTATTCGCTCTTCCAGGCGGTCCATCCGCTCTTCCAGGCGGTCCATTCGCTCTTCTAAGCGGTCCATTCGCTCATTCATTTGGGCTTCTAATTGATCAAACCGTTGGTTTATTCTGGTTTCCATGGCTTTTACCATTTCAATTATCATATCTAATTTATTATCTTCCGTCATCCTTTCACCTCCCTCCGTCAAAATATTTGTATAACTCTGTATGGATTACCCTAACTATATTCTCAAAAAATCCTCTCGTCAATATCGTATTGTTGCACAAAAAAATTGTTTTTGGGGTCTTGAAAATCCCTTCAATCCCTTGTGAAATCTGGTTTTTTTACATGTCAATAGATTTTTGCCCATTCAAAATATTATTGAAAATTTATTTGTTGTTTATTCCTGACAGACCCCTTATAATTATGATCATAATACTGAGATTGGAGTGTTCCCATGATATCTGTTTCCGTTTGCATGATCGCTAAAAACGAAGAAAAATATATTGAAAAATGTCTGCAGCTTTTATCTCCCTATAATTTTGAAATTGTTGTAGTGGATACGGGTTCTACGGACCGAACGGTGGAGATTGCCCTGGAGTATACATCAAAAGTCTTTCATTTTGAATGGATAAACGATTTCAGTGCCGCCAGAAATTTTTCCATTTCCAAGGCATCAAATGAATGGATACTGGTTATCGATTGTGATGAATTTTTAGAAACTATTGATATGGATGAAATGAATAAGTCCATCAGACAAAATCCTCACGGAGCCGGGATGCTGATCCGGAATAATCCCTATAATACGGGCTCTCAATCCGGCGGTACTGCCAGTATCCTTACAGAGCGGGTGGCACGGCTTTTCTCCAAACAGGAATATCATTATGCGGGCATCATTCATGAACAGGTGGTACGGATTGACGGTAAAGAACCTGCTTATTTTCCGATTCCTTTGAGCTGTTATCATGAAGGTTATGTAAACCAAAATGTTGCCGTCGAAAAGGCCAACCGCAATCTGGAACTGCTGTTCCTTGATTTAGAGAAAAATGGACCGGCTCCCTATACCTATTACCAAATCGGCAAATCATATGCCGCCTTGAAGGACACGGAAAAAGCTTGTCATTACTATGATCTGGGACTTTCTTTTGATGTCAATCCTCAGTTGGAGTATGTGCAGACCATGGTGGAATCCTATGGTTACTGCCTGTTGGATTTAAAACGCTATGAAGAAGCATTAAGCTTTGAAAATATCTATGAAGAATTTGCCACCCGGGCTGACTTTCCCTTTTTGATGGGACTGATCTATATGAATAATGCCATGTTTGATTCCGCCATCACTGAATTTAAAAAGGCTGTAACCTTTCACGCCTACGCAGTGGAAGGGGTGAACAGTTACAGCGCTTATTATAATATCGGGGTGATTTACGAATGTACCGGCAATACTGCACAGGCCAAAGATTACTATCGGCGATGCGGTAATTATGAACCGGCTCAGAAGCGTTTGCAGAATCTAATCTAAGGACTCTTTTTCCTTTATCAGTTTTTCAAGAACCTTTACCAGCAGCTCTACGGTCTTAGGAACCGTATCCAAAAACAAGGTTTCGTTAATGGTATGAACATCGTGGATAGTGGGTCCACAGGCAATCATATCAATGTTCCCCAGCTTCCCGGCAAAATAGCCGCATTCCAGACCGGCATGAATCGGTCTGGCAACCGGTTCCGGTTCTGAAAACAATTCCTGATAGGTTTCCATAAAAATATCCCTTAACGGTGATTCCTTCCGATATTCCCCACCCGGGTAATCATCCTTTTCAATCAGTACTCCGCCAACGCTGTCCATCAGGCGCTGCATCTGATTTAACACCATCCGCTTGCGTGAATCCACCGAGCTTCTGGTGGCACAGGTAAACCACAGGGCATCATTTTCCGTCCTGATTACGCCAAGGTTACTGGAGGTTTCTACCAAACCGGATTCCTCAATATCCATGGCCAGTACATCATTGGGGATCAGCATCAATATGGTAATAACCTTATTTAACATTTTGCCTGAATACCTTATATGGGTATTAATATCCGGCAAGACCTCGTAAGAAACAGATAAATTGGGTTCGATTCTATCTTTTTCGCGGGAAGAACGATTATATTCCCAATTAAAAATTTCACCCATCTTGCGGATACTCTCTTCAAACAGCTGTTCCTGTCCTTTTACAATCCCAACCTCCGCGCAGCTTTCTCTGGCAATGGCATTATCAAACTCCCCACCGGAGATATTGAACATGTAGATTTTTACTCCTTTTCCCTGCAGATCATCCAGTACCCTACCCATCAGCCGGTGAGCATTCGCTCGCTTTTTATCAATTTCCACACCGGAATGTCCGCCGGTCAGCCCGGTAATGGCTATTTTATATATGCTGAGATTTTTAGGCCTTTTCTTCCACTGGATCGGTAAGACCAGGTTGGCTCTGACGCCACCGGCACATCCCACACTAAACCGGCCATCTTCCTCTTCGTCAATATTGATCATTCTGGCTGTACTCAAATCCAGATCCCCTGCCACTTCCTGCATATCTTCCCTGGTTAAACCCCTGGCACCGCCCATGCCGGCTTCTTCATCCGTGGTAAAGACGGCGAGGATCGGAGGATGGGATATTTCCTGATCATCCAGTATTCCCATAATAGTGGCAACACCGATACCATCATCTGCTCCCAGTGAAGTATATCTTCCGGTGACCTCATCACGGCCGCGCATGATCATGCCTCGTCCCAGTGGATCCTTCTCCGGTTCCGTCGTCTGGACGCCTTGTGCCCAGTCATAATCCCTGGGCACACAAACCATATCCAAATGAGCCTGCAAAATGACCGGTTCCGAATTTGTTCCAACAGCTTTTCCCTGGGCTTCTTTTTTTACAATGACATTGTTCATCTTATCCCTTAAATAAGACAAATTGTGTTCTTTGGCAAAAGCCACCATAAACTCACTGGCTGCTTCTTCTTTTTTTGATGGTCTGGATACTTTGCTGAGGGCCTTGAAATATTCATTTACTTGATCGGCTAATTGCTGATTCATATGCTTTACCTCACTGTTTTTCAAACTTTTATTATTTTTATTTGTACAGACACAGAATGAGTGGCTGATACACCACTCATTCTAATCCTCTTTTTACTTTTACACAATTGTTTCAATATACAAAATCGAAAATTCTCCCATGATCTCACCCTCTTCAGGCAATGTTTCATGGAGCACCACTTTGACAACATGATTTGCCGGAGGATTGGTTATCAAGGTCTGCTCACATATGATCATATAATTGGTTCCGTTTACAATCTGACTTCCGCAATAAACCAGCGGCACATAACTGGCACCGACAATATCCTCAAATACCTGAGCGAACCCGGTTGCTACTTTCTCCGGCATGGCACCCACTGCCACTTCTACATTCCATCCTCCTGCTAATGTTCCTAAATCTGACATAATGCTTCCTCCTTTATTTTTGTTATTTGTTCTTTTATTCTAACATATTGTTTGAAAAAGAAAATTATCTGGCCGCCAAACGTCACTATTTGGCTTTAAAATATTTACATTCAGACAACTTGGGGTTATAATGTAAAAAAATGTAAATTTATGGGGAGTCTTACAATCTATGAAAATTGCGGTAATCGACGATCGATTTGATGACGCGTTCATCATCATTAAACAACTCCAAAAGTATTTTAAAGAAAATCATGCTAATTTGGCATGCCAGATATTTCCCTTTCAAAAAGAAGATATATTTTGGGAACAATTTGTTCCCAAAGCTTATGATTTGATTTTTATTGATTATTATCTCGGTACCTCTACCGGTCTGGAAATAGCCAGACAGATTAGAAAAGCGGATTCTTCGGTTATTCTTATCTTCGTTACCACCACCCGTGATTTTGCTATCGATTGCTACAAGGTAAAAGCTTCCGGCTATCTCGTCAAGCCGCTTGTTTATGATGAGCTTTTCGCCATCATGTCCCTGATCGACTATAAACGCCTTAAAGAACAGCAATTTATTGAAATCATAAACGGCCATGAAAAACTGAAAATTCTTTTGCAGGATATTATTTATTGTGATATGGAAGGGCACTATGCCCAAATACATACCAACTCAGCAGGAATTCAGAAATCCCGCGTTTCCTTTTCTTATCTTGCCGAGATGCTGACACCCTATCCTGAATTTTTGCTTTGCTACCGGGGATGTATTATCAATCTCAATCATATCGACAAGGCTACTGACCTGACTTTCCTGATGACTAACGGCGAAAGGATTCCGTTCCGCAAAAAAGAAAAAGCGGAGATTCTGAAAATTTATTCGGATTACCTTTTTGATAAAGCAAGGAGCCGGGATTTATGACTCTTACTATGACGCAAATTACAGAAATTGCTGTTTATGAACTCTTTAGCCTACTACCCGCTATTATTCTGGCTTTGATACCATTTCGTGACTTTTTGCGTGTTTCCCGGAAAACTATAGGGATCCTTCTTAGTTCCCTTTATGCTTTGATGGTGTTTCTCCAGGTCCTGGCATGGAATCACCTGGCTTTGGCCACGGTTTTTAGTGTCGGCATCATTGCTTTATATCTCGGACTCTATAAAATAATCGTTCGTACCCCCATTGCGAGACAGCTCTTTGTACTGCTGATCATTTTAAATTATGAAAGCTTTGTGATTGTTTTTTACAGTTACTTTGCTTACCACTATTTCGAATTGGAGGATGCGCCTTTTTCACTGGGTTCCATTGGTGTCCTGATAATTATTTATCTGATCAGTTATCCCATTATGTTTATGATAATGGACAAAAAAATCCGGCCTCTCACCGTCCTTCCGGAAAATAACCGTATCTGGCATTTTCTGTGGCTGGTTCCGGCCGTATCCTGCTTCTCCTACTATTTCAACCTTTTCTCCAACGGCGGTGTGATGGCTTTTTCAAAAAGTTTAAACAATGTATTCTTTGCCGCTTTGCTGAATATCGGGAATCTCCTGATTACTTTTATAATTGCTCATCTGGTAGGGGAAAGTTATAAATCTATACAGTTGAAAGCCGAAAATTATCAGCTCAATATGCAGTTTGTGCAATATGAAAGCTTGAAAAACCGTTTGGATGAAGCCAGGCGGGCCCGACATGATTTCCGCCACAATATTCTCATTATCCAGTCCTATCTGGAGGATCACAATTATGAAGGTTTGCAAACCTATATCGCTCAGTATATTGCCAACCTGCCCACCGACAAAGCCATCGCTTATTGTGAGAATTACGCTGTAAACGCTCTGCTTATTTACTATGCCGACCTGGCCCATAAGCAAAACATTACCTTTCAGGTGGAAGCCGACTATGATGATCATGCTGCCATTGCCACACCGGATGTGGTAACCTTACTGGGCAACCTCCTGGAAAATGCTGTCGAAGCGTGTGCCCGGCAGACAACAGGTGAGGCTTTCATTCATTTCACACTGAAACAGATGGAAAACAAGATTGTTATCACTTTGGATAATTCTTATAATGGAATCATTCAAAAATCCGATAATCATTTTATTTCTTCCAAAAATGACCGTATTGGTGTGGGAATTGCTTCCGTAGAAAAGATTGCCGCCAAGTACCATGGTATTACCAAATTTGAATATGACGAAAGCACATTTTACTCTTCGGTTCTTTTATATATCTGATCTTAAAAAGCTGCCACACCAAGATTTTAGTGTGACAACTTTAACGGTGCTTTTATATTTACTTATAACTTTATATTGGCTATTTAATATTATACTTCTTCAGCAGTTCCTCCTGAAAAGCTTTATCAAATACAGCAACTGTTAATTTACAGCATCAATAATTTTCTGTGCCATTTTTCTCCATGAAAATTCTTTTTGGGCTTTCTGAAATCCTGCCTCAGCTATTGCCATGGCCTCTTGTTCATGAGATAAAATATATGACACCTGTCCGGCCAGTTTTTCCAAATCACCTAATGAATACAAAACCAGTTCTTTGCCATTTATAAAATGCTCATCAAGAAAGGAACTGGAATCAGTAAGGCAAACCGCTTTACATTTCATTGCTGTTAAAACCCGGTCGTGTATTCCAGCCTTGAACCAGGGCATAATATTCAAGCATATTTTAGCATTTGCTGTCAGTTCCACAGACTCCTCATAAGAAACATGCCCTCCGCGAATAATATTTTCTTCATGTAGACAATGAAAATTTTCCCATCCGTCTCCGTAAACCGATACTTTAATGCCGTTGTTGGCCAGAGTGCCGATTATCATATCCCGATAATAACAACGCATGTATCGTTCTGCTGCCCAGCAAACAGCCCACATAAGGTTGGCAAATTCCTTGTTATTTATCTGATAAGACATCTCTTCAAAATATCTTTTCACCAGTTCTTCCGTAGTTAAACTGCTGTCACTTAAAAAACCTTTGATAACATAAGTAACAATTTTTCTAATAAAATCTTTTTCAATCTCCGCAAGTACCTTTTCACCTTCCTCATAACTTCCTGTAAAAAGTACCTCTATTTCTCTTTCCTGAAAGGGTCTGAGCTGTTTTGGTTCGGGGCCTGACAAAAAGCCAAAGATGACTTTCCTTATATGTGGATAATACTTTTGCACATAATGTACATGATTTTCATCCAGACAGATTAAACTGTAATTTTTTAGTTCAGGCAGTAAGCAGGGATGATGGGTAGCCGGTGCATCCACAATCATATTAATAATCTGTGCCGGAATACTATCCATCACATAACTCCCATCAGGAAATACAATATTTGTCAGAGCACTATTGAAAAAGATAAGCGCTTCCCGCTCCTTTTGCAGTTCCTTTAAGGAAGTGTCCATAACCAATTCAGCTTCGTAGCCACTCTCTATAAACCCTTTTACCAAGCCATTGGCAAACCCCTGCAAGGTACTGTAACATAAATCATCCGGATACACTACACCTATCATAGTAATATGACCTCCTGTAAACAATTTCTGCGTGATTACATATCAAGCATTTGACTATACCATTATTATGTTCAACATCTCCGCCACCCGATGGCGGTAAGTATGGTACTGCTTTATCTTTGCATAGCCATTCCCGGCTATCTGCTGTCTTTCCTCTTCATGTTCCAGATAGTAAGCTGCTTTAGTCATTAAATCTTCCTGACTCTCATAACAAACAAAGTCTTCTCCCGGCTGAAAATAGTCCAGAAAATCAGCCTGATAATTGGATAGCAAAAAGCCTCCGCAACCCATAATATCAAATGCCCTGAGGGGAATGCCGCTCTGGATACTGCGTAAGGTAATGTTTAAATTTATCTTGCTTCCTTTAAAGACCTGCGGAGCTTGCCGATAATAATCGACCATACCTTGGTTTTTCACTTCCGGAAACTGTCCGGTAGCCTCATCTGAATACAGTTTCAAATCAAACCGCTCTGATAAGTTTCTGATTATTCCGGTCCGTTCGATAGCTGTCACCTTTCTTGCCAAATAGTAATTGGCATATAACCAGGCGGTTGTCTCACTGCTGTTAACCCGCTGCGGCACCATACACAGTTTCTGCATCTGCAGGATGATCCCGGGAGTAAGGACCTGCTCCAGAAAATTGCAGCCATAGATTCCCAGCTGGGCTTTGACCAGACCGTCCAGGTAACCTTTCAGATAACCTTCGGCGGTTTCCAGCGGTGCAAATACCGGCTTAGGTTGGGTGTAAAGTGAACCTACAAAGGAAATGTCCGATTGATAAGGCGCTTCCGCCGTTAGGGTTATCTCATTATAATAATCTACATCTGCTGCCATCGGCAAATAATAAACGGTCTGGATACCCTTCTGCATCAAATCAAAACAGGTCTGCTTATCAAATATAAATATATAATTGGTATCAAAATGAACGGTTTCCGAATATACCTCCACACAGGGACTGTCATAAACCCACGACACATATTTCATCCGGCAGGCTTTACAGGCAATGGCCACAACCGGCAGATAATTAACTGTAAATACAAATTCATAGGAATCTGAATGAATCTTCTCCACAATGGTTTCTGCCAACCGCTCCCGTTTTTCCGTATCCGGTTCCGCCTGCGGCACCGAAAAAGAAACTACTTCCAGACCTTCCTGCTGCAATGCCCTGACGATAAATTTCTGCCCTAAACTATCCCATTCGGGAAATAACACTTTTCGCATTCTTACCTCGTTATTTTTAATGTTTTTTCTATTCAGTATAGCATACTTTTTTGATTTACAGGCTTTATTCTGATATAATAGATAATTGGAAAATCAAAATGAGGTGATAGCATGAAAATCTTATTATACGACATGGGAGCATATACCCAGAATGATCTGATTTACTATTTAAAAAAGCAGGGCATCATCTGTAAAAATATATATTATAACTTTAAAGATATCTATGAAGATGATTTTTTTTGCAGTCGATTTTCCGGTTATCTTTCTGCCGATCAATATGACTGCGTTATGAGCATCAATTATTTCCCTTTGGTGGCTAAGCTCTGTCATGCCCATAATATCAAGTATATTTCCTGGAGTTATGACAGTCCGCTTTCCTACAAGAAATTGGAAACATTTCATTACTCTACCAACTATATCTTCCTGTTTGACCGGCTGGAATTCGAATCCATTAGAAATAAGGGATACAATACCGTTTATCATATGCCCCTGGGTGTCAATATTGAGCGGCTGTCAGCACTACAGCTAACGGCAGCAGACATGGCACGCTTTGGCTGTGATATTTCCATGGTGGGGCAGATTTATCAATCGATGCTGCCGGTCATCACCGCTCCGTTGTCTGATTACGATAAGGGTTATATCGACAGTATCATCCAAACGCAATTACTCTTATATGGATGTTATCTGATAAATGATATGATTTCGGAAGAACTTATCGAAAGAATTCGCCAGTCGCATACTCGGGTGGGGCAGGAAATTGAACTGAATCGGCCGGAGCTGTCCATCGCCATGGCAACACAGGTTACCCGCCTGGAGCGTCTTCAGCTGCTCACCCTTTTAAGCCGTCGGCATCAGACTGTACTATATTCCCGCCAGGTTCCTGAACTGCCACCACAAATATCCTACCGGGGAACAGTTTCTTATTTTGATGATATGCCCAAGGTTTTTAAAGCAAGCCGGATCAATCTTAATCCGACTTTAAAATGCATTCAATCAGGGATTCCTTTGCGGGCTTTGGATATTCTGGGCTCCGGCGGGCTGTTATTTTCCAATTATCAGGCCGAGCTGATGGAATATTTTGAACCGGGATCGGATATCGTGATTTATGAAAGTATGGAAGATGCCTTAGATAAGGCCGGTTATTATTTGGGACATGAAGAAGAACGCCTGGAAATTGCGGCCAATGGGCTGCGGAAGACGACTGAATTTTTTACCTTTAAAAATCAATTGATTAAAATCATGCAGATAGCAGGTATTTAATTTGCTGCTATCTGCATAAATATTTCAATTATTCAATATTATATTGTTTAAGAAGATCCTGTTGAAAGGTCTGATCGGATATCGACCTTTCCAGTTCATCCATTTTACCTTCTTTCAGAAGATAGGCATTCAATTTATTCAACCGGGTTATTCCTACTTCCATTCCTGTCGCTATTCCAGCTTCCATTCCAGCTTCCATTCCGGCTGCCATTCCAGCTTCCATTCCGGCTGCCATCCCGGCTTCCATTCCTTCCTTCCGGCCTTCCTCCCAGCCCTCTTCTTTCGCTTCCTTTCGCAGTTGTTTTTTGTATTTTCTCGCATCAAACTCTGTCAATAACATTCTCGTTACCTCCGCCTTGTTCTTTAATAAGATGTCTTTTAATATGTCGTTATCAATGCAATCATCCATTGCCCATTCAAGGGCTTCTCTGATATCCTTATTTTTATTTAAGTAAAAGCGAACCCTTTCCACAAAGATCGTATATTCCTCCAGCTTACTGCACTTGTTTAATATCTCCTGATTATGCCCATGATTAATATTCAGCATCGTTGCCGTTACTTCCAGGCATGGTCCGGATCTGCCGCTGCCCTCACCGGACACCTTCTGAAAAGCATCTGATAACCGCAGTACCTGCTGTTCCGGCATCTCTTTCTCAGCATTTATGAACACTATGTATTGGGGAAACGGTAATGGGATCTGCTTCGCCCCATATAAATTCTCCCCCTGCATTGTTACATAACTTTCATACAACGCCGCCATATACAGCAGCCCTCTTAATGGCATATTGGGATTCACAGTACTTTGGTGTTCATACAGATTAAGCGTATTCCCGATCAGGAAGGACAGGTCATTTTTATAACCAAGATAGACTACATCTTCAAGGGTGTTGATGATCAAATCATCAGGATTCCGGTATTCGGTACCGTTTAACGCATTGTAAAGTTCTAATAATACTCTTTTGTTCGACAAAATGTACCGAAACAAAAAATCCTTGTGCTTCCCGTTAAAATACCTTTTCCCTAAGTACTTACTTTTCTTTTTTGTCATAGACGGTTTCCTCCTTAGATTGCCTGCATGTGTTTATGCAGAACATGATAGATTAGAATGATAATTACTAAAGTAGAAAGGAACGAATGTCCTCTCTGATTACTTTTAGAATACCGTCTAATTTATAAAAATGCAACTAAATTTTTTTATATGACGAAATGTTAATTTTTTTTTAAATCACCCGATATATACCATATCAAGTATCTTTGCGCATGGAGGCCTCAATGCTTAGTGTTCAAACCAATCTGCAGGCTATGAATGCCGCCAATATTTATGGCCGTACTCATACCAGTTCAGCTAAAAAAACTGAAAAACTATCCTCCGGATATAAAATCAACCGCGGTGCAGATGACGCGGCGGGTTTGGCTATTTCCGAGAAGATGCGCCGTCAAATCAGGGGGCTTACACAGGCATCAGCCAATGCTCAAGACGGCATTTCCATGGTGCAAATCGCCGACGGTGCGATGAGTGAGATACATGATATGCTCCACCGTATGGACGAGTTGTCTATCAAAGCTGCCAATGAAACCAATACTGCCGATGACCGGGAGTATATCCAGGCCGAAATCGAACAGTTAAAGAAAGAAGTTGGTGCCATTTCACATAAAACCACCTTTAATGAGCAGCCGCTTCTGTTAGGACCACCTATTACGATTGATAGGGGTGTTAATTATACTGGCGGACTGCCTAACTGGGTCTCCTATCCCAGCACCGGCTCCCTCTCTCAGAGCTATACTACCCAAGATGCTTATACAGATAACAGTACCATACCGGCAACTCATGATACTGTCGCCGTTTCCCATGAAGCTGCCTTTTTGGATTTTAGCAGTTTCACAGGTTCTCCTTCTCAAATAGATGCCTTAATCGGAAATGGTTTTTATACTACCTGCTGTACCTGTGATAGTCATTACAGTGTGGAATTTACATCCGGTACAGACAGCAGTATCTCATATAGCGGCAATCACATTATTTATAACGTGGGAATCGATGGGACGCAAACGGGTGAAGAGCTTCTGGATCGTGTTTTAGCTGTTACAACCGAAACTCCCAACAACCATTATACCAAGTTTACCAAAAACCCTGATAATCCCAATGAATTGATTATTTACGATGAACGGCCCAATAATTACCTGTTTCAGGATTCCTTGCCAGCCGGAGCCACCTTAGATAATTCCTATACCGATTATGCTGCCACCGCCTGGGGCGGATATGGTAAATTTGGTCCGGGCGTTGCCCGTAGTGAAATCGAATCAACACCTGGAAATGTTAAAAATCTGCTGGTCGGAACCAATGCCGCCGACCAGGAAATTATTAAAATTGTACTTCCAAACATGAGAATTGAGAATCTGAATATAGCAAACATTGATGTTAGAACTCCTCAAGGGTCTGCAAACGCCATCGACCTTTTGAAGCGGGCATCTTCTTTTGTCAGCGGAGAACGCAGCCGCATGGGTACTTATCAGAACCGCCTGGAGCATACCATCAGCAATCTTAATAATCAAGTAGAAAATACCCAAAGTGCCGAAAGCACTATTCGTGATACTGATATGGCAACTGAAATGGTTGCTTACAGCGTCGATCAGATTCTGCTGCAGGCTGGGCAGGCCATGTTGGCACAAGCTAATCAAAGCAGCCAGGGTATTCTTTCATTATTGCAATAACCGCTGTATCTCAGACCTTTGTCGATATGCATGTGACTGCCTAATCATTAATCGCTTTTTCGCACATATGCAGAAAATGTGTCAATCATCTTTGCTCAAAATATTGGGGAGTATTAATTCATTGCAGATCCCCCTGCTCCAAAGCGAACAAAATGTAGCTCCTCCTGATGTGCCGACAATATCAGCACATCCCACAGATCCTGACTCACATCGCCGGGGCGGCGCTCATAAGTGATGGCTCCCTCCGGCTTTTTGTCAAGGAAATATTCACATTTGTTACATCCCCGTGAAATAATCGGAAATACTCTTTTACGATAAATCTGATCGGCATGGTTATGTCCGTGGATCCAGCCCAATACTGTTCGACCCGGAGTTCGAGCGTATGACTCGGCCAACTCAATCATCCGTTCACCGTTTCTGATTTGATCACTCCAGAAATGAATCTCCGGCAAAGGTGGTACATGGCTGAAAATCAACACCCTGAAGCCTTCCGGCACCTCTGTCAGCACCTGTTCAAACCAAATTACCTCTTCATCCGAAAATCCATAACGAACCATCTGGGTATCATCAAAAGAATGCAGAAAAATAAAGCGTGTTCTAATCTTTTCCATGTCTTTATAATAGTATAGTTTCGAATGTTCCTGATTGATTTCCCGTAAATAAAGCTGATACTGTTCTTCCTCGGTAAATTTATCCGGATTGTTGTAAAAATAGTTAGAATCATGATTACCTAAAGCAAGATATAGCGGCAGACCCAAACTTTTCATATCTTCCATAGTTTGGTTAACATAATCTTCCGTTACTTCACGGCTAACCATTCCATCCGTCAAATCTCCCAAGTGGATGATCCCATCCGGATGCGTTCTTGCGGTCACGGCAGATATATTACGAACTGTGTCTTCCCAGGTTCCGTTTACCACATAATGGGAGTCTGTCAAAAGGATAAATGACATGGAATCAGGTTCACGAACTGACATGGACCGGTTTACTTCCAATGCCACTTTGTCTATTTCTTCCCGGAACCAATCCTTGTTGGTATACTGACTTTCGGTTGACAGAAATTCAATGATTTGATCCATTACCTTTAATCCTTCGTTGAAAGGTGCCCCATCACATCTTTTCAGATTGATGCGGAAATAGCATTCTGAGGGGAAGGTGAAGTCCTCCTGGCTGTAAGAATCCGGAGTCAAATTACCGGTATAGGTGGACCAGTTTTCTTCCTTTTGATAAGAGTAGGTATAAAGAAAAGTCTCCTCCCGGTCAAGGGAGTAGACTGCAACTGCATACTCATATTGTTGATTCAGGAGGTGGAGCCGGTCCCCCGGGAATGCATGGTAAAAATGCAAAGTGGAAAAACGATCCGGGAAACCCGATTCCAGCATACCTGTATACAGGGACAGACGGAGTCCGGCACTGCCCTTTAATGTTATCTTAGTTGTATTCTTCATGGCTAATCCTTTTATGCAAGGCCTTTATCAATCAAGCCTCTGATCTGGGTGGAACTGGTACTTTCCGTGTAGGGGAGGAATACCATTGTAGAGCCTGCCGCCTGGAGCTGCTTCAGGTCCTCATCCCAGTCAGGGCCATGGTCATTGCCTGAAAAGTGAACATCGAAATGCAGCTGTTTCCATGCTTCTATTTTTACGGTATTGGCAAAATTGACCTCCACTACCTGATCCACATATTTGATGGCCTGGACGATTTCCATCCGTTCCGCAAAGGGGATATAAGGGCGACGGTTCTTGAAATGCATTACCAGTTCATCGCTTAAAACCCCTGCAATCAGATACTCGCATTGTTCTTTTGAATTTTTAAGTAGGTTTAAGTGCCCGATATGAAATAAGTCAAATACTCCGGGAACGTAACCTGTTTTAAATTGTTTCATATTTAGTCTCCATTTTTAATCATATCTTTAAGCCTCTGCCTGTACAATCCACTCTATATTCTGTACATAAATCTGATAATCAAAAATACCCATTTCTTCCAATTGCTTCTGTATTTCTTTATAGTAAAAACTGCAGATAATCACGCGGCGGTTCTGCTCCGAAATCTTGAATATTTCCTGAGGGGCTTTGATTTCAATTCCCTGCCGTTTCCTTCCCCACTTGCTCTCATCATTATCTACCAGAAAGGCCGGTCGATACCTCCCGCCCCATTTGAGCATATAATCATCAAACATCATACCGGCACCAAACAGAATGATCTGTCTTCCTTTAATATCGTCAAACATACCGGAAAGCTTTGCCATATATTCTGTGTAAGGTTTTTCCGGATCAAAGATTCCACTGTGATTAGGCTTTCTTTCTGCCTCCGGAGGATATTTCCCGTAATCCTTTCCCAGCGTCATGAAAAGATAGTTTTCATATCCAATGGGGGCCGGGAGCTTACGCCCCTCGAATTCCAACAATATCGTATCTGCAAAATCTGCCTTTCTCAGGATCCGATGCTTTTCATATCCGGAAAATATCGCCACATCTCGTGTTTCCTCATCCGAGTATAAGCGCACTGCACTATCCAGTCTGCGGCAAAGGGCATTATGAGAATAAACACTTGCCAATAACCGACAGCATCGCCATCTCCAGGGCCGCATACCTAAAAAGGCTTTTTGGTCCCCATATATTTGGGCTGCCAACAAGGCATATGCATGCTTAATTTTTTTCTCTTTTTTCTTTAAGAGTCTGTCATCTTCCGTACAATTATCAATGGGTAAAATATCAATCCAGATTCCATGGTTGCCGGCATATCCAATATCTCCCTGTTGTATTCCTGTGGTATGAGAATTGCGGATTCTGGTCACCCCACCAATAAAGTATTCTTTTTCGGTCCACATATTCTGCACAAAGTATGGTTCTTGCAGTTCCTGTCTGGCTGCTTCCAGAAAAGCATCGTAATCCTTGCGTAACATACCGATATCCAGATCATCATCCCAAGGGATAAATCCTTTATGGCGTACCGCCCCCAATAAAGTGCCGTGCAGAATAAAATAGGTAAGATCATGCCTTTTACAGATACGCTCAACCTGCTCCAGCATATCTAATTCCACCTTCCAGATTTTCTTCATCTTATCAGATACGGTATAATTGGCAATCCGTTCTTCTTCTGAACGCAGTTTATCTGAATTATTATAGATTTGCTGCCGGTCAATATCAGTCCAACGATAGAACTGCTCATACATCTGATGATTTCTGACTTCATGTAAAAAATGAAGCTCCTCCTGCAGATAATACTCCCTGGTTTCCTCCATGCCGTATTTCTTTATCAGGTTTTTCTGTGGCAGGAGTTTTTCTGCATTAGGGGTAAAGCAGTAAATGTAGTGAATGGCCCGAAATAATATATACTTTGCAGGATAGTTCTCACGCACGAATTCCTGGTCAAAAAAAAGAAACTGGTCTTTTGATTTATCATAAAAACAATTCAGCGGAATCAATTCCATATAGGCCCGCTTCAGTACCGGCCCCCAATCCAGTACCTGAATCTTTTCTTTTTCTTCCGCCGTCACTGCCGCATCACATAATCGCTCTGCCAACCTGTTCTTTCCCCCTGTAACCTGCTCGGAGGATTGCATAATATAAGAATAAAGCTTATCTAAAAGTCTTTCAAACAAAGTAATATCTGCCGGCATTACCTCTTTGATGTAATTAGACAAGGTGGGAAAGGGAATAAAGGGCATGGTCAGCTCATCGCCTTCCCACTGCTGTTCCACCACAGGAATCCCCCGCTGTTTCAAGTCTTCAGTGTTTTGATACAGCTTATAGGCACTTTCCTGCCCATCTTTATGCAAAGTCTGCTTTTTCACAAGATTATCTTTATGAATGGTTGTTGCATATCCGCCGTTCTTTCCCCGGTCTGTAGATAAGGCAGCGTATACTACGTCACTAAAGCTTTCCTGTTTTCCGCATTCCACTAAAAATGAATTAGCAAAAAAAGGAAATACTTCATTTTCTATTACGTCCTGATATAAATCCGCTTCTACCGCAACCATATTGCTTTTGGGGTAATAATAGGGAATCAGACGTTCCTTCAGATTCTGCTCAGGTAGATAAGAATCCGTATAAATAAGCTGGGGAAGTTTATAATCCGGCAGGGGATAATAGAATTTATGTTCAGAGAAACCTGATGTCTCTATGATGTCTGCCAGTTCCTGATGAGTAAATGAATAGCCTGAGGTTCCCTTCGGATAACCATTGATCCCATCAAATGATCTTTGGGTATGAGGCTCTCCGGCGCCGCAGAAATATTTGATACCCATGCGATTTTCCACAGAAAGCAAAAGAATTCCGCCGGGCTTTAACAGTTCTTTGAGTTTGGTCAGGTATTCCACATACGCACTGCGTTCTTTACTGCCGCAGCAGGCACGCTCTAAAATACCGTTTAAAACAATATAATCGAATTGCTGCAAAAAATCCATCTCAGACCATTCACCAGCATAAATATCCAGGTTGGTCTTCTGCTGCCAGCGCGTCGCCATGGCTTCGGCTCGGTAGGCGGAACGTTCAGTAGCAGTTACAGTGGCACACTTTTCACATAAAAGGCCGGTTAATGCACCAAAGCCGGCGCCGATTTCCAGTACATGCGCATTTGGATGGAATTGGTACCAGCTTAAAATCCCAGTGCGCAGTACGGATAGTTGAAAGAAAACCTGGAATCGGGTGTCAGCCACAATTATGTCATCATAATATTCTTGGTGGTTGGTTTCGATATAATTACGGATATCCTTTTCTATAAATGATTGCTCTTTATTATATTTTTCACCATATTCCAAATGTAATGCTGCCATCTGGTTTCCTCCAAATCTTCTTGCTTATGATATACACAAATCGCCAATTTAGGCCGTAATTTTATGGTCTTTTAAGTCCCTTTTAAAGCTTCCAGCTCGGGTTTTACTCGCGAAAAGCCCTGCTATGGGAATCAACGATTCCCCCATAATTGGAAATTCTGAGGTTAAACCACATGATTTTCTTTTCTGCCACACCCAATTCCTGCAGGTAGTCCTTAATTTCCAAATATCTATCTCTTTCCAGCACCCCTACTATCACCATGTCATATTCCAAGCCGATTATTGTGGCGGGGGCCTCTACCGGCATACCCTGTTTCTGATATTGCTCATAATTCTTATCAACCCAGCAAACTATTTGAGAATTGCCGTAATCACTGATCTTCTCATACCACTTTTGCCCCATTTTCCCTGCCGCATATAATACTATTTTGCTGCATAATGCTTCCAAAGGATAGTTTCCCTCACTTTTTTCCAGCTTTTTATACTTCCTGCGATACTCCTGCCCATATGGGCTATTATAATTCTTTCGGCAAAAATCTATCTTCCTTAGCTGCTTTGCGGAGCATCTTAACATGGAATATTCCAAATAAGTTCCTGTATAATACCTTTCAATACTCTCATTTTCCTGCAATCCCAAAAATATTGATTCAATCTGTTCATCTGACAATTTGGGAGCAAATACGCTTCCAATCTCTCCTCTTCCAATCTCACTGGTCGGCATATCTCCGATAAAGCTTAAGATTAAACGATCCGGTGTTGCTATCACATATTGTAAAAAAGTATCCACTGCCCGAAGGGATATCCGATGTGAAGCATATGATTTTACGAATTCTGTCAGGCCTTCTGCATAATCATTAAAACCATGTGACAGCAGTGCTTCTCCCTCTTTATTCATAATCGGTACATATCTTCCGTCAGCCGCAATCTCATATCCGTCGGTCTGTCCATGGGGGGCCCGGGCCAACATTTCCAAAACGATATTGTGGTTAATAAAACTTGGGAAAAAATCATAAAAAATACACTTTGTATTCTCCCGATATCGATCCAGTTTAAAGAAGTATGTTTGTATTTTTCCATCATATACATCCACCATCAAATCTGCCAGACATTCTTGTGTAAAGCCTGTCCCGCCTAAATCTACAAATGCAAAATGCTCATCGCAAACATCTACTTCCTGCTTTAGATAACCTGTTGCCTTGCTTCTTTTTTCTCTGTGTTTCTCACATAGAAACTCTATAAACTTTTTATTCTCATGTATTTGCTTGCGGCAGTAATCTAAGATTATCGGTTTCATCTTCCATTCGTTTTCAGCAAAAGTATCCGGAAAAAATCCTTTCATGTCATCCGCCGTAATTTCGAAAATATCTGCAAACTCCTGAAAGTTATTTATTCTATAAATATTCGACCACCAGATAAAGTCATCCACACTCTTAATTCCATTATGAATAGATGCCATTCGCCAGGCCTTTCTGGATCCATAAAGATAGCTGGTCGTTATATCATAAGCTTTCTGTTCGATAATAATATCTGCTATTTTCTTTAATAAATATCCATCACGGGCAATAAAATAAAGCCGTTTAATGCCTTTCTTTATGCTGCTTTCCAAAACCCAATCCACATACGGGTACAAAATAGCCGCCCCGATGGAACTTCCGACACGAAATGCATCACTGCTCTTTCCGCACATTCTGGTGTTTCTTGCTATCCCGATGCATAACTGAAATTCGGCATCGTCCTCATAATGTTCCAGAAAATTTAATTCATGCACCATCAATGGCTCAACTTTGACTTTATGTGTGGTTATCCCCAGTCTCTGAGCCGCTTCAATATCTGCTATATCGTTGTCTCCATAGTGAATCCAATCGCTGTATTCTGCCCCCTCTGTTTCTTTTACAATCGCATATAATTGGCCGTACCACTTATTCCTTTTATAGTCAACCGATACGTACAGGGGGATATCTCCCAACCTTTTATCGGCTTTTACTAATAATTTCCGGATAAAATTGCTTTCCAAGTACATATCAGAAATAAGAACGACCTTCTCACCACGATCTAAAAGCTCTTTTACCGTTTCTATGTTTTGGGAAATCGGAAGCGAACATGCAAACTCTGTTTCATATTCCAATCGCATCAGTCTCTCTTTATCCGCTAACGTTAAGCGGCCTGTCATCTCCAGACAATCATATATCTGTCCTAATTCCAGTTCCTGAACTTCCCTGATGCAAAAGCTGACCCTGGCCAATTCCTCTGCATGAACTCGCAGCTGATAAAAATTAGCCCGCACATAACTGTCAATATCCCCAAATTCCGGCATGCTTTCCAGCTTATCCTGCATTATGGCAAATACCCCTTTGGGGGTAGCTGTATTTCTGGTAATTAATGTGTCAAATACATCAAATGAAATCATAAATTTCCTTTCACTCCAAAAACTTCATTAATGAATATCTTATTTCCATTTCCCTTGCGTGATGTAATATGAAAATGGAATATAATACTTCAAAAACATAACCGGCATACCGATCTTCTCTATTAAAAAGAATTTTATCGTACCATTCTTCCATATGAAATAATATCGGAAATACAAATTCGCACATTTTATCAAACCATTTTGTTTTTAATATAAAAATATTATTGGCCAGATAAAAATGTCCTTCCAACAGTCGGTTCGCCGAATCATAATATTCCGGAAACATCATCTTAATCCCTTCCAGCATCAAGCTAATGTCTGCTTCGAACAAAAATCTCGCTAAAAAAAACTGCTTTACATTAGGTGTCACAATGCAGGGGACTGTATGTATCAGATCAAATCCCTGCTCCATCTGCCGCACCAGGAGATCAGATTCAATATTAATCTGTCGTCTGTAATGATATATACCTGTATAGTTCTTCTTCTTTACATTTTGCCAAATCCAATATATTGCAGTGCACTCAGAGAAATCACGGTTTTTATTAGAGATATTAATACCCTGATCATCTGTCAACGCACAAATCCTTTCATTAGTCAGCACTGCCCCTGCCTGTATCTCTTCTGCGTATGGTAAATTGCTTTTTTGATTAACCATCTTATCCAGGTGGCATCGTACTACATAAATCAGACAATTTTCTTTAATTACATCATTTTCAGCTTTTTCATTATTACCTCTTTTCGAAAAAAGGGCATTGTATTCTCCATATAAGGATGTGTATTCCTGTAACAGTCCATCATTTTTTAACAATTGACGGTCAATCAGTCTCTGAAACTCCTCAAGTGCTTTAAGTTCAAGCCGCCACGCCCCTCTCTCGCCGCCGCTGATACTTTCTATCAAAGCATGGTTCTTTTCTATTCCGTCTCTTTCCTTCATGCAATAGTCTGTTCCGTCAAAAAAAACATCTTTTTTCGGCTTATCACATCTGTCTTTCAATTCATACACATACTCGTCGGTCAGCATAGTAATATTAGGGAATTCCAGCTGTATCAAGCTGTTGATGATACTCCTCTTATATCTGGGCAATACCGCTACCACAATCGTCATATTATTCCTGCGCTTCATTGCATCATAAATCGATAAAACCGGCCGTCCTGCAACAGACTCCGGATTTCCAACTCTTTGGGTAACCACAAACCCCTTTACATCATAATTATAATTTGTTAAAACTTGCAAAACCTGATTGGCTATACTTTTTGCGCCATATATATATATATTGCTATCCTTTTTTAACCCTAAAAAGTCCTCATCGGATCTAATCATAACGAACTCCTTTATTTATACTGTATTAGCTTTCTTTTAGCAGCCACTCTTTTAAACAATATCTATTGATCATCTTTTCATCTTGTTGTAATTCTTTTAATAGTAGTTCATACCGCTCCTGGTCAGCAGTTGTATCCACACCATACTCTTTCCATAATATTTGAATCAGTTCATACCGGTAGTATTGCTTATCCAGATTTCTAAAGTAATACCACTGCCTGGGGCTGTAATCAAATCTCCAGACCCTCTCCTCCGGTATTCCCATTGCCAGTAATTGTTCATTGATTTCCTGAAACCTTTTTTGGCCGGCGTTGATTATATATGCTTTACCATACTTATTCAAAGCTTCCTGTATCTGCAAAACCGGTATGCCGCGGTACAAGCTTCCTGATTTATTGATATCGTTGTCGCAAAAGCAGCAAATTCCCCGAATACCTGACCGGTATAACGCATCATACAAATCTTTTGCAATATAGGTAAAGCCAAATATGAAAATTTTATCCTGCTTTGACAATCTGAAAATAATCTTGTCCCAATCGTTCTCCTTATGCCATTGCTGTAGCTTTCCAAAATAATGCTGATATTGCGGAGTATCTGACAAGCAGCCGGCATAATACCACCACTCCCTGCAGCCGCAAAAGCGGAAATTATTCCAAGGCTTTACTATGCCGCTTGCGTAGTGGATAATTTTGCCCCTTACGCCCGTTTTACTGCCGTTTATATAGTAATCTGTCTGCTCTCCCAGTTCCTCTCCCTGTCCGAAATCGACGCTTTGCAAATTATAGGTTGTGGGTAAAATCTTTATTTTATCCCAACAACAAACATTCAGCACATCCTGGTCAGCAAAAGGATAACCTTTATCCATATGCTGCTGAAAAGTCAAAAACATCTGATCCTCCCTGATCTTACGAAGATTCATAACCAAAACTCCGGCATTGATATAATAATCCAGTGTCGGCAGCTTTAATTCCCGGCAGTGGTCTGAGTACTGATCCCAATCCCGAACCCCTCCCAGGTAGAAATCACAGATATCCGTCATATACAGTAAAGACAGATCCGCCATAACCAAAACATCACAATCCAGATAAATACACTTATCATACTCTTTCAAAATATCTGCAATTGCCAGACGATAGTAGGTGGGAATCGTTGTATAGTCTAAAGCAATGGTGGCATTTTCGAACATGTTGTCATCAACAATGATAAAGCTCAGCTCTAATTGCGGGAACTGCTTCTCCAATTGATACATAAAATTCCGGCATTCATCTGCCGTGTCTTGAGATACTAATAAGAAAAACTGATATTTTGTACTTTCTTCTGCATTCTGTAAGGCTGATGCAATCGCAACCGCCGCCGGAAATATGTAATTTTCATCTGATGCCAAAACAATAGGAATTTTAATCATAACAACTCCTCTGCTTTAATAAAATAGTGAAATCCCATTTCAATTACTTTCTTTTCCATTTCTACATAAAACTTGTCTGTAACTGCAATAATAACAAGAGCCTTTTCCTTTTCTTCGGATAATGCTGCGATCTCTCTTACCGGTACATAGTCTATTACTTCCGGGTTTCCCTCCATGCCGCTGACTGCAAAGCAGACTACTTTATAATGCTCTCTTTCTTCCCTAATCCGCTGAAAAACCAGACGTCCTACTTTACCAGCACCATATATGATAATCTTATCATATTCTTGGGTTATCCCAGTAACTCGTAGATTAGAAGCAATCTGTCTTTGACAGTATTCTTCCGGATTAGATATAAGATGAAACAGTTTTAACTGCATATTTATCGAGAACAAGTCTGTTTCAATTTTACCGCTTTCACTCAGGCTGATAAATTCATTGCGGATGCGCCTTAACAACGGCAGCTTAAGTTCCATCGACATCCGCGGAACTGCCTCCAGACTATTTATTAACCGATAATATGAAATAATCCCCTGGTACTTTATTCCTCTTTCACCCAAACCTTCGTTGATTTTTTCGATATAATCAAATTCATCAAAAAAAGCATAGGCTTTACTGGAGCTATTCACAGAAGAATTCGGATTATCTACCCGATAATGATAAAATGCCTGGTCTAAAAAATAAGCGGACTTCGCATAAACAAACGATTGAAACCAAAACCCGTTGTCCTGATAGGATGCTCCGGGAGTTTCATTATAAAGGACCTGGTTTTCACGCAAATAGTCCAATCTATATATGCCGTTCCAAGTATACTTGGCGAATTTGTATAGATCCATTTCTTCTTGAGGATTGAGAACCCTGTTATAGTAAGATTTGTCATAATATAATTGTTTATATTCTGTCCGGTCATGATTTTCTGCACAGATGTAGCATTCATAGTAATCAGACTTCACGAAGTCCACATTGTACTCCTCCGCATATTGATATAGAACAGCAAACATATCCAACTCTATTTCGTCATCACTTTCAACAATACCCACATATTCGCCACTTGCTAACTGTAGTCCCATGTTCATGGTATGTCCATAACCATAATTTTCATTGTGTATTACCGTTACCCTATCATCTTTAGCTGCATATTGATCCAAAATCGTGCCTGAGGAATCGTTGGAGCCATCATCAATACAAATGATCTCCAGTTCAGTTAGGGTCTGGTTAACAATACTGTCCAAGCAATCTGGCAGATAGTTTTCTACATTATATACAGGTATAATAATTGATATCTTTTGTCTAAGCTTTACACTCATATAAATTTCACCGGCCTCCCTTCAGTAAATACAGTCTTCCATAGCTATATCATATATTAAATATGCATGAATATTTAATAGTTTTATTTTCGGATTATAACTTTTCACTGCCTGATAGATTTCCCTGCTCAATGCCTGATTGGTCACTATAATTATATCTATTCTTTTTTTAACATTATCAACTGATGTTATATCGTATCCCTGATATGTCGTCCCTTGCTTGTCCTGATTTTGATCTATCAGCGCTGTAATCTTGCACTTCTCCCGCTTCAATCTGTCTACTACTAGCTTTCCCTTTATTCCCATCCCCCAAATAGCAATATTATACTCATGTTCCCGCAAATATGAAAGAAAATTTGCAACCTTATTACTTTCCTGCTCCCATAAAAATTCGAATCCTAGGTTTACATAATATTGATTAGCATTACTCAATTCTTTATATACTTCATAAAAAGCTTTATTTACAAAGTCTTTTTCGCAGAGATTTTGCATATGCAGTAATCCAAAACCACTTTTTGCAATATACATTAAAGCTTCTTCTTTTTTGTCAGAACGTCCGATCGGAAACAATAGGAGATTAACAGCACAGGAGTGAAAGCTTTTCCGACATTCATTGTAGATTCCCATTTCCATTAATCCCTTTTGCAGCATGACTAAAGATTCCAACATGCATAAAGGAGCTTCCCCTACATGCATGGATATTTGATCATCTACATTAATGCGATAATAAATCATGGGACTATCCGTCGTTAGCACCCCCATCCTTGATGCTTTGGCTAAAATCAAATTTCCAAAATAAAGATCTTCCGAATTGGATAAATTCGGAAACTTCACCCCACTTTTGATTACAAACTCCCGCTCATACATCCTGTTCCATGGAACACAGAATATAGTTTGATAGGCAAACCTTTGGACATCGTTCCATGAAAAAAAACGATTCCTATAGTTTCGCTCAAACCATTCCGGCAAGGGATTCGATTCATATATTTTTCCTGTAATTGTATCATAAATTATATGCTTATAGAATGTCAGTTGAAGTTTATTTTCCTTTGCATATTCATATGCTCTTTTCAGCAAGTCTTTATCAAAAAAATCATCTGCATCAAAAAGTACAAAATAATCACCTGTTGCTTTTCTAATCCCGATATTTCTGCTGGGTCCAGCCCCCTGATTGCAATCATTCTGAACAATCAAAATTCTTTCATCTTTTTGTGCATAAGCATATATAATATCTAAAGATCCATCTGTTGAGCAATCGTTAATACAGATAACTTCTATCTCTTCTAATGTTTGCTCCAGAACACTTTCAAGACATTGACTTAAATACTTCTCAGCATTATATATTGGAATAATAACTGATACTTTTACATTTTCCATAACAATTCACACATTTCCTTAAAAATCTCAATCCTAGCAGTCATCCAAAACTACCCCCAAAATAGGATAATCAAATTTCCAAATATTTTAAAAGGCACCCGAATTTGATACCTTATCCGCAACACCCTATAACGTTTTAGCGGAAATTCGATTGCAAATCACATATTCTGATTCCTCGCTTCCCCATCCATATATCAATATATGTTTCATTGCTTGCATTAAGCAATTCTAACAGTTCATTAATTTTATCTTCTTTTTTCAATTTATAGTTTGCATGATGATACTTATAACTATGCATTTCCTTCCCTTGAATTTAGAATAGCCGTTAACTCTTGAATAATTCTCTTGCATTTATGTAGTGCAAAAAACCTAACTGATTTATTCTATTTTCCATCTCTTGATACCATTTTTGAGATACCGATATAATTACAAGTGCTTCTTTGCGATAAGAAGTTAATTCATCAATCGGTTTTACCTCAATCCCCAGCAACTCAGTTCCCTGTCCTTCCATAGAGGTGACGGCAAAAAACTGAACTTTGTAATTTGACTTTCCCTTTCGTAATCTTTGGTGGACACCCCGTCCTACTACACCAGCACCATAAATAATAATTTCCCTATATCCTTTAGTAATCTCAACTATTCTATCCACTTCTTCCTTCTGCATATCACAATACTTCTGTGGACACGCTGCAATCTTAAAAATTTCCTTTTGCCAATATTCCGGAAATAAATATGCATCCAGTTCCCTATTTCGGATTGCTTGCATATAATCCCAACGGATCTGTTCTGCCAGCTTTAGTTTCAAATCCCACGATACACGCTCGATATGAGATGCACAGTCTCTTAGGCGCAAAAGCGTATATAAATTATAATACTCTTTCCCTTCTTGACCCATCTGATTCAAAATGTTTCTTACATGGTTATATTCAACGATTATAGCATTCCCATTACCGGTACAATTCGTAGAAGAATTAGGATTATCTATACGATATAAATAAAATGCTTTTTTCAAGAAAAATGCTCTCCGTGATCTTATGTAAGTTTGAAACCAAAAACCCACATCCTGATAAGAAGCTCCTGGAGATTCATGGTGCCAAATATTGTTATCACGGATAAACTTGGTATTATATACCCCTGTCCAATTACATTTGCTACCCAAAAATATAGCAAGTTCCTTTTTTACATCTTCTACATGTTCATATGAGGATTCAGAGTCAAATATTTTTTTGTATTCTATCCGTTCCTGCCCATTTGTACTTTCATAACATTCAAAGTAATCTGCTTTTACAAAATCAACCTTTTCTTGTACAGCACATTGATATAGGCATTCGTACATCTCTGGCCTAATCTTATCATCACTTTCTACAATACCTATGTATTCGCCTCTCGCATTAGAAATGCCAATATTCATAGTATGTCCATAGCCCATATTTTCTTTATGGATTACTACCACCCGAGAATCTCTGGCAGAATATTCATCCAGAATTTCCCCCGAAGAATCGGTAGATCCATCATTCACGCAAATCACTTCTATGTCTTCTAGTGTCTGATGCAGGATACTGTCCAGACACCCCCTAAGATATTTTTCCACGTTATAAACCGGCACTATAACAGATACTTTTACGCTACTATTCTTCATTAAGAACCTTTCCTTTCAACTTTCCAATGAACATCTATTTTAATCAAAACATCAGTTAATCACATCGACATCTTTGAGAACCTGCCTTATTGTTCCCTTACTTGATTAATGCGTTAGAGATTCGAGACGAGCATCTTTTTATAGTATTCACTTTCTCCATCCACAGAATATCTCTCTGTTATTATTAACCTTTATACTTAATTCAAACTTTGTCTCCATCTGCCTGGTTCCATGTCTGATTTATAATCTGTACAAACAAAATTCAATCATTTCTTCTATTCCTAAAATTCTACAGCCATGCCTCTTTCTCAAATTTTCTTTTAGCTCCTCCCCTCCCTTTACTACTGTTACAATAATTGCATCCACTGCCTCCAAATTATCCTCTGGCCCTTTTAGTTCGAAGTTTCCAAATATCTCCTCTCTTTCTCTAAATGCTCTGTCAATCACATATACAATCTGAATGTCACTTACTGCCAATTCATCAAACATATGATAACCCAAAAGACCCATGCCGTAAATTGCAATACGATATAAATTTTCATGTTCAAGAAAACTTGCTAAACTGCTTCCACTGATTTTAACTTTTAACCATTCATCCATAATTTGCATGACAGATTTCGAATTGATTTGCTGTGGCAATTGTATTTGATCTTTAGCAGAATCATTATTCACTCTAGCAAAACGTTCTCCTATATTACTTCTCACCGCACGCCTCATTTCATTTTCCGTGTAGCTATCTATACACTGGTTTATGGTTTCTTTCATCTTTCGTGCATATCTTAACGAGTCAAATTGACCTTTAGCAAATTCTTGCGCTGCGCTTTGTTTCCTCCTACGTGTCTCACTAGGTTGATCTATAACCTTTTTTATGGTAGCAGCAAGTTCTTGCACGTTACCCTCCGGATATAAATAACCTCTCTCCTCATTTTTCCCAATTAGCTCCAGCGTTCCTCCAGTGTTAGACCCTATTACTATCAAGCCGGCCATCATTGCCTCTATCGCTGTTCTACCCAACGCTTCCATTTTTGAGCATGTCAGGGAAATACAACAGATACTTCTAAGCCAACGTAAATCTTCTTGGTATGGAAGTATTTTTATATAACGCCCTAAATCTCTGCTTTGAATATACTGCTCAAGTTGCCACATGTATATTCTTGCTCCACTTCCCACTACATACAATCTAATCTTAATTAAACCCGATTTAATTAGTCGTGTTACCGCCCTGATCGCATCAAGTTGACCCTTTTCCTCAGAAATAGTTCCCGCAATCATTATGTTAATTAAACCATCATCCTCTAGCCGGGAGAGGGGGGGAGCATAATATCTATTAAAGTCTACCGCATCATAAATACAGTAAGAACTTATGCCATATATTTCCTTATATTTTTGCTCAACACACTTTGATATGGTTATAAACTTACTTGTTGTTTTGAACAAATCTTTTTTCAACTCTTGGTCCAAAAATTCACTAAGAAAATGTTCTTCCAGCAGTTCTCTTATATGCCATACATGGGGTAAACTCATCATCAATGCTACCATTGCTCCTACATTAATAACACTTGAATTGGAGTAAATAAGATTCACATCTTCGTCAGTAGCAATTTTAGCCAGCATATTTGCTGCTTGATAATTATGAATGAAATTATTATCTTTATCTCTTTGAGAGCTACTTCCTATTTTTCCATAGTCTATGGAAAATGGAATAATATAATATTTAAATTCTAATTCTAACAATAGTCGTTCAATGATTCCCTTACTTGGCAGAATAACAACGATTCCAATAAAACTTCTCAACTCAATTAACATTTCAATTAATGATCTCGAAGCACCATTTAACTCTGACTCATGAGAAATAAAAAGAACCTTATTTTTCACTACTTGATCCTCACAATAATTTTATTTTGATAAATATCAATTAAATAATTTTCGTACAATATTATATTCTTCTCTACTATTTCCAACATTCCACATACTGAATGGGATTGCCTGCTCACCGTCAGAAATTCATTTTAATCTCGTAATTTTCACCCTCAGAATTTGTACTTACCTATAAACTGTCAATAATTGCATTTATAGAAATAATTTCCGTCGTAAAACCTGCTTCCCTTATCTCATAATAAATTTCTGTAAATCCGTTCACCACTGTCACAATAATAGCATCTACAGTCGACAGTTTCTTTGCTTCAATCAAACTTACAAGTTTTGTTTCTTTTCTGTATTCTAAACTGGCAGAATTCTTATCAATAATATAACTAACTTCAACCTTTGTATTTTCTAATGCCTTGATCAGATTCATTCCAAAATATCCCGCACCATATATCGCTATGGAGCAATATCCTGCTTTAATAAAAAAATCCGCTATATGAACGCCAGCCAGCTCACTATTCAGCCATCGATTAGCCATTTTAAAGGCCCCATACTGCCTTTCTTCCTCAATAAAGTTAGATTTCGGTCTTTCTTTTAACACACAATCCTTATAATCTTTCCATTTCGAAAATGTGGTCAGTGCATTTTTTACCGCCTGCAGATATCCATAACCATTTTGTTCATCCGGCTCTAAATACGCCCCCTCCGCCCATTCGTTCCATGCATTAATAAGCACTATTTCATTTTCAGCCAAAAACGATTTTTTCAGCAACTCCAAAAGGTAATTCTGAAACTTATCTGGAGTTGCTCCATAAGCCATCAGCCCCCATCTCCCTTGCCGGGGCGTATTATCCCATCCTGTAAATGCGCCATAGAAGCAATGATCTTTTGGGGAATATTGCCTAGCAAGTATTCCTTCATAAATCAAATCATAATCTATTAATTGAAGAGTTTCTAAATCATTTTCTTTTGGATAAACCCTCGTTTTATTAATGTTCCAAGAACGTGTAGGTTCAAAATCCACCTTAGCATTATATAAATCTGTCCTTCCATCATATTTAAAACCTGTATGCATTTGGACAAAATAAATACCCTCCAATCCACTTTCTGTTGCCCAAAAATTCCACATCGAAATCATCTTTTCCACTCGTGGAATGTCTTGTGCCACATAGAGCAAGAAAATAGGCTTATTGTCTATTCTTATATAATTTTTATCTAAAAAAAAATCTAAAAGATAATCAAAATGCTGCTTCCACTCCTTTTCATTACCGTATCCCTGCTTTACTAAAATTTCATCCTGTAAACGCGGTGGTCCCCATGAATTTAGCCATGTATGGTTAGCCCAGCATAAGCAATACGGAAAATCAATCCTTCTATCTTCGCGAAAAGCTTCTACTGGTTTTTCCAGCAATTTCCTTCCTTCAAACCAATAATGGTAAAAACAAAATCCCCCAATCCCAAATTTGGCCGCTAATGACGCTTGTTCATACATAACATCACTATTTGTCAAATCATAATAATTATTATCAAGTGGTACCCTGGGTTGATTATGCTTCTCAAATAAAGGCTTTGCTTTTTTTACGTTAGTCCATTCTGTAAAGCCCTTCCCCCACCAAATATCATTGTCCGGTATGCAGTGATATTGGGGCAAATATAGTGCTACAATTTTTGGTATGATATTATTATTCACTTAAAATTCCTCTCTAAATAAACTGTGACTTCTATAAGCTCTCACTAATTATTTCTTCTAGTGAAACAATTGGAAAATCCACTTTACTCCTCAATAATGACCATATTTCATCAAAATAGAAAACGGCAGTTACAATAACCGCATCTACTTCCGGCAAATCATCTTCTATACTTTTAACCTCAATATCTGAATATCTTATATCCTGTCTTTTGTCAATTCCATATTCTATACAGATGCTGCTCTCACTTAATTCCGTTATTAAGTGCTTTCCCATGTTTCCCACTCCATAAATAGCAACTCGCCTAAAACCATATCGTTCCAGATATCGAGATAAGTTTATCCCTTTTCCCCTCAGAAACATCCATTGATCCAATAAATAAAAATACAATTTCTCCTTTCCATCTTGGGCAATCATTGATTCCAACTGCTTATTAACAGACGATTCTTCCTGTTCAATCACACTAATAAGCTCCAAGTCCCCTTTAACTTGTTTCACAGCTTCTAAATAACCATAACCATTTTTTTTATCGGGTTCTAAATACATCCCTTCTCCCCACTCATTAAAAGCATTAATAAAAAGAATATCATTTCCCGCACTAATATTTTTCTTTGCTAATTCATATATTCCTTCCCGGAAAATTTCAACCGATACTTTATCAAGAGCCATCCCTCTTTTACCATGTCTAGGGGTTACATCAAAATCAACAAACGCTCCAAAAAAAGTCTTGGTGTTCTCTATCCGTTTTGCCTTTAAGGCATTCTTCCATACGTCTCTATAATCATAGCATTTCACTTTATTGCGCCAAATAACTGGTAGTACATTATTCGTTTTCATATCTCCCCAATACATCGTTGGTCCATTTATCAGTATTGCATCCAAGCCAATTTGAGGTTTGGTCCTATTTAATCCTATTACATAAATTCCCTTCAATCCCGCATTTAATGCTAAACTATTCCAATATGATATCATTTCAGCCAAATTATAGATAGCAGAAGGTTTATATATTAGGAAAAGTGGTTTCTCATCTAACTTTATATACCTTTTATCCTTAAAAAAAGGAAGCATATACTGAAAATGGTTTCTCCATTCAACCTCTCGCCCATATTTTTGCTCTAGCAACACCCCCTTCTCATCATTAAGTTCTATATTCGCCTTCTCATATTTTGCAGACCATGAATTCGCTCCCCGCAGCTTACTCCACGTATAAGTCCAAGACTCATTTGCCCAGCAAAAGCAAAATGGTATATTAATTTCTTCCCAGCTCAACAGATTTTCAGCTGGTTTTTCCAATATTTTTCGTCCTTCTTTAAAATAATAATGATAAAAGCAAAACCCATCGATTCCATATTGCTCTGCAATATCTGCTTGTCTTTCCATTGTTGATTTTTCCATCAAATCATAATAATCATTATCTAACGGTTCTCTTGGCTGATTATGTCCTTCAAATAACTTCTCAGCACCTTTTACCGCTGTCCATTCAGTAAATCCATCTCCCCACCATTGATTATTCTCCGGCACATTATGATATTGTGGCAAATACATTGCAATTGTTTTTAATTTATCCATAATTTTTCTCTTTCTTTGTCGGCATGAGTATTCCTTATCTCATAGAGCCAACCTTCCGGTGTAACAGTTTCCCCAGCAGTTTTTATGTATCATTTACAATAAATCATGATCACTCGACCATTTGTAAATCTCCATTCCTGACACCTCTCTTACTGTTTTGATTCAACAAATCTCTGGCGTGCATGACCATTGTATAAATCACTCCGGAAATCTTGATTTTATCATATTGATGCTCTAAGACTTTTGTTGGAAAACACACTATATAGAAAAACGTATTAATCTGTTTACTTTAATTTTAATTAAAAATATTAAATATGTCCGCAAGAACATTATCATTATCAGCTCGCGCTTTTAGCCGATCTTCACTTACCCAACCGCCTTTATGCCAATGTACTGCCATTTCCTTTCCGCTCCAGCTTTGTTTCGTTTCATCTCCGATTGGTATTTTAAAATAATCCTTTGAAATAAATAATATATTATCGCATATATACTCAGAATTTCCATTGTCTCCCATTCCCATTTCATGAAACTTTTTTACCAAAGCCTCAGGCTGCGGTGTCATATCCATACTCCCATCTTCCATAATAAATATTTTATCCTGGTAACAATCCAGTAGTGTCTTGATATAGATACTGTTTTCAACTGCTCCAAACCCTGAGCCGAGATCAACATAATTCCTGTAGTCTTTACAGAAGAAATTATTTACAGCTAATAGCGGATCTAATGATTTTAGCACTTCAACATCCATATCCAGATAAATACCGCCTAAGTGGTAAATCACATCTATTCTTGCATAATCAGATACAAAAGCCCATTTTCCCTTCTGATAAGCTTGATACATATATTCATTTTTTGTTACATCATAATTATCAGAATTCCATTCTATCAATTCATAATCTGGACATTTTTGTTTCCAGCTTTCCATACACTTCACATATCTTTCTGGCTTTTCTTCTCCACTAAACCAAAAGCTGTGTATTACTTTTGGAATTCTGAGCATTTCCGTTTGTATAAGTAATTGCTCCATCGCAGTATTATCATTATTTATTTTAGGCCATTTCGTTAGTAAAAACAAGGAATAGCATTCCACCTCATTTTCAAACTGCATATTATTTAATTGCTGATATATAGCTATGATATTCTGATAAGATGCAACCGTAATTAAAATAACCACATCCTTATATTGCAAAATTTCTCTAGCCGAAATAATCGGAATCCTTGTTTCTTTATAAAATTCCCCCTGCTTTGACACATCATTATCTGCAATGCCCACCAGCCTGGATCGTATCAATTCTGAATATTCATCCTGCTGTTCCATCAGCTGGTGTAATAAATTGGAAATCCCAAAACCAATTACTTTCTTATCCTTTATCATTCCCGCATATTCTTTCAGAGAACTGTTTCGGCACTTCAGATTATTATTCATATATTTCACTTTCCTTTTTAACTGTGAGCATCCCTATTAAATATATTCTTCTTTTTCCCCGATTCTAAGCGCACGATTTATACCTTGAGGTAATTTTATATATGTAAAAATTTTTTCATTTTTAATTCCTCTTCCCAGCAATTGTGTTCTTATTTCTTTCGCATACTTCTGACTGGAAATAAGAAAAAAGGGATCTTTTGTATATAATAAAATATTCTCGAGTGCTTTTACACTAATTTGGTTATACATTTGTCCATATTTATTGGAGTCATTGTCACAAAAGGAATCAATATTTTTTACCCCTTTCTCATACAGTCTATCCAGCAGATATTTCCCATTATCCGTATAACCAAAGATAACACATTCCTTTGAGGCTCTTACTTTTTCCAATAACCCAGAAAGTAAAAGAGGACGATCCATTTCAGCAATATTTTGTTTCATTGAAACTTCATAATCACGATACTCCGTCTTTCTAAAATATTCCCACCATAAATCAGCAAAGATAAATCTTTCACTTATCCATGGTTTGGTAATTCGATAACTAAAATGGACGACAACCGGGGCCTTTCTTGCCTCAATTATTTCTTCATCTAAAAATATTTTTTTCAACTCTTCATCCGGATAAAAAAGTGTTGATACCTGCGCATTATATTTCAACGGTAGCAATAAAATATGATTATAGCAAATAATATTTAAAATATCCTGATCCTGGCAGGGATATTTTTTATTAACCATTTGTAAAAACCGAGGCACCAAATTATCTTCCCGCATTTTCTTTAAATTCATTACTAGAACTCCAGCATTCACATACTGCTCCTGAGAATTTAATTCAATATTTTCAAAATAGCTCTGTTTTGTATAGATATGAAATGTCGGTGCCTTCACCCCAGCAATATAATGGTCAGATAATTCTATACTACATAATTCAGCAATGTCACCCAATACAAGCGTGTCACCATCCAGATAAATGCACCTCTCTATATTCTTTAGAATTTCCGGAAGAAGTAATCTAAAATAAGTTGTATAAGTTATATGGGGTATGCTCATGGATACATCTTTAAACTTTTTCCCCATTTTTATATAACTGCAAGTGACATTCAAAAACATATCTTCAAAGGAATGTAATCTTTCCAGATTATCATCTGTAAAATCCTCAGCCACCAGAAAAAATAATTCCAGTAGATAATTCTTCGAAATATTTTTACACATTGAAAATACTGATATAAAAGTAGGCATCATATAACCATTATCCAACGCCACTACCACCGTTATTATTTTATTCTTGATAATCTCACCTGCTTTCTATTTAATTTTATCCAATTCCTTCACCTCCAACATATCCCCCAACAATTTGTCAAACTGGCCTGAACTGAATTTCTCAAATCCTCCACCTGGATAAAATGTCATTTCTCCAAAATAAATCTTGTTATTTACAAGGTAAAAATCCACTCTGCAAAAGAGAATGTTTTCCGCTAATTTTTCTGCACAGCTTATCATCTCCATCAATGCCTCGGGTTTTTCTAAATTGTTCTTAAAGTTTGGAAATGTACATATAACTTCTAAGAAATTCCAATTAATATCATAAAAGTTCCTTTTATGTTCGCTAAATCTATCAATATCTACTTGAATTAATCTTACTTTGCTATTAAAGCAAAAAAGTTTGTAATCTGGCAATTCTATATATAATTCATCTTTTAAAAATTCCTCACAAATAAGTCTAGGTACAATATTTTTATAATGAAATTCTCGAAATAAATAATAATGCTGATATTGTAAACGCTGTTCAAGCATGTGCATATTTTGTTCTATATTAGTATTTTTTTTATCCTTGCATATAAAAAGCCCACCCGAATCATGAGTCGTCTTTAAAACAAATTCATCCGGAAGCTGATTCGTATCAATTTGGCTTATACTGTCGTATATTCCATATAGAGTTGGTAAATATTGATTGCCAATTTTTTCTTTTACGTATTCACGAACTGAAAATTTATCTACCAGCTTACTGTATTCAGGGTTTCGATCATGGATTTTAATCCATTGGATTTTTTCGGTAAATGTCGATGGATTTTCTAAATCCAATTTCTTTCCGAAAAAAATCTGATACATAAGAACGAGAAATTTCTCATCATTTAAAGATTTCAAATAGATTTGTAATTCTCCGATATTTAAATCATAAATTCGGTCAAAACCCTTTTTTCGTGCCTGTTTTTTCACTTCTTCGTTAACTTTTTCGCTAACCACTATTATACAAAGAGAATCACAATAATTCTGCCTTGGCTGTTCACAAATTAGATTTTCATAGATCTTATTTCCTTCTAAATTTGGGTTTGAATCTATATATCCATCAATTAGGATACCCTTTTCCATAAAATAGCTGGCTGAAATCACACCAAACTTACCCGCTCCCCATATATATTTTCTTTTTTTTGAAATGATAAGTTGCTCACAAATGTTATCATTATTACTTTCCATAAAATCAAGGTGCCTTTCTATAAAATTAAATTCCTTATATAAAACAATCTTCTAGTTCTTTTCTTCCCTCTAGGTAAGCAAATAAAGAAAACACCATAATTTTCTTACTTTTATTTTTAACCCGGTCACATATTTCATCAATATGAATCCGACTCATAACTATTACAACATCAATTTCTTGAAAAACGTCTTCAAAAGCATCTATTTTTTGTTCATAAAATTTTGTCTCTTGCTTTGCAACATCCTGATCTATCAAATAATCTATTTTTACTCCCAATTCCTTTAATTTTAGAAGTAACATCTTACTTTTTTGCCCCATCCCCCACAAAGCATACCTATTGTTTTGTTCCATCCTCATTTGGCAAAATTTTACTAAAAGATTTTCTTTGCTATTAAGAAATATCTCAAAATAGCTATATTTCAAAAACCATTTTGTTTGATACTTTTCTTTCATTATCTTATGATATAATTCCTTATAACATGGCTTAATGTCTTCATTATGCTCGAACCATTCGGTAAAATCAAGTTCTCTCATCCCGTCCTTTTGTAAAAAAATATATGTTTCCTCACCTTTTTTCCCATTATCATTCCTTAATTCCCATAACATGGAAATACAAAAATAAATAGCACATTTGCTGTAATATTTTTCCCACAAACCATGTTGTAAAAGTTCTCTTCTAACTTCCTTATACGCAAAATACATATTCATAGGATTTCTATTGGTCGATATCTGATCCGCTATTTTTACTCTGTAATGTAATAAAGCGCGATATGTTTTCACATGGATAATGCGGTTTGCCAACAATATTGATATTAGCGCGAATTTTCCGTCATTGGCACTTTTTATATCTTGAAAATGAATATAATTATCTAAAATAAATTGTTTTCGATATAATTTATCCCATACTGAAATGCTCCATAGAGTAACATTTTCTGCTGCCAGATCATTCATGTTAAATATTTTATTACAGAAAATATCCGAATAGTATTGTTCGCCTTTACTACCACTCTCTTTAAAAATCAAATCACTATCAGTAAACGTATCATTTTCCCAGACTACAATATCTGTATCATATGATTCAGCCGCTGAAAATGCCTCCTCCAGCAACATCGGATCAAAAATATCATCTGCATCCAAGAATAGTATATATGGTGCCTTTGCATACTCAATACCTCTATTTCTGGATAATGCCGCCCCAATGTTTTTTTCATTATTAAAAACTCTTATTCTTTTATCCTTTGCTGAATAAGCTTCCAGAATCTGTAAAGAACTGTCTGTTGATCCATCATTGATACATACTATTTCATAGCATTGAAATATTTGGTTCAGAAGACTATCCAATGTCTCATGTAAATAGCTACTTTTATTGTAGATTGGCATTATAATGGATATTTTTACCTCTTCTATCATGCGCTCTCCTTAATTGCATCCATTTTCAGTTAAATCTATTACTTTTCAAAATAAAATAAACCATATCTGTATTCTCCATTATGCAAATCGCTATCATACTTGTGAACTTCAATTTGGTATTCAATTTTGCCTGCCGCAATGCAAGAAAACTCCATCAGTTTCATTTGTGAAAAGCTTTCAATAATCGTACTGGGATAAAAAACACGATGTGCATTAAATTCTACCCGTTCTTTTCCTATAGGCAACGCAAGGTATAATTTTCCTCCTTGCTTTATTTTTTTTTGAATTGAACTAAAACACCTAAAACAAGCTTCCGGATCAATTGAATCCCCATATCTCCCCAGGCCAAAATGTTCTAGTGAGCATAATGCCGACATACTTTTAATGCTTTCGTCCTCGACCTCATTTAAATCGGTAGCGTCGTCTACAATAGTATGTAAATTTTCGACTTCCCCCGGAAACTTCCGAATATCTATTTGTGTGACCTTCACATCTGCCGCAAGTAAATGTGCAATAAAACCATCAATTCTTGATCCTATATCGAAATGTTCCTTTGTATCGCTTCCTAATACGTGTTTTGCCGCCCATAAATCTTGCCAGAAATAATTATTCATTGCCCCAGCTTTAGCATATTTTTCAGTGATAATCGGCCAAATATATCTTTCTTCTATTTTAAAATTTTCTCGTGCATTTAGTTGTGAATATTTCTCACAGTCTTCTTGAAAAAAAGTCTTCTCTCTTAAACCAAACTCCCCACAATAATTTGTGAAATTTCTTTTCCCAAGGATTTCTTTAATAACCGTAGTGTCAGAGAAGCCTTCTTGCCTTTTGATTCCTTTTATAAATATTATTTTGCTTATATCCAACTCTCTATCCATGCATATTTTATAGATTTGATTAACATATACGTTGGCCACTAATATATAATCAAAATCGTGCGGCATTTCTTCCAAACTATATATTTTTTTATTATTATACATTTCTCTGCTTTTATTTGTTTCAATAAACCCTATAATTTGCCCCCTGACACCATTTTCCAATAGTGCTTCTGCAATTTTCCCGGTTCCCCAAATGAGTAACTTATATTCTTTCACTTTTTTCTCCTCCATATACTCTCTTCTTAGCGTATATGTGTCCTTCCCAGCACTACACCTTAATACCACGATTCATTCAACAACTCTTCGAGGGAAATTATCGGATGCTTTACTTTATTACTAATTTCATCCTCAATAATATCATAATAAATAACCGGAGTCACAATAATAATATCTACTACCGGCCAATCATCCTGAAAACAAAATACATCCACACCTAAACCGGAGTTTTTTACTTGATTGTCAATAAAATAACTGATTTCTATAGTTGTATCTTTCAACTCATTGTATAAGTGATTCCCTAATATTCCGCATCCATAAATAGCAGCACTTCTGATCTGCCTTTTTACCAGTGCCGGCGCAACTGTCTTTCCTGCGCTCCGAAGTGCCAGCCAGTTATCTATCAGCTTAAACTCAACTGCCGCCTTAGCTCCCCCTGATCCTTCCCGCTTATCGATTCTTCTATCTATTTTATGTATCTCAAAAATATCCCTTATCTCCCTCTCAGCGATTTCTCGATTACCTGTTTTATCGCTGAAACCGCCTCGCAAGTATTTACATATCAGAAGATTTGTATCACACACTGTCATTTGCTTAAAAATGCAGTTAACAAACCAATTAAACTCTGCCCGTAGCTTATATTTCTCCTCAAACATATTATCTGCAAAACATTTCTTATTTGCAAAAATAGCTTGATGGCAAGGCATCATAAAAACACCATTTACTAATGCGGATATTAAGTCTTTCTCCTTTTCAGCATGATATAAGAATTGATTTCTGATCACACCATTGGGATAAACCTGAGCTGCGGTGCCATAATACATATCCGCTTCTTTTCTCCTAATGACTTCACTGACCGCTTCCAAAACGTGTACGTTTTCGAATTCATCACCGGCATTCATAAAGCAGACAAACTGCCCTTTTACCTTTTCTAATGCCTTATTCATGGCATTATAGATACCGGCATCCGATTCTGAAAATATTCTTAACTGATTACCCAGGTAATACTGCTCTCTGCTTTCAACTATCTCCAGCGTTTTATCCGCTGACCTTCCATCCTGAATAATATGCTCATAATCTTGAAAGGTTTGGGTATAAACGGATTTCATTGTTTTATCTATACTTTTCCCGGCATTATAACATATTGTAATAATTGAAAATAAAGGCATTCATACTCCTTCCTAATCCCAAAGAAACATTACTTTATCAAAATCCTTAACCGTTTCTCTTATTTCCTCGGAAAATTTAGAATTCATCCCAACAATTATTGCGGCATTTCGGTTCTTTGCTATTTCTCTTAATTCGTAAACCGCATATTCACCAGATACAGCATTCTCTTTTTCGGATACGATAAAGCCACCAAAATTATGAAAATATCTAATATATTTTTTCCAAATGTGCAGTCCGATAAGTCCCGCTCCATATATGTATACTTGATTATTTTCTTTTATAAACTTAATAATGTCCGTTTCGCTTACGGTGGATACCGGTAACCGATATTCTTTTATTGGCCCCACCTCATATGCCAGTATATCTTGGATTGTTTCCTTAAATCCATATAATCTGGCAGCATTTTCAATAATATATTCCAACCTATAATCTGTATGATAATAAATGTACTGCATCGCCTTAAATAAACCATCTTTATCATAAAACTCTTTAGAAAATGATTTTTTCTTAAATATCGGGATTCCATAGTCAATCAATGCTTTACTACAATTTTTACGTACTCCTATTGTTATCTTTTTTTCAAAATAATAAAAACTATAGCCGCCTTGCACTAAACAATTAAATAGACCTAATTCAAAATTCAAATAAACATTTTTTATATCGCTTTCCTGTTCATTAATATTTTTTTGAAAATAATCATATAAAATTCCATCAGTCAAAATGGTTTGATTGAACACCAGAAAAAATGAGTGGATATAATTCATGATGTTTGTTTCTGCATAGCATAAACCGCCAAAATCTGCTTTGCTCTCATTTATCTTTATTAAGAGATTATCAATCGGAGTAAACGGTCCATAAAAGGTATCGTTACATAAAATTAATTGTTCATAATTCATTAAACCGTTTTTACCGATCTTATTAAATACAAATTTATAAGCACCTGAGTCAAACCCTAAGTTGGGCCGGACAAAAATATCCGCAGTTATAACTTGAATCTTCTCTTTTTCCTGCTCTCCAATCTCTCCATTTATTACTACAATTAATTTCTCAACGTTTTTTTTCAATTGTTCTAATATATTTATTACATATTGATCAACTTTTCCTTCATAATCAAAAAAACTAAAAATACATAAACGTTTCACAAATACCCTCTCCTTTATTTCACTAAGACGTTGACCAGAAAAGTCAATGCAGACATCTGAATAATGATATGTTTTCTTCACAAACATCGTTTGCAAGAAGCCATTTCTTAACATCTATATATTTTTTTTCGTTTATACATATAAGGAAAAAAGCATCCCCTGTTATAACTTCCTCAGGCTTCCTAACAACCTGATCCATGACGCTCCCCCCCTGCTTTAACAAATCAATATCGCATAATAATATTTGATTAATATTTTGTTTCTTCAGCATATAATAAGCATACTGACCAGCTTTTCCCACTCCCCATATTATTACCTTTTGCTTATCATTCACATTTATCCTTCTTTGCTCAAACTTTAAATTCACAATATTTTCATCGATATTTATTTGAATAGGAACAGCTATGATTTCTTTCAATTTCCATGAATCTTTCTGAAATTCATCAAAAGCACCATTCATTCTGATTGTTAAAGTTGTTCGGATCAGCTCATTGTGAGACTCGCAACAAAATAAATTTTTTAACCAAAGTAGGCTGACTTCCTTTTCAGACGTTTGTGTTGAATCATACAATAAATCTACATAGCGCATCCCCCTTAAGGTGCACCAATAAAAAAAATACTTTTCAATATGGCAATCATTTTTGATAATTTCATTTAATTTATTTATATAGTTTAAATAAATCGCTTCTTCTTCCCTCTTAAGCAATCTCAATTCTTTACCCAATTTGTCTAAATGGTACGGGTAGATTTCATGCTTTATCTTGTTATTTTCAATAGATAAGCGAACACAATGCCCCCAGAACCATGTTGACGTTGGATCTATTATATTATCATTGTAAAAACAAAAATTACCAATTCCATAAAAAATAGGTACTTCATTGTATATTTCATATCCACCCGGACAATGTGTATGTATTAAAATAACTGCTGATGCGCCAGCATCTGCCATTTGGTGTAATCTCATTTTTATATCTGGCGATGGCAGGGGACAAAACTCATTTCCGCCATGATATACAACAATTACTTTTCGATTCATTTCCTTTTCAATAACTATTTTGTGCTTTAATTTTTCTGCATGATAACCGGCCGCACCCGCTTCATTTCCTCCTGCTATGCCAAACTCATTTTCACAAACGGCAATTATACTTATTTCAGCTTCACTTAGCAAGACACGGACCGGCTCATATGCTTCCTCAATATTACTCCCTGCACCCACATAAGATATTTTGAATTGATCAAGTTGTGTAATTGTCTGTTCAATTCCCTGCACCCCAAAGTCACCAATATGGTTATTTGCCAATATCGCACAATCAATTCCGGCCGCTTGTAAAAAAGCAATATTTTGTGGGGTTCCGCGGAGATTCGGACCAATTTTTTTTATAGGCACAGTATAGTCAGTTAAAGAGTTCTCTAAATTAGCAACAAGGTAATCACTGTCAGTTATTTCTCCCCTTATGTCTTTCATAAAATTTTCTGCATATTTATCATCTACTTCATTATTGTTAAATCCAAAACATACATCGCCCATAAAAAATAAATTCTTCTTCATTTTATATCTGCCTCTTTTCAATTAGACATTGACATCACTAATGCCTTAATTATTGCAACAGCTAAGTGTAATCCACTCACCTAGCAGTTCATCATATTTGTCTGGGGTAAATTCTTCCATTCCTCCGCCTGGATAAAATGTAATCTCTCCAAAATAAAAATCTTGGTCGGATACTATGAAATCAATTCTTACAAGTGGACCAATACTTAACTTTTCTGCAATCTGCAGCATTTCGCTATATTTATTATGACATTTTAGGGGAATCTGCTCTTTTGGGTAATGACGCTCAAAAGGTAATTCATTCCACTCTCTATCAAAAAAAGTCACATGTATTTTTTTACCGGTAAATCTTTGTGTGCAGACAAACACAATTTTTGCTTGTCCATTAAAACATATAAATTTATAGTCGACCAATTCTTTTTGCTCTACGGTATTATTTTCTATATAATTTTCTGCTATAATACGAGGCACAACCTTCTTATAAGGCCATTCTCTTGATGCCCAATAATAATTAAATTTTATACTTTTATCCAAAATCATTTTTGCTGCCTGCCAATTAAACTTTAATTTATCCTTACATATTATTGTACTTCCCGAGTCATGTGTACACTTAATCACGAATTTATCAGGCAGACTTTCAATCTCTATTTCTTCAACGGAATTCCATATTCCTATTGTGGGAATCACATTAATATCTGCTATTTTTTCTTTTATATATTGCTTCACTTCATACTTATCTACCATCCTGATATAATCTGGATTTCTGCTATGTACTTTCAGCCACTGGATTTTCTCATTAAATGTTTTAGGCTCCTTCAAGTTTAATTTATGCCCAAGACGATATTCAAATTGCCTTCCCAAAAACAACTCATCATCAACCACAATGCCATACTTTTGTTTTGTCTCTATATCATCAGTATCTACAACACTCTCGATAAAACTCTGTAAAAAAAGATTATCTACTGCCACAATATTTTCAATGCCCTGCTCTGCCAATTGATTCCTGATTATACTTTGGTTTTTATATGATACAGTTATGAATACCAGCACACTATTTCCCAACAAATATAGCTCTGCCGGAGATATAACTTTAATACCATTTAACTCTTTTCTCTCTTTTAAATGATTATCACAATAAAAATTTACATGAAACCCAGCCAGAGATATGATGTCCAATCCCCACGTATTCCCAATCAGTCCCATTCCAAAAAGACATACTTGTCCCTTCCATTTCTTAGATGCTGTTTCCAAATCTTTATATTTCATATGACCTTCCTCTCAAAAATACCAACTTTTAAGCCCGGTCAATTTCCCTCGGAACTTTATGCTTAAGTACTTTTAGTGTTCCATTTCTATAATATTCTGGGTCCAACTCTCCCACATCTTCTATCCCAAATCCTCGTTTCCAAAGTACATAAGGCAGTGATATCTGATCTCTCTCCGATTTAGTTTTTACCTCTTCCCACCATGCCTCCATAATCTCAATGCAATTTTTGTCCATATGTCTCCTCACCAGCACTGCTGCCTCTATTGCACCTGTATCACAAGGCATACCTTCTTCCCAATATTCTCCTATCTGATTCATCATTACTTCTAATTTATCCAGCTTTTTATTAGCACACATAATTCCCTCTTCATAAATATCATTGGTATATATACTTCTAAAAGCTGCTATACCACTACTTCCAATTTCTTTAAAAAAAGGAAGAATATTTCCTGTTATTTGTATCTTTCCATCCAAATAAACAGAATAGTTATATTGTGGAAATATTTTATGGGGATTCATTTTACAATAACGGTTCTTTCTACGATTATCCTTTATGTCTTGAGGCAAAAAATCATTAATGTTCAAACAGGTATACATACCGGAATATTCCATCTTCTGATCCGTTATTAAGAAATAATCACAGTTTTCAGATACATATTCCGGATCCCTCACTATATCATATCCACCAGTTATACAAGTATAAACTGCAATTCTCTCCGCCGCACTTCCTCGCTCCGGTATTGAGGTTACTGTTTTTTCTTTATTTTCAACTAAAGGCATTTTCACATTTCTTTTTATATCAAAAGAATAAAAATGATTCTTTTGAAAATAGCACATAGTCTCCTGACTATATGGAATAATAGCTGAAATGCCCAATCGCACTAACTGTTCACACACCTCCGTAATATCAAATAAACCCAACAGAACAAAACAAACTACATCATTTTTTTTAGCTATCAATTCTTCAACCGATATGCACTTGATTCCATCTATAATTTCCGTTCCCCATTTTTGAGAATTATTATCACAAAAAAAATCTATTGTTCTTCCAAAAATATTTACATATTCCATTCCAATTCCGGTTCCTATGTTCCCTGTTCCAAAGGCACATACAAGTTTATCCTTCTCTGCCAAAGTTTCAATGCTTTTTTCAATTTTTTCAATTGAAATCACCCTGCATAGATGTGTCCATATATCTTCTCTGTTATATATAAATTTCACCACTACTCCATTTCCGCATACTATTTACTTAGTGTTTCACAACCTACTATTTTCTGCGTCAAAATTTCTTAAGATAATTTTTCCATAACGGAATCTTCTATTATATTGATACTATATAATTCTTGAATCTCTTTAAACGAAAAATTTATGGAAAATTCATCTTCTAAAATTGCTATCAGTGTCATATGCAACACACTATCCCAATTTTCCAAACTATCCATCGTAGTTTCTCTAGTTATCTCCAAATCATCATTATCCAGAAGATCCCTAAAAATAACTTTTAATTTTTCAAAAACATCTCTTCTTTCCATCACTCTTCTCCATTTATACTTATATTAGAATTAAAAGGCCGGTATTTTGCTATTTCTATTTTCCACTCACTACCGTTTGTGCTATCCCCTGAGGTTTTAGTAAACCCCAATTTGTCGTATAAATCACTTACCATGTGATTTTTTATGGTGGGAATATATCTTCCATATATGTACTGTAAATTCTCTTTCCTACATTTCTCAACAAACGTATTAAATATAGCGTATTCCATTCCCCTATTAAATACTGTACAACTCAGGATAAATATCAAAATCTCAGCGATATCTTGCTTTTTCTCTGCTATTAGTACACTGACAATACCATTATCTCCAAATTTGTCATTCAATCTGCCATAAATACTAACATAATTCTTGGAATTTGTAATTTTCATAATTTCATTACTTGTAAAATGTTCTGTAGTCAAGTTAAACTGATTTGTTTTATTTATTAGTTGTGTTATTCTATTACAATATAATTCTTCAAAGTTTTTTATAGTTGCCCGCATTTTAAGATCTTTCATATAACCATTATAGTCCAACGGCTTATCAAACGCTCCTCCTTTTGGGTTAGTTATATATATGTGATTAACTTTTAAACCATCTGCTGTTACTCCATTGATTTCAAAAAATCCTGAATTTCTAATATATTGTATAAAACGTTCTGCTTTAGACTCTTCGACAATGGCAACTTGCGGTAATTTGTTTTTAACTAACTCTCTTTCCATGGAAGTATCATCTACAAACACAAAATAATCTAATCCGATATTTAAAATTTCTGCTACTTCCCGAATATTCTCACTTTTATCTTTCCAATTTGTCTTAATATATACCAAATCTTCTTTGTGCACTTTAATATCTGGATGCTGAAAAACTTCCTTAACTGCACCTGCTTCATTTTTTGACATAAGTGTTAATAGAACTCCTGTCTCTTTCAGTTCCAATAAGTATTTTTGCCATTCACCAAAAGCTTGACCGGCACTATTATCCATGCCTAACTCTATATTTTTCAATCCGTCCTCAGCAATCACACCTCCCCATAGAGTATTGTCATCATCTAAAACTAAAACTTTCTTGTTCTTCCCTAGAATTGCTTTTATAATAAGACTCAAATTAAATGATACATAAGGAATGGCATTGCGGTTCATGACATATTTATAAAGATACCAATCCCTTGGCTCTTGCCATTGATCAAGTCCATATCTTGCAGACAGACCGTCAATATCATGAATAACTAGCTCTTTATGTTCCCATGAGTACTCGTAAATTTTTTGATTAAGCCTACTTATGAAGTTACTCTTTCCATGATAATCACAAATATCCTGATTCCCCATAATCACATTAAGAGGCCTCTCAAAATTATTCTGAATAATCGTACAATTATATTTTTCTCTTATTCTTTCCCAGCATTGCTCCAATCTATCATACTCTACCTTCAATTTATCATCAATTTCCAGCTTTGAATCTGTTAATGCCGGAAAATTCATTATATTTCTTGATGTGGTATGAATCCAAATCAGATCAGGTTTGAATTCATCCAGCTCATCACTTCCGAACATTATATCTTCCCAATATTGATTATACCTTGATTCATAAAAATTCACCTTAATACCTGCGTTTAATAAAAAAAGCTCCAATAACTCCCTGATTTCCACAACTGTTGAACCACAAAGTAAGGCAACATTAACATTTATCCATTCATCGCTTTGCTCCATAAGCTTTTTTTTTAAACTTTTTCTTTTTTTTAGTAAGTAAGAACCATCAAAGGGATAATCCAACTCCTTCATTTATTTATCTCCTTTTATTAAGTTTACCATATTTCCCGCAGAGTTTTGCTCCCATGGCCTCCAATAATTTTGCCCGTTTTTTTTCTACTACAAAAGTATAAACCTCATATCCTTCTTCCCTTAACTGATTTATTAAATAACTCTCAATAAGGACTCCATAGGACCTGTTTCTATATTTGGGGTGTACCACCAAACCGCTGGTTACCGCAATGTGATCCCCTTCTGCATAGGTAGCAATATGTGCAATTATTTTACCTTGGTCCCTAATCACAAAATTTCGACCCATACCACAATCTATTCGGTCCTCCAATTGTTTTTGCAAACCGGAAATGGTATAATTTGAGGCAAAGACTTCATCTATACAGATCAATTGAGCACATTCCTGCATATCTTCTTTTTTTCCCAACTCGATTTTTTCATTAAAACTAAATTTTCTATAATTATTTATATGAAAAACATATCCTTCTGATAAATCATACAAACCTGCCTGCGCTTCAGCTTGGTATAATTGCTGTATTAATGTATAATCTCCTGAAATCATCAAAATTTTTTCATTACCAATCAATTGCAAGCAGGTTTCCATATCCCATTTATGATCTAATGAAAAAATCTGCATGCTCTCATAGTATTTCATTGCCACCAGCAAATACTTTCCCGCCTCTTCCGCTACCCATACTTCTATCTCAGAAGAATTCACTCCATAGTGAAAGATATCAATATATAAGTAAACACCCTTCGTTATATCCATTCGGATAAACTCCAATATTTTTTTTCTTTCAGCTTTTTCGGCTCTGCGCAACATACAGTTACCTCTTATTATTTTTCTAGAATTACATAATTGGCAATATAATAAACTTTCATTGCGGTATTCCTTTACGTTGCAGCACCTTACTTAACGCTTCTATCAACAAATCATTTTCTTCCTGATTTTTTACTGCAACTCTGATATATTGCTCCCCTTCAATACCATCTTTCTCTGATAGATCCTTTATCAATATATGCCATTTCTCTACCAGTTCATTTGCCACTTCTTTACAGGAAACACCGTTTTCAATTCTACACATGATATAGTTGGCTTGCGAAGGAAATACAGCTATCCCATCCAATTGTTTCAATTGTTCCTCCAATCGGTTTCTTTGATATGCTATTTTATTGCAAGCATTTATATAATCTTCATGGTATAAATCATGTATCTGCAAAAAATATTCCGCAAAAGAATTAATATTCCAAATTGGTAGCTTATGTCTGACCGCATCCAATACTTTTTCATTGGAGCTCGCCATAATTCCCAACCTTAATCCTGGTACTCCATAAGATTTGCTGATACTTTTTATTACAATCAAATTGTCATATTCCTTTAGCAAATCATCTTGTAACAACGTGTAACGAATATCCTTATCAGCAAAGTCAATAAAAGATTCATCAATAATACAGATAACTTCCTTTTTCTTACATTCAGATATAATATGAATCAAATGACTGTATTCCAAAAAACTTCCACTTGGATTATCCGGATTTACTATTACCATACTATCCGTCCCATTTATTCTGTCCGATAAAGCCTCTTCATTTATTTGAAAATCATAATCTCTGCTTCTAATTTCTTGTAATTGGCATTTTGAAAAACAACGAACATACTCATTAAATGCAGGCATATGTATTGTAAGACGACCTTCTATTATCTCACCCAAAACTTTAATCAACTCTGCCGCACCGTTTCCAACCAAGAGGAAACGTTCATCTACCCCTAATAGTCTTCCAGCATTCTGATTTTGAATGCGTAATCCCGATGGATATTCTCTCAATAAAACGTCATAAAAATATTTCATATGCTCCACCATCTTGACCGGCGGATAATAAGGATTTACCAAATAACAAAAATCCTTTAACTTTGGGAATCGCCAAAAACCACCAAATTGCTTGTCATAAGCATGGAACTGTTTTGCCGGATTGGCAAAGATGGTATTTGCTATTTCCAAATCCTGCACATTATCTATTTCATACCAGTTTTGTTCTTCCACAATCAAAGCCTTCATCTTTGAATATTGCACATGCGCCAGAACCTTTAACACAAGCTCATAATATTGGTTTTTTCCATATGCTTTTATATATGCTTCCAAAAATGGAATATATAGATTTTCAGAGAATTCTTTGCTGAATTTGTAAATATTGACGGTTTTATAGTAATTATCTGCATACTGGTACTCAAATTCTGTTTTTTCCACAAATTCTATTATATTCTTTTCTTTATCCAATAAGACTACCGTTCCGTCCATCCATTGCTCATACTTGGCAACCGTAACCATATTCTTATTCTCCGCTTCCAGCAGATTAATAATAATTTCAGAATCATAAATCAAATCAGACTCCATTAATATTGTATCATCCTTCATCAGATGCTCTTTTGCCAAAAATAAGGAATAGATATTATTAGTATCTCTAAAATCTTTATTATAAACAAACTCATAGTCCATACCACTCGTATTTTCCTGTAAATATTTCACCAGTTTCTCACTCTGGTATCCAACTACAATTATCGTTTTTCTAATACCTGCTGTTTTTAAAGCTTCTATAGATCTTTTAATTAAAGGAATACCTGCAACAGAAACCATACACTTGGTGCAATCTCTTGTATGTTTTCCTAACCGTTTTCCCATACCCGCTGCTAAAATAATGGCTTGCATATTTACTCCTTTTCATCTAAATGGTCTAGTAATCTTATTTCACTAACAGAATGTACTTTTCTATTTTCTACCGGAGGTAGCTGCAAATAATTACCATATGTAAACTTTAAGTAATCTTCACTGTTCCTCATTCCCTGCAAAATCACCCCCTCAAACAGGATATCCTCTCCTTGTATATACCATTCTCTGTGATAACCATACTCCTTTGACGGGGATGGAAATAACAGCATTCTAACTAGTCCGGTTTCCTTTTTATTACTCTTCTGAATAAAGCCTGAATAGTGTTTAAAAATCATCTTTTCTGGAACTTTAGACAGTAAAGAATACCATACTCTTAACCATTTTGAGGTGCTTGCTATTTTACCCACTTCTGACCATAATATTTTTCTGATACAAAAGCAGTGAAAATTATGAATACTTCTTAGTAAATAATTATCAGGAATTCCATCCATTGGAAAAATATCGATAAATACTCCTTGTTCATATGGCATATGCTCCTGATATTCGCGTAAAAATAGGGTGTTTTTTCTTCTCAACTTACCATATCCCCAGCGATATCCGGGTGTATTCCTGTTATCCTGAAAGTAGTATTTCGCAGGATTCAACTCCGTTTCACAAGCCTTACAGAATTTTTCATATTCTTCTCTTAGCAACCCAACATCCGCATCATCATCCCATGGAATAAATCCCTGATGCCGAACAGCTCCCAATAAAGTACCCGCAATGATGGTATAATGAATATCACATTTTTTGCATATTCTATCTACTTCCATTAATAGATCCAGCTCAATAAGTTGCAAATTTCTCAACTGTGCCTTTGTTAATTCAATCATAATATATTCCTTAATTGATAATGTGATTCTCTGCTTTTAAAACCTTAGATTGTATTTTGATATTTCTTCATTTTCCCAGATACTCTTCCGGTATATTAGTAATAAAATCCGTAACCCCTCTTTTTCCTGCATAAAGCAAATCGTAGATCTTCTTTACATGATTTTGCTGTTTGTAAAAGGGTTCCGACCCATTCCAGCACCGTATCACTTTTGGGGTGCTGCCCTTGGGCAACTCCACATCTATTCCATCTATAGAAGGGTGCATCGCTACTCTTTCTTGCTCTTCTGCTACCCTTAAGCAATCTGATAGTTTGCCTTTCAAAATTCCAATCTTGACACTCGGATCCAGCACCCTTAGACGCCACAAAGATTCCTCAGAAAAAGAAGAAAAAACGATATACTCTTCCAGCCCATATATTTCTACCAGCTTTATTATCTTCTCCTCCATGCCTAGATATGGTTCATTATTATTCTTCAGTTCAATGTTGATCAAAAGACCTTTCTTCCTACAATGAGAAGCAATCAGATCCAACGTCTCTCGCATCGTGGGAATTTTCGTTCCGATATTCTCACCTTTTTCGTTAAAATAGGCAATTTTGAATTTCTTTAATTCCTCCAAAGTGTAATCCTTAACTTTTCCATTGCCATTGGTAGTCCGGTCTATGGTCTCATCATGGATAACTACCAACTCACCATCCTTACTCAATTGAATATCCAGTTCAATTCCGGTCAGCCCCTGAATGAGGCATGCCGCCTCAAATGCTTCTAATGTGTTTTCAGGATAGCTGTAACTGCACCCCCTGTGTGCCCATATTTTTACACCCGAATTCTGATTCCTAACTTTTCTTTCTTCTTCTCGTTTCCGGAGAAATCTCTCCATGGTGTCTGCCATCGCCACGGATTCTTCTCTTGTAAATCGAAAAGAACGATCTTCATGTCCATTAATCATATAGGCAAAATCACTGATTTCATACCTTAGACCCTCACCTAAGAATTTCACAAAATACTTTTCTCTCTTGGTCGAATCCTCGTACCTTACTTCAAAAGATTCAGTCAACCACCACGGCGACTCTGCCAAAATATATCCTTTGGTACCGGCAATCAACAGCTGGCCCTCTGACTTGACTCCCACACCGCTCTTAGACAAAGCCATTCCCTGATCAAATATAAAAGTGGCTTTGGTATATAAGTCGATACCATTTTCTGCCAATATACTGTCAAAACGCACTTCCTTATAACTGGTCCCTAACATCTTAAAAATAGGCAGCATTGTATGACTTCCAAATTCCAAAAAACCGCCTCCATATTCCGAATCAATGGTTTCTCTGATTCCCGCCGGGGTAATTCTCGTAAAGCAGGCCTCCACGTCACATATCTTACCAATCGCCCCACTTTTTGCTATTCCTACCAATTGTGCAAATCCAGGGCAATAAGCTGTTTTTATTGCCTCAAGCAATACGCACCTTTTTTCCCGTGCTATCTCAAACAGTTCTTTTGCATGTGCTTTTTTCAAGGCCATCGGCTTTTCGCACAACACATGCTTTCCGTGATGTAGTACCGTTTTTGCATAATCGTAGTGAGTTTCATGAGGAGAAGCAATATATACCGCATCCACTCCATTCAGGAATTGTTCCAAATTATCCGAATAAGCATTTAATTCGAATTTTTGTGCAAACCGCTGTGCGTTTGCCGCATTGGGATTATACACACTGAATATGGTTATGCCGCTGACATACTTCGCTTCCGGTATAAAGCGTTCCGCAATTCTCCCCGTACCGATAACTCCAATCCTGATAATCGGATGCTTTCGTTCTCTCAGCAATGTGGATGAAATATTTTTGGTCCGCTCCAGATATATCACTTCACAAAAATCCTTAAGGTAATCAAATGCTCCCTGCCAGTCTGAACCTATGGCAAAGACATCAATTCCATACTTCTGTATGTCCTCTACCTTTTGTCCCGAGTGATCTTCTACAATAATTTTATCTGCAAATCCACTTTTTTTTACATTTTCAATCCGTTCATCTAGCGAGTCTACTATATTCAGTTTTCCTCTGGATTCATCATATTGCTGGGTAGTTACCCCAACGATCAGATAATCCCCCATCTCCTTCGCTCTTTGCAAAAGCCGATAATGACCTTCATGAAACAAATCAAATGAACCATATGTAATAATTTTCTTCATAGCAGCTCCTTCTAGCCTGTATCTGTTCCTGACTAACCGTATCTGTTTTACGTTCATAAGAATATAGCTTTCCAAATATTTCAATCAGCCGTTCACATCATCTTATTGTCTCGCCTCATAAATGATAAATTCTTCGACAATCATCTTAGCATTTAATTTTACCACTTCTCGCACCTTCTCAGTTTATTTGTCCCATTATATAGCCATGAATTCTCTGCCCACTAGTTCCATCCATATTCTCTGCGATTTCCATATAGTTCTTAATCTGTTCACCCTTATTATGCCAAGTGCTCTCCTCATAAATTATAAACATATCTAATGTAATTGACTTGTTTTCAAAACATATGTAAGGAAATGTACCGCATTTAGAAAATTTGCTTTTTAAATGTTTACATATATTTTCCTTTACGTAATCGTGCTGTAACCGTAAAGGATACTTGTGATAAGCTCCATTTAGCAGATGAAGCGTAAAAAAGCTGTCATCGTAGGTTGTAAATCCGCCTATTTTCGACTCGTTGATTAATCTTATATATCGATATATTTCGGGTTTTTTATAATATGCTGATAAATATTCTCCTTCTTCATAAGGAAGCAAATCAAGCATTTTCTCTGTTGTTTTTTCATCATTATTATATTTTAAGGAAGTTTTCTTTCTTTTACCCAATCCAAGCAAAGATCCTTGTATCTCCTCACAATGAGCGTAAGGAAATTCATTTGCTTCATATCCATCAGGAAACTTGTCATAATTCTCCGTCTGATTTGTTTCTATATCCCATCGCACCACCGCATAACCCGAAGTCATCAGCCAAAAATACTGTTTTCCACAGATAATCTTAACGTAAACATTGCTTTCTGCTCCCACTTCCCGAATACTGTATTCTGCCGTATCCATATCAAAGAGCAGCACTTTATTACTGGTTTCCGAAGGAAGTACTATCTGATTTTGATAAATGGCACTCCCCCAACCAAACAAATTTTTTCCTTCTTCGGGCGTCTTTGTGGCTCTCCGCATATCCACAATCCACTCATCATAATATGTGAATTCGGTCGTTTCCACATCATAGCATACAATCGCTTCAAAACCTTGCGGGACGAAGTAAATATATTGCTTATACTGAACTCCTCCTGATAAAGTGTTTTTTTCTGCTCGTTCTTGATCTTTAAAGTAAAACTTCCGGAACATACCTGTTATAAGGTCATACTCGCACAGCATATCCGCCTTTGCTGTTCTTGTTACTATCTTGTTTTTATATTTAAAAAGCCCCACATATTGTGACGGATAATCCCACCCTGTTTCTGGAATAGTACTCACAATTTCTATTGCACCACTTTTTAAGTTTAATTTACATATCGCATGATATCCATCTGCTATAAACCAAATATCATCTCCTTCATTAGCCCATCGCCATATAGCTACAGAAGCTCTCTCCTCCATCGTCACATGCGGATAAACCTCCTGGCTCAGCACAAACACCGGTTTCCCCGTCACCCCAAACAAATGCACCACCGAAGATCCTCCGTCCCCGATATAAGCATCCGAAAGGGCAATCGTTGCATTCACATCCGGTGTCTTGTCTAATATTCCTATCTTTTCTTTCACGAACCACCGTTCCAGCTTATCATACTGATCCAGCAGCTCATGCCGCATGGACTGCAGCGTTGGACGCATTAAAGGATGGGGCCGCCAGATCAGCGCCACCTCCTGATGCTCCTGAAAAGTTTTAAATACATCTTCTATCTTCGCCAGTTCTTTTTCACTGTTCTTCAGCAAATCACTGATACTGGTATTATAAAAGATTACCTTGCGCCCCTTTATGAATCGTTCCCACTCCTCGGGCATCGGCGGCTTATTCTTTTCCAGCTTAATCATCCGGTCAATCTTAGGCGATCCCAATACCACCAGCTTTTCTTTCGGTATCTCCTTCGCCATATCTTCCAGCATCTCCTTATTCTGCAGAATAATCCGGTCCGCATAGCGATAAGCCGAAGCCCCCATCTGGGCATCCGGCATTCCTCCCACCGTAATAAAATAAGGCACATACACCAGCATATCCGTATGTTTCTTTAATTCATAGGAATAATACGCCGGATGAACCGACGTCACATAATTGTATTGATCAAAGGGCGTATGAAAATAAATGACATCCGGATGATTCTCCTGCAGACTATAACTCTGATAATCCGTAATCGGAACTTCCCGGGGGAATTTATCCCCTTCGTATGACATCTCATTTACCTTACCGTCCTTATCCTTTTCGAAATAAGGGATTGGGATCACATGACAATTGCATCTCTTATCTTCCCTGGCTGCCAGCCAGATACTTTCCATAGAATCCCACATAGACGCCTTATAAGGCAGAAAAACAATTTCATAGGAATCTCGAATATCCTGCCTGATACTGCCCTGTATCTGCCCAAGCAGGCTTTTTGTTTCACCATTCAGGACCTTCCATTCCTGCCCTTCTCCCACTGCGACACTGATTCGATACAGCATTTCACAATACTGCACTAAAAGAGATACGGTAACTTGTCCGTCTCCCTCGCTTTCTTCTATCATATTTCCTATGGCAACAGCACACTCCTGGCAATCCGCCAATACATTACATATAGCTTCCGCAGATTGCCCTAAAATCTCTTTGTGTGCATCCTTCAGGGTATCAATCATCTCGCAAAGCTGCTCTTTTCTAATCTTTCTCATCGGCTGCTCCTGTTAATATATGGCAAAATGGGGGTTTCTTTTGAATGTCAGCCTCCTTGCCATGATACATCTCTTCCTTGATATGTGATCGGTATGTGAATAGATTTTCAGATATTATTATGAATTATATATCGGCACAAACATCTCAATTCTTTATAGTTAAAAAGCCGAGTGATTTCCACATGAAAATCACTCGGCATAAGTTGCACTATCTTCCTGACATTCTAGATGCGTTTTGCATGCTTCTGCTGCGCATGGCTTCATTTGCACTTATCTGTGCAGATATTTCCCGCTCTAGCTTTCTGAGTGATTCTGCCGTGGGTCTCTTAGATGCAGGTACCTTTACCAACTTAGCCTTGCCACCACTCTTCTCCATTTCTTTCGTTAATATTCTACTTATACTCAAAGTAATTACCTCTCACTCATATCAGCATTTCCGTTATTAACAAAACAATTTTCAATATTTTTAAATATTAGCATATTTTTGTCTTTACGTCAACATCCGCCTCTTATAGTGCATGCAATACGATTATATATATTGACAAAAACTCATTTTAGCTCTTCATTATCAATCAGCCACACTCTCCTTGATTTTCTGCTGACCCGCCACTGCTTGAGGATCATATCCCAAAAGATGCCGCAACAGCAGCTCACCTTCTTCTCCCAAGTCCTCCACAAAGTCTATATAATAAGGAGTCAATCTGGCATATTCCCACCATAACCGCTCAATGCTGTAAAATCCTTTCCCTTGCTTGCTGCTCCATGGCTTTGGACCGGAAAAGTGCACGATTGCACTGGTCTGCTTTATTCTTTGATAATCTACGCCACTCCACTTCATGCAATAGGAAAACGCATTATAACGTATGGCATCCACTGCGATTACTTTATCCCAAAATATATAATTCAACAAATCCTGATCCGGGGCCAACAGTTTATTTTCCAACTGCTCAGATACCTGCCAAAATTTCTCTAAATTTACTCTTTTCTTAATTTCTGTCACATTCCACAGCATCATTCCAGCACAAAAATAAACAAATCCTTCTTTCGTTAAGTGTTCCTTGAAAATATCATCTCGTATATCATTGAATGGAATGCCTGACCCCATGTCTTTACAAGCCGCAATACAATTCTCACCGATATCCATATAATATAATTCTTCCAAATTATCGTTAACAATCATATCAATATCCAAGTACAAAATACGCTCAACATTTGCTGGAAGTACATCCGGTAATGCCAAACGCAGATAAGATTCAACTGACCACATTTCAGTTATGAAAAAATGCTCATTAAAGGGAGCTGCGTCTACTTCCAAAAAGAATATTTCACCCTTTCCTTCTTCCATGACAGATTTTAATTTTTCTTTATTTGATGGTTCCAATCCTCCTATTTGATGCAGCGCATAAACGCAAACTGTCAAATTACGATGATGCTTCAGCACCGAGGTAAGCAGCACACAAGCATATTTAGTATATCCGTCATTAAGCGATATTGCTATATTCATCGTGCGTCCTTTTTCAGCGTACTTTTCTTCACAAAGCTCCGGCACCTGACTTACCAAAAAAGTCATCACCTTTTCCCATTCAAATACCGCTCGCTTGGATATCACTAATAATGCCCATTGTGACAGTTTTTTTTCACGCACCATACTGATCAGTGCACCTACATGCTCTTCTCCGGTATACCCCTGTTCAATCCTCCTTAACAAAAACTTCACTTCTATATAAAATTCATAAATCTGCTGCCACGTGCGGAAGCAATCGGTAAACATCACATAATCACGCGCCTCATCTTCCATCTCCATATCATAGATTTCAAATACATTTTTCATAATTCGCAGTTCTGTCTGACGAAGATCCAAAGCACTAAGTTCTCTGAGCACATCACTTATCATTGCCATTTCTCTCTGGTCAAACAGCCAGACCAGCTTGTCTCTGATTATTTCAAGCCGCCCAGCCTGTACCGGGTCAGCCAGTGGACGCTCTTTGAAATCCTCATCACGAAAATTTTTTATGTATTCTTTGCAAAAAACCTTTCGTACCTGATCGTAATTTTGCAGTTTACTCATCCCGCAGTCATGAAGACACCAAGCCTCCTTCTGATAAGGAACCACGATCCGGTATCCCCTTTTCCTGAATTCGAACGACTGAGATATATCATAGTAATCCCATCCTTGAAACAAATCATCCCGCCACGGAATATCGTATTGAGTAATCATAATCATTCCGTCTATGGCATCAGCATCCATATATTTTGCATGCTGACTCAGTTCCAATTCTATCCTATTCGTTGCATTGTCCGACTTTACCCTGCCAATATTCCATTCATCACAATAAACTGCATCTTCCGGCAAACCCGCTCCGCCTATTACACCTATCATTCCCACCGAACTGTCACTGCGAAATATTTCCAATATATCATAAATAAAATTTTTATTTAAAATAAAAACATCCTGATGCAAATATACTTTATATTTTGCATCTGACGCCTGCATCCCTTCATTATAAGCTGATGTCATAGATTTTCCTTGGGTGATCCCCAACATTCCCACTTCAAAATTCTGCGGAAAATTCAGTTGTTCGACATAAAAGCGACATTCTTCAAAGAATCTTTCGTTATTAAAGGCTGCGATAAAATCCATCTTATTCTCATTCATTTAGCATATCCTCCACGATTTCCTTCCATTCGGATACTTTCTTTAATTCAGGAATGTCCTGATATTTAGCAAATAGCTTATCATATATATTATCATTCCGACAATAAAAAGACATGGCAATACTAAGCTTCCCGGAAAGATATTGCTCAAATTCCTTATCATTATCATTCAAAATAAGATGAGCACTCCTGCAGGTAAGATTAATAAATGCAGCCTCTCCTGTATCGGTACGCATGGCAAACCCTGCAAAATTTACAGTAAAAACCATATCCGGATCTTGTCTGAGAATTTCAAAATAGTACTCATGATTGGGACTTTCCCCATGAATTTCTAACATTTCGACCTGTATATCATGTTCCAGCAAGGTCTTCTTAAACAGCACAATCTCTCCCATTCCCGCCGCAGTCTCTTTAGAATCATATATAATTATACTCTTCAACAAAATTATACCTCTCTGAACCCAAGGGGGTTAATGACAATCTTATCTTCCCTGTTATTGTAAAGTGCCGCAAAATAGCTGAATGCACTGTTAGCCAGAATCATTCCCTCACACATGCTCATCAGCTGCATATCCACATAACTGCGTTCACCCTCATTACCCGTAACAAACTCAACCTTGTCCCCTGCTTTTTCCAGTCCCAGGGCTTTAAAGTTGTCTTTACACCACTGAATGTCATCCGAGAACACCAGATACATGGCACCAGGCATATGAGTCGTCATCTTTTCCATCGCTTCCCGATAGAAAAGTTCCGGCAGCTCCCATCCCAACTTACAAAAATCCCCGCGGCGGATGTGCATCGAAACAGTCCTTTCCTTTCGGATAATATCGCAGTGTCGCAAGTTTCCCGCATCGGTGATTTCCGGGAAAGAAAGTTCTTTCATAATGTCCGGTCTGATTTTCTCAAACCACCCTTTGGCAATCCAATAACCAAAATAATAAATATTCCCCGGAAGCTCAATGATTTCCGGATAATAGCCATTGGAGGGAATGCGGTGCACTTTACCGTCAAAGGCAAAATGATCGTTTTCTGCCACCATCGCGATATCTTCCCCCATATCCTTCAACTGCTGGCACAGATCACCTTCACCTCGTTTTGCTTTGTCCACCATATACCCCCACACATCTTCATCAAAAAAATTACTTATAAGATTGGGATGGACTCCAAATATCCGTTCCAGTTCATAACCGTTATGTTCATGTACCTTGAAAAACTTCATATTATCCAGCCAAATCTCATCATTGGAATGCAGCTGAAAATACCGGTAAAATATATATTGAAACAACTGGTTTCCCAGCCCTCCGTTAAAATACTGTAATTTCACAATAACCCCTCTCTATCTTAACATTGCAGATTTCTTTACTATCTATTATAATAAAATATAACAAACAGAATGTAAAGCTTATGAGAGGAAAGAATCCATGACTCCTATTTCCGTATGCATCATTGCTAAAAATGAAGAAGAAAATATTGAAGAATGCCTTCAAAAGCTTTCCCCTTATGGCTTTGAAATCATTGTAACCGATACCGGCTCTACTGACCGAACCAAAGAAATTGCCGCCAAATACGCCACTAAGGTGCTTGACTTCCAGTGGATTAATGATTTCAGTGCGGCCAGAAACTTTGCCGCTTCCCATGCCAGCAACCAGTGGATTCTTTCACTGGATTGTGACGAGTATATTACTGATATCAACCTGCCGGAAATACTAACCCTGATTAGACTCTATCCAGAGTATGCAGGTTGCCTGGAAATTAAAAATGCCATGCCCAGCGGCGGAGAGCAAGGGTTTTATACTACTAAGCTGGTCCGCCTTTATTCTCGAAAACATTATCATTATACCGGTTCCATTCACGAACAGGTCACTCCTCTTATTGTCAGGGAATTGTTTTCCTTTGATATTCCCTTGAAAGTTTATCATACCGGCTATATCGGAACCCCCGAGAAAATTGCCGGCAAAAACAAAAGAAACATCGACCTGCTGATGGCTGCACTTGCCCAAACTCCTGATGATGCTTATCTATATTTCCAGCTGGGACAAACTTATGTCGCAGGCGACAATTATGAAGAGGCCTGCAATTGGTATTCCCAGGGATTATCTTTTGACCTGAATCCGTCTCTGGAATATGTCCAGACCATGGTGGTCTCCTATGGGCAGTCTTTGTTGCAAACCGGTCGAAATGAACAGGCACTTTCCTTTGCCGGCATCTATGACTCATTCTCCACATTGACCGACTTTGTCTTTTTGATGGGCCGGATTTATCTGGCCAACAATCAACCGGTCAAGGCCCTGGGAGAGTTCTTAAAAGCCATTACCATGCCCGAAGGCAAACAGCAGGGCACTAATTCCTTTCTGCCCTGCTACCATATTGCACTTATCTATGACCAAATGGATAATATGGAAATTGCCGTTATGTATTATAAAAAGTGCGGAAATTTCCAACCGGCGCGAAACCGTCTGAACGATTTGGGGCTTGCTTAATCTTTTTCCACAATGCTGATGATTTTTTCCAGCACTTTAGGGAAAGAATAGCATTCCTTTATCTTATGGTATCCTGCAACTGCAATCTTAAACCGTTGATTTTCATGGCGCAGGTAATAATTTACTTTGTCCTTCAGTTCCTCTATCGATTGAAAGAGAACGATTTCTTTGTCCGGTACAAATAGTTCTTCCAAATCCCGTTGATAGTTACTCATCATAAATCCGCCCACAGCCATAACGTCAAAAACCCTTTGGGGGATTCCTGTTTGAATAGAACGCAGGGTAATATTCAGATTAATCTTGCTTAAGTGAAATATTTTGGGTGCTTCCACATAAGGATCCACTGTTCCCATAACATGAACCTTTTCCGGAATTCCTTTGGTACTCCCGGTATATAAATACACGCTATGATCTTTACTCAGTTCCCCCAATACCAGTTTTCGCTCCTCATGGGCTATCGCCCGAGCCAATAACGCCTCATAGTAAAGCCGGTTATCCATGCTGAATTGTTTCTGTGCATCTGCATAGTTATTAGCCAGATAAGCAACTGTTTCATCTGACAACCGGTCTAATATGATTGTATCTTTGCGCCAGTCACCTACCGGTTCACTAACAAATGACAAAATTTCTCTGCGGATGTGATTATCCTCTTTGGGCAATAAATCTTCGTAATTACCTTTATCATACATACTGCCTACCATGGCAACTTCATGTCCGTATTTTTCTTCATCACCCGCCTCAATGATCAACCCCTGCATCCGGGTCACATTACCTGCCAGGTGCATATAATGCAAATGCGGAATCTTCTTTGATTCCAGCCTTTTTATTTCCTCTTTATCCATTGCAAAAATATGATTGGTTGGATATGCCGCAAACCATCCATGCAGCTCCTTTAAAGGCGAATCGTAGCACCAGACAATATAGGGAACGCCTTCTTCATAACAAGCCTGGGCAATCTCCGGAGACATATTAAAACTAATCACGTAATCGCACATATGAACCTTCAAACGTTCTGCAAATTCATCCTTAGACCGCTCATCATAATCCTGCACATGCGCCTCGCCGCTGTCAATCCTTACTTCATATCCCAATTCCATTAACCCCCACGGCAGGTGCTGTGATTTAATCACATCCGTATTACAGTAAAAGAAGCTTTTTTTCGGCGAAAAAAAATCAGGATAAGCCGCCAGGGTCTTTTTTCTGGCCGCTTCATAATTCCAAAAGCTGGGAATCTCACAGTCATGTATATACCATGCCTTTTGCTGCCCAGGAACCACAATTTTGTAACCTGCCCGACGAAATTCCAGACACTGGGACACATCATAAAAATCCCAGCCGTTAATAATATCCTCCCGCCATGGTATGTCATATTGTGTAATCATCATTAGTCCATCTACTACCTCAACCTGCGCATATCCGTCGTGAATTATTTCAATATCCAGTTGGGCGCCATTGGCAATCATCTTTTCAAGCCGGTGAAAATTGCCGATCCTTTTCTCATGGAACATAACGCCGTCCCAACACAGGTGTTCAGCTCCTATCATTCCGATCATTCCGATTTCTGCATCGGCATGAAAAATATCAAGAATATGCTGAAGAAAATCAGGATTGATAATAAAGGTATCCTGGTGAAGATATATTTTATATTTGGCATCACTTGCCCGCATCCCTTCATTATATCCGGCGGCAATCGACTTGGCATCGGGAATTACCAGCGTTTCGATTATATATTCATCCGGAACTCTTAAATTAGCGAGATAATGGAAGCATTCTGTAAGATAAAAATCGTTGTTGCTGCAGATAATAAAGCATATTTTATGTTCGTTCATGTTTCCTCCAACTGTTAGCTTGTGTATTCCCTGCTGATTCTTTCAATATTTGCAAGCACCTTAGCTTCATCTTCAACCGTTAAGGGCAATAGATAATTTAAAGCTGTACTGCTCAGCTGCACATCACTTATATATTGCATTCCTTCTATACAAAGTTCCACCGGCAGATCATTCGCCAGTCGCAGCAGTGCAAAACGCAGGGTGCGATACTTTTGTATCGCTTCTTCCACACTGGTCACATCTTCTAATATCGTATGTTCCCCTTTGACAACCTCCATCCGCCATATATCCGCAAACATACATATACACTGCAAACCGATATCTTTACTGAATAATTGTTCCCATGTCCGTTCAAGCAGTTCCAGCAAGCCAATATACGCTTCCCTACTCCTTTGCTCTAACAACACATCAATTTCTTTATGTAATCCGGCAATCAATCTTCGCATATCATCATTTCGCATCCGCCACCTCCGACTTCATTTACATATAACTTTAATAAGGGTTAACAACATCCGTTTACGGATGCTGTTAACCCTTGCACTATTTATCACCATTATCCAAGTAAGGACAATACACCCTGATTTGATTGGTTAGCCTGTGCCAGCATGGACTGACCGGCCTGTGCCAAAATGTTGTTATTAGAGAATTTTACCATTTCAGTTGCCATATCAGTATCGCGGATAGCTGATTCTGCTGCTGTGGTATTTTCAACAACGTTGGACAGGTTGGCTATTGTATGCTCTAATCTGTTCTGAATAGCACCTAAGTCAGAACGCTGTGTAGATACAGCTTTCAATGCAAACTTAATTGTGGAAACAGTTGCCTTAATACTGGCATCATAATCGCTTCCGGTAACATCAAGTACGCCGCCATTTGCTGTACTTGCTGCCGTAACTCCATATGCACCCGCTCCACCTGTAATCGATTTCCAATTCATCTGATCAACCGTTATAGATATCTGGTTGGGAGAAGACACTTCCGCTCCTACCTGTACCTTTTTTCCTGCTGAGAAACTTCCATCCAACAGCTTCTGTTCATTAAAAGTTGTTGTTTCCGCAACTCTGTCAATTTCTGTTTTTAATGCTTCCAATTCCGACTGAATATATTCTTTATCGGTGGACTGCAGTGTTTCATTACCCGCTTTAATAGCCAACTCATTCATACGCTGTAACATATCATGAACTTCGTTCAATGCACCTTCTGCTGTCTGGACACAGGAGATACCATCCTGAGCATTGGCTGTTGCCTGGGTAAGACCCTTGATCTGACGTCTCATTTTTTCGGAGATAGCCAGTCCCGCTGCATCATCTGCGGCACGGTTAATCTTGTAACCGGATGATAATTTTTCGGTTGATTTTGCCTGTGAAGCCGTTGTTACACCTAACATTCTGTTAGAATTCATTGCCGTAAGATTATGTTGTACTACCATAGTTTGATTCCTCCTTGAAGTAAATATCGCTTTCCCTGCGATGGTTATTTTTTTAGTTTTTGTTACAACTTTTAACCGGTTTTATTAAGTAATTGCTTTACTTGTATATTATATCGGAAACTTTCTGAAATACTTTATACCTTTTTTAAAATTTTTTTAACACGAAAAAGAGGCTGATTTTCATCAGCCTCTTGCCGTATTCTAACAACACTTTTTTTCTGCTTACTTTATTACAGCAGTGATAACACTCCCTGGTTAGACTGGTTAGCATGCGCCAACATCGCCTGACCGGCCTGTTCCAGAATGTTGTTATTGGAGAATCTTACCATTTCGGTTGCCATATCAGTATCACGGATAGCTGATTCAGCTGCTGTGGTATTCTCAACAACGTTCTTCAGGTTGTTTACAGTATGCTCTAATCTGTTCTGTACAGCACCCAAATCGGAACGCTGAGTAGAAATAGACTTCAACGCAAATTTGATGGTGGATACAGTTGCTTTAACGCTGGTGTCATAATCACTTCCGGTAACATTCAATACACCGCCATTAGCTGTCGTTGCTGC